>NZ_JBHTBH010000015.1:0-149533 GCF_042664915.1 Marinactinospora rubrisoli
CGGCGAGAGCGCGGTCACCCTCATCCTGGCCGTCTACGGGATCGGCATGACCCTGGGCAACCTCACCGGCGGGCGCATGGCCGACCACGCCGTCCTGCCCAGCATGCTCGCCAGCATGTCCGCCATCGCCATGATGCTGCTGGTCCTGCACGTCGCGGCCGAGTACAAGGCCGCGGCGGTCGTCTCGGTGTTCCTGCTCGGCTTCACCGCCAGCATGCTGATCCCCGCGCTGCAGACCCGCCTCATGGACGCCGCCAAGGACGCGCCCTCCCTGGCCGCGGCGCTCAACCACGCCGCGCTGAACTTCGCCAACGCGGCCGGCGCCTGGCTCGGCGGCCTCGTGATCGCCGCCGGCTACGGCTACACCGCCCCCAGCCTGCTGGGCGCCGGCCTCGCCGTCCTCGGACTGGGCCTGATCGTGGTGTCCGGCCTGCTGGACCGGCGCGCCGCGACCGCCGCCCCGGCCACGGCGGACGGCGAGACCCGCACCGCGGACAGCACCGCCGCCGCCCGGGACTGAATCACCCGGCCGGCCGGTGCCGGTCCAGGAAACCGCCGACGGCCCGGGCGAACGCGTCCGGGTCGTCGGCGTACAGCCAGTGCCCGCAGCCGGGGAACTCCACCAGCTCGCACCCGGGCCGCCGCCCGGCCATCCGCCGGGCCATCGACGCCGACAGGATCGTGCTCGCCGCGCCGCGCAGCAGCAGCGCGGGCTGCCGCCCGGACGCCCACTCCGCCCAGTAGTCGCCGAGCAGCGCCCGCTGCGACCGCATCATGTCACCGTGGTCGAACAGCAGCCCCCACCCGTCGGCGAACTCCACCGCGCTGTCCATGAAGTAGCCGGGGTCGGGGATCCCCGCGGCCTCGATGCCGGCCGCCAGGGCGGCACGCGAGGGGGCGCGCCGCGGCCAGCCCGTGACGTCGAGCACCGGGTGGGCGACCTCCGGTTCCCCGGTGACCGCGCCCATGTCGACGACGGCCAGCGCGTGCACCAGCTCCGGATGGCGGGCGGCCAGCAGGTACCCGACCGCGCCGCCCATGGAGTGGCCCACGACCGCGACCGGCGCGAGGCCCAGCGCCTGCACGAACTCCGCCGCGTCCGCGACGTACTCCTCCGGGCGCACGTCGCCACCGTTGTCCGACGTCCCGTGCGCCCGCTGGTCCAGGGCGATCACCCGGTACCGGCCCCGCAGCGCATCGGCCAGGCCGGCGAAGATCCGGCCGCGGCCGAAGTGCCCGTGCAGCGCCAGCACCGCCGGGCCGTCTCCGCCGAAGTCCAGGTACCCGAACCGGCGGCCGCGCAGGGTGACGAATCGCTCCGGGGGCGTGTGGTGCGTGGGCATCCGGAGAGTGTAGAGCACGCCGGAACGGCGCGCCGCCCCCTCAGCCGGCCGCCTCCCCGGGGCTCACGAGCAGCAGCGCGATGTCGTCACCGCGTGTCGCGGCGCACGCGACAAGGGTGTCGGCGACGGCGTCCAGGTCGTGCGGATCACTGCGCGCCAGATGGCCGGCGAGCACCGCCGTCGACCGTTCGATGTCGACACCCGGCGCCTCGACCAGCCCGTCGGTGTAGAGGGCGAGCACCGCACCCGGCGGCAGGCCGATGACACCGGCCGGGTACTCCACGTCCGGCTCGATCCCCAGCAGCAGCCCACGCGGCACCCGCACCTCCTCGACCCGGCCATCGGGACGGCGTAGCAGCGGCGGCGGATGGCCGGCGCTCGCCACGCGCACCCGGTGGCGCCGCAGATCCAGGTGCAGGTAGACGCAGCTGGTGAACAGGCCCGGGTCCAGGTCGGTGAGCAGCCGGTTCGTGCGGGCCAGCACCTGGCTCGGCGACGCCCCCGCGGTGGCGTGCGCGTGCACGGCGGTGCGCACCTGCCCCATGAGGGCCGCCGCGTCCACGTTGTGCCCCTGCACGTCACCGATCGCCGCGGCGACGGTCGTGGCGTCGATGCGGATGAGGTCGTAGAAGTCGCCGCCGACCCCCATGCCCCGGCGGGCCGGCAGGTAGCGGGCGCTCACCCGCAGCCCGGGCACGTCGGGGAGGCTGTGCGGGAGCAGACCCGCCTGCAGCCGGTGCGCGAGATCCCGCTTGGCCTCGAAGAGGCGGGCCCGGTCCAGCGCCTGCGCGACCACCCCGGCCAGCGAGGTGAGCACCGCCCGTTCGCCGGGCGCGAAGTGGCGGCGGCGCGCGTAGGCCAGCACCAGCGTCCCGACCGGGCGGCCGGAGGCGATGAGGGGAAGGAACGCCCACGAGGCCATGTCGTCCAGTCGCACCGCTTCGGGGTAGGAGCGCCTGAGTTCGGCGAAACCGGAGAAGAAGCTGGGGACGCCGGTGTTCAGCACGTGCACGGCCGGGGTGGCCGTGGTCAGCGGGACGGCGTCGAAGCGGGCCATGAGGTCCGGTCCGTACCCGCGGAAACCGATGATGTGCAGCCGCCCGTCCTCCGCCGTCATCAGCGCCAGCGCCTCGGCGTTGACGGCCGACATCAACTGGTCGGCGGCCTGGTCGACGACGTCCTGCACGCTCACGGTCTCGGTGAGCGTCACGGCCAGGTGCATCAGGTGATACAGCACGGCCGAGCGGCTGGGCACCGTCGCCGCCGCGCCGCGGCCACGCCGCGCGGGGCTCTCGGAGTCGGCCTCGGCCGCCGGGCTCACGCGCACGCTGATCCCCGAGGCGTCCGGGTACAGCTCGAAGGACAGCCACCGGTCCGGGGGCCGCAGAGCGGTGAACCGTACGGGCTCGCGGCTGATCAGCGCCGACCGGTAGGCGTCCTCGACCTCGGGGACGTCCATCCACGGCAGCGCCTCCCACGGCGGGCGGCCCACCAGGCCGGCCGCCCTGACGCCCAGAAGCCCCGCCGCGGCCGGGGTGACGAACGTGATCCGGCCGCTCAGGTCGAGCGCGCACGCCCCTCCGGGGAGCCGGTCGACGAACTCCACCGCGGCCGCCGGCTCCCCCGCCGGGGGAACGGCGCGGGGCGGGACGAGCAGCCGCGGCCGCGCACCCGGCCGCACCGGCCGGCCATGGGCGGCGGCCTCCCCCAGCAGCCGGCCCACCGCACGGCAGGCCGTACGGATCCGGACGCGCTCGCGCCGGCTCAGCCACGGGGGATGGGAGGCCGGCAGCATCAGCACCAGGCCGCCGTGGACGGCCGCCCCGGAGACGATCGGCGCGGCGGCCAGACAGAACTGGTAGGGCAGCACGACGGCGGGCCGGGGGTAGCGCCGCGCCATCTCCTCGGGCCCGTTGATCCAGACCAGGCGGCCGTCCCGCACGGCGTCGGCGACCGGCATCGGATCGTTCGGCGCCACCCGCATCCACGGCGCGGCGATCTCGGGAGGCATACCGGTCAGCACCGTGAGCCACAGCACCCGCTCACCCGGCGGCCGCAGGTACAGCCCGCCCACCGACGCCCCGGTCTCCCGCACCGCGCGCTCGACCGCGCCGTCCAGTCCGCGCTGGATCCGCTCCTCGGCGAAGGCGGGCTCGACCGGACTGCGCACCGCTCGCTCACCTCCCCCGCGCCGCACGCGGACGCCGTGAACGGCGCACCCACGGCCCCCGCTCCCCACGGTGGGGCGCGGAATGTCGGCGAATGTCCCCGTGTTCGGTCCCTACCCCGTTTCGGGGCGGGGCGCTCGCGCGGGCGGGGGGGCACCGCGGCGTGGCGAGGTGACCGGCGGGCCCGGCGGCGTCTCGCCGCCGCGCGCCGCTCAGGAGCGGCCGACGATCGGGCGGAGATCGCCGGGGGCGGTGATCCGGCGCAGCGCGGCCAGGTGCGGCCGGGGCGCCGACGCGAAGAGCCGGACCAGGACGCCGCCGGGAAGGGCGGCCACCGCCACCCAGGAGAACGGGGTGGCCAGGACGGTGAAGTCGCGCGGGGTCCCGTCGACGTCGATCCGCCGGGTGGTCCAGGCCGACCCCTCGGGCAGCGGGAGGGGGCGGGCGTCGAGGTCGCCGCGCATGCGGCGCTGCATGAAGTCCCGCTCCACGCACAACGCCCGCGCCTGCTCGGGGCCCGCCTCCCCGGCGTCCCAGCGGCGGGTCATGATCTCCACGTCGGTGCCGCCCTCGCCGGTGCCGTACTCCACGATGGCCTTGTGCACCTCGCCGGTGGCCGGGTCGGCCGTGGTGGAACCGACCCGCCCCGGCCGCTGCTCGCCGACGGGCGCGAACAGCGGAACGCCGGCGAGCAGCGCGGCCACGGCCGCCTCCCCGGCGTCCGCCCGCGGCGTGTCCCGCTCGTCCATGGTCCTCCCCTGCCCGTCGCCGCCCGCGCCCTACTCCTCGGGCTCCGGGCGGGCGCCGATCTCCTCACCGGCGTCCAGGGCGGCGGCGTTGGCCGCACGGCGGGCGAACACGCTGTCGCGCATCTCGTTCATCTGCTTGAGGACCTTCTTGCGGTCGCGCTTGGCCAGCCGGTCGACGTAGAGCCGGCCGAGGGTGTGGTCGGTCTCGTGCTGCAGGCACCGCGCGAAGTACCCGGTCCCCTCGATGACGATCGGGGCACCGTCGCGGTCGAACCCGCGCACCACGGCGCGCTCGGCGCGCGCCAGCTCGGCGTGCGGGCCGGGCACCGACAGGCAGCCCTCGTTCTCCAGCACGAGCGTGTCGTCGGGGCCGCGCTCGTCCAGCACCGGGTTGACGACGTGGCCGACGTGCCGCACCCCCTCATCGTCGGGGCAGTCGTAGACGAACACCCGCAGATCGACGCCGACCTGGTTGGCGGCCAGACCGACCCCTTCGGCGACGTACATGGTGCGGAACATGTCGTCGATCAGCGCGGCCAGCTCCGGGGTACCGAACTCGGTGACGTCCAGGTTGCGCCGGTGCAGCACGTCCTCCCCGATGACGGTGACCCGCCGGACGGTCCCCCGCTCGGCCTCCGGCGCCATGGCCGGGTAGGACTCCACGGGCTCGCCCTGCACCCGGACCCGGGTGTCGGTGGAGCGGTCGGAGGTGTGCTGCTCGGACATCGCCTGCTCGTCTTTCCGGTACGTGAATAGCGCATGTCGTTCGGTACGACAGAGTGCAAGTTAGCACGCGCACGGCGGCACGGCCCGAAGGCGTGACGCCGACGGCCGCCGGCGTCACCGTCCGCCGCGGTGGCGGTGGACCGCCGCGATGGCCGACCGGTTCCGGAGAGAACACGAGGCTGGAAAGCGGCCGCCGAACGGAATGGATCCGCTCGGGCCGGCACCGGAGAACACTGAGGGCGATCGGCACGGCCCCACGATTTCGGCGGCCGGCCGCCGCGCCCCCGGCGCGACGGCCGCGTGGGTCAGCCGGCGGCGCGGTCGCGGCGCGGGAACCGGTCGGCGACCCAGAAGTAGAACTCGTCCGCCGAGCCGCGGGGGTCGATCCGCGTGTAGTCCCGCATCGTCACGCGGCGCCAGGCGGTGGTCCACCGGCGCTTCTCGTCCTCGTCGCCGCCGCACGCCTCCACGAACGCCTCGACCAGGCCGAGCTTGGGCATCTCGTCGCTCTTCAGCGCGGTGCAGAACGTCGAGGCGGCGACGCGCCGGCCGCAGCGGCTCTGCATGGCGCGGTACGACGGTTCGCCGGCCCACACGCGAAAGGCCCGCATGGCCTCGACGAACGCCTCCGGGCTGCGGGCGCGCAGCGGGTCGGGGCGCAGGTCGTGCCCGTCGATGTCGGGGGTGGCCCTGGGCAGTGCCGCGTACCCGGGTTTGCGGCTGCGCGCCTCGGCGAGCGCGAGTTCGAGCGCCTGCGGGCCGGCCAGCCGGGCGGGGATCACACCGGCGGGGACGACCTTGTCCTCGGCCACGTGGACGCGCCGGAAGTCGTCCTTCTCCGCCACGACGATGGAGCAGCCGGCCGTGGAGCGCCGGACCTTGTACAGCTTGCCGGAGAGGAAGGCGGTCTCGAACGGGTACGGCTCGGTGGGGTCGAGTTCCCGGGCCCAGTCGCGCATGGCCCGGCCGGCGGGGGAGTCGGGAGGGATCGCTTCGATCATCGGGCCTCCCGCGGGGAGCGCCGGCAGCGGGCCGGGTGTGCGCCGGGGAAGCGGAGCGTGTGCGTGGTGGATCGGACAGGCGTGCACCGGCGCCCCGGGGCCGGGGAGCCGGAGAAATGGATATTCGACACGATGTACCTTTGGTTGCTCTGACCTGGGTGAGACATTGAAAACGGCATGGGTGGGTGGTGAGTCCACCTTCGTGAAGCCGCGTCTATGTGGCTCAAGAAAATACCTCAAGCGCCGCAGTCGCCAATAAGCTTAACATTAATCTGTGATGTGAGTCATACGCGGCTTTTGTGGAGGCCGGGATTGTCCGAGAATGGCCTTTTATTCGCCCGAAATTCCACCCGCCGGACCATCACGCCAGGTCACCGCAGCGCCACCCAGTCCCACCACCCGGACACCGAATTCCCGAACGTCGCCGAACGTCCACCCACGTTTTGTGATGTTCGCGGATGTTCACGAGTGTTCGGAATTGTTGTGAAAGGTCCCGCAACGTATTCGGCATCGGAAGGGGCGACCATATCGGCTTAGCTTTGTGTCGGCGAGCGGGGACGATGCCCAGCACATTCCCGGATCACCCCCGCTCGGCGCCGCGGCCAGGTGAGGGCCGCGGCGCGTCCGGAACACCAGTCGTGCCTGATCTGACCTGGGTGAGGCACCGCACGGCCAGCGGGCCGCCCTGTGGTGGGGAGCGGTCCGGTCGCCCCGCGACACTGGCCTTCGGTGCGGGCGGCCGCCGACGCGCGGCCGCCCGCACCGGAACGGGCACCCGCCGACGCCATGGCGGTCACGACGGCCCGGCGGGTCCGCCTTCGCGCCGGTCCCCCGGTGCCGCGGCCGGCACGGCAGAATGGCCGCCGTGACCTCCGCCCTGCTCTACCCCAGCGATCCGCTCACCCCGCGGCGGGTCGACCGGCACTTTGGCGCCGAGGCCGCCGAGGCCCGCGAACTCGGCGCCGGCATCATCCTGCTGGACCACGACGCCCTGCTGCGCGGCGACACCGCCGAGGCCATCCGCCGGGTCCCCGCCGGAGCCGGTCCGCTCTGGTACCGCGGATGGATGATCCCGGCCGGCCGCTACGCCGACCTCGCCGCCGCTCTGGCCGGCCGCGGGGCCGCCCTCGCCGTGCCGCCCGGCCGGTACCGCCGCGCGCACGAACTCCCCGGCTGGTACCCGGTGTTCGAGCCCGTCACGCCCGCGAGCGTGTGGACGCCGCTGCCCGATCCGGCGCGCCCGCCGGCGCCCGCCGACCTGGCGGCGCTCGCCGCGCCCCTGGGCGGCGGACCGGGCGTGGTGAAGGACTACGTCAAGTCCCGCAAATCCGACTGGGACACCGCCTGCTTCGTCCCGGACCTCGCCGATTCGGCCGGGCTGCACCGGATCGTCGCCCGGTTCACCGAACTGCAGGGCGACGACCTGGCCGGCGGGATCGTGCTGCGCGCCTACGAGACCTTCTCCACGGCCGGCCGCGCCGCCGAGGCCCGCGTGTGGTGGCTGGACGGCGCACCCATCGCGGTGGGCCCGCACCCCGACACCCCCGAAGAGCATCCCGAACCGGACCTGGCGGCCGTCGGCCCGCTGGTCGCCGCGCTGGACTGCCGATTCGTCACCACCGACCTCGCCCGCCGCGCCGACGGCGCGTGGCGGGTGGTCGAGGTCGGCGACGGGCAGGTCAGCGACCGCCCCGCCACGCTGGAACCCGCGAGGCTGCTGGCGCCGCTGCTGCGGGCCGGGCACCCGGCCCGCTGACGCGCCCGGCCGCCCGGCTCAGCGCTGGGCGAACCGCCCGGCCCCCAGCGACCGACCGTAGATGCCGGTGATGCGGAGGTCGGAGCCGCAGCCGAGCCCGGACTCCGAGATGAAGTGGTCGTACTCGGCCCGCGGCGGCTCCGTCCACGACGCCCCGGTCCGCACCTCCAGCCGGGCCACCGGGGTGCGGTGGTCGCGCACCTGGATACCGCACCGGTACCGCGAGGATCACCCCGGGCCGGCGTCCGGCGGCTGTTCCCAGGAAGGCCCGGCGGGATCGCCCAGCCACACCGTGTGCGCGCCGTCCGCCGCCACGGTCAGCCCGAAGCCGGTGATCCCCGGCCGGCCAAGCCGCTCCCACCGCAGGTGGGCGGACTCCAGCTCGTCCCACAACCGGCGCGGCCCGCCCTGCTCCACCCGGCCGTCCGGGTACAGCCGCGCCCACGAGGGGCCGTCGGTGGCGGACACCGCCACGAACACCGAACCGTCGGCGGCGCGGCGGGGAGCCCACTGCCAGTGGGGCACCATCATCGCGAGAACCGGCCCGGAGTCGTCATCGGTGACGACGCGGCACGGGTCGTCGGCACAGGTACGGACGTGCTCGGGCCGGGCGACATCGCCGTGGAACCTGCCACGCCACCGCTGGGACCTGATGAGCATGAACGACGTGCCCCCGGTGAAGCCGCCCCGCGCTCCTCCCCCAGCGTCGACGACGAGGCGGGCGAGCAGTCCACCGGGGAGCGCCGCTCCGGGCTTCCATGGCACGACGACGACCCCGCCCGGCCAGGTCCGGCGGAGCCAGCCGGACGGAACACGGACCACCGCGCAGGTCGCGACGACGGCATCGAACGGCGCACCGGCGGCATGGTCCCCGGCGCCGTCACCCGTCAGCACCTCGACGGCGTAACCGGCCGCGTGCAGGGCACGGCGGGCGCTGCTCGCGAGGTGCGGGGCGATTTCGACGGTGACCACATGTCCGTCCGCGCCGACGAGGTGTTTGAGAACCGCGGCGTTGTATCCGGTGGCGGTTCCGATTTCGAGCACCCGCATACCCGGTCCGATGGCGGCGGCCTCGATCATCTTCGCCATGACCGAGGGCATGGACGAGGACGACGACGGGCGGTTGACGCGCCCTTCCGCACCGTCGTTGACCTCGGTGGTGACGGGCGTGTCGGAGTAGACGAGATCAGCCCATGCCCGTGGGTCGGCGGTACGGTCCAGCGCCGGGCCGACCAGCTCCGGCCACACCCGCTCCGGGATGAACAGGTGGCGCGGCACCGCGGCGAAGGCGGCACAGATCGGATCGGCGGTGTCGAGAGAGGCGGCCAGCCGCGCCCGGCGGCTCTCCCAGGTCACCTCGTCAGTACTGATGTCCATATCGTTCGTCCTTCAGCCGCAGAGCGGACAGGGGATGAATTCCTTGACGTCCAGCTCCCTCACGGCTTCAGGTCCGGCCGGGTGGGTGGAGCGCCGCGCTCACCGGAACCAGCCGTTGCCCTGCGTGAAGCAGCGGAACAAGTAGTCCCGCAGCGACACCGACACCAACCGCCGCTGGTCGGTCTCGTGGTCCCACACGATGATCCCCGGCCCGTAGTCGGTGTGCACGTAGGCGAACTGCGGCCCCATGTCGCTGTCGCCGAAGAAGATCAGGTGGTCGAACGGCGCGTACAGCTCCAGATAGTCCGGCTCGGCGCGCATGGCGAGGTTGTCCTCGACGAGCCGCTCGGCCGGCCACACCACGGCGTCGCCGTAGGTGTTGTGAACCCCGTTGACCTCGCGCAGCAGCGCCGCCAGCTCGAAGGGCAGCGGCAGGGCGAGCACCTTCTCGACCTCCGCGATCGCCGCCTCATCGGCGGGCCCGGGCAGGTCGGTTTCCGGGGACAGGTCAGCTATCAGTTCACGCCACACAGACAGAATCATCACAGGTAGTGCCAAGGCGCGAGAAATCGACGGGCGCGCGTTGCGGGATCCGACCCCGGTTTTCCGCCCGCCGGAATGCGCCCGCCCACCCGCACTGTGACCGCCGTCACTCCAGCGGCGGAATACCGGCCCCCGCCTCCGTGGTTGTCAGGTGTGCGGGTCGGTGCGGTAGAAAGTGTCCCCCGGGCTCCACTCAATGCCTTCGCGGAATACCGCGCCCGCGGCCCACCACCGGTGGGCGGGCGGGCGGTCTTCGGAGCCGCGTTGTGCGACACGCCGTGAGGCGACCGCCGTGCCGGCCCCGCAGCATCGCGGCCCCCGCCGCCCATCCGGGCGGCGGGGGCCGTCGCGCTTTCCCGGCCCCGTCTCACTCCGCCGGCTCGGCGAGCTCGGCGTCGTGGACCAGCAGCGCGATCTGCACCCGGTTGTTGAGACCGAGCCGGGTCAGCACCGCCGACACGTGCGTCTTCACCGTCGACAGGCTCAGATGCAGCGCCGTGCCGATCTCGGCGTTGGACCAGCCGCGCCCGACCCCCACCGCCACGGCGCGCTCCCGCTCGTTCAGCACCGCCAGCCGCTCGCGCGCCGCGGCCCGCCGCGCGTGCCGGCCGGGCTGCACCGCCCGCGCGATGAGACGCCGCGTCACCTCCGGCGAGAGCACCGGCCGCCCCGCCGCCACCTCCCGGATCGCGGACACGATCTCGGCCGGTGGGGTGTCCTTGAGCACGAACCCCGCCGCGCCCGCCCGCAACGCCCGGAGCACGTGCTCATCGGCGTCGAACGTCGTCAGCACGATCACCTCCGGCGCACCGGGCCGGGACCGCAGTGCCTCGGTCGCGGCGAGCCCGTCCACGCCGGGCATCCGGATGTCCATCAGCACGACGTCGGGGGCGTGCCGCGCGACGAGCGCGCCCACCTGCGCACCGTCACCGGCCTCGGCCACCAGCCGGATATCGGGCGCGCCGCCCAGCATCATGGCCAGGCCCGCGCGCAGCAGCGGATCGTCGTCGACAATGAGCACGCGCACCGGCGCGGTGTCGGATCGGGTCATGCCGGCCAGGGTAGCCATGCCGCCACCCGGAACCCGCCGTCCGCCGTCCGGCCGTACTCCAGCCGACCCCCGGTCAGCGCCGCGCGCTCCGCGAGCCCGACCAGCCCCTGACCGCGCACCTGACCGGCGCCGGGCGGGCCGTCAGGCCGGGAATTGCGCACCTCCACGGTCAGCCCCGCCCCCGGACCTCCGTCCACGGTGACCGCCACACCGGCGCCCGGTGCGTGCTTGCGCGCGTTGGTCAGCCCCTCCTGCACGATCCGGTAGACGGTGCGGGCCGCGGCGCCGGGGACCGTGTCCTCGGCCACCTCGACCGCCACCTCCACCCGCATCCCGGCGCGCCGCGACTCCGCCACCAGCTCCGGCAGGTCGGCCAGCCGTGGGCTCGGCAGCTCCCCCACCGGCGCCCGCAGCACCCCGATCACCTCCCGCAGGTCCTGCAGGGCCTGGTGCGCGCTCTGCCGGATCACCCCGGCCGCGCGCGCGACCTCCTCCGCCGGAGCGTCCGGCCGGAACTCCAGCGCACCGGCGTGCACGCTCAGCAGCGACAACCGGTGCCCGAGCACGTCGTGCATCTCACGGGCGAGCTGCTCGCGGGCCCGCAGCTGCGCCTGCTCCGCCCGCAGCCGGGCCTCCTCGTCGGCCCGCTCCGCCCGCAGCCGGAGCGACTGCAGCAACTGGCGGCGGTTGCGGATGGACAGCCCCCACCCGATCGCGGCGAGGTAGATCGCGCCGGCCAGCAGCGTGACCACCACCACGAACGACTGGTCGTCATAGTGAATGACCGCGTACGGCGGCACGAGCAGCAGCCCGAGAGCGCCGATCGCGGCGGTCACCCGGGCCGGCCGGTGCACGGCGACGGTGAACATGCCCACCACCGCCGCCCCCGAGACCGTGGCGGAGAACGCCGACAGCAGCGTCACCACGAGCGCGAACCCGACCGGCCACCGCCGTCGCACCCACACCCCCGCACAGCCGAGCACGCCCGCCACCACGTCGGCGCCGCCCAGCACCCCCGGAAGGGACCCGTCACCGAACTCGGCCAGCCCGAACAGCACGGCGAACAGGAACAGGGCGCCGTCCGCCGCCCAGTCCCGGACGCTGCGCCGCGGCGGGCGCGTGGCCTGGGGATCCTCCATGGGCACCGAACCTACCGGCCCCCACCCGCCGCGGAGATTCGGCCGGGCCGCAGGTCGGGGACGGCGACGCGGCCCGGCCACACCATTGAAGGACAGAGTCCCGGTCCGCCCGGTCATGGTGGTGCGGCTCCCAGCCGCCGCTAACCGCACATACCGGTTAGCGACACCGCCTATACTGGTTACATGAGCGGTGAGGGGAGACTGCTGACCGGACCGGCCGGTGAACGCTACCGGTTCGACCCGGGCGGGTTCTGGCTGGAGCTGCTGGTCACCGGCGGCCCGGGCGCCCACCGCCGCCACGAGATCCTGCACACTCCCGACGACCTGGCCGCCTGGCTCGTGGACTCCCGGCTCGCCGCCATCGCGCCGCTGGCCGCCGGTGACCTGCGGATCAAGCCGATGGAACTGCACGACATCAAGCGGTTCCGCGACAGCATGTGGACGGTGGCCCGCGATCTCGCCCACGGCCGGCGGCCCGTTCCCGGAGCCCTCGCCCTGATCAACGACGGCGCGGCCGCCTCCCCACGCCCCCGCATCGACCCCGCGACCGGCGCCCGCGCCTGGCACACGCCGCTGAGCGGTGTCCAGGTCCTGGGCGCCGCCGCGCGCGAGGCCATCGACCTGATCACCGGGCCCGCCGCGACCCGCGTCCGCGAGTGCGCCGCCCCCGACTGCCACCTGGTGTTCCTCGACACCTCGCGCCCGGGCAACCGGCGCTGGTGCTCTATGGAGCGGTGCGGCAACCGCCGCAAGGTGCACGCCTACCGCAGCCGCCGCCAGGCCGGCTGACCGGCGCACCCGGGCCTGCCCGCCCGAGCCGGGCGGAGACGGTGGAGCCGGCGCGGCCGGGCCGCCGGGGACCGCGGCGCGACCCGGGTTTCGGCGGCCGGCCGTCATCGCTCAGGCCGGTGGCCAGCCGCGCAGTGCCATGTCGGCGACCTCCTGGAGGTCATCGCGGCCGATGCCGCTGGCGGCCTGGACGGCGATACCGAACGACACCGTCATGATGTAGCGGGCCAGCCGTTCCGCATCGGTGCCCGGTGGGAGGTCGCCCTCGTCGACGGCCCGCTGGAAACGTTCCGCGAGGCGCAGGCGCCCGTCGTTGCGCCACTGGATCAGCGCGTCGCGCGCCGGCCCTCCGGCGTCGCCGGACGCCAGTGAGCCCTGGACGCCCAGGCAGCCGGAAGGGCAACCGGGGCGGGTGGTGGCCTGGACCGTGCCGTTGAGGAACGCCGTGGCCACGGCGTGGGCGGTCGGCTCCTCCAGGGCTCGCATCCCGTACGAGGCCGGCCCCTCGGTGTAGAGCTCCAGGGCCCTGCGGAACAGCTGCTCCTTGTTGCCGAAGGCCGCGTACATGCTGGTCTTGGTGATGCCCATGGCGCTGGTCAGGTCGGCGATGCCGGCTCCTTCGTAGCCCCGCTCCCAGAAGACCACCAGGGCGCGCCCGAGCGCCTCGTCGGCGTCGAAGCCTCTGGGCCGGCCGATGAGGGCCTTGCCGTGACCGCTCATGCGCAGCAGCCTACCACTTCTGTACCGATCGGTGGTTAAGTGCTAGGGTCCCTTCTGTACCGATCGGTACCGAACTTTGTGGAGGTCAGCGGCATGGGACTGCTCGAAGACACGACAGCGGTCGTCACCGGCGGCAGCAGCGGGATCGGCCTGGCCGCCGCCGAGCGCCTCGCGCGCGAGGGCGCCCACGTCTTCATCACCGGCAGGCGCAAGGACGAGCTGGACGCGGCGGTCGAGGCCATCGGCTCGGCCACCGCGGTGCCGGGCGACATCTCCGTCCCCGCCGACCTGGACCGGCTCTACGACGCGGTCCGCGCCCGGGGCAAGGGCCTGGACACCCTGTTCGCCAACGCGGGGACGGCCGGGTTCGCGACACTGGAGCAGACCACCGAGGAGCACGTCGACCGCATCTTCGGCGTCAACGTAGGCGGCACGCTGTTCACCGTGCAGAAGGCGCTGCCGCTGCTCAACGAGGGCGCCTCGGTGATCCTGAACGCCTCCGTCCGCGCCGATGACGGCGTCGAGGCGTTCGGCGCCTACGCGGCCAGCAAGGCCGCCCTGCGCTCGTACGCCCGGACCTGGGCCACCGAGCTCAAAGGCCGGGGCATCCGGGTCAACGCGATCTCGCCGGGCACCATCGACACCCCGGCGATCGCCGGCATGGTCGGCGAAGAGAACGCCGAGGCGGTCAGGGCGGGCTTCGCGGCCAGGGTCCCCATCGGCCGGATGGGAACCGCGGAGGAGGTCGCCGCCGTCGTGGCCTTCCTCGCCTCAGAACAGAGCAGCTTCATCCTCGGCGCCAACATCTACGTCGACGGCGGCGAGAACCAGCTCTGAAACAGGACCGCGGCGCCCGCACGTTCGGCCACGGTCCACCGTCGCGGCAGCCGCGTAACGGCGCTGGCCGAGCCGCCCCACCGGTCGGCCGCACGCCGGCACGGGAGCCACGCGCACCGGCGCGCGGTCCGGACCCGGGCATGGAAGAGCGGCCACGCGGCGGTGGAGGCGGATCGCACCCCGACCCGCGCTGCCCGGGACTCGCCGCCTCGGAGCCGTCCCGCTGCCGGTGACCGGCCATCAGTGAGGGGGTGATGGCGATGGCCGCGGCGCCGGCGATGGGCTTCGCGCCGGTCACCCCGTTGCCGGGCCGCCGGCCCCGGGCGCTCAGACCAGCTCGGGCTGCAGGGACGCCACCGGGGGGCGCTCGCTGATGGCGGTGTCCCGGGACAGCGGCCGGTAGCCGCCCTTCCCGTCGGCGCCGCGGGTGTACTGGACGAGCTCGGTGCCGGCCGACCCGTCGTCGGTGAGCCGCCCGGACCTGGCCAGCCGCAGCCGCGCCGTGTGCTGGATCTGGGCGGCCATCACCCCCAGGTCGGCGGTGGACTGGTGGGTGTGCTCGCGCTCGCCCAGGTCGACCTGGGCGAGCGCGTCCAGGCCGACCTCGTCCAGCAGGTCGATCAGCAGCGCCAGCTCCACCCCGTAGTGCGACACGAACGGCACCCGCCGCAGCACGTCGCCCCGGCCCGCGTACTCGCCCGACAGCGGCTGGACGAAACCGGCCAGCCGCGGCCAGTACTGGTTGAGCAGCGGCCGGGCGACCAGCTCGGTCACCCGGCCGCCGTCGAAGGCCGGCCCCGCCGAACCGGCGAGCGGCCGGTCGTAGCACGCCTTGACGTAGGCGAGCGCCGGGTCGGTGAGCAGCGGCCCGAGCAGCCCGGTGACGTACCCAGGACGGAAAGCGGTCAAATCGGCGTCGACGAAGACCAGGACGTCGCCGGTCGCGACGAACAGCGACTTCCACAGCGCCTCGCCCTTGCCGCTGCCCGCCGGCAGGTCGGCGCGCACCGCGTCCTGGTGGTAGACCGCCGCGCCCGCCTCGGCCGCCACCCCCGCGGTGTCGTCGGTGCTGCGCGAGTCGATGACGATGATCTCGTCCACCAGCGGCACCGTCTCGCACAGCGCCGTGCGGATGGCGGCCACGATCCCACCGACCGTGGCGCTCTCGTTGCGCGCCGGGAGGACGACGCTCACCCGCTGCCCCCGCTTCGCCCGGAGCAGCGCCTCGACGTCCCAGTCCTCCGCGCGGCTGGTCCGGCGGTCCAGCCAGGTCCGTACCTCTGTCAGCACGTGCCCTCCCCATGGGTTCAGGACAGGACGCGGCTCGGTGTCCGCCACGTCCTGACAACGGATATAGCGGACCGTCTTTTCCGCGGTGTCGCTGGATTTTGTCGATTCTGTGACGAGTTCTCAGGAAGAGCCGCCCGCCGCCGACGTAACGGCGACCCGCGGCGGAGCGCAACCGCCGGATCGGCCGACCGGCCGCCGCCGGGCGAAAGCGATGCGGCGTCACGGCACCGCCCCCCGGCGAAGGGACGCCGGGACCGCGGTGTCGCGACGCGCCGAGGGCCAGGCCCAGGCCGGAGACGCCGCGCCCCCGCCACCTGCGGCGCACGGCCCGGCGTGCACGGGGAGCCGGCGTCGGCACGCCCCCGCCGCCCACTCCCGGCTCCGGCCTGCGGCGCTATGGCGGCATGCGCGCGATGACGCGCATCGGGGAACCGGCCGCCGCAGTGTCGGCCACGCCCCGCGCCATCCGGCATCGCGAGCAGGCCGGACCCCGTGCGCCGGAGCGGGCCGCCGCTGACGGCCACCGCCACGTCCGGCCCGGCCTGGACGGCGGCCCCGCCGCACCCGCCCGGCCACCCGGGAGTCCTGGATCGCCGCAGGCCGAGGTCCACGGCTGGTTCGCCGCCGGCGGACCAGCAGGGCCGATACGCTGGTCGAGCCGCGCGTTCGTGCGCCCCGGTGGCCCGGGCCCCTTCGGCCCACCGGCACCAGGCGCCCGAGACAGGAGGAGAAGCAGATGCCGGCACCGCACGACGGCCCCGGCCGCGCCCCCACGAGCGAAGCGGCCCTGCGCGAGGCCACCGTAGGCGGCCTGAGCCCGCACGGCGCGACCATCACCCTCGCCGACTACGACCCGCGCTGGCCCGAGCTCTTCGAACGGGAAGCCCAGCGCGTCCGCGCCGCGCTCGGCGGGGCGGCGCTGCGCGTGGAACACGTCGGCTCCACCTCGGTGCCGGGCCTGTGCGCCAAACCCGTGATCGACATCCTGCTGGCCGTCGCCGACTCCGCCGACGAAGCCGCCTACCTCCCGCCTCTGCGCCAGGCCGGCTACACACTGCGGATCCGCGAACCCGGCTGGTACCAGCACCGCCTGCTCAACGGTCCCGACACCGACGTCAACCTGCACGTCTTCAGCGCGGGCTGCCCCGAGATCGACCGGATGCCGCGCTTCCGCGACCGGCTACGCGCCGACGAGCGCGACCGCGACGCCTACGCCGCCACCAAACGCGCCCTGGCCGGCCAGGTGTGGTGGCACGTCCAGCACTACGCCGACGCCAAGAGCGCCGTCGTCCAGGAGATCATGGACAGAGCCGACACCGACCGCTAGCCCCCGGCCGGTCCCGTCCACCACGCACGGCAGGAGCACGACCTTGCCCTTCACCCCCGCCGAACTCGACTACCTCAAGGCCCAGACCATGGCCCGCCTCGCCACCATCGGCCCCGCCGGCGCCCCCCAGCTGCGCCCCGTCGTCTTCGAACTCAACCTCGACCTCGGCACCCTCGACATCGGCGGCTGGGACATGGGCGACACCCAGAAGTACCGCAACGCGCGCCGCGAACCGCGCGTGGCCATCGTCATCGACGACGTCGTCAGCTACGAGCCGTTCGTCGACCGCGGCATCGAAGTGCGCGGCCACGCCGAGGCCATCGACGACCACGGCCCCATGCACCCCGGCTACAGCCCCGAGATCATCCGCATCCACCCGCGCCGCATCATCACCTGGGGCCTGGACCCGGCCACCCCCGGCATCACCGCCCGCGACATCGGCTGAGCCCGCCCCGGCCGGAACCGGCCGCGCCGCACCCGGTTGGCAGCACGCACGCGGGGAACCACGCCGACGACGGGGCCGCGGCAGCACCCCGCGGCGCCGGTACGGGAGGTGACGGCCATGGGACCGTGCGACGACGGCTGCCAGGAGGCCGGCCACGCCCTGATGGTGCTCTTCATCGACGTCGCCACCGCCGCCTTCGCGATCGCCGTGGTGTGCCTGGCCGTCTCCTTCTGGGCCCGGACCGGCTGGTGGAACCTCGTGGGAACGCTCGCCGCCGCGACCGTGTTCGCCTGCGGCTTCGTCGCGATCCTCATCAGTGCCGGCAACACCGCCGGACCACCGCCGGACCGGCTCGTCCTCATGCTCGCCGCCGTGCCCGCGAGCCTCGCCCTGGGCTTCCTGTTCCACCGCCGCGACCGCTCTGGGCGCGGCCGCCACACCGGACACCACGGCCACGGCGCCGGGCGCCCGCCCACCTAGGACGGGTTCGGGACGTTCGGGGCCGTTCTCCGTTGGCGGCGGTCACCCCGGCCGCCGTTGAGCCGCGCGTGGAGCGCGCCGGAGCGGGCGCCCGTCGTCCTCGTCGCGTCCGCGCCGGCCGGTCCCGCACCGCAGGGCATGCCGATCGCCATGGCCGGCCACCCGGCCGGCGGGGATCGCTGTTCTTCGTGCCCCCGCGCGGGCGGGTGGGGCGCCGCCGAACGGGCACCGCGCCGGCGCGCGGGGACTTCCCCGCTGATCGATGTGCCGGGGGCTTCGCCGTTGTCCGGGGTCCGCGCCGCCGTGTGACCGGCTCCGATTCCGGACGGCCCGCGATCGAAGGGTTTCGAACCCGCCCTAGATCGTTGATGGGGAGATCTCTGAAGCAGCTGCGCCCATGACGAAGGGCGTCGAGGATCGGTGTGTGTGCAGACCGATCTCCAGGATCGGCCGCCTCTTCCCGTGCCTGCCCGGCCGGTCCGGATACGACCGCGGCCTGCGCGCCCTGGCCCCGGTACTGTTCACGGCCGCGATGTGGCCGGTCAGGGAGACTCCACCCGGCAGGAGAGGCTCAGGCTGATGGACGGCGCGCCGGTGCGCTGCGGGGCCTGCCGTGTGGCGGTGAACCGTTCGAACCTGGGCGAGAGCGCCGGATACGGGATGGAGAGGCCCCGCCGCGCCGTCTACCAGGGTGCCGAGCTCATGCTGATCAGCACCGCCGGAGGAGCCGTAACCGTGTTCGGCCTGGCCCGCCCCGAAGAGCTGGGCGAACGCGAGCGGGCCCCGCGTCTGCTGCACGCCGGCGCGTGCGCGCCGGGACCCTGCCCCATCGGGTGCGGCAAGGGGTTCGCCGGAGCCGGGATCGAAGGCGCGGCGGCGGGCCTGGGGCGTGTGCTGATCCGCCCGGCCCGCCATGACGGACCCGGTGCGGGTGGGTTTCCCGGGTGGCTGCGCCAGCGCGTCGGGGCGGTCATCTGGACTCTGAAGGACCGGCTCGGTCTGGAGCGTCACGCCGCGCGTATCACCGAGGGGTTGTGGGGTCGTACCGGCCGGCGCGTCCGCGCGCTGAACGCGGGGGTCTGGCGCGGCCGGCCGGTGTGCGCCCCGGTCGAGCGGTCATTGATCGCGTACGGCCACTGACCAGGGCACCTTTTTCCCGTCAACGATCTAGGCCTGCGCCGGGACCTGCGCCCCGGACTGCAAGGTCGCCCGGACGAACGCGAGCGTCGCCGGCCACGAGTCGCGCTTGGCCAGCCGGTTCGGCTCCCGCTCCTGCCGGGACGCGTCCATGAACCCGTGGTCGGCGCCCGGGTGCACCGACAGCAGCGTCGAGGCGCCCTCGCGCCGCAGCAGCGCCGCCGACAGCGCGTCGATCACCTCCCGCGGCACCAGGTGATCCCCGCCGGGGTAGACCACGCTGACCGGCGCGGTGATCCGCTCGGCCAGCGCCACCGCGTCCTCGGTCTGGTTCGGCGCCGGCTCGGCGAACACCGTGGGATGGTAGGCGACGCAGTTCGCGAGCCGGCCGTCGTGCGCCGCCAGCAGCAGCGCGAACCGCCCGCCCATGCACCAGCCCATCACCCCGACGCGGCGCAGCCCCATCCGGCCGGACATGTGGTCCAGCAGACGGCGCTGCTCGGCCCGCACCTCCGCGTCCACCAGGCCGCCCATGCGCTCAACGAGCTCCTGCAGCGACAGGTCGTCGTCGCTGTGCCCGTGCCACGGATCCCACACCACCGCCGTGACCCCCACCGCGGCCACGTCATCGGCGTACTCGCGCATCTGACGGCCGATGCCGGTCACCATCGGCAACAGCAGCATCCCCGCCCCCGTGGGAGCCCCCACCGGCCGCGCCACGTGGGCGGTGAGGTCTCCGACGCTGATTCGGTCCCGCTCGATGCTGGCCATCGGGTGAGTCCTTCCTGTCCGGGGCGGATTCGCGATGGGCGTCACGCGGATTCTGGCAGACAATCCGAGTAATCCCGCGGCAACTCTCCGCAGTTGTCCCGAACACGCCCAAGAAACGTGCGAGCTCGCCATCCTCCCGCCGCGAGCGGCTGAATGACCTTCGACCCCAGTCCGCAGCCCACGAACCGGAGGGAAACCCGTGCGCATCAGCCGCCGAACCACATGGCTGGCGGGCGTGTCCGCCGCCGCCCTCGTCCTGACCGTCCTGCCCGCCGCCCCGGCCGGAGCCGCCACCGCCCCCGCACACACCGTCAGCCGCTACCTGACGCTCACCGGCGCCGCGTCCGACACCCGCTCCGCCCGCGACGCCGGATGCGCCGAGGGCCGCACCGGCCGCAGCGGCGTGCGCGTCCTCTTCTACGGCACCCAGGAGGCCGGCAGCCGGCTCCGCCACCCCGGCACCACCGCCAGCAGCACCACCCCGCGAGTCCCGGTGGACGACGCCCGCGCCGTCGCCGCCGCCTGGGCCGCCGGATTCACCGACTGCCGCACCGGAGGCGCCACCGCCGAACTCGCCATGGGCGTCAACAACAAGTCCGACGGCGGCGTGGCCGGCGCCACCGCCGGCGCCGAGTGGGCGCGCGTCGTCTCCCGCACTGCCCAGCAGGTCGGCTCCGGCCCGGTCACCATCGTCGGCGCCGTGGACGCCGAACCCAGCTGGTCACCGCGGGCCTGGGCGCGCGACTGGGTCGACGCCTACACCGACGCCAACACCAGCACCCTCTACGCCGCGAACTCCGCCGACAGCTGCCCCACCTACGGCTCGACGGCGACCGCCTGCGCCAACGGCTGGTCACTGGGCGACGTGCACTACGTGGCCACCGGCGCAGCCCGCTCGATCCGCGCGATTCCGCAGATCTACCGCACCGACGGCATCCAGGCCCGCCAGTGGTCGGCGGTCAGCGCCTGGGGGGTCCGGCACGGCTCCGGGCCGGTACGGTTCGCCGGCGCCATGTCGCAGCGCAAGGCGTGCGAGCAGCGCGGCGGCTGCACCAACACCAACAACACGCCCACGGCCGCCTGGACCCAGCTGTACAACGAGCTGAACGCCCACTCCGAGACCGCCGTGCGCGAACTGCCCTTCTCGACCGACATGCGCTGGCCGTGACGCACCGGGTGGTTCCGCCCGTGACGGGCGGAACCACCCGCCGTCCCGCTCACGCCGGCAGGGCGCCCGCGGACTCCCCGGCATGGTCGCGACCCACGTGCATGTCGCACGTGCATGTCCCACAGGGCCCCGGCGAGGCCGCCGGGGGCCGGCGGATCCGGCTCCGCCTCCGTGACGCGCCCGATCCCCCCACCGCCCACCTGCCCGGTCACCAGGGCGTGGGCCGCGCCGCCGCCGATGAGCCCGCCCTCGGCGAGCGCCCCCGCGTACACCCCTTCGCCCGCCGGACCGGCGTGCAGGACGTGCACGTCGACGCGCAGGCCCGCCATCGCGATGCCCACGTTGCCCAGCGCCGCCACTGGCCCCCGGCCGACGCGCCCGGCCCGGCGAGCGCGCTCCCCGAACCACGGCCGCGCATGCCGGGCGGCACCGCGCGCACCGGTTCGATCGGCGCGGGCACGCCGGGTCCCGGCCTCCCCGGCGTGGTGGCGATGGCAGTCCGGCCGCACTTGCGCGCCGGGTTCGGCGACGTCGCCGTCCGGTCCGGCCGGGGTGCGGGCGAGCAGGGCGACGTTGTATCCCTCGCGTCCAAGCGCCGGGCGGCGAAGCGGCCGGGACCGGCGGGGGCGGCCAGGACCGTGGGAGCCATGGCGGAACCCCGCCTTTCCGGTGGGGCACCGGCGGCACCCGGCAACACCGAGTCGAGACGCACCTCGGGCTGCCGCGGGCGCCGCACGCCGGCGAACCCCCGAGACCCGCCCAAAGTCAAGGGTGGGCGGCCGCACACCACCCCGGCCCACCACGACCACCCGCCGACCACACCACCCGATACCGGCAAAACCTCCACAATAAGGGCGGGCATTGCCCCCGACCGGATCGGCCCCCACCGACGAAGGAGACTCCCCCGGCCATGAACACCGTGGACCTGCGCCCGGCCACACCGGACGACCTCGACTTCTGCTTCCGGCTGCACCAAGCCGCGATGGGCGACTACGTCGCCGCCGTGTGGGGCTGGGACGAGACCGCCCAGCGCGCCTACCACCGCGGCAAGTACCGCCCCCACCACTGGAAGATCATCACCGTCGACGGCACGGACGCCGGCGTCCTCGTCGTCGACCACCACGCGACCGAGGACTACCTCGGCCTGATCGAACTCCATCCCCGATACCAGGGCCGCGGCATCGGCGCCCGGATCCTGCGGTCTCTCCTCGACGCCGCAGCCCGGCGCGGCCACGACCTCGTCCTCGACGTCCTCGACGTCAATCCACGCGCCCGCGCCTTCTACCTGCGCCACGGTTTCCACGAGGAGGGACGGCACGGCGAGAACGGCCACAAGATCCGCATGCGCGCCCCGCTGCGGACGGCCACCACGACGGCCACCACCCCACCCCGGCCGGACCACTGAGAACCGCCCCCACGGCTCACGCGGCGCCCCCACCGCGCAGACGCGCCGCACCCCGCGAACGGCCACCTTAAACACGCAGGAAACGATCCCGAACACACACGCCACAACGGCCGCCGCAACGCCCCCGGCGGCGGCCCGGCGCGGTCCCGCGCCGGTAGGAGCGCGCGCCCCTGAAAGGCCGGACCGCACCCGGCGGGTGCCGCCCCGGCACGCCCGCCCCGTGCTCGGCCGGGCACGCCGAGCGGCGCCGTTCGCGACCTCGCCGACCGGAGACGCGGTGCCGCCCGCCACCGCGTCGCACCGGCGCGGTCCGCCGTCAGCGGGACCCGCCCCAAGCCTGTGGTG
The DNA here is from genome assembly GCF_042664915.1 of Marinactinospora rubrisoli. Lineage (NCBI taxonomy): Bacteria > Bacillati > Actinomycetota > Actinomycetes > Streptosporangiales > Nocardiopsidaceae > Marinactinospora > Marinactinospora rubrisoli. The sequence goes on from NZ_JBHTBH010000015.1 coordinate 22,568, forward strand.
ACCCGGTTACGCCCGGCGACGTCCCGGACGCCGTACCACCGGCGGCCCATGGCCGACTCGGCGGAGCCGGTGGTACGGCCTCCCGTTCCCTGGGCGGCCATGCTGGCCCGTCCCGTCCACAGGACCACGGCGATCACGGCCACGGCTTCGACCCGGCCGGCCCGCCCCGCCGCACGCCAGCTCGCCGCACGGGACCGGACACGCCCCGCCACGGCCACCCGTCCAGCCCAACGGCCACGGCACGCCCCGGGCGGGCGCGCGCTCCAGCGGCGGCGTGGCGCCGCCCGGAGGCGGGGCCACCTCGACGCCCCGAGCCCTTCACTGACCGGTCGCCGCGCGCCGCACGACACGCGCGGGTCCGGACACGGTCTCCGGGCCCTCGGAAGAACGGCCGCACCCACCGCCGGGACGCGGCCGTGGCGACGTCCCCCACGCGCTCGGAGCCCTCCCGGCGCCGGCGGCCGTCCGGTCGCGCCCGGGCGTGCGGTCACGAGCTTCGGCCAGCCCGGGGACGTGGGGGCGCCCCTCGCACCGCGCAGGGCGTCGTCCGGGTCGCCGACGACGCCCTGCGCCTCGCGGCCACACGGGGAGAGCACACTGCGCGCCGCGCATACCCCTGGGCCGCCGTTCCTGCTCGGCGCACCACCGGTGGGTGGCGGCCGGTCAGGGCGGGGGGAGGACCAGCGGCCGTCCCGCCCCGGCCAGGTCCTGCCCGGCCCCCGCCGGGCAGGACCGGCGGCGCACCGATCCCCGGCGCGCCCCTGGGGGCGGGTCTCAGGCGCCGAGCCCGCGCCGTGCCGGCGTCGACGGCGGCACGTGGCGTCCCGCCGAGGACCGGGCCGCGGCACCCCGGCCCGAGCCCAGCGCCTCCGCCACCCCCTGCGTCTCCGGCCCGGCCCCGGCGAGCCCCGTCTCCCGGGGCTTCCGATCCTGCAGGCCGCTCAGCTCCCCGTATCGCTCGCGGGCCCCCCGCTGCTGCGCTTCGTACGCCACGCGCAACGCCTCGGGCGCCCTCGGGGACGCGTCCAGCCGATCCAGGGTGCGCGCGTTCTCACCGATCAGATTGGCCAAACCGTCCATCTGCCGACGCACATCATCGATTTCGTTAGCCATTCTGGCATCATAGCCCGGTATCGATCGCCCGGCTACGCCTGCTGGTCACACCCGACCTCCCCCGCGTCCCGCGCCATAGGACACCCGCCCACCGCCCCGGCCCGCTCACCTCGACCGCCCCCGGCCACACCCGGAGTCCCCGCCCGCCCGAGCCGCACGAGGATCGGCACAGTGGACGCCCCGAAGCGATGGGGCGCCGGCCGGGTTCCTGACGGACGCGCAGGCCGCCGCCTACCCGGCGGATCGCGCGGCGCGCCGCAGGCGCCGGCCGCGGAAGTGTTCCGTCTTGCGCTGTCAGACGGTTCTCAGGAGAGCGGCCAGCCACGTAGCGCGGCGTCAGCCGTCGCCTGGAGTTCCGCGCGGCTGACACCGCTCGCGGCTTGCACGGCGATGCCGAAGGCCAGGGTGGTGACGTAGCGGGCCAGGAGCGCCGGATCCGCTTGCGGAGGCAGGTCGCCGTCGTCGACGGCCTGCTCGAATCGCCGCCGGAGGCGGGAGCAGCCGTCGTTCCGCCAGGTGGCGAGGAGGTCACGGACCGCCTGTCCGGAGTCGCTGGCGGCCAGGGCGCTCTGGACGCCCATGCAGCCTCGGGGGCGGGCCGGCCCAGTGGTGGTCCGGACGGTGCCGGCCAGGATGGCGGTGGCGGTGCCCAGGGCGGTCGGTTCCCTGAGGGCACGGTCCAGGTACGCGCTCGGGCCTTCGGTGTAGCGCTCCAGGGCCCTGCGGAACAGTTCCTCCTTGTTGCCGAAGGCCGTGTACATGCTGGTCGTGGAGATGCCCATCGCGGCTGTCAAGGTGGCCAGGCTGGCGCCCTCGTAACCGTGCTCCCAGAAGACCAGCATGGCGCGCTCAAGTGCCTCGTCGGTGTCGAATCCCCGGGGGCGGCCGACGGAGCGGCTCTGTTCGGTTCCCATCCTCCGCAGGCTACCCCTTTCCGCATCGACCGGTACAGAAATGGTAGGTTCGATTTCCGCAACGATCGATGCGGAAATATGGGGAGGTCAGCGCCATGGGACTGCTGGAAGGAAAGACCGCTCTCGTCACCGGGGCCGGCACCGGGATCGGCCTGGCCAGCGCCGTGCGGCTGGCGGCCGAGGGAGCGCACGTGTTCATCACCGGCCGGCGCGAGACAGAACTCCAAGCGGCCGCCGAAACGATCGGCTCGGCGACCGCCGTCGTCGGCGACGTCGCGAACCCGGCCGACCTGGACCGCCTCTACCAGGCCGTCCGAGACCGTGGGCAGGGACTGGACGTCCTGTTCGCCAACGCCTCCGTCGCAGCGTTCATGCCGCTGGAGCAGATCACCGAAGAGCACTTCGACACGCTCTTCGGCATCAACGTCCGGGGCACACTGTTCACCGTCCAAAAGGCGCTGCCGCTGCTCAACGACGGCGCCTCGGTGATCCTGAACGGCTCCACCAACGTCGACGCCGGCGACGAGGCGTTCGGCGTGTACGCTGCCTCCAAGGCCGCCACCCGGTCCTTCGCCCGGACCTGGGCCAATGAACTCAAGGGCCGCGGCATCCGGGTCAACGCCGTCACGCCCGGCCCGACCGACACCCCCGGCCTGTCGGGACTCGCTCCCGACCCGGAGCAGTCCGCCCACCTGCGGCGGCACCTGGCGGCGCAGGTACCGCTGGGCCGGCTCGCACGCCCGGAAGAGATCGCCGCCGCCGTGGCCTTCCTCGCCTCCGAGCAGAGCAGCTTCATCACCGGTTCGAGCCTGTACGTCGACGGCGGCCTGAACCAGATCTGAACCCGACAGCGGCCCCGGCCCGGCCGAGCACGTTCCAACGGGCGGGCCGGAGAGCCCCGAGCCGCCCGGCCGAGCGCACGAACACCGATCCCCCGCGGCACGCGGACGGGGGGCGATGCCGACGAAGGAGTCGTTGAAAAACTCGTCCGGACGCCGGCGGCATCCCGTCAGCCGGACCGCCCGGCACCGCAGCGGCCCCGGCCCAGCAGGCCCCTCATGCGGTCGGTGCCATCCGCCGGGATGTGCCCGATCAGCATCGACCGCAGCGGCTCGGCCAGCCGCCTGCCGTGCACTCCGGTCCATTCGAAAGATCCGAAGAGTTCGGCCGCGCCGTCGAGCTGGGCCGGGCTCGGCGAGCCGGTGGCGAGCGCGGTGACGACGAGACCGGGGTCCTCGGCGAGCAGCTGCTCACGGACCGCCTTGTCGGACCGCCTCAGGCCGCCGGTGGGCTCCCTGCCGGAAACCCCGGCCCATGCCGGCAGGACGCGGATCCGCTCGATCCCGTCGGGATGGACATCTTGGACGAGCACGGCAAGCCGGGCCTCGGCACCGCCGAATCGCCCTGACCAGGCTGAGAACTCCGCCGCCGGCGCCGCCTGGAGCCAACGCAGCCGGCGCCGCTCCTCCTCAACCTCTCTCGCTCTGGTCAGGCCCCGCTCCGCAAGCCACTCGGCGAGCGCCGCACCGTCCTCAAGCCCGGCATCGCCGTCACCGCCCCCTCGAAGACCGGACCGGTGGTGCAGCGTCCAGAGGGCGATCAGCTCGCCCTGACGTCGTGAACCGTGATCGCCGGCCCCCCTTGCACCGGCACGAGTCGCCGATGCGGCCATCCACAACGGCCGGCACCCGGGCCACGTCCGCGATCTCAGCACCCGTCACCACGATCCGCGCCTTGCCGACGCAGCCCACCCCGTCAGAAGCCCCCCGGTGATCACGGCGCCCAGCGCGCCGTCGTCGGAGCGCCCCTCAATCACGCCCACCGCTCCCTCGCGGCTCACGCCGCAACGATATCGGCGCCGATCCGGACACGGCCCACAGATACCAACGGGCCGACTCCAGCGAACCCCCACCGGGCAGGCCGCCCGACAACCCCTCAGAGCCGTCACCGACCCCGGCACGACACGCGCCGCAGCAGCCCCTGCCCACCCGCGCCCCCACATGGCCGCACCCGGCCACACCCTTGCATCCCGCACCCCCCGGCGCGCCTACCATCGGGCGTGACCTCCACCGACACCCTCCTGCGCCTGCTCACCGCCCCCTGGCTCACCCGCGCCGTCCACGCCGCCGTCCGCGCCGGCGTCTTCGACGAACTCCACACCACCCCCCACACCCCCGCCACCCTCGCCACCACACTCGGCCTCCACCCCGACCCCCTGCACCGGCTCCTGCGCACCGCCGCCGACCTCGGCCTCCTCCACGAACACCCCGACGGCACCTACACCCCCACCCCCACCGGCGAACTCCTCGCCGCCGACACCCCCGGCAGCCTCCGCCCCCTCGCCCTCTTCTACGACTCCGAACCCCTACGCCGCGCCTGGGACCACCTCGACCACACCCTCCACACCGCCACCCCCGCCGACGAACACGCCCACGGCACCGCCTTCTACCAGCACACCGCCACCGACCCCCACCACCACGAACTCTTCACCGCCGCCATGGCCGCCGGCAGCACCGCCGCACACGCCCTCGCCGACACCCTCGACTTCACCGCCACCCGCAGCATCACCGACATCGGCGGCGGCAACGGCGCACTCCTCGCCGCCCTCCTCGACCGCCACCCCCACCTCACCGCCGTCCTCCTCGACCTCCCCCACGTCCTCAACACCCCCCACCCGGCACTCACCCCCCACCTCGACACCGGACGCTGCACCACCGCCCCCGGCGACTTCTTCACCCACATCCCCGCCGGCTCCGACACCTACCTGCTCTGCCGCGTCCTCCACAACTGGACCGACGACCAATGCCACCGCATCCTCACCCACTGCCGCGCCGCCCTCGGCGAAACCGGCCGCCTCCTCATCATCGAACGCGTCATCAACCCCGACACCGACCCCACCCTCCCCCTCGCCTTCGACATGCACATGATGGCCATCACCGGCGGACGCGAACGCACCACCGCCCACTACACCGCCCTCCTCCACCCCCACCACCTCCACCTCACCGCCGCCACCCCCCTGCCCGCCGGCCTCACCGCCCTGACCGCCACCCCCCACTGACCCCACACCCCACCTGACCAGCAACTCCCCCACCCAAAGTGGACACAGCACCACCGCACCACCCACTCCGGCACGGCACAATAAAAGGCCACAGGACACTCCCCCGAAAGGAAGCCCGTGGCCCGCATCGAGGACTACCACACCGGACGCATCCGGCTCGTGGGCTGGTCACTGGCCTTCACCGGACTCGCCATCACCGGCCTGCTCCTCGTCCTCCTCTTCCTCCTCTCCGGCATCCTCACCGCCATCTGGCTCGGCATCCCTTTCCTCGCCCTGTCCACCACCCTCATCCGCGGCCACGCCAACGCCCACCGCACCCTCCTCCGCCGCTGGCTCGGCCACCCCATCCCCACCCCCTACCGGCCACTGCCCACCGACCTGCCCACCCGCGTCGGCGTCATCCTCACCGACCCCGCCACCTGGCGCGACCTCGCCTGGCTCCTCCTCAACGGCACCCTCGTCCTCCCCCTCACCCTCCTGCCCGCCGCCCTCTTCGCCGAAGGCGTCCACAGCCTCCTCGTCCCCTACTACTGGCAATACGTCCCCGCCGACTTCGACATGTGGGTCAACGCCGTCCACGTCACCGACCAGGCCACCGCCTTCTGGACCATCCCCCAGGGCATCCTCCTCCTCATCCTCTACTGGACCCTCAGCCCCACCCTCCTGCGCGGCTACGCCCACACCGCCCGCTGGCTCCTCGCCCCCACCGAGAAATCCCGCCTCGCCGCCCGCGTCGAACACCTCGCCACCTCACGCGCCGACACCGTCGACGCCCAGGCATCCGAAGTCCGCCGCATCGAACGCGACCTCCACGACGGCGCCCAAGCCCGCCTCGTCGCCCTCGGCATGAGCCTCGGCATGGCCGAACAACTCCTCACCCGCGACCCACAATCCGCCCAGCGCATGCTCGCCGAAGCCCGCGAATCCACCCACCAGGCCCTCACCGAGATCCGCACCCTCGTCCGCGGCATCCACCCGCCCGTCCTCGTCGAACGCGGACTCGACGGCGCCGTCCGCGCACTCGCCGTCACCCAGCACCTCCCCGTCACCGTCGACATCGACCTCCCCGGCCGCCCCGCCGACCCCGTCGAATCCGCCGCCTACTTCGCCATCGCCGAACTCCTCACCAACGCCGCCAAACACGCCCAAGCCAACCGCGCCTGGGTCCGCATCAACCACGGCCACGGCCGCCTCGTCATCGTCGTCGGCGACGACGGCAACGGCGGAGCCACCACCACCAACGGCACCGGACTAACCGGAATCCGCCGCCGCCTCGCCGCCTTCGACGGCACCATCACCATCGCCAGCCCGCCCGGCGGGCCCACCATCGCCACCATGGAGCTGCCGTGCGCGTTGTCATCGCCGAAGACCTCGCCCTCCTCCGCGACGGACTGATCCGGCTGCTCCAAGCCCACGACTACGACGTCGTCGCCGCCGTCGAAACCGGCCCCGAACTCCTCGACGCCCTCCTCCACCACCGGCCCGACGTCGCCGTCGTCGACGTCCGCCTCCCACCCACCTTCACCGACGAAGGACTCCAGGCCGCCATCACCGCCCGCGCCAAAATCCCCGGCCTGCCCATCCTCGTCCTCTCCCAGCACGTCGAACAGCTCTACGCCCGCGAACTCCTCTCCGACAGCCGCGGAGCCGTCGGCTACCTCCTCAAAGACCGCGTCTTCGACGTCACCCAATTCGTCGAAGCCGTCCAGCGCGTCGCCGCCGGCGGCACCGCCATGGACCCCGAAGTCATCGCCCAGCTCCTCGCCAAACACACCGACGCCAGCCCACTCGCCGCCCTCACCGCCCGCGAACGCGAAGTCCTCGGCGAAATGGCCGAAGGCCGCTCCAACTCCGCCATCGCCGGCCGCCTCTACATCACCGAGAAAGCCGTCAGCAAGCACATCAACAACATCTTCGCCAAACTCGGCCTCCCACCCTCCGCCGACGACAGCCGCCGCGTCCTCGCCGTCCTCGCCTACCTCAACGGCTGACCCCACCCGGACAAGGACCCGCATGACCCGCGCCTACGTCATCACCGGCGCCGCCCAAGGCATCGGCCGCGCCCTCACCGAACACCTCCTCACCCACCCCCACACCACCGTCACCATCCTCGACCGCCACCCCGACACCCTCACCTGGACCCACCACCACCCCGCCCACACCCGCATCCACACCATCACCGGCGACGCCGCCGACCCCGCCACCGCCCAACGCGCCGCCGACCTCGCCGCCACCACCGGCACCCTCACCGGCTGGGTCAACAACGCCGCCGTCTTCCGCGACGCCTCACCCCACACCACCCCCGCCGCCGACCTCATCAACCTCATCGGAGCCAACCTCAACCCCACCGTCACCGGCGCCACCACCGCCATCCGCCACTACCTCACCCACCACACCCCCGGCGCCATCGTCAACATCTCCTCCCACCAGGCCAGCCGCCCCGTCCCCGGCTGCCTCCCCTACGCCACCGCCAAAGCCGCCATCGAAGGACTCACCCGCGCCCTCGCCGTCGAATACGGCCCCCACGGCATCCGCGTCAACACCGTCGCCCTCGGCTCCATCGCCACCGAGCGCTACACCCGCCTCCTCGACCACCACCCCGACGACGCCCCCCACATCCGCGACCAGATGCGCCGGCTGCACCCCCTCGGCCGCATCGGCACCACCCACGAAGCCGCCACCGCCATCGCCCACCTGCTCTCCGACGACGCCGCCTACATCACCGGCGCCACCATCCCCGTCGACGGCGGCCGCTCCGTCCTCGGCCACGACCCCGAAACCCCCGCCCACCCCCAGTAACCACCCGCCCCCGCCCGTCATCCACAGCCGCGAACCACCCCTTGTGGCGCCACACGACCCCCGTGCACACTGAGCCCCATGATCCCCAAGTGGCGACTCCCCCTCAGCGTCCTGTCCGCGATCGCGATCACCCTCGGCGCCCCCACCCTCACCCCCACCGCCCACGCCGACACCCTCACCGCCCCCGCACCCACCAACCGCCACCTCGACCCCCGCCCCGACACCGCCGAACTCACCCGAGCCCTCACCCAGCTCCAGCAACGCTCCAACGGCGCCATCACCATCGCCGAAATCGGCCGCTCCAACGAAGACCGCCCCGTCTGGTCCGCCCGCGTCGGCCACGGCCCCCTCCGGCTGCTCTACATCACCCAGCAGCACGGCAACGAACCCCTCGGCACCCCCGCCGCCCTCGAATTCCTCCGCCAGACCGGCATCGGCAACACCCCCTGGCAGCGCCGCCTCCGCTCCCAGATCACCGTCGACATCATCGTCCGCGCCAACCCCGACGGCTCCGAACGCGACTGGCGCTACAACTACGCCCCCGACGCCCAACCCGAATACGGCAACCCCGGCCAGGGCTACGACATCAACCGCTACCACGACCCCGACGTCGCCCCCGACGACAACCCCGCCACCGAAGCCGGCCACATCCAACGCCACCACGCCGACTTCGACCCCCACATCACCGTCGACTACCACATGCAGGGCCGCTACATCGACGACAACGGCGACGAGATCACCGCCTCACTCCTGTGGCCCACCCACCCCGACGTCACCACCGACGCCACCACCCTCTCCCAGCAGGTCACCGTCACCGCCCACCGCGCCATGACCCGCGCCGGCGGCAACGTCAGCCTCTACCCCGGCGGCGACTACCGCGGAATCGCCCGGAACGCCTACGGCATCCTCGGCAACGGCAGCGTCCTCATCGAACTCAGCGCCATGGGCCCCCAGCACGAACAGACCCAGATCCGCTCCGCCCTCGCCTCCATGACCGCCATCGCCACCACCGCCGCCAACGGCGACCTCGACGACATCGACCCCGCCGACGCCGACGCCGAAACCATCCCGCCCCGCGGCGAACCCATCCCCGGCACCCGCACCCTCGCCACCACCGCCGACGACCTCGACTGACCACCCGCGGCTAAGCCACCGAACGAGCGTGGCCGCGCGCCATCACCACCACGAACACCACCGCCGCGGCCACGCTCGCCCCCAGCATCACCACCGCCATACTCACCAACGACGCCGACCCCGACCCCGTCAGCCCAGCCAGCACCGCCAAACCGCCGCCCACCGCGAACTGCAGCGTCCCCAACAGCGCCGACCCCGTCCCCGCCAGCGACACCGGCTGACTCGACACCGCCAGCGTCGTCGCATTCGGCGACACGAACCCCGTGCACACCATCATCACGAACAGCGCACCCATCACCGGCACCAGCGACGCGTGCCCGCTCAGCCCCAGCACCAGCAGCGCCCCCACCGACACCACCGACCCCAGCAACCCCGCCAGCAGACGGCGCGACAACTCCATCCGCCCGATCAGCCACGCGTTCGCCTGCGTCCCGAGCACCATCCCCACCGTGTTCACCCCGAACACCAACGCGAACTCCTGCGCACTCGCCCCCAACTCCTCCTGCGACACAAAGGAGAACGCCGACACATAGGTGAACGTCATCGCGAAATTCAGCCCCAACGTCACCGCCGGACCCAAGAACCGCCCATCACGCACCAGACCACCGAACGACCGGCCCAGCGCCACAACGTCCAGACCCCGCCGCCGCCCCACCGGCAACGTCTCCGGCAACGCCACCAGCACCAGCACGAACCCCAACGCGCCCGCCGCCGCCAGCACACCGAACAACAACTGCCACGGCCCCAGCAACAGCAACTGGCCCCCCAGAACCGGCCCCAGCATCGGCGCCAGCCCCACCACCAGCATCAACCGCGAGAAGAACCGCGCCGCCGCATCCCCCTCGAACAGGTCACGCACCACCGCCCGCGACACCACCGCCCCGGCCGCGCCCGCAACCCCCTGCACGAACCGCAACACCACCAGCGCACCCGCCGACGGCGCCACCGCGCACAACACCGACGCCACCGTGAACACGCCGATCCCCACCAGCAACGGGGGCCGCCGCCCCCACACGTCACTGAGCGGCCCCACCACCAGCTGCCCCAGCGCCATGCCCACCATCACCGACGTCAACGTCAACTGGATCCCCGACTCCGAAGCACCCAGATCCGCCGCGATCTGCGGAAACGCCGGCAGATACAGGTCCGTCGCCAACGGCCCCACCGCCGACAGCGCACCCAGCACGAACACCAACAACGCCACCGCACGGCGCGACCGCGGCAGCTCCGCCACCACGGCCCCGGTCGGGCCGCCACGCACCCGGCGCGACCACCGGACACGGCTCGGCAAGGCCTGCGTCATCACCACTCCCACAGCAGAACCGGAAACAGGGAAACAACGGGAAAAGGCACTCCGCATCACGAGCGCGAAGGCGAGCGGCCCGAAGAGGCACACCCCGCCTGCAACACCCGCACCCCGTCCCCGAAATCCACCACCGCCTGCTATCCGCACGTGACGTGCGCAACCCCCACAAAACACCAGGCAACGGCCACGAAACCCCCAACGTGACCCGCACCACGGCCACCCCCGGCAACCTCCACCCCCACCAGCCGCCCGACACCCCCACCCCGCCACTCCCCTATGCTGGTCCGCGTGCTCCCAGAGGTAACGGCCACCCGCTACGTGCTCCCCCTCCGCGAAGGCGGCTCACTCCCCGGCCTCGTCGAAGCCGACGACCTCGGCATGTACGTGGTCAAATTCATCGGAGCCGGCCAAGGCCGCAAAACCCTCATCGCCGAAGTCATCACCGGCGAACTCGGCCGCCGCCTCGGCCTCCCCGTCCCCGACCTCGCACTCGTCCAGTTCGACCCCGTCATCGGCCGCGCCGAACCCGACCCCGAGGTCCAGGAACTCCTCAAAGCCAGCGGCGGACTCAACCTCGGCATGGACTACCTGCCCGGAGCCCTCGGCTTCGACCCCGGCACCTCCCCCATCGACCCCACCCTCGCCGGCCGCATCCTCTGGCTCGACGCACTCACCAACAACGTCGACCGCACCTGGCGCAACCCCAACATGCTCCTCTGGCACGGCGCCCCCTACCTCATCGACCACGGGGCGACCCTCATCTTCCACCACAACTGGCCCGGCGCCACCAACGCCCGCACCCGCCCCTACGACGCCACCGACCACGCCCTCGCCACCGCCCACCCCGACCTCGCCACCGCCGACGCCGCGCTCGCCCCCCTCATCACCCCCGACCTCCTCCACGAGGTCACCGCCCTCGTCCCCGACGAATGGCTCGTGGACGAACCCGGCTTCACCGGCCCCGACGACGTCCGCGACGCCTACACCGCCCACCTGCTCGCGCGCGCCACCCACCGCACCTGGCTCCCGGAGGTCGCGCAGTGACCCGCGCCCCCTTCGAATACGCACTGATCCGCGTCATCCCCCGCCTGGAACGCGGCGAGCAACTCAACGCCGGAGTCATCCTCTACTGCCAGTCCCGCGACTACCTCGCCGCGCAGTGCCACCTGGACACCGACCGCCTGCACGCCCTCGACCCCGACGCCGACGTCCCCGGCATCCGGCGCGCCCTGCGCACCATCGAAGGCGTCTGCTCCGCCGACCGCACCGCCGGACCCGCCGCCCGCCAGGACCCCGGCCGCCGGTTCCGCTGGCTCACCGCCCCACGCAGCACCATCGTGCAACCCGGCCCCGTCCACACCGGCCTCACCCACGATCCCGGCACCGAGATCCGCCGCCTGCTCGACCTGCTCGTCCGGTGACACCGGCCGCCGCCGACCGGCGGAGCGGCGAGCCGCCCAGCATCCGCAGGCGCCGGCGCTCCTCTGCACCGCCCCTCAGTGCCGGCGGTGGAAGGGAGCGAAGCGGCGAGCGCCACCGGGAAATGCGTCCCGCCAGCCCAGCACGGCACCCGTGAACGCCACCGCCACCGCGTTCCACCGCCGCACCCGCAGCATCGGATGGCCGTCCAGGTCCACCGGCAGGTAGCTCGCACTCGCCGCCACCGCTCGTGCCCGGCGCAGATACGCCCGCGCCTCCGCCGGCGGAGTGTGCAGGTCGAACACCCCGTTCGCCACCAGCAGATGCCGGCCGCGGAGCTGCGCCACCGGCTCGCCGCGCGGCAGCCACGGCGCCAGCCCGAGCACCCCCCGCACCCCGTCCTCCCCGGCCGCCCGGACCACCGCCCGCCCACCCAGCGAATGCCCCGCCAGCACGACGGGCACCGCACCGAACCGCCGCCGGACGTCACCCAGCGCGGCCCGGACGTCCACCACCGGATCCGCCGCCGCATTCCAGCCGCGCACGCGCAGCCGCAACCGCAGCACGGCCAGCCCGCGCCCCCGCCCGGCCCGGGCCAGCGCCCACGCGAACGGCACCATGCGCAGCACGGCCGGCTCCCACATCCAGGTTCCGCCGGTGCTGTTCTCCAGGCCGCCGTGCACGAGCAACACCACGGCCCGCACATCACGGCACGCGCCGTGCAGCGTCAGCCACGGCCCCGCCGTCCGCACCGCCCACGTGCGTGCACCGCTCATCCCGGCCCCCGCTTCCCACGCGCCCCCGCCGTAAAAGTGACTACCTCAGGTATAACGGCAGGTCAGCACGGGGGCCGCACAAAGCCGACTGTGGAGGGCTTTGTGCGGCCCTATGGAAGGTCGTGCGGCGTAGCCGCGCGATTTTTCTTTGCGGTCGATTGTTTTGAGAAACGTTCTGCCATTTTTACAGCGTAGATCTATAGATGTTCGCCGGAGGTGCGGTTCCGACGCGCACACCACCGGAAGAAACTCCGCGCCCGGACCCCAGGGGCGCCGGCGCCCGATCCGGCATGCTGTGCGATGGCCTCACTACGCCGTCTCTTCCACGAGTGGCGGCCGAGGAACAAGCCACTTCACCCCAGCGGCTTCTCGTAGCGCATGACCGGATGCCAGGCCGCTCCGGGGCCGAAGGCGACCCGGCCGCGCCGCCGATATCCATATCGCTCGTAGTAGCCCCGCAGCCTGAGGTTCGTGGCCACGCAGTCCAGGCGCACCGCTTGATGTCCCGTCAGCGCCGCGGTGTCCTCCGCCCATGCCAGCAGGCGACTCCCCCAGCCCTGACCGACGGCGTTGCGGGCGGCCATGAGCCCGTGCACGTACCGCGCCCGCACCGGTCCCGGGTCGGGCCAGATGAGGGGGTCCTGGGACAGCAGCCGGACGGCGGCCACCAGGCCGACGTCCTGCACCACCCACCACTGCCCCTGGTCGATCTGTTCCCGGATGCGCTCCGGAGGGACCTCTCCCGGCTCCCACTGAACGATCCCGTTGCGCTGCTGCCATACCGCACAGGCATCGCGCAGGTCGGCGATGGCCGCGGCGTGGCCCCGGTCGGCCCGGACCGGTGTCGGCTTCATGCCCCTCCCCCAGCTCCTGATGCGACTGCCCGCCGCACAGCCGGCGGGCACTCCTACATGGTGGAACGGGACGCCCCGTGCCGACGATCGAAGCGGCGCTGCACTCCTCCCCGGCCCCCGCCCACGGCCCCTGGTTCAGCCCTGCGGGCTCAGTCCCGCGACCGTGAGCCGCAACAGGCGCTCCGACGCGGCAGCAGGGTCGGGGTGGTGCTCCGTGGCCAGGGCCAGACCGACGGCCAGCGTGATCAGGTCGGCGACGGTGACCTCCGCGGCCACGGCGCCGTCCCGGACGGCGCGGTGGAGCAGCGGGCCCGCCGCTACTTCCAGCGCTGCCGCGCAGGAGTTCCCGTGCACCGGGTCGGCGCCCGCGCCGTCGTAGGCGAGCGCGGCCGCCAGCCCGCGGGCGGTGACGCAGTAGGCGACGAGGTCGCCCAGCCATTCCAGGAGTGCGGCTCGGCTGTCGTCCGTGCCGGCCAGCTCGCGCGCGCGGGCGTGCAGCGCGTCGATCCGCTTCCGGGAGACCGCCTCCAGCAGGGCATGGCGGGTGGGGAAGTGCCGGCGCACGGTCGCCGAGCCGACCTGCGCCGTCCGGGCGATCTGTTCCAGGGATGCGCCGGCGCCGTGGGCGGCCACCTCCTCCTCGGCCACGGCGAGGATGCGCGCGTAGTTGCGCCTGGCGTCCGCGCGACGGATCTCGGGCACGGCGTCACCTCCGGGTTTGCTAAACGGCGGGCCCCGCCATATCGTACCCGTACAGAAACGGTGGCCCCCGCCGTTTTACCGGAACGCCCGAGGAGCACCATGTCCGACGTCCCCGCGCCCGTCCTGGTCACCGGCGCCACCGGCCGGCAGGGCGGGGCGACCGCCCGTGCCCTGCTCGCGGCGGGCGTGCCCGTCCGCGCCCTCGTGCGCGACCCCGCCACCGACCGGGCCAGAGCCGTCGCGGCGCTCGGCGCCGAACTCGTCACCGGCGACCTGCACGACCGCGAGTCCGTGATCCGGGCCGCCGACGGCGTCCGCGCCGTCTTCTCCGTGCAGATGCCCGCCTTCACCGCCGACGGCCCCGACTTCGACGGCGAGGTGGCCCAGGGCGTCAACCTCGTCGAGGGCGCCAAGGCCGCCGGAGTACCGCAGTTCGTGCACACCTCCGTCTCCGGGGCGGGTCAGCACACCGGGACGCCCGGCTGGGCGGAAGGCCGCTGGGAGTTCCTGCGGCCGACCATGAGCGCCAAGGCCGCGATCCAGGACCGGGTCCGCGAGGCCGGCTTTGCGCACTGGACGCTTCTGAAGCCGGGCTTCTTCATGGACAACTTCCTGCCGTCCCTCAGGTACCTGTTCCCGCGCGGCATCGAGGGCGGCCTGGTGACCCCGCTGCGGCCGGAGACCCGGCTGTCCCTGGTCGCCGTGAGCGACATCGGCACGGCCGCCGCCGCGGCCATCGCCGCGCCCGAGCGGTTCGACGGGGTCGAGCTGGAATTGGCGAGCGACTACCTGTCGATGACCGAGATCGCGGAGATCCTCTCCCGCACCCTGGGCAGGGACCTGCCCGCCCCCGACATGACGGAGGAGCAGGCCGTCGCCGTCGGCATGCCGGCGATGGGCCGCTCGCACCTGTGGCTGAACGCGGCCGGCCAGCCGGCCCGCCCGCACTACGCCAGGGACCTCGGAATCCCGCTCACCACCTTCGAGGAATGGGCGCGGACGCACATGCGCAGCGACGCCTGAGGCGGCCGAGCGCGGCCGGCCCCGCTCCCCCGATGGGCACGCACCCGGCCGACGGTCCCGGCGAAGACGGCCACGTCACCGGCATGACGTGCGGCCGACGGACGTGCTTCGCCCACCTCCCCGACCCGGCACCGTCAGCGCGGCCGTCGACCGCACTGGTGGGAGGATCAAGCCGTGCCGTACACCGTCCGCGAGTACGCGCCGGCCGACGAGCCTTCATGGCTGCGTTGCCGCGTGCTGTCCTTCCTGTCCACCGCCTACTTCGATGACGTCAAGCGCGCCAAGCCCGTGATCCCCTCTCCCCGGCTGGAACTGGTCGCGATCGACGCCGCCGGCACCGTGGTCGCCATCATGGACACCACCATCACCGGCGACCTGGCGACCATCGACACCGCCGCCGTCCACCCCGACCACCAGCGCCGCGGTCTGGGACGGCGGCTGCTCGACCGCACCCGTGCCGCGGCCCGCCAGCGTGGGGCGCGCCTGCTGGACGCGTGGACCCGCGACGACGCCGCCACACTCTCCTGGTACCGCGCGATGGGCTTCGCCGAGAGCGATCACTACCTGCACGTCTACGCCGACAGCCACCACGACGGCGAGGCGTCCGTCCGCGCGGCGGTGCCGGCGCGGCACGGGTTGCGTCCCATCGCGGCGTTCCTGCATGCGAACCTGCGGGACGAGGAACGCCTCCGGGGCGAGTTCGCCCGCGTGCACGTCTGCCGCCGGTTCACCTTGCCGCTCTGAGACCGAGGCCGGCCGCGCACCGGCGGACGTCCACCGGTGACGTGCTTCTCCGGCGCCGTACCCCGCTCGTCGCCGCGGTGGACCGAAATCGGAGCCGCGACCGTGAAGTCGGGTACCGCTCCTCCATGCCGTAGTAGCGCAGCCGCCGCAGGACGACCAGCAGGACGTGGCCTTGTGCGCTCCGGAATTCCCGAATATTATTTGCCTGCGCAGGCAAATTCTGTTTGTGCAGGCAACTATCGACTAACAGTCGAGGAGTGCAGCCCTATGGACGTCAAGGACGGCGGCCAGCGCCCGTTCGGAGGGCCCGTCGTATCACTGCCCGACAAGGTGGAGCGCTACGGCTACTACAACACCGAATTCGAAGTGTTCCTCAGGTCAGAGCTGACCGGCGGCCAGTACTTCATGATCCGCCAGCGGAGGATGCGGGCCGAGGACGCACCGCCCTTCCACCTGCACACCCGCGAAGACGAGATCTGGATCGTCAACAGCGGAAGATTCCGCTTCTGGATCGGAGGTGAGTCCCTGGCGACCGCGACCACGTACGACGTCGGGCCGGGAGGCGTCGTCTACGGGCCGCGCAACGTGCCGCACACCTTCCAGAGCATCGACGGCGCCGGAGACGTCTCCCTCCTGTGGAACCCCGCTGCCGCCCAGAGCTACTTCCTGGGAGTCGGTGAGGCCGAGACGCGGGAAGATTTCGAGCATCTCGACCGTCTCGAGGCCGTCGGCGTGCGCGTACTGGACCGGGCTCCGGTCAACGGCGCGTGATCCGGACCGGCGAGCGGACCGAGCAGACCAACCGGCCCGCTCGCCGGTCACACCGAACCGCTACGGAGGGGTTCCGTCCCGGATTCGTCCGCCGTGTCGAGGTCGAGGCGGGCCCAGACCTCGGCGAGGCCGCGGAGGTGGTCGTCATCGAGTCGGCTGAAGAAGAACCGGCGCAGGTCGCTGTGATGCTGGCGCCGCGCCCGGCGTATCAGGGCCTGCCCCCGATCCGTCAGGGTCACGACGAAGCCGCGGCCGTCAACGGCCGACCTCCGCCGCTCGACCAGCCCACGGCCCTCCAGGCGGTCGGCGAGACGAGTGAACCCGCCGCTGGACATGAGGTGGCGCTGGGCCAGGACGGACATGCGCATACCGTCCGGCCCCGCCTCGTGAAGCAGGCTCAGCACGCTGTACTCCGCCATGCTCACGTCCAGCGGGGCGAGCCCGGCCGCCAGCGCGCGCCAGATCCGGTCGTGAGTCAGAAGGAATCCGCGCCAAGCTTCCTGTTCAAGGTCCGTCAGACCGTCGCTCGCCATGGCGGAACGGTATCCGGATCATGCCCGCGCGACCAACCCGCTCCTGCGGACGGATTCTCATGCTCGGGTGCGCGGCGGCGTCCCGGCCGGGACGTTACGGCGGCGAGGTGGGTCCGCGGGCCCGCCCGGAAGGGCGAGCGCGGACGCACCCGAGCCCGGTGCGCGGTCCGGCCGGTCAGCGGCGCCGTGAAGTCCCCAACCCACCGGAAGCCGTTCTTCTGGTAGCAGGCGATGGCCAGGGTGTTGCCGGCCGGCACGCCGCCCCACAGGACGGTCCTGCTCCAGCCCAGCCGGCGCACCACCCCGGTGACGAGTGGCAAGGCCCGTGTCGCCGCCTCGCGGCCCTGATGGCCGCCGGCCGGCCAGTGTGGGGCCCGAACCGGCAATCCGTGGGCTCGTCCAGGCGGATCCCCGCCGTGCGGTAGCGGACGGCGTCCGCCGTGGGCGGGGAGAGACCGGGCCCGGGCGCCGCGAGACCGTAACCGTCGAAGTGCGCTGAACCGCCGGGGGCGGGGCGACAGCCGCGCGAGGAAACCCGGCGAGCCCGCCCGGCCGGGCGCCCCTCGTTCGTTCCCGCAGTGGCCGCGCCCTGGGGAAGGCGGGCGGCGTAGCCGCTCGAATCGGTTGTTCAGGTCGTTTCAGGGAGTTCGGTGGAACACAACACCGTCTTTATATCGTAGATTTTCGTGAAAACGAGGTGTGCTGGGAGCCCGCCCCCCGAGCGCCCGGGGCTCAGGCGGCCCGAGTCACGTCCAGGGCGTGCTGTGCGGTGTCCGGTCCCGGCCAGCTCGACTCCGCCCGGCTGTCGGCGCCCAGGGCGGAGAGCAGCGAGACCGCGCCGTCCAGGACCGGGGCCAGCTGCCCGGCGAGGCCGTTCACGCCCTCCAGGCCGGGGAGCCGGTCGAGCCGCTCCAGGACGCCGTCGATCCGGCCGTGGGTGTCCGTGGCGCCGGCCTCCTCCCCCGACTCGTTCGCACGGTCCGGCCGTTCGTCCATGCCGAATCGGCCGTCGAGTTGCGACGTGTCGAGCCGCCTCGTCGTGCCGACGCCGAACCATCCCATGTCGTGGACGGTCTCGCCGTCGGGCACCTCCGCGAGGACGCGGAACCCGCCCTCCGCCCATTCCCCGACCCCCGGGACCGCCCCGAGGCCATCCGCGACCGTGTTGAGCGGACCGTCGACGAAGGTTCCGAAGAACTCGTCTCCGGCTTCGCCGGCGATGCCGCGAGCCGCGTTCTTCCCCAAGCCCTTGAACAGTGACCCGATCATCAGGACCGACCTCCTCGGTGTGTCGTCATGCTCCACACCGGCCCGGGAGCCGTCCGGACCGGCACGTCCCGCAGAGCGGGACGGCTACCCTCCGCAGTCGCACCCGCAGTCGCAGTCGTCACACCCGCGGCAGCACCGGCCGCAGTTGCCGCAGCCCTCGCACGTCTGACCGCACGCGTCGCAGGCGTCCTGGCACCAGTCGACCCACGCGTCGTTGCGCTCACCCGACCACGGCCCCGGGTGCGGGTCGCGGCAGCAGAACTGGCAGGTGCAGCACATGAACAGCGCGACGCCGCAGCCGGCGATCGGGCCGCGCCGTTTGGGCGGATTATGGATCTTCGGCGTCTCACAGTTGCAGGTACAGCAGCAGCCGCCCTGCTCACGGTCCGCCCACCGGCGGCGCCGGCGGCCGGCTCCCCCGCTGCCGGGCGGGTGCGGCGGTGGGCCACCGGCCGGGTGCCCGGCCGCGGCGAAGGTGTGCCGCACCGAACGCGGCAGTTCGTGGGCGAGCAGCGCGTGCACGAGCCGGCCGTCGGTGAACTCGACGTCGGCGAGCGCGAGCCGGATGCCGTGCACCGCGTCGTCGCAGAGCCGGCGCACCCGCTCGGCGGAGGTCCCGGTCGCGGTGATCGGGTTCCACGCGCCGCTCGCGGCGTCGGCTCGCTGGTCCTCCACGGCGTCCAGCAGGTGGGCGATCCGGCCGAAGAGCCGCCCCGCCTCGCGCAGCGGCGCCTCGTTGCCGGGCCGGGCGGCGAGGACCGCGGTATGCCCGAACGCCTGCGCGGTGGCCAGCTCGGTCGGCTCGGTGACGGCGAGGATGTCGCCGCCGGGCACGCTGGCCGCCTCGACCTCGCGCTGGCGCTCGGGCACCGTGAGCAGCGCTCCCCCGTCGAACCCGAGGTCGGCGCCGGTACGGCCCGCCCGGCGCGCCCACCGCCCGGCCACGCGGCGCGCCGCCCCGCGCAGGGGCGGGGAAGCGTACCCGCCGTCGCCGTCGGCGATGTGGTCCGCGACCTTGGCCGAGGCGAGGGCCAGCGACACCGTGGCCGCCAGGCGCGCGCCGTCCCCCTGCGCGACCTCGGCGCGCCGCAGGCCGCGCAGCGCGCACGGGCCCGCGGTCCGTGTCCCGGCCCCGGGGGCGCCCTGCGCGGTGACGAGGGCGGAGACCACGAGACCGTCGTAGTTCGTGGCGAGGCGGGCCAGCTGGCCGTGGTCGTCGCGCAGCGCCAGGCACATGCCGCACAGGTGGGACATCCAGGCGGCGGCGAGGTCCCCCGGCAGGGTGTGCCGGCAGGGACGGAGGATTCCGAACACGGGAGGAGCTCTCTCCAGCGGTGATCACGGACGCGGACCGCTGATTCGATGCGGTGCCGCCGCGCCCGGTTCCGGCGGGCGCGAAAATCCGTTGCCGGTGTTTCCGCCTGGTGGCTACAGTTCCCGGTGCGATGAGTGCTTGTTCTGCCGCGACAGCGGCGATGTGCGCGATCCCCGGCTTCGGGTCCATGACCCGGCGGGGCGCCTGCCACCTGCGCCGGCCGCGCCTCCGCCCGAGGCGCCCGGCGCTGACGGGGCGCGTGCGGGGCTGACCGCGGTCGGTCCGCCGTCCCAGCGATCCGGGTCCAGAAGCGTCCTTCGACCATTCGGGCGGACCGCGCACTCCTTCTTCTCGGCACCGCGCCGCGGTGTCTCCGACGTGCCGCCGCGCGGTGCTCCGCGCTGTCCGCCCGCCGTCCGCCGCCCGCTCCGGGCGGCAGGAATCGGACATCGCTGTGGCTCACCATCGCCGAAACGGGCGCGCCCGCGCCCGCATGCGTCTCTCGCAGAACTTCCTCACCGACCCCGTCGTGGCCCGCCGCGTGGTGCGCGTCTCCGGTGTCGGCCCCGGCGACCACGTCCTGGAGGTGGGGGCCGGGGAGGGCATGCTGACCCGGCCGCTCGCCGCGACGTGCGGGCGGCTCGTCGGCTACGAGCTCGACCCGAGGCTCGCCGCCCGGCTGGCCGCGCGCTTCCGCGACCGCGCCGACGTGCGGATCGTGCACGGGGACTTCCTCGCCGCGGCGCCGCCCCGCGGGCCGTTCGCCGTGGTCAGCAACATCCCGTACGCCATCACGTCGCGCATCGTCGACTGGTGCCTGGACGCGCCGGGGCTCACCTCGGCGACGCTGCTCACCCAGCTGGAGTACGCGCGCAAGCGTGCCGGCGGGTTCGGCCGGTGGAGCCGGCTGACGGTGCGCACCTGGCCGGCGTTCGCCTGGTCGATGGCCGGCCGGGTGCCGCGTGACCGGTTCCACCCGATCCCGCGCACCGACTCGGGGATCCTGCGGTTGCGGCGGCGTGCCGAGCCGCTGCTCCCGGCGGCGTCGATGCGGGCGTACCGGCGGCTGGTGGACCTCGGCTTCACCGGGGTGGGCGGTTCGCTGTTCGCGTCGCTGCGCCGGGAGCACCCCGCCGGCACGCTCGCGGCGGCGTTCCGGGCCGCCGGACTGCCGAAGGACGTGGTGGTCGCTCACGTGCATCCCGACCACTGGGTCACGTTGTTCGCGGTACTGCACGGGATCGACCGGTAGGCGGCTCGGGGCGGCGTCCGGGTGAACGGGCGCCGCCCCGTCCGCCACGGGGTCCCCGTCCCGCACGGCGCGGCCCCGGCCGACACGCTTCCGCGGCGGCCGGGGCCGGGCGGGTCGGCGAAGTCTTGACGAAACCCGCAGGTTGGGGTGCGGGCCCGCGGGAAGTTGGGCGGGGGTGCCCGCCGCACCGTGCGGCGGGCGTTTTCACGTCAGGGGGTTTTCATGCGCGTGCGCAACGTTGTGGTCGTGGGGCTCGTGGCCGCCGCGGCGGTGATCGGCGGCGCCGGGAGCGCCGGCGCCGCCATCGAGTCGGAGCTGGCCCAGCTCCAGACCGAGCATCCCGAGCTGGCCGCCCACCACCCGGAGTTCGGTGGGGCGGCCTTCAAGAACCTGCCCAGCGACGTTCGGAACACGTCCGAGTGGTGGTAGCCCCGGCGGGCGGTCCGTGACCTCGCTCGTGTGGGGGGACGGTCACACGCTGTCAGGCACGGACGCCCCGGGAGGCGCCGTCGAGGCCCGCTCCGCGCGACGCGCGGGGCGGGCCGCTTCCGTTGCGGGCCGCCTCCGCGGAGCGCCGTTTCCTCCCGTCCGGCGGCGGGGCGCCGCCGGTTCGCCGCCGGGCGGCCGGACATGTCGGCGGAGCCCGCGATACTGGAGCGCGTTCGGCGGAGCTGCGGGGACGAGGGAGCCGGGGTGCTGGTACTGCACGGCGTGTGGGCCGGGGACGGGGTGGCGCTGTGGGCGGAGGACTCCGGCGCGGTGCCGGGCGGACCCGGTCCGGACCCGTCGGCGCACCCGTTCGCCGTGACCGCCGCCGCGCTGCGCGCGGCCGCCGCTGCGGTGGACGCTCCGGGGGCCGCAGCGGCGGCCGAGCGCTGGCTGCGGCTCCGGCTGCCCGCCACCGCGGGCCGTCCGCTCCCGTCACCCGAGCTGGGCGGCGGGCCGGCGGAGGGCAGCGCCGAACTGCGCGAGTGGCGGGCCCCGGCCCTGGTGGTCAGGGCGCCGGACGCCGTGCGGCTGCTGGCGGCGCTGGACGGAGCGGTCGCGGCGGGCCCGGTGCCCGGCCCGGGCCTGCGCCATCTCGCCGCGGTGCGGCGCTTCGCCGGGCGGCTGGCCTCGGCGGGGCGGCTGCTGCCCGTCCCGGTGGACGGCGGCCCGCCGCGGTGGCGCCCGGTGCTGACCGGCGTGGACGCCCGCCACGCCGCCGGGCTGGTCGCCGCCCTGCGGGCGGTGGGCCGCGCACACGTGGCGGCCGATGCGGACGGCCGGGCGGGGCGGCTGGTGTTCGAGGCGCTGGGCGCGCTGCTGGACGCCGACGTGCGCGCCCGGCTGGGGCCGCTCGCCGGGCGGCTGGATCGCGCGGTGCCGGCCGCGGACCGGGATTCGGGGCGGGGCCGCCGCCTGCGGGACTGGTACCGCCAGGCGCACCGGCCGCGCGAGCGCGCCCGCCTGGTGGTGCGGCTCCGCGAGCCCGAGCCGGCCGATGAGCCCGGTGCGGCCGAGGCGTGGCGGGTGGAATTCTGGGTGCGCTCCGGCGACGACCCCAGCCTGCAGCTCCCGCTGCGCGAGCTGTGGCTGGGCTCGGGCGCGGCGTGGCTGCCCGATGACGTGGAGGAGACGGTGCTGCGCGAGCTGCACCGCGCCGCCCGGCACTACCCGGCGGTGCGCGGCGCGCTGCGCGATCTCGCCCCCGACGGGATCGGCATGGGGACCGGTGGCGCGTACGCGTTCGTCCGCGACGTCGCGCCTCGGCTGGCCTCCGCCGGGTTCGACGTGGTGCTGCCGCACTGGGCGGCCGGTGGCTCCGCGCTCGGCCTGAAGCTCACCGTGCGGGAGCGCCCGGCGGCGGGCGGCGGCTCCGGGATCGGTGCCGAGGAGCTGGTGGATTTCTCCTTCGAGGCGGTGCTGGGCGACACCGTGCTGGACGTGACGGAGCTGGCGGAACTCGCCCGGCTCAAACAGCCGCTGGCGCGGCTGCGCGGCCGGTGGGTGCGGGCCGACCCGGCCCACCTGCGCGCCGCACTGGACTTCCTGCGCCGCCGGGGGCGGGGGCGGGCGCGCCGCGAGGAGGCGGTGCGGATGGCGGTCGCCGCGGAGGCCGCCCCCGGGCTGCCGGTGGCGGAGGTGGACGCCGACGGTGAGCTGGGGGCCCTGCTCAGCGGCGCGGCGGAGCGCCGCCTCGCCCCCATGCGGACCCCCGACGGCTTCGATGGCACCCTGCGCCCCTACCAGGAACGCGGCGCCGCGTGGCTGCGGTTCCTCGGCGGCCTGGGGCTGGGCGCGATCCTGGCCGATGACATGGGGCTCGGCAAGACCGTGCAACTGCTGGCGGTGCTGGCCGACGAGCGCGCGGAGCGCACGCCCGGCCCCACCCTGCTCGTCTGCCCGGTGTCGCTGGTGGGCAACTGGCAGCGGGAGGCCGCGAAGTTCACGCCGAAGCTGCGGGTGCACGTCCACCACGGACCGGACCGGCCGCACGGCAACGCGCTGGCCCGGCTGCTGGGCGAGACCGACCTCGTCGTCACCACCTACGGCGTGGTGCTCCGCGACGCCGGCGAGCTGGCGGCGATGCCGTGGCACCGTGTCGTCTGCGACGAGGCGCAGGCCGTCAAGAACAGCGACGCGCGGCAGACGCGGGCCGTGCGCGCGCTGCCGGCCGAGGCGCGGATCGCGCTGACCGGCACGCCGGTGGAGAACGACCTGGACGAGCTGTGGTCGATCATGGAGTTCGCCAACCCCGGCCTGCTGGGTCCGGCCGCGGCGTTCCGGCGCGGCATCGCCGACCGGGTGGAGCGCGACGCCGACAGCCCGGACGGCCGGGCCGGGGCGGCGCTGCTGCGCCGGCTGACCGGCCCGTTCATCCTGCGCCGGGTCAAGACCGACCGGTCGATCATCTCCGACCTGCCCGAGAAGCAGGAGATGCGGACCTGGTGCACGCTCACCCCGGAACAGGCCCAGCTGTACAAGGCGACGGTGGACGACATGACCGAGCGGCTCGGCGACGCGGAGGGCATGCGGCGCAAGGGGCTGGTGCTGGCCACCATGGCGCGGCTGAAGCAGATCTGCAACCATCCGGCGCAGTTCCTGGGGGACGGTTCGGCGCTGGCCGGGCGGTCCGGCAAGCTGGACCGGCTGGAGGGGCTGCTGGCCGAGGCGCTGGCGCAGGGCGACCGGGCGCTGTGCTTCACCCAGTACACGGCGTTCGGGGACCGGCTGGCGCCGTACCTGGCGGCGCGGCTCGGCCGCGAGGTGCTGTGGCTGCACGGCGGCACCCCGCGGCCCCGGCGCGAGGAGATGATGCGCCGGTTCCAGGAGGCGGACGAGCCCATGGTGTTCCTGCTGTCGCTGAAGGCGGCCGGGACCGGGCTCAACCTCACCGCCGCGAACCACGTGGTGCACATCGACCGGTGGTGGAACCCGGCCGTGGAGGACCAGGCCACCGACCGGGCGTTCCGAATCGGGCAGCGGCGCGACGTCCAGGTGCGCAAGCTCATCTGCGTGGGAACGCTGGAGGAGCGGGTGGACGAGATGATCGAACGCAAGCGGGCGCTGGCGGGCAGCGTGGTGGGCACCGGCGAGGAGTGGCTGACCGAGCTGTCCACCGCCGACCTGCGCGAGGTGCTGCGGCTGGCCCCCGAGGCGGTGGCCGGATGAGCGGAAGCGGCCCCGCTTGGGCGCGCCGGTTCGTGGCGGTGCTGGAGGCCGGCGCGGAGCACGGGCGGCTCGCGCGCGGGCGCGGCCACGATCGCGCCGGAGCGGTCACCGGCCTGCGGGTCCGGCCGGGGGAGGTCACGGCGCAGGTCCGCGGCCCGGCGGGCCGCCGTTACCGGGTGAGCCTCATCGTGGTGGAGCTGGACGCGGCCCAGTGGTCGACGGCGGCCGCAGCGCTGGCGAGTCAGCCGCTGTTCCGGGCGCGGTTGCTCGCCGGTGAACTGCCACCGGAGGTGGAGCTGGTGTTCGACCGGCTCGGCCTGCCGCTGCTGCCGCGCGGCGCGGCCGACGTGGTGGCCGGCTGCTCCTGCCCGGACTGGCGGCAGCCGTGCGAGCACGTCGCGGCCACCCTGTACGCCCTGGCGGACGCGCTGGGCGGCGACCCGTTCCTGCTGCTGACCTGGCGCGGCCGGGAGAAGGGCGCCTTCCTCGCCGAACTGCTCCGGCACGCGGGCGCGCGGCAAGATGACCGGGCGGATTCCGCCGACGGCTCCGGCGATGCCGCGCCGCCGGCCTGCCCGGAGCCGCCCGAGCCGTCCGCCGCGGACTTCTGGGCCCCGGTGCCGCTCCCTCCCCCGCCCGAACCGGTGGGGCCGCCGGTGTGGGCGCTGCACGAGACGGACGGCGAGCCCGAGGCGCTCGTGGCGGAGCTGCTGCCGCTGTACGAGCGGCTGACCGGGAGCGCCGCTGATGCGAGCTGAGTACCCGGCTCGTCGGCGGCAGATCGGCGGTCCGGCCGCGGGTGTCGGCCGCACCCGCCGGCCGGTGCGCCGGTGACCAGGTGCTGCCGGATCGCGGCGTCGGGGCGCACCACGATGACACGCTCTGGGCGGTCAGCCCCGTGCCGGGCCGCGTGGCGGAGCGCTTCGCGGCCGAGCCGGTCAGGGGACCATGCGACTCGTCGGCACGGTCGGACGTGCGTTCTCGGGCTCAGGTTCGGCACCGCGGAGCGGGCACGAGGAGTGCCTTCCGGTCGATCTGCCGCTTTTCACATCCTGGTGCCGGTCGCGTCCTCACACCGCCGAGGACAGCACGCTGATCACCCGGCGAAGGTCGGCGCGACACGGTGCCGCTGAAGGCGCAGCCCGGTCGCTGATCACTGGACCGCGCACCATTCCCTCAGGGGAGGAGGACTGCCGCCGGATGTGGCGGTAGGTCCCTGACCTGGGCGACGGTTCGGTGACGGCGCCGTTTTGCCCGGTTCGCGGCCTCTACAGGCCCTCGTCTGAATCGTCGGTCCTGCCCGGCGTTTGCGGCTCCTGACGCGTTCGATAACGGCATTCCAACACCTGGATCAGAACGGCCGGTGGTGGTAAGCCGTCGCCTCGACGGCTCGCTGACGCCAGACGTCCCTTTCACCGGGTCACGGCCTGGCTCTCCCGAAGCTCCGGCAACGGACCCCTGCTCAGGATTCACGTCCTGTTCCGTTCAGGGGACCGGCAGGCGGGTGGCGAAGGTGCCGGTCCTGCTCGCGCGCCTCGGTGATGCAGTCGTCCAGCCGGTTGCGCGCTTCCCACAGGTCCGCAATCTGCCGGTCCATGCGGTCGCGCTCGACTCCGAGCAGCTCCAGCAGTTCCGGTGAAACCTTACCGGAGTCGGCGAACGGCAGTATCTCGCGGATGGTTCTGCTGGGCAGGCCCTCGGAGTAGAGCCGTTGGATCAGCCTGACCCGTTCGACGGCATCGGCCGGATACTGGCGCTGGCCACCCGGATTCCGGGTGGAGTGCAGCAAGTCCTGCTGCTCGTAGTAGCGCAGCGCCCTGACGCTGACGCCCGCCTTCGCGGCGACCTCTCCGATTCGCATCCCAGCTCCTGGCCCGGCGTCACGTTTCCGGACTTGCATCTGACGTTGGCGTCAGCTTTTAGCGTAACGGGCACCACTCACTTCTCAGTCCCCTCAGGAGGGATCAGCGATGCGCATCAGGAACACGGCCGTGATCGTCGAGAGCGGCGCGTGATCGACATGGCCGGCATCAACAAGACCGTCGTCGTCCTGGGTGCCACGGGACAGCAGGGAGGATCGGTCGCCGCGGCCCTGCGGGCCGACGGCTGGGCGGTGCGCGCGGTCGTGCGCGATCCGTCCAGCCACCGTGCCCGGTCGCTCTCCGCCGTCGGCGTCGAAACCGTTCGCGGTGACCTCGGCGATCCGGAGTCGCTCCGCGCGGCGTTCTCCGGCGCCCATGGCGTCTTCAGCGTCCAGCCGAATTCCGGCCAGGCCGGCGCCGCCGTGACCGACGAGGACGAGGTCCGCTTCGGCACGACGGTGGCCGACATCGCCGAGTGCTGCGGCGTCGCCCACCTCGTTTACAGCTCGACGGTCGCTGTGGGGCCGACACCGACGGGAGTCGCTCATCTCGACGTCAAGGCCGCGGTCGAGGCCCATGTCCGGAATCTGGACATCGCCAGCACCATCATTCGGCCGGCCACGTTCATGGAGATCCTGGTGCTCCCGGGAATGGGCCTCGACCGGGGACGCCTGCACTTCCTGATGAGCCCCGACCGGGTCCACCAGTTGATCGCGGTGCGCGATATCGGCCGGATCGTCGCCGTGGTCTTCGGCTCACCCGATCGCTACGCCGGCCGCACCATGGAGATCGCCGGTGACGCTCTCACCGGCACTGCCCTGGCCGAGCATCTGACCCGTGCCGCCGGCCGACCAATCAGCTACAGCCGTCTGCCGGAGACACTGCTGGCGCAGGATGAGGTCCTCGGCAAGTTGGCGGCACTCGCCGACGACGGCAGGCTGGCGGGAAACGCGAACCTCGACGCGTTGCGAGCCGAGTTCCCCTTCCTGCTGCGCTTCGATCGCTGGCTTGCGGGCCCTGGTGCGCGCCTCCTCGAAGAGGCGCTCCGTTCCACGGACACGGGGTTCGCTCTGCGCTGAAGGAGGCCCTGTGGGCGATCCGGCCTCTCCCCCCAGGGCCAGCGACCAAGTAGCTGCCCCGCCCCGGGTCCGGTCCGGCGGTGGCCGAGCGACCACTCCACGGCCGCGTTCAGATCGTCGCAGGTGCCGGCACGCACCGCTGTCCTGGCCCTCCCCACCCGGGGTCGAGGTCGTTCGCCGCGCGGCCCGGGCCGCCGTGCGATCATGGGGCTCATGACCGGCGAGCCAGCCAAGAACGCCACCCGGGCCCTGCGCGCCGACGCCTGGCGGAACCACGAGCGGATCATCCGCGCGGCCATCGAACTGCTCGCCGAGCACCCGGCCGCCACGATGGAGGAGCTGACCGCGGCCACCGGACTGGGCCGCACGACCGTCTACCGGCACTTTCACACCCGCGAGCATCTGGTGGCGGAGGTGTATCGCGCCTCGTTCGCGGGCGCCCGCCGGGTGTTCGCGGAGGCCGGGCTGGAGTCCTGCCCCACAGCGGAACTGCTGGGCCGCGCCGTGGCTGCCGGGCTGGCGGCGGTGCGCGCGTACCCGGTGCTGATCAACGGGCCCGGTCTGGACGTCGGCGTGGGCGGCGGGCTGAACGCCGACTACACCGACTGCCTGGACGCGCTGGCGGTCGCCATGGGCCGCGCGCAGCGGGCGGGGCTGCTCGATCCGGCGCTGCCGCCGCGCTGGCTGGCCAACTCGCTGCTGGACGACTGCGCGGGCGCGGCGCTGTTCGCGGCGGAACTGCGCGGATGCGGGCGGGATCCGCAGGAGCTGGTGGTGGAGGCGTTCCGGCGGGCCTGGGGCGGCCGGCTGGCGGGCGCGGGACCGGCCAGGTAGCGGCGGCCGGGCCTGTTCGGGGCCGGACGCGAAAAGGGGGCCGCACGGGTGTCACCGGGCGGCCCCCTTCGGCGTGGCGTACGCCGATGCTAGAGGCCGCGGACGTTCTCCGCCTGCGGGCCCTTCGGACCCTGGGCGACGTCGAACTCCACGCGCTGGTTCTCTTCCAGGTTACGGAAGCCGTTGCCGGAGATGTTGCTGTAGTGGACGAACACGTCCGGGCCGCCCTCGTCCTGGCTGATGAAGCCGTAGCCCTTTTCGCCGTTGAACCACTTCACGGTGCCCTGCGTCATGCCGGGCCTCCTTCCGAGACGGATTCCAGACCCGCGCTCTGCGGCGTCTGCGGGTGCTGCGAACCTTCCTCGAAAAGAAAAACGCCCGCTGGTCAAAAACTCCGCAGGCGATCACAAGCGATCAGGCGAAATCAAGACGGCACCTGGTAATCAAACTAGCACACACCCACGGGCGGATCCACGGTGCGCAATCCCTGGCCACCCGTCCGTCCCGGTGCCGGCCGGAGCCGGCACCGGGACGGGCGTCAGATGACCGCGGGGGTACCGCTGTCGGCCTCGAAGCGCACCACGACGGACTTGGAGGTCGGCGTGTTGCTGATCTCGGCGGTGGAGTCGAGCGGAACCAGCACGTTGGTCTCCGGGTAGTAGGCGGCGGCGCACCCTTCGGCGGTCGGGTAGTGCACGACCCGGAAGTGCGGGGCGCGGCGCTCCACACCGTCGGCGAACTCGCTGACCAGGTCGGTGTAGCCGCCGTCCGCCAGGCCGAGGCGTTCGGCGTCGCGCGGGTTGACCAGGACCACGCGGCGGCCGTCGTGGATGCCGCGGTAGCGGTCGTCCAGGCCGTAGATGGTGGTGTTGTACTGGTCGTGCGAGCGCAGGGTCTGCAGCAGCAGCCGCCCCTCGGGGACGTGCGGCGCGGTCACCTCGTTGACGGTGAAGTTGGCGCGGCCGGTGGCCGTGGGGAAGGTGCGGCTGTCGCGCGGGGCGTGCGGGAGGGTGAAGCCGCCCGGCGCGCGGACGCGGGCGTTGAAGTCCTCGAAGCCGGGGACGACCCGCTCGATGCGGTCGCGGACGCGGTCGTAGTCGGCCGCCAGCTCCTCCCAGGGCACGCTGTCGCCGGGACCGAGCACCCGGCGGGCGAGGCCGGCGATGATGTCGACCTCGGAGCGCATGCCGTCCGACAGCGGCGGCACCGAGCCACGCGAGGCGTGCACCTTGCCCATCGAGTCCTCGACGGTGACGAACCGCTCGCGCCCGTCGCGGACGTCACGGTCGGTGCGGCCCAGCGCGGGCAGGATGAGGGCCCGGGAGCCGGTGATCACGTGCGAGCGGTTCAGTTTGGTGGACACGTGCACGGTCAGCGAGCAGCGCCGCATGGCGTCCTCGGTGGCCAGGGTGTCGGGCGAGGCGGACACGAAGTTGCCGCCCATGGCGAAGAAGACCTTCACCGCTCCGTCGCGCATGGCGCGGATGGTGCGCACCACGTCGTAGCCGTGGTGGCGCGGCGGCTCGAACCCGAACTCGGCGCCGAGCGCGTCGAGGAAGTCATCGGAGGGCCGCTCGAAGATGCCCATGGTGCGGTCGCCCTGCACGTTGCTGTGACCGCGCACCGGGCACACCCCGGAGCCCGGCCGGCCGATGTCGCCGCGCAGCAGCAGGAAGTTGACGACCTCCCGGATGGTCGGCACCGAGTGCCGGTGCTGGGTGAGGCCCATCGCCCAGCAGACCACGGTCCGCCGGGACGCCAGCACCATGGCCAGCGCCTCCTCGATCTGCTCGCGCCTCAGGCCGGTGGCGGCGGCCACCTCGGCCCAGAACGTCGCGTCGTCGGTCTTGAGCAGGGCGGCGGCGAACTCCGCGAAGCCGCTCGTGTGCTCCTCGATGAAGGCGTGGTCGAGGGCGGAGCCGGCCCGGGCCTCGTCGGCCTGCAGCAGCAGCCGGTTCAGGGCGCTGAACAGGGCGAGGTCCCCGCCGAGCCGGATCTGCAGGAAGAGGTCGGTCAGGCGGGTGCCGCGGCCGAGTACGCCGTTGGGCGTCTGCGGGTTGCGGAACCGCTGCATGCCGGTCTCGGGCAGCGGGTTGACGGTGATGATGCGGGCGCCGGCCTTCTTCGCCTTCTCCAGGGCGGTGAGCATGCGCGGGTGGTTGGTGCCCGGGTTCTGGCCGGCCACGATGATCAGGTCGGCCTGGTAGAGGTCCTCCAGCAGGACGCTGCCCTTGCCGACGCCCAGCGTCTCGGTGAGGGCCGAGCCTGAGGACTCGTGGCACATGTTGGAGCAGTCGGGCAGGTTGTTGGTGCCGAACCGGCGGGCGAACAGCTGGTACAGGAACGCCGCCTCATTGCTGGTGCGTCCCGACGTGTAGAAGGCGGCCTGGTCCGGGGAGTCCAGGGCGGTGAGTTCGTCGGCGACGAGGGCGAAGGCGTCGTCCCAGCCGATCGGGGTGTAGTGCTCGGCGCCCTCGGCCAGGTACATCGGCTGGGTGAGCCGCCCCTGCTGGCCGAGCCAGTAGCCGGAGCGGCCGGCGAGCTCGGCGACGGAGTGGCGGGCGAAGAACTCCGGCGACACGGCGCGCCGGGTGGCCTCCTCGGCGACGGCCTTGGCGCCGTTCTCGCAGAACTCGGCCGGGTGCCGGTGGTCGGGCTCGGGCCACGCGCAGCCGGGGCAGTCGAAGCCCTTCTCCTGGTTGACGTTGATCAGCGTCAGCAGCCCGCGCCGGGCGCCGGCCTGCCGTCCGACGAACCGGACGCTGTTGACGACGGCCGGGATCCCGGCGGCGGCGTGCTTGGGCTCGCCGACCCGCGGTGCGTCCTGGCGCGGGTCGTCGATGGGTGCGCTGGACATTCGGGCAACCCCCTGTGCTGTGGGAAGTTCCTTGGACGCGCTCCCGGCGGCTCGGGAGCGGCCATCCGATCATTGTCCTCTCCCCTGGGATCGTCCGACGCATCGGCCCCGCTCGCCGGGCGCCGCGCCGCCGGATCAGCCGCGCCGGTACGGCTCGGCGTCGCGGTCCCGGAGTTCGAGGCCGTGGCCGGGGCGGTCCGGGTCCGGCCGCAGGGCGCCGTCCACCACAGGGGGCGCGCCGTCGAAGAACCGGGTCTCGATGCGGACGTGGTCGTGGAACCACTCGACGTGCCGCAGCCGGGGCGTCGCCGCCGCCACGTGCAGGTGCAGGTGCGGCGCGCAGTGCGCGGAGACGTCGAGCCCGTGGCAGGCGGCGAGCGCCGCGGCGCGCTGGAACTCCAGGATTCCGCCGCAGCGCGTGACGTCGATCTGCAGGCAGTCGACCGCGCCGGCCGCGCACAGGCCGTGGAAGTGGCCGGGGTCGAAGCCGTACTCGCCGGCGGCGACGTCCATGTCGACCCGCTCGCGCACCAGCCGCAGCCCGCGGGGGTCGTCGGAGGAGACGGGCTCCTCGAACCAGCGGACGTCGAGGCCGGCCAGGTGGCGGCCGATCCGGACCGCCTGTTTGACGCGGTATCCGCCGTTGGCGTCGGTGAACAGCTCGGTCCGCGGGCCGACGACGTCACGGGCGAGCGCCACGCGGTGCAGGTCCCGCTGCTCGCGGCTCCCCCACGACTCGGCGATCTTGATCTTGACGCGCGTGAAGCCCTGTCCCTGCGTCCACCCGGTCAGCTGGTCGCGCAGCAGGGCGTCGTCGTAGGTGGTGAGCCCGCCGCTGCCGTAGAGGGGGACCTCCGCGCGGACGGCACCGAGCAGCCGGTACAGCGGCAGGCCGAGCAGCCGGGCCTTGAGGTCCCACAGCGCCGTCTCCACCGCGGAGATGGCGCAGCTCACCACGCCGGGGCGTCCCGCGTTGCGGACGGCGGCCAGCATGTCCGCCAGGGCGGCCGGCACGTCCATGGCGGCGCGGCCGAGCACGCGCGGCGCGAGCAGGTCGCGGACGACGTCGGCGCACCCGGCGGCGCCGTACGTCCAGCCGAGGCCGTGCCGTCCGCCGCCGCGCACGCGCACCAGCACCATGGTGGTGGCGTCCCAGGTGAGGGTGCCGTCGCCGGACGGGTGGTCGACGGGCACGGTGTAGACGGCCGGCTCGACCGCCTCGACGGCCGGGTCGGCGCGGGTCACCGCCGCGGCTCCGGCGGGCGGCCGGCGGCCATGGCGGCCGCCCGCACCTGGTCCGGATCGTAGGCCGGGGCCCGGCGCGGAGCGGTGAGCCGCAGGGCGGCGCGCTCCGGCAGGCTGTGCGGGAGGGCGCCGCGCAGCGCCAGGTCGAGGGCCTCGGCCAGGTGCAGCGCGTCGCGGCCGGTGCCGGCGTGCTCGATCTGGGTGCGGCAGCTGAAGCCGTCGGCGAGCAGGAGGGCGTCCGGGTCGGCGGCGCGGACGGCGGGCAGCAGGCCGTCCTCGGCGCACGCCATCGACACCGCGTAGTGGCCGTCGGTGAACCCGAAGTCGCCGGCGAGCCCGCAGCAGCCGACGTCGAGCACGGTGGTCCGCGCTCCGGCGCGGGCCAGCAGCTCGCGGTCGGCGCCGAAGCCGAGCACGGCGTGCTGATGGCAGTGCGGCTGGGCGAGGGCGGCGCGCCCGAGGTCCGGCGGCCGCCAGTCGGCGGCCTCGCGGGTGAGGAATTCGGCGAGGGTGAACGTCTGGTCGCGCAGCCGTCCGACGTCCTCGTCGTGCGGGAAGAGGTCGGGGGCGTCGCTGCGGAGCACGGCCGTGCAGGACGGTTCCAGGCCGACGACGGGCAGGCCGGCCGAGATCTCGTCGCGCAGGGCGGCGACGGTGCGCCGCAGGACGCGGCGCGCCACGCCGAGCTGGCCGGTCGAGATCCAGGTCAGGCCGCAGCACAGCGCCGCTCCGGGGACGCGGACGTGGAAGCCGGCGGCCTCCAGGACGCGGACCGCCGCGGCGCCGATCTCGGGCCGCAGGTGGTCGGTGAAGGTGTCGGGCCACAGCAGCACGGTGCCGCGCGGCGGCCCGGCGGGCCCGCCGTCGCCACGGGCGGCGCGGCGGCGGAAGGCGTCGCGGAACCGGATCGGCGCGAAGGCCGGCACGGGGCGCTGCGCCGCCAGGCCGCCGAGCCGGGCGGCGGCGCGGGCGAGCGGCGGGGCGGCGGTGAGCGCGTTGACGGCTTCGGGGGCGAGGGCGGCGGCGCGGGCCCACAGCGGGAGCCAGCCCATGGCGTAGTGCGACCGCGGCCGGAGCCGCCGGGCGTAGTGGTGGGACAGGAACTCGGCCCGGTAGGTGGCCATGTCGACGTTGACCGGGCAGTCGTGGCGGCAGCCCTTGCAGGCCAGGCAGAGGTCGAGGGCGTCGTGGACCTCCCGGGACCGCCAGCCGTCGGCGACCAGGTCGCCCTGCAGCATGTCGAAGAGCAGCCGGGCCCGGCCGCGGGTGGAGTGCTCCTCCTCGCGGGTGACCCGGTAGCTGGGGCACATGACGCCGCCGGAGTCGTGCCGGCACTTGCCGACTCCGACGCAGCGCAGTGCGGCGCGCGCCAGGCTGCCGTCGTCGTCGGGGTAGCCGAAGTGCGTGGCGGGCGTCGCCGGCCGGTAGCGGGCGCCCAGGCGCAGGTTGTCGTCCAGCCGCTGGGGCGGGCCGCCGCCGGGGCGGATGAGCTTTCCGGGGTTCATCCGGTCTGCGGGGTCGAAGATCCGTTTGAACTCGGCGAACGCCGGCATCAGTTCGGCGCCGAACATCTTCGGCCACAGTTCGGCGCGGGACTGGCCGTCGCCGTGCTCGCCGGAGAAGGAGCCGCCGTGTTCGACCACGAGGTCGGCGGCGCGCTCGACGAAGCGCCGGTAGTCGGCGATGCCGGGCCGGGACCGCAGGTCGAACGGGATGCGGGTGTGCAGGCAGCCGTGGCCGAAGTGGCCGTAGAGGGAGGAGCGCTCCGCGAAGCCGAACTCCGTGAGCAGGGCGCTGAGGTCGCGGAGGTAGCGGCCGAAGTTCTCCGGGGCGACGGCCGAGTCCTCCCATCCCTCCCAGGTGTCGCGTTGTGCCGGCACCCGCGCGGTCGCGCCGAGGCCGGACTCCCGGATGCGCCAGAGCGCCGCTTCCTGTTCGGGGTCGTCGTAGATGCGGACGGTGGGCGGGTGGTCCAGCCGGAGCATGGCGTCGCGGAATTCCGCGGCGCGCTCCCGGGCCTGCCGCCGGTCGTCGCCGCCGAAGCGCACCATGAGCCATCCGTCGCCCTCGGGCAGCCCGTCGAGCGCGGCGGTGGGGGCGAGGCGCTTGCGGCGTTCGTAGCCGATGAGCTTGCGGTCGAGCCCCTCCAGGGCGAGGGGCCGGAACGGGGTGACGTCGGGCACGGCGTCCGCGGCGGCGAACACGTCCGGGTAGCCGCACACCGCCAGCGCGGAGGAGGCGGGCTCGCGGGCGAGCCGGAGTTCGGCGCGCAGCACGGTGACGAGGGTGCCCTCCGAGCCGACGAGGGCGCGGGCGACGTCGAACCCGTTCTCGGGGAGCAGCGCGTCCAGGTTGTATCCGGAGACCCGGCGGGGGATGTCGGGGAAGCGCCGCCGGATGGCGAGGGCGTAGTGGTCGCGCAGCTCGCGCAGCCGGCGGTAGATGTCGGCGCGGCGTCCCCCGGCCGCGAGGATTCCGGCGTACTCCTCGTCGCTGGTGGGGCCGACCCACATCCGGCAGCCGTCGTAGGTGAGCACTTCCAGGCGCCGCACGTTGTCCGACGTCTTGCCGTAGCTCTGCGCGGTGGAGCCGCAGGAGTTGTTGCCGATCATTCCGCCGATGGTGCAGTGGTCGTGGGTCGAGGGTTTGGGGCCGAAGACGAGGCGGCCGTGTCGGCGGGTCCGCGCGTTGAGGGTGTCGAGCACGATGCCGGGCTCGACCGTCGCCGTCGCGGCGTCGGCGTCGAGGTCGATGAGCCGGTTGACGTACTTGGACCAGTCCAGGACGACCGCGACATTGCAGCACTGGCCGGCCAGGCTGGTCCCGCCGCCGCGGGAGAGGACGGGGGCGCCGTGGTCCCGGCACACCGCGATCGCCTCGACGGCGTCCTCGACGTCGCGGGGCACCACGACGCCGATCGGCACCTGGCGGTAGTTGGATCCCCCGGTCGCGTAGACGGAGCGCGAGCCGGTGTCGAACCGGACCTCCCCGGCGACGCGCTCGGCGAGGTCCCGGCGCAGCGACTCCACGTCGACGGGCGGCCCCGCGTCGGCCCGCACTCCGGGAGCCGGTAGCTGTACGGCCACGGCTGGGCACCGCCTCTCCGGGTCGTCCGGCATCTCCTGCCCTCGAACGCACCGGCCGGCCGGGACGGCGGCCGGCCGGTGCGCCGTCCCGCTAACCACGAGGCATCGCGGCAAACCCTCCGGCCCGGCCCTGTCCAGGGCGTACACCCGCATGGCGGCGCGCGGCACGGGTAGCGGGTGGGGCGCACGCAGGCCGTCAGCGGGGACTGGGGGGCGAGATGACCGGTCGAGCCGATCGGGGGGCCCGGGCCAAGGTGGTGGTCGTCACGGGAGCGAGCGGTGGGATCGGCCGGGCCTGTGCCCGCCGGTTCGCGGCACGCGGGGACGCGGTGGCCCTGCTGGCGCGCGGGGTGAACGGGCTCGCCGCCGCAGCGGCGGAGGTCCGCGCCGCGGGCGGGACCGCGCTGGCGATCCCGGTCGACGTCGCCGACTTCGACGCCGTGGACCGCGCCGCCACCCGGGTCGAGCAGGAGCTCGGGCCGATCGACGTGTGGGTCAACGACGCGTTCACCTCGGTGTTCGCGCCGGTGACCGAGATCTCCGCCGCCGAGTTCCGGCGGGTGACCGAGGTCACCTACCTCGGCTACGTCCACGGGACCAAGGCGGCGCTGGCGCGGATGCTCCCCCGCGACCGTGGCGCCGTGGTGCAGGTCGGCTCCGCGCTGGCCTACCGGGGCATCCCCCTGCAGTCGGCGTACTGCGCGGCGAAGCACGCCATCCAGGGGTTCCAGGACGCGCTGCGCTGCGAACTGCTGCACGAGCGGTCCGGGGTGGCGGCGACGATGGTGCAGATGCCGGCGGTCAACACCCCGCAGTTCGACTGGGTGCTGTCCCGGCTGCCGCGGCGCGCCCAGCCGGTGCCGCCCATCTACCAGCCGGAGGTGGCGGCGCGCGCGGTGGTGTACGCGGCCGACCATCCGCGCCGCCGGGAGTACTGGGTGGGCGGCTCCACGGTGGCGACCATCGCCGCCAACAAGGTGATCGCGGGCCTGCTGGACCGCTATCTCGCGCGCACCGGCTACGACTCCCAGCAGACGGCGGAGCCCCGGCCCGCGGGGCAGGCCGCCAACCTGTGGCGGCCGGCCGACGGGGCCGAAGGACGGGACTTCGGGGCGCACGGCCGGTTCGACCGGCGGGCGCACCGGCGTTCTCCGCAGGCGTGGCTGTCCCGCCACGCGCGCGCGGTGGCCCTGGGGGCGGCGGCCGCCGGGGTGGTCTGGCTGGCGCGGCGTCCACGGTGAGTTCCGCGCCGGCCCGGGCGGGGAGGGGGCCGCCGGTGCGGGCCGGGTTCAGTCCCGGCAGGCGCGGCGGTAGCGGTGCGGCGGGACGCCGATGTAGGCGGTGAACTCGCGGGTGAGGTGGGACTGGTCGCTGTAGCCGAGTTCGGCGGCGAGCCGTGCCCAGGCGACGTCACCGCCCAGCCTGGCCCGCTCGGCCGCCTCGTACAGGCGGTACCGGCGGATCACCGCCTTGGGCCCCAGGCCCACGTGGTCGGCGAACCGGCGCTGGAGCTGGCGCACGCTCAGGCCGGCCCCGGCGGCGAGCCGTTCGACGGTGACCACGGCCGGGTCCGCGGCGGCGAGCTCGGCGACGGCGGTGGTGTCCTCCGCGGGCTGCCGGTGGCGCGGGAGCCGTTCGGCGAGGAACCGGTCCACGGCCGCCGCGCGCGCCGCGCCGTCCGGTGCGGCGGCGACGGTGGCCGCGGCCGTTGCGGCGTCGGCGCCGAGGACGTCGCCGAGGTCGAGCACCGTGTCGAGGATGCCGGTCATCGGGCGGCCCAGGAACGGCCGGAAGCCGGCCGGGCGGAACATGACGCCGAGCACCCAGCCCGCACCGCGCAGCGTCTGTTCCGACACCCGTGTGGTGGGCCCGTGCACCGTCGCCGCTCCCCCGGGCGTGAAGACGACGTTCACGACGGGGTGGGCGAACACCCGCTGGGTGAAGTCCGGCCGGCCGCGCAGGTCCCACGTGACGGCCCAGTACCGGTCGACGAACCGCGCCACCCCGGCGGAGGGCGGGTACCGGTCCAGCCGGAACCGGGTCAGCCCGGCGGCGGGCGCGATGATGCCGCGGGCGTCCTTGGAGACGGGTTCGACCACGTCAGCAGCTTAGAACGCGGCACCGGGCCACCTGGTCCCCGGTGTGGTGTGTCGCGTTTGTACAAGATCGCCGCGGGCGCCGGCGGCAGGATCTGCCGAGACGGAAGATCACGCGCGGCGCCCGGCCGCGGAGAGGAGAGCCTGATGAGCACGGTCGCGGAGCGGTACGCCCGTTATGCGCGCGAGTTCGCCGCCACGGTGGCGGCGGTTCCGGCGGACAGGTGGGAGGCGGCCTCGCCCTGTGAGGGGTGGACGGCCCGCGACGTGGTGCGCCACGTCGTGGAGACGCAGGGGATGTTCCTCGGCCTGGTGGGCCGTGAGCTCGGTGACATCCCATCGGTGGACGCCGATCCGGCGGCGGCGTGGCGCGCCGCGGCGGACGTGGTCCTGGCCGACCTGAGGGATCCGGAGCGGGCGTCGGCGGAGTTCGAGGGGCGACTGGGGCGGATGACGTTCGAGGAGTCGGTGGAGCGGTTCCTCTGCTTCGACCTCGTGGTGCACCGGTGGGACCTGGCCCGCGCCGCCGGGCTGGACGAGCGGCTGCCGCCGGAGGACGTGCGCTGGGTGCGCGGCCTGACGGCCGGGTTCGGCGACGCGCTGCGCGGCGAGCGGATCTGCGGCCCGGAGCTGACTCCGCCGGAGGGCGCCGACGAGCAGACCGCGCTGCTCGCCTTTCTGGGCCGCCGGTCCTGGTGACCGGTTCCGCCCTCACCGTCGAAGTACGCGCATGGGAAGGCTCCCATGCGCGAACTCGGCCATCTTCGCAGCTCGAGGCGACCGTGTCGGCGCCGACAACGCACTGTCACCCGACCAACCGGTTGTGTGATCGGCGCCACTGACCTACGATGACGCCAACCAGAGCCGGCGGCCCGCTCCCACCGCCGGGTGGTCATGCCCCTCGATCCCCCGACCACCGAGGTAGGTCATGAGAACACCCCTTCCCCTCTCCCTGGGTGCGGTGCTGCTCCTGCTGGTCTCCCTGCTCGGCGTGGCGTCCCCCGCGCAGGCGGCCACCGGATTCCACGTGAGCGGCGGTCAGCTCCTCGACGCCAACGGCACCCCCTTCGTCATGCGGGGCGTCAGCCACGCGCACACCTGGTTCCCCAACGAGACCGGTGCCTTCGCCGACATCAAGTCGCTGGGCGCCAACACCGTCCGCGTCGTGCTCAGCAACGGCCACCGATGGTCGCGCAACGACGTCGGTGACGTCGCCGACGTGGTGTCGACCTGCAAGGAGAACCGCCTGGTCTGCGTCCTGGAGGTGCACGACACCACCGGCTACGGCGAGGAGGGCGCGGCCGCCACGCTCGACCAGGCGGTCGACTACTGGCTGAGCGTGCAGGAGGCCTTGACCGGGCAGGAGCCGTACGTCATCGTCAACATCGGCAACGAGCCCTACGGAAACAACGAGAGCGTCAACGCGTCGTGGGCCGCCGACACCGCCGCCGCCGTGCAGCGGCTGCGCGACGCCGGCTTCACCCACACCCTCATGGTGGACGCGCCCAACTGGGGCCAGGACTGGCGGTTCATCATGCGCGACCAGGCCGCCGGCGTGTTCGCCCAGGACCCGCTGGCCAACACGGTCTTCTCCGTGCACATGTACGGCGTGTACGACACCGCGGCCGAGGTCGACGACTACCTGACCCGCTTCCACGAGGCCGGGCTGCCGCTGGTGGTGGGCGAGTTCGGGCACAACCACTCCGACGGCGACCCCGACGAGGACGCCATCATGGCCCGCACCGAGGCGCTCGGCATCGGCTACATCGGCTGGTCGTGGAGCGGCAACAGCGGCGGGGTGGAGTACCTCGACATGGTGACCGGCTTCGACGCCGACCGGCTCACGCCCTGGGGCGAGCGCATCTTCCACGGCGAGAACGGCATCCAGGAGACGTCCCGCCAGGCCACCGTCTACGACTGATCCACGGAGCGTGAGCCGTCGAGCGTCTGAAGCCGTCGACGCCCCAGCCGAAGGCCGAACCGCGTCGGCGGCGCAAGAAAGCGAGACGGCGAACGCGACCAGAAACACCGAGCAGTGAGCCGCCGAGCACCTGAAACCGTCGGCGCCTACCGCCGAAGGCCCACCCGCGTCGACGGCGCAAGAAAGCGAGACGGCGAACGCGACCACGAACCCGATCCCGGCCCGCCGCGCCCGCTACCCCGCGCGGCGGGCCGCCTCGCGCAGGGTCGCCACCATCGCCGGGACGGGATCGCCGGCCCGGGGCCGGTGCACCACGAAGATCTCCCGTGCGAGATCCAGGCCGGCCAGCGCGACGGCGGCCCACTCCCCCGGCGGCGCGGCCCGCAGGATCGTGCGGGGGATCAGCCCGACCCCCACGCCGGCGCGGACCAGCGCGAGCGTCACCTCATAGTCGCGGGTCTCGTAGGCGACGTTCAGCCGTACCCCCTCGGCTTCGGCGAGGCTGTCCAGGGCGATCCGGTTGGAGATGCCCGGCCCCCCGCAGATCCACTCGTCGGCCACCAGGTCCGCCAGCGGCACCACGGCACGGTCGGCCACGGGGTGGCCGGCCGGGAGCACCAGCAGCAGCGGGTCGGCGAACAGCCGCTCGCGGTGCAGTCCGGCGGCGGCAGGCAGCGCCACGCCCGGATAGCGGTGCGTGATGAGCAGGTCGAGGTCGCCGGAGGTGACCAGCCCGTACCCGTCGGGCGGCTCCACGTCGGAGAGCGCGAGCCGGACGTGCGGGTGGGTGTGCCCGAAGGCCGCCAGTGCGCTGGGCACCAGGATCTTGCCGGCGCTGGCGAACGCCCCGAGGGACAGCCGGCGCGGCTCCTCGTGCGCCACGGCGCGCACCGCCGCCTCGGCGTCGCGCAGCTCCCCCAGCACTCGCTCGCCGTGCTCCAGCAGCACCCGCCCGGCCTCGGTGAGGCGCACGCCGCCGCGGCCTCGTTCCAGCAGCGTGCAGCCGAGTTCGCGCTCCAGCTTGGTGAGCTGCTGGGAGAGCGCGGGCGGCGTGAACGACATGCGCTCGGCCGCCGCGGCGATGGAACCCGCGTGCGCCACCTCGACGAGCACCCGGAGGCGGTTGGCGTCCAGCACCATGGCCTCTCCCGCCTTCACCCGGCACGTCGCGCGCCGTTCCGCTTTGCCATCCACCCTAGAGCAGGCGCCCGGGCGGCCTCCGCAGGCGGTCGCGGACGTCGCCCCGTGTGGAGCGGCCCGACCGGAGCCGCCCGCCGCCTTCGAGCCGGCGGTTCGGCGGCGCCGAGGTGGGCGGCGGGTGCGGGCGGGCGCCCGGGAACGCCGGGCCGCCCGGCCGGTGCGGAGACGCCTTGACGGCGCACGCGAACCCGCACGCGGGCCGCTACGCCCTGCTCGCCGTATCGCACGGCGGCGGCTTCGGCCCCGGCCCGGTATGGGAGTTCCCGGTGCCCGGCCTGGACGGGTGGCGGTGACACGCCGCGCCGGGCGCGGTGCCGGGGAGGTGGCCGCCCGGTGGCTCAGACCCGCGGGACGCCCAGGTCGTCCGGCACGCCGTCTTGCGCCGGGCGGCCGGCGAGTTCGGGGGCGAGGTCGGCGAGGAGGCCGAGCACCAGTTCGGCGCGGCGCACCCGTTCGCGGCCGAGGTCGGCGGCGAGGGCGGCGAGGTGCCGGCCGCTCGGGTAGATGTTGGGGGCATTGCGCACGCCCAGCTTGAGGTGGACCGGGGCGGCCGAGCGGACCAGCGCGGGGACGTCGTAGAAGCGGACGGCGCCGCCCTGATCGTCGGGGACCTCCACGTAGACGTCGACGGCCGCCGTGGTGGCGGCCCGGATCTCGGCGATGTCGCGGACGGGCAGGTCGGTGGAGACGTTGAGGCTGGTGGCGCCGAGCCGCTGGTAGAGGGCGCCGGTGGGGGCGTTGGCGAGGGGCATGAGCACCGATGTCTTGAGGACGAGGTCGGCCGGGAGCGTGCCGTCGGCCTTCATGCGGCCGAGCACGTCGAGCACGCCGACGTCGCCGACGAGGAGGCTGCGGACACCCAGGTCGACCGCGCGCAGCGCCTCGTTGACGCAGGCCGACACCGTCGCGTTGCCGCGGGCGGCGCCCCCGGCCGCCGCGGTGATTTTGGCCTGGCCGCCGATGTCCCAGGCGCCACGCGGGCCGA
This sequence comes from Marinactinospora rubrisoli, assembly GCF_042664915.1. NCBI lineage: Bacteria > Bacillati > Actinomycetota > Actinomycetes > Streptosporangiales > Nocardiopsidaceae > Marinactinospora > Marinactinospora rubrisoli. The sequence continues at coordinate 64,369 of NZ_JBHTBH010000015.1, forward strand.
TGAACAGGTTGACCTCGACCCGGGCCTGTGCCCCGAGGGCGGCCATGCGGCGGATCTCGGCGTCCGTGAGCATCATGACCCCGCTGCCCTGGGAGACGCGGTCGATCCGCACGTCGCGCGCGGCCGCCTCCTCCAGGACCGCCGCGAACACGTCGGGGCCCTCGCAACTGGGGATCTCGACCCGGAAGCGCGATCCGTCGGCGAACGTCGCGGTCGACTCCGGCGGCGCGCCGTCGATGACGGGGTGGCCGAACCGGCCGGCCAGGGCCGACAGTGCGGTGTGGTGCATGGGGCCTCCGTGAGTTGTGAAGCGGCCCGGGAGGGCCGGGTGTGGCTGATGGGGTTTCGCCTTCCGTGGCTTCCAAGGAATGGCCGCCCGGCCCTCCGGGGCGCTCCGGTCGCTGATCGAGATCCGCGCACGAGTCGGTGTTCACGGAGATCACGACGGGGTGTCCACGGGCCGACGGCACGAGAGCGAACGCCTGGAGGAACGGATGGAACCTCGCGGCAACGGATCCGGGTCGGTATCGACGCGGGCAAGGCCCACCACTGGGCCACCGCCGTCGGCGAGTCCGGCGGCACCGTGTGGTCGAAGAAGATCGGCAACGACGGAGGCGAGACCCTGGACGCCCTCGCCGGACTCCCGGCCCTGGCCGATGAGGTCGTCCGGGGCATCGACATCTCCTTCGTGTCGTCGGTGCTGGAACCGAGGCTCCGGCGCCTTGGGGGCCGGGTGGTCCTCCTGTCCCTGCCGGGGGCGGCCCCCCGAGGGGGAGCGGAGTTCGCCATCGCGGTCGACGGACCCGTCCACCTCCCGCAGTGCGGGACGCCCGGCCTCCCACGCCGGGGGGAATGCATCGCCGTCAGGCGCTGATGGCCCTGGCCGGCGGACGCTTCCGCGCGGTCAGCCCGCTCCGGGCGGGGGCGGGGCCGGGTCGGTGAGGGTGACGACGGCGCGGCCCACGGTGGTGGTGGCGCCCTCGGCGTTCTCCGTCCGGATGCTGAGTTCGACGCGGCCGTCCCCGGCGGTCTCCACTCGTGCGGCGCAGGTGAGTTCGTGCTCGCGGTAGTCCATCGCCCGGTAGCGCACGCTGAGGGAGGTGAGGCGTCCGGCGTCGCCGGCCCACTCGGTGACGAGGCGGCCGAGCAGCGCCGCCTTGTACAGGCCGTGCAGGGACAGCTCGGGGTGCCCGAGCCGGCGGGCGAACTCCAGGTCGTAGTGCATCTCGTAGAAGTCGCCCGACGCTCCGGCGTAGCGGACGATGTCGCGCAGGGTCGGTGTCAGCCGCAGCGGCGGCAGTTCCGTGCCGGTGGCCACCGACCGGGGGGTCGCGGCGTGGGCGGGCTCGCTCATCGGGTGCTCCTCGGCTTCGTGGTGGGCGGGGAGACGGGCGGGGGTCGTGGCCTCACCGGCGCAGTCGCACGCCGGTGTGGCGGACGAGGAGGCCGCCGTGCTCGTCGGTGAAGTCGGTGACGAAGGTGAGCAGCGCGAACGTCCCCGACCGCCCGCGTTTCTCGGCGACGTCGGTGAGCCGGGGCGCGGAGTGCAGGACGGCGCCGACCCGGACGGGCCGGTGGCCCTCGAAGGCGTCCTCGCCGTTCAGCCACCCGGTGCCGTACCGCAGAGCGGGCGGGCAGTCGGGCGGTTCGCGCAGGAAGCACGCGGCGAAGGTGAGCGGCGCCTCGTCGGAGCGGGCCGCGCCGATGGCGTCCTGGTAGGAGTGCAGGTGCCGCCGTTCCACGGTGTCGATCCGGGCCGGTCCCCGCCAGCCGACCGCCGAACGCAGCGCCGCCATCGCGGGTGATTCGCGGCCGTCGCGGCCGTCCTGCCCGTCGGTCATGCCCGTTCCTCCTCCGTCAGCGTGGCGAGCCAGGCGCGCGCCTGGGCACTGCCGTCCTCCAGGGTGCCGGCGATGTCGGCGATGAAGGTGCGGTCGCCGTGGCGCTCCAGTTCGGCGAGGACCGGCTCGGGGTCTCCCGCTTCGATCAGGTCGAGCAGCCGGCGGTGGCGTTGCGCGTCCTCGGCCAGGGTCTCGTCCCGCCGGGCGCGGGCCCTGCGGTTCAGCGCCATGCAGAGCAGCATCTGCAGGTACAGCGAGCGGTAGGAGTCCTCCAGGCGCTGGTGCCCGGACAGGCCGATCACCGACAGGTGGAACTCGAACGCCGCCTCCGTCAGCGCCGCGGGGTCGTCGTCCCGGGCCGCCGTCTCCATCCGGGCCAGAGCGGCCCGGCAGCGCGCCAGCCGCGCCTCGTCCTGGACGGGCAGCGCGATCTCGATCGCCATGCGCTCCAGGACGCGGCGCAGCGTCACGATCTCGTAGACGTCGTGCAGGGTGAGCGGCGTGACGATCGCGCCCTTGTGGGCGACCTGCCGGATGAGGCCCTCCCGCTCCAGCAGCCGCAGCGCCTCCCGCAGCGGCGGGCGGCTGATGCCGAGCTCCTTGGTGAGCCGGTTCTCGACCACCCGGTCGCCCGGCAGGAGTTCACCGCCGATGATGCTCCGGCGCAGTGCCTGCGCGGCGAGCTGCACCATGCTCGGCGGCCGCTCGATCGGCGCCGGGCCCCTGCGGCCCGCCGCCGACTCGACGATTGCCATGTCCCTCCCCGTACGTCGCCGCCGCACCGCGCGCCGGTGCGGCGGCTCACTCAGCAGTGTGGCGCGCGTCTTGCGTCTTGTCTATTGACTGTTGTAGACAATATTCCACCAACCACCCTGTGGCACCGGTCACGCGGAGAAGTGGCCGACGTCACTTGTCCAGGGGAGGAGTGCCATGCCGCCGCATGCACAGGAGACGGCGAGGCCGCCATTGAGCGGGACCAAGGTCGTGGAGGTCGGCGCCTTCATGGCGGCCCCGTTCGCCACCATGCAGCTCGCCGACCTCGGCGCCGACGTGATCAAGATCGAGAATCCCGGCGGCGGCGACGCCGTGCGCGCCATCGGACCGTTCGTGGAGGGACGCAGCTCCCCCTTCCTCCGCCTGAACCGCAACAAGCGCTCCGTCGCGCTCGACCTCAAGACCGCCGAGGGCGCCGCGGTCCTGCGCCGGCTCCTCGACGACGCCGACGTCCTGGTGCAGAACCTGCGCCCCGGTGCGATGGAACGGCTCGGGCTCGGCTACGCCGACCTCGCCGAGACCCACCCGGCCCTGATCTACGCGTCCGCCTCCGGATGGGGCGCCGACGGCCCGCTGGCCGGCCGCCCCGGGCTCGACATCATGGCGCAGGCCCGTGCGGGACTGATGAGCATCACCGGGACGCCCGACGGCGATCCGGTCAAGGTCGGGGTGCCCATCTGCGACCTGACCTGCGGGCTCTACCTCGCCATGGGCGTGCTCGCCGCCCTGGAGGCGCGGCGCCGCACCGGGCGCGGGCAGCACGTGGACGTCTCGCTCCTGGAGTCCGGCGTCTCCTTCACCATCTGGGAGGCGGCCAAGTACTGGGGCGACGGCACGATCGGCCGGCCCAGCGGGTCCGCGCACCAGAGCACGGCCCCCTACCAGGCGCTGCGCACGTCCGACGGCTGGATCACCGTCGGCGCCGTGACACCGAAGACGTGGCGCGGCCTCTGCGAGGCGCTCGACCTCCCCGGGCTGCTGGCGGACCCGCGCTACGCCGACGCCCACGACCGCCACGGCCTGCGGCACGAGCTCATTCCCGCCATCGAGGCCGCGACGCTGCGGCGGACGACGGACGACCTCGTCACGGCCCTGGACGCGGCGGGCGTCCCGTGCGCGCCGATCAGCCGGACCGACCAGACCTATGAGGACGGCCACCTCGCCCAGCGCGGCTTCTTCTGGGACGCCGGCCACCCGGACCTCGGGCCGGTCCGCCAGATCGGTTCGCCGATGCGGCTGTCCGCGACCCCCGTCCGCCGCGGCACCGCGGGACCGGACCTGGGGGCCGACACCCGGGCTCTGCTGGAGGAGGCCGGCTTCGCCCGGGCCGAGATCGCCGACCTGACCGCCCGCGGCATCGTCGGCGCCGCGTCCGCGGTCTCCGGTGGGAACGAGCCGCCCGGCTGACCGGCGCCACGCGCGTACCTCCGTCTCCCGTCCCCCCGTAGCCCACCCCCGGCCCCCTGGCCGGCACGGCCCCGTACCGCCCCACCGACAGGAGTCCCCATGGCCGTCACGATCACCGTCGGTACCAGCATGACCGCGCACCGCGCCGTCGAGCCGCGGCACTGCACCGAACGCGGCGCGCACCGCATCCTCTCCACCCCCAATCTGGTGCTGTTCCTGGAGGAGACCGCGATCGAGGCGCTCGCCGGCCATATCGGCGAGCGGCAGAGCAGCGTCGGCAGCCGGGTCGACATCGCCCACACCGCCCCCACGCTGTGCGGCCAGACGGTCGCCGTCACCGCGACCGTCACAGAGGTCGACCGCCGCCGGGTGGTCTTCGAGATCACCGCGCACGACGGCGTCGAGCAGATCGCCTCCGGCGGCCACGAACGCTTCGTCATCGACGTGGACCGCTTCGGCGCCCGGCTCGCCGGCAAGAGCGCGCCGCCACGATGACCTCCGTGACTCCGGGAGGCCGCTGATGCCCGCCGCCGTTCGACGTCTCGCCGCCGCCGCGACCGCCCTGCTCCTCGCCACCGGGACGGGCGCGTGCTCGGGCCCGCCCGGGCCGCAGGCGGCGACCACCCGCGAACTCACCGACAACGTCACCATGATCGTCCCGTTCGGCGCCGGCGGCGGCAGCGACGTGGCCGGACGCGCCATCGCCGCCGGCCTGGAGTCGGTCACCACCGCCAACATCACCGTGGAGAACCGCGAAGGCGGTGCCGGCGCGATCGGCTACTCCTACCTCCTGACGCGGCGCGGCGACCCGAACTACCTGCTGGCGACCGAGACCGCCCTGCTCACGCTGCCGATCACCGCCGACACCGAGTTCGACTACACCGACTTCACGCCCGTCATGAGCCTCGGCGAGGACTTCACCCTGCTCGTGGTGCGGGCGGACTCCCCGCTCCACGGCTGCGCCGAGGCCGTCGACGCCGCCCGCCGGGAACGGGTCATCGCCGGGGTGGCCGGCGCGGCCAGCCTGGACAACGTCGTCTTCACGATGGTCGAGCAGGACACCGGGACCAGCTTCGACCGGGTCCCGTTCGACTCGGGCGGCGAGGTGATCGCCTCCCTCCTCGCCGGCCGCATCGACGTCGCCTCGCTGAACCCGAGCGAGGTCGCCGGGCAGTTGCGGTCCGGGGACCTGCGCGCGCTGTGCGTCTTCGCGGAAGAACGGTACGACTACCCCGGCATGACCGGCATCCCGACCGCCCGCGAGGAGGGGATCGACGTCGCCTACGGGCAGTTCCGCGGCGTGCTCGCCCCCGGCGGGATCAGCGACGAGGCGCTGGAGGCGTGGCTGGCCGCGAGCCGGGAGTTCGTGGCCGGCGACGCCTACGCCGAGTACGTCGAGACCAGCCTGATGCAGCCGAACCCGCTCTACGGCGCCGACTTCGGCGCCTATCTCGACGAGAGCAACGCCCGACTGGAAGGGGTACTGCGGCCATGAGACGCTTACCCATCCCGCGCCCCGGCTCCGGAGCACCGGCCCAGTACGGTCAGGTGGTCGCGTTCGGGGTGCTCACCGGTCTCGGCGGCGCGGTCGCCGTGGCGGCGCTGTCCTACGGCGTGTGGCTCGATGAGGGCCGGGTCGGGGCGGGGCTGCTGCCGCTCGTCCTCGGCCTGCTCCTGCTGCTGACCTGCGGCGCGCTCTTCGCCGCCGCGCTGCGCCGCGCGCTCACCCGGCGCTCACCCGCCCCCGGCACCGACTCCGGCACCGACCCCCGCGGGCGGACGCAGGCCGAGCGGGTGCGCAACCTGCGCGTCGTGTTCGCGCTGACGCTGGCGATGGTCGCGGTCCTGCCCTACGTCGGGATCCTCGTGGCCTTCGGCGGCTACGTCACCGCCGTGGCCACCCTGGTGGAGCGGCGGCCCTGGTACGCGGCCCTCGCCACCGCGGCGGCCGTGGTCGCCGCCGTGCACCTGGTCTTCGGGGTCCTGCTCGGCGTCCCGCTGCCCGGCTGGACGCTCACTCCGGCGATCGGCGGCGCGCCGTGATCGAGAACCTGATGATGGGGCTGGGAACGGCCCTCACCCCCGGGAACCTGCTGTGGTGCTTCGTCGGCGTCCTGGCCGGCACGGTGATCGGGCTGCTGCCCGGCCTGGGCTCCAGCACCGGCGTGGCCGTGCTGATCCCGCTGACGCTCGGGTTCGAACCGGTGACCGCGCTCATCATGCTCGCCGGGATCTACTACGGCTCCCAGTACGGCGGCACGATCACGTCGGTGCTGATCTCGACGCCCGGCGAGGCGTCCAGCGTCGCCACCACGTTCGACGGCTACCAGATGGCGAGGCGGGGCCGGGCGGGCGCGGCGCTGTCGATCGCCGCCATCGGCTCGTTCGCGGCGGCGATCGCCTCGCTGCTGCTGCTGTCCGCGCTGGCGCCGGTGTTCGCGCGGATGGCGCTGAATTTCGGGCCGGCGGAGAACCTGGCCGTGATGGTGCTCGGCCTGGCCACCATCATCGGGTTCTCCGGCGGCTCGCGGCTCAGCGGGGTCGCCATGGCCGGGCTGGGCCTGCTGCTCGCCATGGTGGGAATCGACTCCGCCACGGCGGAGTCCAGGTTCACGTTCGGCAGCACGAACCTGCTCGGCGGCATCCCGTTCGTCGAGGTGATGATCGGCCTGTTCGCGGTGGGCGAGGTGCTGTACCAGCTCCGGGTCGGCGAGGCCACGCCGATCCGGGCGCGGTTCCGCGACCTGGTCATCACCCGGGAGGAACTGCGCCGCTCGGGCGGGCCGATCGTCCGCGGGAGCCTGATCGGGTTCGTGCTGGGCTGCCTGCCCGGCGCGGGGTCAACGCTGGCGTCGTTCATGGCCTACGGCGTGGAGAAGCGCGTCTCGCGGCGCCGCTCGGAGTTCGGCTCGGGGGCGATCGAGGGCGTGGCCGCGCCGGAGAGCGCCAACAACGCCGCGGCGAACGCGAACTTCATCCCGACCCTGGCGCTCGGCATCCCCGGCGGCGCCACGACCGCCATCCTGCTCGGCGCGCTGCTGGTGTACGGCGTGCAGCCGGGCCCGCTGATGTTCGAGGAGCAGCCCGAGCTGGTGTGGGGGCTCCTGGCGTCGTTCTTCATCGGCAACGTGATGCTGCTGGTGCTGAACCTGCCGCTCGCCCCGCTCTTCGCGCAGTTGCTGCGGATTCCCTACGCCTACCTGTACCCGGTGATCATCTGCACGAGCTTCGTCGGCGCCTACTCGATCGACAACAGCCTGTACAGCGTGTGGATCGTGTTCGTGTTCGGTGTCGTCGGCTACCTCATGAAGCTGCTCGGCCTGCCCGTCGCCCCGCTGGTGCTGGGGCTGGTGCTCGGGCCGCTGCTGGAGAAGGCCCTGGTGCAGACGTCGGCGCTGGGCGACGGCGGCTTCGTGCTGGTCGCGCAGAGCCCCATCGCGCTGGCGACGTTGTGCCTCGCCGCCGCGCTCGCCTTCGGCCCCGCACTGCTCGCCGGCGTGCGGCGCCGGATCGGACCGGCCGCGGGCGCGCCGCGCCCCGCCGCTCCGGCGTCCGCCACCCCCGGACCCACGACCGAGACCACAACCGAGACCACAACCGAGACCACGACCGAACGGGAGGACCCATGACGAGCGGCGACCCGGAGCTCCGCGTCGAACGACGCGGTGCGGTGCTGGCCGTCACCTTCAACCGGCCCGAGGCGCGCAACGCGATGACCTGGGGCATGTACGAGGGCCTGTACGAGGCGTGCGAGACCGCCGACCGCGACGACGGCGTGCGGGCCATGCTGCTCAGCGGCGCGGGCACCGCCGCCTTCGTGGCCGGGACCGACATCGGGCAGTTCACCGAGTTCCGCGACGGTGCGGACGGCATCGCCTACGAGGAACGGATCGAGCGCGTCATCTCCCGGCTGGAGACCGTCACGGTGCCCACGGTGGCCGCGATCCGCGGCTACTGCGTCGGCGCCGGGCTCGCCATCGCCGCCGTCTGCGACCTGCGCGTCGCCGACTCGACCGCGCGGTTCGGGGTACCGGTGGCGCGGACGCTCGGGAACTGCCTTTCCATGAACACCTGCTCGCTGCTGGTCCACCACTTCGGCCCGGCCCGCACCCTGGACGTCCTGCTGCGGGCCCGCCTGTACACGGCGGAGGAGTCCGCCGCGGCCGGCTTCCTCGCGGAGGTGTGCGAACCGGCGGACCTGGACGACCGGGCCGCGGCCGTGCTGGACCGGGTGCTCGGCCACGCGCCGCTGTCCATGTGGGCGGCCAAGGAGGCGGTCCGCCGTCTGCGCCGCGCCGCCCTGCCCGACGGCGACGACATCGTGGCCCGGGTATTCGGCAGCCAGGACTTCGCCGCGGGGGTGCGGGCCTTCCTGGCCAAGGAGCGGCCGGAGTGGCAGGGGAGGTGACCGGGAGGGGCCGGGACGCCCGTCCGCGCCGGTCCGCGCGTCCGGACGTATCGCCCACCTCCGAATCGGGCCAACATTTCCCCAGCCGCACGTCAGTGCGGGCCGGGCGGGTAGCGGCGCCGGGCGTACACCGTCATGGGGTCGCTCCACGACTCCGCGCAAGGCGGACGGACCGCCCGACACCACTGGAGACACGCGATGACCCGTTCAGAGCACGCCCGCGCCGATACCGCCGTGGACCGGACCGGCGAGGTGCCCGTGCCTCGTCAGGCACGTGACGCCTTCGGGCTCTCGGACTCCGCGCAGCCGCGGGCCAAGAAGGACATGGACATCGCTCTGGCGGCGATGAAGCAGCTCATCAGCGGCATATGCGCCGTGGTCCCCGGCTGGGGCACGCTGATCGCCACGGGTCTGGGGATCGGGCTCTCCTATCTGTGGCCGTCGGGAAAGGACGACGTGTGGCTGGAGATCCAGGACCGTGTCAAGAAGCTCGTGAAGCAGGAGATCGAAAGCCTGTACAAGAAGTTGATGGAGAACGAGCTCAAGGGGCTCTACGGGCTGTGCAGCCGGTACAAGAAGTCGGCCGAGGCGGCGTACAAGAACTCGGCCAGTGACAAGGACAAGGAAGACGCCCGGACGGACTGGAAGGCCATCGAGACGGCGATCATTCGCGATCTGCCCGCCTTCCAGGACAAGGATTACAAGGTGGCGGTTCTGCCGCTCTTCGTCCAGGTCGCCAACATCCACCTGTTCATCCTCCGGGACATGTGCGTGAACGGGAAGAAACTCGGGTTCGGCGACACCAAGATCGAGAACTGCAGAACGACCCTCCGCGACCTCACCCAGGGCGGCTCCCCCACGTACATCGACTACGTCATGGCGACCTACGAGGCCGGCTGGGACAAGATCGACGCGTTCGACAAGAAGGTGGAATTCCACCGGCTGATGTGGTTCGCCGCGGTCGAGTACGCCCAGGTGTACTGGCGCCCGTTCGGGGACTGGCAGAAGAAGTACGATCACCTGACCCGCGATGTGGAGCTCTTCTGGGGGCCTTTCGGGAAACGCTCCTCCACAAATCTGGAACGATTCTTCACCAAGAGCGAATGGAAGCACCGCCCGGCGAAGGGCGGCCGGATGACGGGCGTCAAGGCGTGGTGCCAGAAATACAAGACCCCGAAGACCGCGCACGAGTACACGCTCATGCACGGTATGCGGACGCGCCAGGGCGACAGTTGGCAGGGAGTCGACGGAAAGGAGAAGGGCCAGTGCTTCGGCTGCGACGAGAAACCGCCCTACTCCCCGGGGCAGGGAAAGTACTTCCAGGGTTTCCATGTCTACCACGAGCCGAAGAACGGCCTGTTCAACTACGTCCAGTTCCAGGACAGTACCGGGAGCTACACCGACCATCTCGGAAGCCTGGGGTACCCGGGCGGAGAACACCTCGACTGCGGGATCGAGGACTTCGAGGTCTCCCAGGCCCGGATCCTCGACTTCGACCATCGCCAGCACGCCGGCTCGATGATGTTCGCCTTCCGGCCGGTGAGCACGAAGGTCAAGTACAAGGAGATCAAGCCCCCGCTGTGCCACATGGTGCTGTCGCCCGAGGGCATGGACGGCGTGCTCACGCCGCCGCGCTACAGCGTCGCCGAGGGATCCGGTCTCGCGCTGCGGCCGCCGGACGGCACTCTGGCACAGCAGTGGGAGTTCCAGGGCGCCGGAGACGGGCTGTGCCGCCTCGTCAACCGGTACAGCCGCTTGCACCTCGTCCGCACCCCCGAGGGGGTGCGCCTGGGTGACGCCGCTCCCCAGGCGCCCGAGGCGCTGTGGCGCCAGGTGCGCGACGACGAGGGGCTGCTCACGCTGGCCTGCCCGGGGGACGGCGGGGCGAGGCTGAGCGCCGTCGGCGACGTGGTGGGTCTCGCCGGGGCCGAGGCCGCCCGCTGGGTCGCCGTCCCCGCGATCGCCGCGGGATCGCTGCGTCCATCCGGGGTCCCCGTGGTCGACACCGAGCCGTGTCCGGGCGGTGACGGCCGCGGCTCCACCCGGGTGCGCGTGACGGTCCCCCGGGACGGCGAGCCGGTGCCGGACTGGAGGGTGACGTTCCACCTTCCCTGCGAGGCCGGGGAGGAGGTCGACGTCGACGGCGCCGCGGTCGTCTCGGCCGGCCGTGACGACCGCGGCCTGCGCGTCACCGTGGCCGCACGGGATTCCCGGCAGCGCTCGCTGGACCCGGGGACGGCGGTGGAGTTCACCGTGACCGTGCCGATGCCGGCCGGCGCCCGGGACCGCGGCCCGGTGCCGGCCGACGTCCGCCTCAACGGGACCCAGGTCGGCGGTTGAGGACACCTCGGCCGCGCGAGCCGAGCCCGGCGGAGGGGCCGACCGGCATACCCGGGCCACGGCCCGCCCGCTCCGCCAGGGCCGCCCGGGCGGCGTCAGTGGACGGGTAGGGGCGTCAGGTCGAGTCGGCCGTCGGCGAAAGCCACCGTGGCGGAGACCAGAGCGCGCAGACAGGCCACTTCGTGCTCCTCGTCGGGCACGGCGAACCGCTGGAGCGAGAGCCCGTCGAAACCGGCCAGGAAGAACCGGGCGACCGCCTCCGCCGGCTGGGCGAGCCGCTGACCGGTGCGTTCGGCGGTCCTGGTCACGAGGTCCGCCGTCGCGCCGATCGTGTCGCGGTAGTGGCCGTTGTGCACCTCGATCAGGCCGGGCGTGCGCGACGCGAGCATGCCGAGTTCACAGAGCAGCCGGTAGTTCCGGGGGTTCTCGCGCACGGTCCGCCACAGGGCGGCGGCCAGGGCGGCGATCGCCTCGGTGAAGTCCCCCGCCTCGGGCGCCGCCCGCTCGACCTGCCCGATCAGCTCCTCCGTGAGCTGCTTCAGCACCGCGCGGTACAGGTCCTCTTTCGTGCCGAACGTGTAATGCACCGTCGCCTGCGCCACTCCCAGCTCGGCCGCGATCGCGCGGGTGCTGCCCGCCGCCACCCCCTCCCGGGCCATGAGGTCGATCGCCGCTCTGATCAGCTGGGGACGGCGTTCAGCCGCCGGGACATGCGCCATGGGGACCAGCGTAGCGACGTGGTCGGGCGATCACGTCACTCGCTCGCGTCGCCGTGCGCACGCCGCGAACGCCGTCCCGCACGCCCATCGGCGCGCCTCGCGACGGGACGCCAGGGCGCGTCGCGAAAATCCGCAGGTCGCCGTGGGCGGCGGAGCGGGCTCCGCCGCCCACGGAAGTGCGTTCAGCGTCGGCGGGCGGCGCGCACGAGGGCGCGCACCCGTTCGCGTTCCGCACGGTCCCAGGTCTCCCGGGTGAGGACGATGCCGGCGAGGCCGATCACGGCCGCGCCCAGGTAGAGCAGGGCGGCGCCCGGCCAGCCGAAGGCGCCGGCCAGCGCCGCGGCGAGCAGCGGGGCGAAGCCGCCGAGAGCCGCCGCCACCTGGTAGCCGAGGGAGGCGCCGGACGTGCGGGTCGTGGTGCGGAACTGCTCGGTGAGCAGCGAGCCCTGAGCGCCGGTGAGGGCGGCGTGGATGAATCCGATGCCGATGATGAACACCGCCACGACGAGCGCGGGCTGCCCGTCGTTGGTGAGCAGGTACATCGGGAAGGCGAACAGGATCGCGGCGATGCAGGCGCCGACGTAGATCGGGCGCCGGCCGACCCGGTCGGTGAGCGCGCCCGCGAGGAAGGTGACGAAGATGGCGGTGATGCTCGCGGCGGTGATCGCGCCGAGGGCGACGGGCCGCAGCGACGGGTCGCGTTCGGTGAGGTGGTTGAGCAGGTAGGTCGCGGTGGAGTAGTAGGCGAAGGACTCGACGATGCGCAGCGCGATGACGCGCAGGATGCCGCGCCAGTCGTTGCGCAGTGTCGCGAGGAAGGGGTTCTTCTCGGTCTTCCCGGCCGCCTGGGCCTCCTGGAACTCCGGTGATTCGGAGAGCCGGGAACGTACGACGAGCGCCACGACGACGAGGACGGCGCTGAGCAGGAACGGGGTGCGCCACGCCCAGTCGCCTTCGAGACCGGCGGAGAGCGCGAACATGCCGCTGGCCAGGGCGATGCCGAGCGGGTTGCCCGACTGCGGGATGGCGGCGTACATGCCGCGCCGGTGCCATGGCGCGTGCTCGTAGGCCATGGTGATGGCGCCGCCCCATTCCGCACCGAAGGCCAGCCCCTGGACCATGCGGATGACGGTGAGCAGGATCGGGGCGAGGACACCGATCTGGGAGTAGGTCGGCAGCACCCCGATGATGAAGGTCGCCGCTCCCATGACGATCATGGCGCCGACGAGCACGGGCTTGCGTCCGAATCTGTCGCCGAGGAAGCCGCCGATCGCCCCGCCGAGCGGGCGCATGACGAACCCGACGGCGAGGGTGGCGAACGCCAGCAGGGTTCCGGTGAACCGGTCGCTCTCGGGGAAGAACACCGTGCCGAAGTAGAGCGCGGAGGCGGTGCCATAGGCGATGAAGTCGTAGTTCTCGACGCTGGTGCCCACGGCCGCGGCGATGGCGGTCTTGTTGCGGTCCTTCGAGCCGAGTGGTGAGCGCCGGACGGCCGCGGTGGGTGATGAGGACAAGGGGACTCCTGCGATCGGGCCGGTGCGGCGGCTCAGTGGCGGGGGGTGAGGAGGTCGAGCGCGTTGAGCTTGGCGACGCGGCGGCGGGTGTCCTCGTCGTCGTCGAACGTCGCGTCGAGGAACTCGCGCACGATGTCGGCGACGAGGGCGTGCGGAACCAGCCAGGCGCCCATCGCGATGACGTTCGCGTCGTCGTGCTCGACGGCCTGGTGGGCCGAGTAGGGTTCGTGGGCGAGCCCGCACCGGATGCCGGGGATCTTGTTGGCGGCCATGATCGCCCCCGCCCCGGTCCCGCACACGAGGATCGCGCGGTCCGCGGTCCCGTCGAGCACGGGCCCGCAGGTGGCCTGGGTGATGTCGGGGAAGTCGACGGGGTCGGTGCTGTGCGTGCCACGGTCGAGGACCGTGTGGCCGAGGGCCTCCACCGCCCTGCGGACGGTGTCCTTGAGGGGGAAGCCGGCGTGGTCGGCGCCGAGGGCGACTCTCACGTGCTGCTCCTTTCGTCGTGCGCGTCGGCGACGGTGCCGCCGGCCGCGGATCGTGCCTGCCGGCTGATCGAAGCGGGACCGGCGGCGAACTCCTCGCGGGCGCGGGGACGTTCTCCTCCGGTTTGCGGTCCATGATCGAGTACTCGCTCCGGGGCACGGTCAGGTGGGGGCGGGTTCCCCAGGGCACGGCGGCCTTGGCGGGCGGGACGGTCCCGCCGCGGCGACGGCCTCGCGGGTGCCGCGTTCGCCGTCACGGCCGCGCCGAGCGGGAGAAGATCACGCGCACGACGCTACGGGTCGGACCCGGTGTGCGGCAGGTTCCACCGGTACCCCCATCTCGTGGAGACCGGAACGCCGCTGGCGACGCGGCGCGGCTCCCCACCGGCGCCCGCCATCGCCCCGGCACCGGCCGTGCCGACCCGCACTCGCATCGGCCACCACCGCCGACGACTCCTGTGCGCGTCGCGGCACCTCCTCGCCGCACGCGGGTGCCCGGGTCCACCGGCAGCGCGGTCCTTCCCGGCCTGCGGCGTCGGCCTCCTCGCATGCGGAAGGCCTCCCGGGGCGTCCCCCGGGAGGCCTTCCGCGTGTCCCGCACATTCGGTGCGGGGACCCGGCCGCCGCTCCGGTGACCGGACGGAACGGGGCCGTGCGCGTGTGGTCGGGCCAAGGATCAGGAGTAGACGTACAGGAAATAGTTCCCGGTCAGCGGGGCGACATCGCACCTGTACGGCAGGCCCGACAGCTTTCCGTCGGCGTGGCACGCCGCGCCGCTGGTGTAGTACCCGACATACCTCCACTGCGCGGCCTCGGCGGGGGCGGCGAACGCGACCGCGGCCAACGTGAGCAGCAGTGTGGCCATGCCGCGCTTGAGCATCGACATTTCGTTCCTTTCGGACACGCCTGCGTACGCACACCATGCTGGACGAACGGGAAACGGCCGTCCATGACGCGGGCTGCCCGCATTGTTGACGATGCGTCCACGCGGGACGCCGCCCCTGCCGGACGCGGCCGTCGAGCCCGCGGACCGGCCGCGCCCGGAGAGCGCTCCGCGAACGTTCCCGGTGACGGCCTCCGCCCCTGCGGCGAAGAGCCGCCCGGATCCGGGGCGGTACCGCTGAGCCGTCTCCGCGGCGGTTCCACGACCGGGCCGGTCGGCGGCATCTCGGTCGGCGGGTCCGGAGGCCCACGATCGCCCAGCCGCGGTGCGCGGCGCCGTCCTCCCCCGCCATAGGGGGACCTTTCGCCTCCGCCACCACGTGCGCGCAGGCGCGCCGGTACGCGACGTACCCCGCCTGGGGCGGATGGACCGCGCCTCGGCCGGCTCGTCCATGACGGACGGAAGATCGGCCGTGACCACCGCCGTCACCCGGCCCGCGCCGTATCCGCCCGCCAGCCCGGCGCCACCGCATGGAGCGCCCCCGGGCACCTCGCGTAGGAGACCGCGGCCGGACCGTCCAGCCGCCGAAATGGTGCTACCGGCTGCGGGGGCTCACCCCGCTTTCCGCCAGCCGCCCGCCCGCGCAGTGCCCGCCTCGTATGCCGTCGGCGTGGTGGCCGGCAGGCGCCGCCTGGTCTCCGTACCCTGGCGCCGCCTCACCGGCACCGCTCGACACGGGCCTGGTCCCTAACCTCGTCCCACGGCCGGCGCGCCGCCTCGGGATCCCACGTCAGCGGTTCCTGAGTCGGCTGCACGCCGTCCCGGATCAGCGGAGCGACGCGTCCAGCAGGCGGATCAGGTCCCCGACCCGCCCGCCCCCGGGCGGGGCCGCCGGGTAGCGCCTCAGGACGTCCACCACGACGGGAGACGCGAGGACCCGCAGCCGCGCGATATGGTCCGCCGCCACGGCGGGATCGTCCCCGGCGGCGAGTTCCAGCGCTCGCGCGGCATGGGCGGCCGAAGCGAGGATGTGCTTGACCTGAGTGGCCTTCGCCAGGGGGTGGAGGAACGCCGCACCGCAGGCGCTGGCGGCGGCTCGCGCGGCGTCGCTCGCGGCGGCCCGCCCCGCGTCGCGGGTGTCCTGCGCTGCCCGATGCGCCGCCCACGCGCTGTCACGCAACACCTTGGTCCGCTCCGCTCCCTCCGCGAACGCGTGCGCGGCGTCGACCGCCGCCCGTGGTCGCGGATCGTCAGGGCGGTCGCGTTCGAACACGACCAGGACGGGGCGCGCGCACGCCACCGCGTAGCCGGTCACCTCCCGAAGGTCGGACCGGCTGAGTTCGATCACCGGGGAGTCGTCCGCCATGGAGCCCGCCTTCCGTCTGAGAGCCGAAGCCCCTTCAACGCTATCGTTGAACCTTCCGGTGGAAACTTCGCCGAAGTCTCCGCTGTTCGGCAACGACAAAGCTTCAAGGCATGGTCACCGCCCGTCGATCCGGCACGCGAGCACGGCACGTCCACGCGGGCCGCACGCGGCCACGAGCAGGCCGGGTACCGGCCACCGTCCGGGCGCTCACCGGCAACGTCCATGGACGGCCGCCGCCCCGCCCCGGGCCGCGCTCTCCCGCCTTCTTCCGTAGCGGGCTCAGAGCCGCACGTGCAACGCACCATGCCCCGTCGCCCTGCGGGAATCCACGACCGGCCGCTTCCCGGCCCGCGGCTCGGGGGCCTCGACCGCCCGTGGCGGGACTCCCCCACGGGCGCCGTAGCCGCCGCCTCCGGCGCCCGCTCAGCCATAAGCACTGCTTAATCATCTTTAGCAGCGCGAGCTTTATCTTAAGGATCACCGCGGGCAGAGTGGAGACATGACACCGAGTACCACGGTCCCGACGCCCACCGACGCGCGTCCCGTTCCGACCGAGGCCGACGTCCGCGCCGCCGCCGAACGCATCGCCGGATACGCCCGCCGCACGCCCGTGCTGCGTGCCGAGGTCGACGGCCGGCCGCTGCTGCTGAAGCTGGAGCAGCTGCAGATCACGGGCGCGTTCAAGCTGCGCGGTGCGCTGAACGCGCTGCGCGCCGGCGAGCCCACCGGCAAGGTCGTCACCGCCTCCGGCGGCAACCACGGCCTCGGTGTGGCCGCCGCCGCGCGGATGCTCGGCATCACCGCGGTCGTCTATGTCCCCGAGACGGTGCCCGAGGCCAAGGCCCGGCTGCTCCAGGCGTCCGGAGCCGAGCTCGTGCGGGTCGGGGAGAACTACGCGGCCGCCGCCGCGGCGGCTCACGAGCGGGCCGCCGCTGAGGGAGTGCGGTACCTGCACGCCTACGACGATCCGCACGTGGTGGCCGGCCAGGGCACCGTGGGCCTGGAGATCGCGGCCGACGCCCCCGACTGTGACGCTGTGGTGGTGGCCGTCGGCGGCGGCGGGCTGGTGTCGGGGATCCGGCTGGGATCGGGAGATCGCCGGGTGGTCGCGGTGGAGCCCGAAGGGTGCCGCAGCCTGCACGCCGCGCTCGACGCCGGTGAACCGGTGGACACGGCCGTGGACTCCGTCGCCTCCTCGGCGCTGGGCGCCACGCGGGTCGGCGACGTGCCGTTCGCGGTGCTGCGGCGGCATCCCGTGACGACCGCGATGGTCAGCGACGCCGAGATCCTGGCCGCCCGCGACCGGATGTGGGAGGAGTTCCGGATCGCCGCCGAGCCGGCCGCGGCGGTGCCGTTCGCCGCGTGGCTGGCCGGCCGGGTTCCCGCGGAGAACCCGTGTCTGGTCGTGTGCGGGGCCAACGCGGAGTGGACCCCGGCCTGATACGGCCCCGCCCGGGTACCCGGGCCGGACGCCCCCATCCCGCCGCCGGCGCTCCCGCCGACCGGTATCTTCTTGTGCTGTCCGCCGTGAGGTGCGGCGACGGCGCGAGGACAGGGGGAGACGGGTGCTCTACGGCACACTTCGGGTGATCGGCTCGGTGGTGGGGCGGGCGCTGTACCGGCCCACCATCGAAGGACTGGAGAACGTGCCCGCCAGCGGCCCGGTGATCCTGGCCAGCAACCACCTGTCCTTCGTGGACAGCGTGGTCATCCCGCTCGCGGTGCCGCGCCGGGTGCGCTTCCTCGCCAAGACGGAGTACTTCGACAGCCCCGGCGTCCGGGGCCGGCTGACCCGTCTCACGCTGAGCACCCTGGGCGCCCTCCCGGTGAAGCGCGGCGCCGGCCGCGACGCCATGACCGCCCTGGAGGCAGGCCTGTCCGTGCTCCGGGACGGCGACGCGTTCGGCATCTACCCCGAGGGCACCCGGTCGCGCGACGGCCGGTTGTACCGCGGCCGGACCGGTGTGGGCCATCTCGCGCTGACGTCGGGGGCGCCCGTGGTACCGGTGGCGTTGTTCGGCACCGAGCACATCCAGCCGGTGGGCGCCCGCCTGCCGCGGCTGGCCCCCATCCGCATCCGGTTCGGCCGCCCGATGGACTTCTCGACCGGCTACCAACACCTCCGCCCGGGCCAGGCGCGCCGCCAGGTGACCGACGAGATCATGGCCGCCATCCACGCGCTGTCGGGGCAGGACCGCGCCGACCACTACAACGATCACCGGATGGACCAGGCGGCGTGAGCCCCCGGGCCGGCCCGGGGTTCCCCCGTGGGCACGGCCGGCCCGCCCCTCCCCTGTTCCGCCCGGCCTCCCGTGCCCGATCGCAGGAGTCCCGCGACTCCGGGCCGGTGTTCCGCGTCATGGCGCGCGGACGGGAGACCCAGCTGGTCGTCAGGCGTCCGACGGCCGCCCGCACGGCGCTCGCCACGGCCGCGCCGCTGGCCTGGCCGCGATCCGGGCGATCCCCGCACCGACCCGCCTGAACGGCTCCACTACGACTCCGGCACCGATGGGCACCGATGGGGTCCGTGCGGTGCCGGTGCGGCGGCCGGGGGCACGGGATACGGCGACCCGGCTCCGCCGGGCGCCACGACGCAGGACTCCGCATGGGCGGAGCAACGACCGGACGAACGACCACGGCCAGGACGACGGCCGGTACGGTACCGGACCGGTCCGCGGGTACGGCCGGACGATGTGCGCGCACCTCGTCGCCCGGCACGGCGACCGCCCGCTGCACAATGGCCGGATCGTGGACATGGGGCGATGTGCGCCGCTCACTGGCCGCCGGCCGTCAGCGAACGTTCGGCCGAACCACCGATCAGCCGGTCGTGCCGGATCACGGCGTTCGATGCCGGAATCCGCCGGCGGATGCGCATCCGAAAGCCCTTCGCCCGCGCCCGCCCGGTGGCGGTCCGGTCCGGGCCGGTTCGCCACGCGGCCAGATCACCGCCTCGATCCGCCGTCGCGGCCGGGACGGGGACTCGACCCCCGCCGGTTCGGGCCGGTCCCGGTCCCGAGTGGGTGAGCCCGGGCCCAGGCCGGCGGGCTGCTCGATCCCGGCTCCGGCGAAGTCCTCGTCGCACCCGATCGGGCACTCCCCCCGAAGCGCCTTCCCGGGCCTGCGGCCGACGCCGGGCAAGGTTTCCGGGCGGCGGCGGACGTATCCCGGCGTCCGATCGCGTGACGACGCGGCGGGTGGGCGCCGCCCGTCGCCTCCAGTGCGGGCTCCTCCGGCGCCGATCCCCCGCCCGAGGCACGCCGCACGGCACGGCCGCGTACCGCCGCCGGTTCGCCGTCGGCCGCCGCCCTTCTCGCTCGCCCCGGCCCGGTCAGCGGCGGGGCAGCAGCTCGGCGAGCCACGCCTCCACCTCGTCGGAGCGGCGGGGCAGCGCCGCCGACAGCACCCGGTTGCCCTCGGGCGTGACGAGCACGTCGTCCTCGATCCGCACACCGATCCCGCGCAGCTCGGCGGGCACCGTGAGGTCGTCCGGCTGGAAGTACAGCCCCGGCTCGACGGTCAGCACCATGCCCGGGGCCAGCGTGCCGTCCACGTAGCACTCGGTGCGGGCCTCGGCGCAGTCGTGCACGTCCAGGCCGAGCATGTGGCCGGTGCCGTGCAGGGTGTAGCGGCGCTGCAGCCCGAGTTCGAGCACCCGGTCGACCGGGCCCTCCAGCAGGCCCCACTCCACCAGGCCCTCGGCGAGGACCCGCTGCGCGGCGTCGTGGTAGGCGCGGAAAGGACGGCCGGGGGCGACCTCGGCGATTCCGGCGTCCTGCGCGGCGTACACGAGGTCGTACACGCGGCGCTGCACGTCGTCGAACCGGCCGGAGATCGGCAGGGTGCGGGTGACGTCGGCGGTGTAGAGGGTGGCCGTCTCCACCCCGGCGTCCAGCAGCAGCAGCTCACCGGCGCGGACCGGACCGTCGTTGCGCACCCAGTGCAGGGTGGTGGCGTGCGGGCCGGCCGCGGCGATGGTCCCGTAGCCGACGTCGTTGCCCTCGACCCTGGCGCGCAGGAAGAAGGTGCCCTCGATGTAGCGCTCCGAGGTGGCCTCGGCCTGCGGGAGCACCCGCACGACGTCCTCGAAGCCGCGCACGGTGGAGTCGACGGCCGCCTGCAACTGGCCGATCTCCCAGTCGTCCTTGACCAGGCGCGTGTCGTGCAGGAACACGGCGAGTTCCTCGTCGCGGTCCGCCGTGGCCCGCGCGGAGTCGGCGGAGCGCAGCTCGGCGACCACCTCTTCCAGGGCGGTGTCGTGGCCGCGCACGATGCGGGTGGGCGCGGGCGCCGCCGTGCGCAGGTGCTCCGGCAGGGTGCGGACGTCGCGGGTGGCCAGGCCGAACAGCCGCGCCGACTCGGTGAGGCTGTTGCGCCGTCCCACCCACAGCTCGCCGTTGCCGGCCAGCCAGAACTCGCCGTTCTCCCGGTTGGAGCGCGGCGGCAGGTACAGGGTGGCCTCGTGGCCGCCGCCGGGGCGGGGCTCCAGCACCAGGCAGCCGTCCTCGGACTGGTCGCCGGTGAGGTACACGTAGTCACTGGCGGCGCGGAAGCGGTACTCGGTGTCGTTGGACCGCACCTTGAGCCGCCCGGCGGGGACGAGGAGCCGCTCGCCGGGGAAGCGGGCGGCCAGGGCGGCGCGGCGTTTGGCGGCGTAGGGCGCCTGCTCGACCGGGTGCAGGTCGCGGCGTTCGGTGTCGGCCCACCCGGTGCGCATCCAGGCGGCCAGTTCCTCCGAGACGCTCTGGTAGGGGCCGTTCTTGCGCGGCCGGAACGCCGGCGCCTCGGCGTCGTCCGGTCCGTCGCCCTGCGGACGCTGCTCTTCGGTCACGGTGCGGCTCTCCTCCTCGCGTGCGTGGGCGGCCCGCCCGCCGGGCGGCGTCCGCCGGTGCCTCCATCGTAGAAGCGGCCGGTCCCGCGGGCCATGGGCCAACGCGGTCAGGCCGCTCGGGCGGGTCAGGCGGGCAGCGTCTTCGCGAACGCGTAGTAGTGCCGGCCGCCGTCGGGAGCGGTGCCCTCGCCGTCGAGGAGCGCGTAGCCGAGCCGCCGGTACAGTGCCACGGCCTCAGGCTGGGCGGGCCCGGTGCTGAGGTAGACGTGGCGGTAGCCGCGTGCGGCGGCCGCGGTCTCCAGGGCCGCGACGATCCGGCGGCCGTGCCCGCGCCGGCGGTGTGCGGCGGCGGTCCAGATCCGCTTGAGCTCGGCGGTGTGCGCGTCCTTCCGGCGGAACGCGCCACCGGCCACCGGTAGTCCGGCGTGTTCCAGCAGCAGGACGGCGCCGTGCGGGGCGGCGAAGTCGGAGTCGGGGTAGCCCGCCATTTCCCGGGCCGCCGCTTCGGCGCCGTAGCGCCGGGTGTACTCGGCGGTCAGTTCCGCCATCATCGGCGCGACGGCCGCGTCGCCGATCGTCACCGTCCGCACCGTGTGTGCACGCCCGGTCATGCCCTCGTCTCTCCGGTCCGCTCGGTCTCCGAGCGTGTGCAACACGGCGGGAACGCGGGCTGTTCCCGGCGGGCGGCTACTCGGCGTTGGGACCGTACCGGGTGTCGTGGTCGGCGGGATCGGTCGGGTCCGCGGTGTTGGCGATGATCACGGCGAACGGGGGGATCACCCCGGCGACGGCGCACATCGCCAGCGCCCATCCGGTGCCGGCGAGGTACCACACCGGCAGCGACCCGGCGAAAAGGACGAGGCAGATGCTCATCAGCCAGACGTACCGGCGAGTCCGCCGCTTCATGTCTTCAGCTTAGATCGATGTCGGCGAAACGACTCCCGGCCGAATGTCACGAGCGCGACTCCACCGCCTCCGTGACGGCTCCGGGCGCCGGTGGCCGAGCGGCCCTTCGCCGGGGAAGTCGCCCGGGCGCGTCCCCGGCGGCCTCCGCCGACCGAGCGGTGTCGTCCCGCGTCCGCTGTCGCGGCACGTCGCGGACGTCCTCGCGGCCCGAGAGCCTCCGGACGGGGTCATGATGGTGCGCTCTGCGGTAACGACCGGGGAGCGGGGCGGCGCCGGATGGATGTCGGTGGCGCGTCCGCCGCGCGGCCACCGTGGGCGGCCCGGCCCGAGGCGAGCGGCTCGGTGGCCGGCCGAACCGGCCAAGCCGTCCTCACCCGCCGGCCGCGAGCCCGGCGATGATCTCGGCGGCCGGGGCACTGCGGGCGGCGCGGAAGCCGGTGCCGGCCCACAGGTTCACGGTGCCGGCGTCACCGGCCCGGGCCGCGGCGGCGCGCAGCGGGGCCGTGAGGTGGTGGATCTGCGGGTAGGCGGCGGGCGCGGCCGGGTCGTGGGCGGTGAGGAACCGGTTCACCAGTCCACGGGCGCGACGGCCGCTGAAGGCGCGGGTGACGGCGGTCGCGGTGCGGGCGGGGTCGGCGAGCGCGTCGCGGTGCACGGCGGACGCGCCGCTCTCGTGGCTGCGCAGCAGCACCGTGCCGACCTGGGCCGCGACGGCCCCCGCGGCCAGGACGGCGCGCACGCCTTCGGGTCCGGTGATCCCGCCGGCGGCGAGCAGGGGGAGGCGCACGGCGGCGCTCACCTGGGCCAGCACCTCGGCGAGCGGGGCGGTGCGCTCGGCGGTGTCGTCGAAGGAGCCCTGGTGGCCGCCGGCCTCGGCGCCCTGCACGCTGAGCGCGTCGGCTCCGGCCTCGGCGGCGGCGCGCGCCTCCTCGGCGCTGGTCACGGTGACGACGACCGCGCTGCCGGCCCGGTGCAGGGCGCCGACCGCGGCCGGCGGCGGGCAGCCGAAGGTGAAGCCGACGACGGGTACCGGGTCGGCGGCGAGCGCCGCGACCTTGGCGGTGAACGCGTCCGAGGTCCACCGGGGTTCGCCGAGCCGCACGCCGAGCCGGTCGGCCTCGGGTGCGAGCCGGTCACGGTAGCGGGCGACGGCCGCGGCGTCGGCGATGTCGGGGCCGGGCACGAACAGGTTGACACCGAAGGGGCGGCGGGTGCGTGCCCGGACCGACCGGACCTGCTCGGTCATCGCCGCCACGTCGCGATAGCCGGCCGCGAGGAAGCCGAACCCGCCCGCCTCGGCGGCCGCGGCGACGAGTTCGGGGGTGCTGCCGCCACCGGCCATGGGCGCGGCGACGACCGGGACGTCGAGATCTTCGAACACGGGCACCTGCCGCCTCCTCACCGCACGAGCCGAGCCGGGCGTCATCCGATGATCGGGCGCCCTTCCGGGAAATCGTAGCGGCGGGTCCGCGTCCGCAGCGCGAGCGCCGCCCCCAGCGTGATCGGACCCACCCGTCCGGCGAACATCAGGACGGTGAGCACGAGTTCGGCGGAACTCGGCAGATCGTAGGTGATGCCGGTGCTCAAGCCCACGGTCGCGAAGGCCGAGACGCATTCGAACAGCACCTGGCCGACCGTGAACGGCGTGACGGAGAGCAGCACGATGACGGCGCCGCTGACCAGGCTCAGGCCCAGCGCGACGATGGCCAGCGCCTGCCGGTACACCGGCTCGGGGACGCGGCGCCACCCCAGCGTGACGTCGGGCCGGCCGCGGATCTCGTTCCAGACGCCGAGCAGCAGGATGGCGGCCGTGGTGATCTTCACGCCTCCGGCGGTGCCGGCGCTGCCGCCGCCGACGAACATCAGGATGTTGGTGACCATCAGGGTGTCCGGCTGCATCGCGGCCATGTCCAGGCTGTTGAAGCCGGCCGTGCGCGGCATCACCGCGTGGAAGAACCCGGCGAGCAGCCGGGAGGGCACGGGCAGCGCTCCGAGCGTGCCGGGGTTGCGCCACTCCAGCGCGGTGACGAGCAGGGTGCCCCCGGCGAGCAGCAGGGCGGTGCCGACGAGCGTGATGCGGGCGTGCGCGGACCAGGCGCGGGTACCGAGCAGCGCGCGGCGCGTCTCCAGCAGCACGGGGAAGCCGATGCCGCCGATGATGACCGCGAACGCGATGGGCAGGCAGACCCACGGATCCGCCACGAAGCTCATCAGGTTGTCGGAGAACAGCGCGAATCCGGCGTTGTTGAAGGCGGAGACGGCGTGGAACACCCCGAGGTACGCGGCGCGGCCGGGTGTGACGTCGTAGCCGATGAGGAACCTGCCCGCGAGCACCACCGCGGTGGCCGCCTCGACGGCGGCCGTGGTGCCCGCGATGCCCAGCAGTACCCGGCGCAGGTCGCCCGCGTCGATGCTCTTGGTCTCTGCCTGGGCGATCAGCCGCATTCGCAGGCTGATCCGGCGGGCGACGAGGACCGCGAGCAGGGTGGCCAGGGTCATGGTGCCGAGTCCGCCCACCTGGATCAGCCCGAGGATGACCAGTTCCCCGAAGGTGGACCAGTGGGTCGGGGTGTCGACGACGACCAGGCCGGTCAGGCACACCGCCGAGGTCGCGGTGAACAGCGCGTCGACCAGCCCGGTCGCGCGGCCGTCCTCGGCCGCGGCGGGCAGCATGAGCAACGCGGTGCCCAGCGCCACCGCAGCGGCGAACCCGCCCACCACGACCCGCGCGGGGTGCGCCTGCCACGCGCCCGGCCGCACGCCGCGGGCGCTCGCGGGGTCGCCGGTGCTCCGGGCCGTCCGGAAGCGACCTGGTCGTTTTGCCGGTTTTCGTACCATCTCCAGGCGATCCCAGCACACCCCGGGAACCGCTCGCGCCGACCAAGATGGTCGACGGAGAATTCTTAGCGCGTTCTTAGCGCCGGCCAGACCGGGAGCTCATCACGGGCACGGCGGGACGCGACCCCATCCCGGGGGACGCGGAGCGCGTCACCGCGCGAGCACGCGTCAGCAGGCAGGGCGGCAAGTCAGCCACGCCACGGGCAACGCCGCACGGATCAGGACGAGCAACGCCAGGCTCCACCGGACCGGCGACGCCGCTGCGCCGGCACCGGCGGCAGCGCGGCGCGGCACCCGGCGATCCTGGGATTGCGGCCGCACAGGTGCTCGCCGAGGCCGCCACCGAGGTATGGCCGGCGCGGATGCTCCGGGTACCCCGCCGCGCGATCCGGTGGACGACGAGATCGACGCACTCGGCATCGTCATGCCGCCGATCCGGCCCGGGCGGCGTCCCGGCCGAGCGCGTCCGCCGCTCCCCGCCGCCTCTGGCATACTCTCCCGTCATCGGCCAGGCCGCCCGCCGACGGGCGGACGCCCCGCCGCACACCCACGACCTGGGAGTCCCGCACGGTGACCCGCAACCGCCTGTTCCCCCGCATCCTGGCGGCGTCGGCCATCGGCGCGCTGTCGCTCGCCGTCGCGGTGGGGCTGGTGACCGCCGTGGGCCCCTCGCTTTCGCTCAGCGAGCGGGTCCTGCACGAGGAGTCCTCCCAGGAGGCCGGCGTGACCTACGAGTACGCCGGGGCCCGGCACGCCAGCGACCTCCTCCTCGTACGGGTCCGCCGCCTCACCGGCGTCGACCACGAACTGCGCATCGGCCCGGGCGCGGCCGACTACTACTACCCGGTGGAGGTGGGGTTCGGGTTCGGCGACCCGCAGATCCGCGACGTGGAGTGGCAGACCGACGGGGTGACGGTGACCTTCGAGGCGGGAGACTCCGTGCACGTTCCGGCGGACAACTTCCGCAGCGTCCGTTAGGCGCCGTCCGGCCGATCGGGTGACGGCCGCGCGTCCGGGCCGAAGTGGGGCGTGGGTCGGGTGATCCGCCGGATGAGGAGCGGGTGTGCCCCGCCCCGCGCTCGCCGGGGTCCGGGGGCCATGGCAGACTCCGGGTCGTGATCATCGGACGGTGACCTGCGGGCCCCCGGTTTGGGATCCGCACGCCGCTGGCCCAGGCCCCGGTCGGCCCGCTTCCAGGGCGTCGGCCCGCTGCACCAGGTCGGCCGCGATGTCGTCCCAGTCCGGGCCGTGCAGCCACAGGTGCTCGGCGGCCCCTCGCATCAGCGCGGGGTCGTCCGGCCGCTGCAGGAGCACCAGGCGGTGCGCCAGGTTCCGGATCCACACCGGGAGGTGGCCGTCGACCACGTGCGGGCACAGGTCGCGCAGCATGGCGAGGATCGCGTCCGCGTCGGCGAACGTCAGCTCCTCGACGAAGCGGTGTTCGCGGTGTTCGAGCCCGCAGACCGGCGTGGGCCGGTACTCGTCTCCGTAGAGACACCGGGCGTGCTCCGTCAGGGTACCGTGCATGACCCGGAGCCTACGGCGCCGTGCTCCGCCGGACCGTGGTGCGGGGACGGCACGTGCTCAGCGCAGGGTCGAACTCCACCGCGGCCGCGGCCCGCCGGGGCCACGCCAAGCCCGCCCGCGCCCGACGGTGGCCAGCGCCTCGCGCACGCCGGCTGCGGCCCGCTCGGCCGCTGTGCCCCGGACTCCGGTGCCGCGGCGGCGCCGCGTGTCCGCCCGCCGCCGCTCGGCCCAGGGGCGCGAGCCCGCCAGGCGGCAGGTCGCCACCACTCAGGAGCCACGCGGGACATCCCGCAGAGACCCGGTGCCGGCGCCTGCACACGTGCGGATCGCCCCACGGCAGGTCCGCGCGACGGCCACGACCTCCCACATCCGCCGGACCATGGCGCGACGGCGCCGGTCGCGGGATCGCGGCCGGCCGACGCCGGACCCGCTCCGCGAGCAGTTCCAGCGTGTCAGGGGCGGTCATGAGGGGTGCCCGTCCTTTCCGGTGGCTGCCGTCGCGTGCGGGCGGGCGGTCGACGTGCCCGCCGCCCGAACCCTCTATGTCTTCCGCATACTGGCCCACATGTTGACTCAACTCACGGCCGCCATCGGGGTACTGGCCCTGCTCACCCTGGTGCCCGGCCCCGACATGGCGGTCGTCACCAGGAGCGCGCTGGCCGCCGGCCGCGCCGCCGCCTTGCGGACCGCCGGCGGCGTCGTACTCGGGCTGCTCACGTGGGGGCTGCTGGCGGTCGTTGGCCTCGCCGCGCTGCTGGCCGCGTCCGCCGAGGCGTTCCTCGTCGCCAAGATCCTCGGGGCGGGGTACCTGATCTGCCTCGGCGCCTACACGCTGTGGCAGAGCCGCCGCGGCGCCCCGGTACCCGCGACCTCGTCCGATGACCCCGCGAGGAACGTGGGCGACCCTTGGCTGAGCGGCCTCACCACCAACGTCCTCAACCCCAAGATCGCCGTCTTCTACGCCGCGGTGCTGCCGACCTTGGCACCACCGACGATGCCGGTCCACTGGAGCCTGACGCTGCTCGTCCTGATCCACGCGGCGCTGACGCTCGCCTGGCTGAGCGGTTACGCCCTCCTCCTGACGCGCGCTCGCGCGGTGTTCGAGCGTCCCGCGGTCCGGCGTGCGCTGGACCGGGTGACCGGCGTGGTCCTGATCGGATTCGGCCTGCGCGTCGCGGCCGAGAATCCCTGACGGCCGCGCGCTCATCGGCCAGAGGAGGCGCTGCCGAAGGCCCGCCGGATGCGCGAGGCGGCGGCCTGGCCCGTCCCCCTGCCTTCCGGCCATCGCCCTGGCCCGCGGACCCGGGAGCCCGTGACGCCGCCGGCCGGGAGCGGGCGGACGGCTCCCGGCAGGAGCGTCCCCGCGCCGACGGCGTCATCTCCCCCAAGAACCTCGACGGTGTGGACCCGTCACGCGGCGCGACCCACGCCCGCCGGGCATCCGGCCCGGCGTCCGTGCCCGCCCGCACACCGCTGGGAGCCGACCGTCGTGCTGCACCCGCTCCCCCGCCGACGGCACCACCGAGAGCGCGTCCCCGCCCGGCCGCGCCCCTGCTCCCTCGACCGCATTTCGCCACGGTGCCCGCCCGCTGAGGCGCGCCCGGGCACGGGGAGCAGCGGGCCGGGCCCCGTCGCGTCCCGGCTCCGGCGGGCGCGTCATCACCGGAGAGGCCCGATCGTCAACGTGCCGGGGTCACATCGCGAAGACGCGCTCCGGCCGGATGAGGACCGCCGTGCGGCGGTCGCGCTCCATCGCGGCGTCGTAGGCGTCCCAGTCGTCGTGGCTGCCACCGGCGGCGGTGAACACCTCGCGCAGCAGCAGGCGCAGCCGCTCGGCGTCCACGCCGCCGAACGGGTCGTCGTGCCCGACCAGGTCGACGCCACCGCCGACGCTCGCCCAGTGGTAGTCCGGCTGGAACACGATCGTGGCGCGCGGGCGGGCGCGCAGCAGGCGCAGCTTCACGCTGGTGCCCGGAGTGGTGAAGCCGATCACCCGCTCGCCGGTGACCGGATGCCGGACGATCCCGGCCACGACCACGCTGGACTGGATGGAGCCGTCCGCGCGGGTGGCCGAGACCACGGCGCGGTGCCCGCCCCGGTCGATGAGGGTCTGGACGTCGTCCAGCCCGGACGCTACTGCCATGCTGCCTCCCGTTGTCCTAGGACCGGCGGCCGCCGCCACCCGGCACCCCCGGTTCTTCCCCGCGTCAGGCGGACCGCACCGTCCGGGCCAGCACCTCCGGGTCGACGTTGCCGCCGGAGACCACCGCGACCGTCCGCCCCGGCGGGGTCCGGCCGGCCAGGTAGGCCGCCGCCGCCACGGCCCCGCTCGGCTCGGCCACCAGCCGCGCCTCGCGGGCCAGCCGGCCCATCGCGGACCGGATCTCGTCCTCGGTGACGGTGACGACGCCGTCCAGCCGGGCGCTGAGGTGCGCGAACGTCAGGTCCGACAGCGACACGCGCAGCCCGTCGGCCATGGTGCGGCGGGTGCGGTCCGGCGGCCACCAGATCCGCCGCCCGGCGGCGATGCTCTCCGCGGCGTCCCCGGCCAGCTCCGGTTCCACCCCGATCACCCGGGTCCGCGGACTGAGCGCGGACACCGCGGCGGTCACCCCCGACGCGAGCCCGCCCCCGCCGACCGGCACCAGCAGCACCGCCACGTCCGCGAGGTCGGCGGCGATCTCCAGCCCCACCGTGCCCTGCCCGGCGATCACGTCCCGGTGGTCGAACGGTGGCACCAGCACCATGCCGCGTTCGGCCACCACCCGCGCCGCGGCCTCCTCGCGCTCCCGAGCGGGCACCGTGACCAGTTCCGCGCCGAAGCGGCGCATCGCCTCGATCTTCACCTCGGGCGCGCCCTCGGGCGTCACCACGACGCACGGCACGCCGGCCGCCCGTGCGGCGTAGGCGAGCGCCTGGCCGTGGTTGCCCGAGGAGTGCGTCACCACCCCGGCCGCGCGCGCCTCCGCCGGGAGCAGGGCCAGCGCGTTCGTCGCCCCGCGCAGCTTGAAGGCCCCCGTCGGCTGGAGGCTCTCCGGTTTGAGCCAGAGTTCACCGTCCGCCCACGGGCACGGCAGCAGCGGAGTGCGCACCACCCGGCCGCTGATCCGTTCGGCGGCGGCACGGACGTCGTCGATGTCCACCAGTCGCATGCAGGCAGTATGTCAACGCCGCAGGCCACCGCGGGTGGGGCCGCTCGCGCGCGTGGCTACATTAGGACTGATGCGTACCGACCTGACCCCCGGCGACCTGAGCGGACGCCGGTTCTACCAGCTGCTGACCTCAGTCGTGGTCCCGCGCCCCATCGCCTGGGTCGCCACGACCTCCGCGCACGGGGTGGACAATCTCGCGCCGCACTCCTTCTTCACCATCGCCTGCGCCAACCCGCCGATCGTGCAGTTCACCTCCGTCGGCCGCAAGGACACGCTCAGCAACGTCGAGGCCACCCGCGAGTTCGTCGTCAACCTGACCACGGAGGCGCTGTGGGCGGAGGTCAACGCGACGGGAGCGGACTTCCCGCCCGACGTCAGCGAGTTCGACGCGGTCGGCCTGGAGCGGGAGGCCAGCGCCCGAGTGCGCCCGCCCCGGGTCGCCGGATCGCCGGTCGCGCTGGAGTGCCGGCTGCACTCCACGCTGCCGCTCGGCGATTCCACGGTGGTCTTCGGCGAGGTCGTGCACGCGGCGGTCGACACCGCGGCCATGGACGGCGACGACCTTCCCGGGATCGGCCGGCTGCGCCCGCTGTCCCGCCTGGGCCGCAACGAGTGGGCGACGGTCGGCGAGGTGACCCCGCTCGACCGGATCAGCCACACCGAGTGGCTGCGCGGCTGACCGGAGCGGCGGAGCCGGCCCCGCGGCCGGCGCGGCCCGATACCTGACACCGGCTGTCAGCCACGGAAGCGAGACTGGAGGCATGCGCGCCAGCCGACTGTTGTCCCTGCTCCTGCTGCTGCAGAACCGCGGCCGGATGACCGCCGCCCAGCTCGCCGCCGAACTGGAGGTCTCCGAACGCACGATCTACCGCGACGTGGAGTCCCTCGGCTCGGCCGGAATCCCCGTCTACGCCGACCGCGGCACCGGGGGCGGGTACCGGCTGCTGGACGGCTACCGCACCCGGCTGACCGGGCTGACCGACGCCGAGGCGCACTCGCTGTTCCTGTCGGGCGTGCCCGCGGCGGCGGCCGAACTCGGCCTGGGCGCCGAGATGGCGGCGGCCGGCCTCAAGCTGCTGGCCGCGCTCCCGGACGAGCTGCGCGACCGTGCCGAGCGCGTCCGTGAGCGCTTCCACCTGGACGCGCCCGGCTGGTTCCGCCGTCCCGAGGACACCCCGCACCTGGGCGCGCTCGCGACGGCCGTGTGGAACTGCCACACCGTCGAGGCGGAGTACCGCCGCCGGGACGGCCGGGAGGTCCGGCGCACCCTGGACCCGCTCGGCCTCGTGCTCAAGGGCGGCTCCTGGTACGTGCTGGCCCGCCCGCACACCGACCGGCCGGACCCCGCGCCGCGCACGTTCCGCGTCGGGCGCCTGCGGCGGCTCGTCGACACCGGCCGGGTGTTCCAGCGCCCCGCCGACTTCGATCTCGCCCGTGCGTGGGCGGCATGGGCGGCGGAGTTCGAGGCGACCCGCTACACGACGGTGGCCCGTGTCCGTATCACCGAACGGGCCCGCTACCTGATCAGCCAGCTGTCGTCCGCCCCGGCCATCGCCGCGATCGAGGCCGCCGGGGAAATGGGCCCTGATGGCTGGCTGGAGCTCGACCTGCCCATGGAGTCGGTCGAGACCGCGCTCGTGGAGTACTCCGGCTACGGCCCCGACATCGAGGTCCTGCATCCGCCGGAGCTGCGCGCCCGCCTCGCGGAGTCGGCCCGGGCCACGGCCCGGCTGTACGGGACGCCGGACGCCGGACCGGCGCCGGATCCGCCGCCCCCGCCGGAGTGAGCCGCCGACTCGGCTACCCGGCCGGGCGGTAGGTGGTGATGGTCCCGCCGTTGCTGAAGGCCAGCGTCTCCACCGGGGTGAACGCGCGCGGCCGGAACGGCCCGGCGAACATCGGCAGGCCGCCACCGGCGACGACCGGGTATCGCTTGACGACCAGCTCGTCGATCTGGGGCAGCAGCTGCCCGGCCAGCACGCCTCCGCCGCACAGCCAGATGTCGCCGTCCCCGGGTTCGTCCTTGAGCCTGCGCACGAGGCCGGCCGGGTCGCCGGGGACCACTTCCACGGCCGGGTCCGGGCTCTCGCCGAGGGACCGGGAGACCACGTACTGGCGCAGGTGGGCGTAGGGGCTGGTCACCTCGATGTCGACCTGGTAGGTGGCACGCCCCATGATCACGGTGCCGAACCGCCGGTTGGGCGCGCCCTCCAGGCCGATGTGCGGACGTATGTGGGTGGGCATGGTCTCGGGAAACTCCGCGCGCAGGTGGTCGACCATGTCCGGCACCTGCGGGTAGAAGTCGAACTCCCCGCCCGGGCCGGCGATGAAGCCGTCGACGGAGACTCCCACGTAGTACACGAGCTTTCGCATTCACGACCTCCGCGCCACTGAACAACACTCTGAATGTAGTACTTTGTTCGTAGTGCCAAGAACGTAGTACTACACATGGAGTGGTGTCAACATGGTCCGCCGCAACCCGGAGAGAAGGGCGGCGCTGCTCGACGCCGCGATCGAGGTACTGGCCCACGAGGGCGCGCGGGGCCTGACGTTCCGCGCGGTGGACCAGCAGGCGGGAGTCCCCGCCGGCACGTCCTCCAACTACTTCGCCAGCCGCGAGGAGATCCTCACCCAGGCCGGCGGGCGCGTGTACGAGCGGCTGGACCCCGGCGAGGCCGCGCTCGCCGCCGGCCTGACCGGCTCCCGTGACCGGTCCCGCCTCACCGAACTGATGCACGAACTGGTGGAACGGGTGGCCGCGTTCCCGACGGGCTTCCTGGCGCTCCTGGAACTACGGCTGGAGGCCACCCGCCGCCCGCACCTGCGGGAGATCCTGACCGAACGCGTCCGCGCCGACGTGGACTTCAACATCGGCTACCACCGCGAGACCGGACGGCCGGGCGACGCGACCACGGTCGTGCTGCTCTGGCTGGCGCTCAACTGGCTCATCCTCGAACGCCTCACACTGCCCGACCTGTTCGCACCCGAACAGCGCGGCGACCTGGTGACCGCCCTGGTCGACCGCCTCCTCGCCGACCAGCCGACGCCGGCACCCCCGGTTCCCGGCGACGCGGCGCGGTAGCGCGCCCCCGCGGCGGCCACGTACGCGGCGCCGCCGGAGGTGGCGGCGCCGCGTCACCCCCGCACGCGGTAACCCACGTACACCATCCCGTCCGCGAACCGCCGCTCCGCGACGCACTCCAGCCCCAGGCGGACACCGTCCGGAAACGCCCGCAGGCCGCCGCCCACCACGGCCGGAGCCAGGAACACGTGGCAGTCCTGGACCAGGCCGGCCCGGAAGGCGTGGGCGGCGAGGGTGGGGCCGCCCACGCTCACGTCGCGGTCGGCCGCGGCCACCATCCGCCGGACCGCCTCCGGGGCGAACTCGCGCTCGATCCGGGTGCGGGCGGTGGCCGGGCGGTCCAGCGTGCGCGAGTACACGACCTTGTCCGTGGTCCGCCACCCGGCCGCGAAGTCCCGCGTCGTCCGCGCGTCGCCCGGATCGGTGCCCATGGTCTCCCAGACGCGCATCGTCTCGTACATCCGCCGGCCGAACAGGTAGGTGCCGACCGACCGTTCGAGACCGTTGACGAAGGCGTGCGCCTCCTCGCCGGGAACCGCCCAGTCGAAGCGCCCGTCCTCATCGGCCACGTAGCCGTCGAGCGAACAGATCGCCGAGTACACCAGCCGCGCCACGTCTCCCCCTCTCCCGTCGCCGCCCGGTCCGCCCGCGCGACCGCTCCGTCCAGGGCGCCCGGCGGAAAACCGGTGGCCCGGACCCGTCCCAGGATGCTTTCATCCGGGTACGACAGCGGCGGGCTCCGCCGCCCGTGCCCCGGCGCGGCGGCGCCGGGCCCGACTCCCCGGAGGTGGCCGGTGCCCCGCGACGTCGAGGTCCCGCTCACCGGCGGTAACGTCAGTGTCGGTGTGGTCCGGGTGGGCGGCACCGTCCGCAAGCCCGCCACCGCCGCCACCCCTGCCGTCGAGGCGTTTCTGGGCCACCTCGCCGCGGCCGGGTTCACCGGCGCGCCCCGCACCCTCGGGCGGGACGAGCGGGGCCGGCACGTCCTGGAGTACGTACCCGGCGTCATGGCCGACACGCTGCCGCCCATGACCCCCGCCGAGCTGCGCCGGCTGGGCGCCATGATCCGGGGGCTGCACGACGCCGCCGCCGGGTTCACGCCGCCGCCCGGCGCGCGGTGGGAGGTGGTGATCCCGCCGGACCGCGAGGAACTGGTCTGCCACCACGACCTCGCCCCGTGGAATCTGGTCCGCGACGGCGAGCGGTGGGTGTTCATCGACTTCGATGGAGCCGGCCCCGGATCCCGGCTGTGGGACCTCGGCTACGCGGCGCACGGGTTCGTCCCCTTACGCCCCGGCGGCGACCCGGCCCACGACGCCGCCCGGCTGCGGGCGCTGGCCGACGGCTACCGGCTCGACGCGCACCAGCGGGCCGCGCTGCCGGAGCTGACCGCCGAGCACGTGCGCGGCATGCACCGCCTGCTCGTGGACGGCGCCCGGCGCGGCCGCCGGCCGTGGGCCCGCCTGCACGCGCAGGGGCACGCGGCCTACTGGGCGGCGGCGGCCGACTACGCCGCCGCCCACCGCGGCCGGTTCACGGCCGCGCTGCTGGCGTGAGCGGACCGCCGTCCGGCTCAGCCCGCTGCGGCGCCCCTCGGCTCTGCGGCGCGGTGCCGCCACGTCGCGACCAGCACGAACGACACCGTGACCAGCAGCGCCCACGCGCCGAACTTCGCGGGGTGCACCATCGCCCACGCCGCTTCCTGGTGCGGGTAGCTCCAGGCGCCGAGCAGCGTGGCCGCGTTCTCCGCGACCCACAGGAAGAACCCGATCAGCACGAAGGCCACCGCGAGCGGCATCCGGTACCACCGCTCCCCCACCCGGTAGCGCACCCACGCGCCCCACGTCACCGCGACGATGCCGGCGGCCAGCGGCAGGCGCAGGTCGGGCAGCCAGTGGTGGGTGAAGAAGTTGGCGTACACGGCGGCCGCCAGCAGCGCGGTGGCCACCGGCCGGTAGCCGGTCAGGCCGAGCTCCAGCAGCGTCCAGGCCCGCACCACGTAGCTGCCGACCGCCGCGTACATGAATCCGCTGTACAGCGGGACCCCGGCGATCTTGGCCACCGCCTCCTCCGGGTAGCTCCACGAGCCCATGTGCACCTTGAACAGCTCGAAGGCCAGCCCCACCACGTGGAAACCGAGGATCGCCATGACCTCTCGGCCGGTCTCCAGCCGCAGCCCCCAGAACGCCGCGGTGACCGCGACGGCGTACAGCAGCAGCGCGTCGTAGCGGGGGATCGGCAGCGGCAGCACGCTCGACACCGCCAGCCCCGCCAGCAGACATCCCGCGAACGCGCACGCGCGCGCCTGCAGCAGGCCGAACCGCACCAGCTGGGTGAGCGGGCCGCTCCCGGCCGGGGGTCGTTTCGTCTCCCTCGTCACCCGGCTCTGACGGCGCCGCCGGCCGCCGGGGTTCCCGGCCGGCACCATCGGCGCCGCGAGCTGCGCCCCGGCCGGCCGCGGTGCGGCCACGCGATCGCACGGCACGGCGGCGTACGGTCCGCCGTCGGACCATCGCGCCCTGGCGGGCCACCGCAGACGCACCCTGGGCACCGCGCATGCGGGGGCGAAACGCCGAGGGGGCGGCCGTGCCATCCGGCGCGACCGCCCCCTCGGGCCGTTCAGCGGCGGGTCAGCCGAAGAACCCGAAGTACCAGAGTGTCGCGTTGGTGCCCACGATGGTGGCCGCGGCGAGCATCGTGCCCGTCGCGAACCCGGTGCGCAGCGAGCGCACCAGGTACTCCAGCGAGACCACGTTGTTGAGCAGGAAGTACCCGAGATACAGGGCGTGGAAGAACCCGCCGGTGGTGAGGATGCCCTCGTAGTACCAGGGCGAGCCCCAGTAGCCGTCGGTGAGGGTGAACCACGACCACGCGTGCGACGCGCCCCAGCCGAGGGGGATCTGGATCAGCGGGATGATGAGGAGCGGCAGTACTTTGACGAAGCTCCACAGGCTGGGCTGGTCCGCCACGCGGGCCGCCTGTTCGGCGCGGCGGGCCGCCTCCCGCTCCGCGCGCAGCCGCTCGCGGTGCGCCTCCTCGGCCTCCCGCTCGCGGCGGCGTTCCCGCTCGCGCTCCCACTCCTCGCGGCGGCGCTCCTCCTCCCGGCGGCGGCGCAGTTCCTCCTGCTCGCGGCGGGCCCGCTCCTGTTCGGCGTGGCGCCGCTCCTCGTCGCGCGGGGATCCGCGGTACAGGTCGGAGTAGGCGGACTCGTCACCGCGCCGCGGGTCGCTCCGGGTGTGGTCGGCGGTGCCGGCCGGCGGCATCGCGGCGGTCGGCGCGGCCTGGGTGCCCGGGTGGCCGGCGGCGGCCGGGTAGCCGGCGGTCCGCCCCGACTCCGCGCCCATGACCGAGGTGGCGTCCGGTGCCGCCCCGTGCTGGGTGACGGCGCGGGTCGCCTGGTGGTCGTCATAGCGCTGGGTGGCGGCGGCGCCCGCCGCGGCACCGGCCGCCGCGCCAGCCGCAGCGCCGAGCGCCATGGTGGCGCCGCCGTCCGTGGGGGCGCCCGCCCCGGCGGCCCCGCCGGCGAGAGCGGAGTTGACGCGGGCGACCTGCTCCTGGATGCCGCGCATGAACTCCGGCGGCAGCCAGGAGCCGCCCACCTCGGCGTCGCCGAGATGGTCGAGCACCTGTCCGGGGGTCGGGCGCTGGCGCTCGTCCTTGGCGAGGCAGGCCGCCACGAGACGCTGGAGGGACGGCGGCACAGCCGAAATGTCGGGATCGTGCTGCAGGATGCGCATCACCAGGGTCGGCATGGCGCCTTCACCGAAGGGGCCGATGCCGGAGGCCGCGTAGACCAGGACGGCACCGTAGGCGAACATGTCGCTCTTGGGGGTGAGCGCCTCGCCCTGGATCTGCTCGGGCGACATGAAGCCGGGCGTGCCGATGATGGACTGGGTGGCGGCGGTGCCGCTGGTGGCGCGGGCGATGCCGAAGTCGATGACCCGTGGCCCGTCCTCGGCGAGCAGCACGTTGCCGGGCTTGAGATCGCGGTGGATGAGGCCGACGCGGTGGATCTCGGTGAGCGCCTCGGCCAGCCCGGCGGCGAGCACCCGCAGGCTCGGCTCGGGCAGCGGCCCCAAGGCGCGGACCGCCTCGTCCAGGGGCAGCGAGGGGACGTAGGAGGTGACCAGCCAGGGCACCTCGCCGTCGGGATCGGCGTCGATGACCGGGGCGGTGAACGCGCCGCTGACCTGGCGGGCGGCGGTCACCTCACGCCCGAACCGCTGCCGGAACGAGGGATCGGTGGCCATGTGCGGGTGGATCCGCTTCACCGCCACGGCGCGTCCACCGGCCGAGCGGCCGAAGAACACCTGGCCCATGCCGCCGGCGCCCAGCCGTCCGATCAGCCGGTACCGGCCGATCCGCTCCGGGTCGCCGTTCTCCAGAGGGCCCACGCCAAACCTCCGTTGTCCGCCGCTGTGTCAACCGCTTGAGATCGTAACGAAAACCGGGGGCACGGTGACCGAAAACGCCTACGGATTGCGGTCTTCGGTGGTGATAGGAGGTGATGGGGCGCGGAGTGTGGGAAGGATGAGATGTCGCTCTGCTGGGAGAGTGAGTTCCCTCTCCTGTACGTCATAGATCGGCCGATTCGTCCGCACCGCGCACGCCCCCGCCACACGGATAGCTTAGGCTGACCTAAGTAATCGCCCGTCGTGTCCCCCGATCCCCGGAGGTGCCCGCATGTCCAGAACCGAGGCCCGGGTGGCCACCGAACGCCCGCACCGCTACGCCCGGCAGCTCGCGGCCCACATGGGCCGGCGCATCGAAGCCGTCTGGGACGACGCGGCCGGCCACGGGCGACTGTCCTTCCCCTTCGGCGAGGTGGAGCTCACCGCCGAGCCGGGCGCGCTGCTGCTCGCGGCCAGCGGCGCGGCCGCGGACCTTGAGCGCCTGGAGGACGTCCTCGGCCGCCATCTCGTGCGCTTCGGCACGCGCGAGGAACTGGTCGTCCGGTGGGTGCGGGACACCGGCGGGCCGGGCCTGGTTCAGCGGGGCGGCGAGGCGGCGGGCCCGTCCGGCACGTGATCGCCGGCCGGTCCGGCCGGCGGGAGTGTACGTTCGTACGCTCCTTTCGGTAGCATCGCCGCCATGCCGCTCGACCACTTCGCACCGGACCCCCGCACCAACTTCGAGCGGATGCTCGCAGGCGACCTGTACATCGCCGACGACCCGGAGATCACCCGCCGGCAGCAACGAGCGGTGCGGCTGGCCACCCGCTACCAGGCCGCCTACGCGGAGGACGCCGCCGCCGCGCGGCCCATCCTGGCCGAACTGCTCGGCGCGCTCGGCGAGGAGGCGCACGTGCGGCCCCCGCTGTACGTCGACTACGGCGACAACATCACCATCGGGGCGGGCACCTTCGTCAACTACAACCTGACCGCGCTGGACGTCGCGGCCATCACCATCGGGGCCGACTGCCAGATCGGGCCCGGCGTCCAGCTGCTCACGCCCACCCACCCACTGGAAGCACAGCCCCGGCGCGACAAGTTCGAGGCCGCGCGCCCGATCACCATCGGCGACAACGTGTGGCTCGGCGGCGGTACCATCGTGCTCCCCGGCGTGACGATCGGCGACAACGCCGTCGTCGGCGCCGGCGCGGTCGTCACCAAGGACGTGCCCGCCGACGTCGTCGCCGTCGGCAACCCCGCGCGGGTCGTCCGCAGACTGTGACGGCGCACCCACATGGCGACCGGACACACCGACCCGCGGCGGCGCGAACGCATCATCACCGCCGCCCTTGACCTCATCGCCGACGAGGGCGTGGCGGGCGTCTCCCACCGCAAGATCGCCGCCCGCGCCGGCGTGCCCCTCGGGTCCATGACCTACCACTTCCGTGGCATCGACGACCTGCTGCACGCGTCCTTCACCCACTTCGCCGCGGGCGTCGCCGCCGTCTTCGAGGCCCACCTCGCCCGCGCCGCCGACCGCGACCAGGCCCGCGTGGCGGTCGCCGACCTCGTGCACGCCCTCGCGGAGGGACCCCGCCGCGACCTCGTCCTCGCCCAGGAGCTGTACACCCTCGCCGTCCGCGAGCCGGCCTACCGGGAACTGGCCCGGGAGTGGATGCGCCGCAGCCGCGTGCACCTGGAGCGCCACTTCGACCCCGCCACGGCCCGCGGGCTCGACGCCCTCATCGAGGGACTCGTCCTGCACCGCGCGGTGGACGGCGAGCGCCATGATCGCGCCCTGACGCTGGAGGCCGTCGTCCGCATCACCGCCACCGGCGAAACCATTGACGGGAGTTCTTCGAACGGGCCGCTGACGCGGTGAAGCGGCACCGGGGAACGGTGTGCGGCGACCGGCGGTGACGCCCTTGCGCACACCACGCGCACTCCCACGGCCAGGTACCGCCCACCGGCCCGGCCCGTCCAGGCCCGTGCCCGGCCGGGCGCGGCACGCGCTTCGCCGAGGGCCGCCTGGAGCGCCGAAGGCCGGGGCGCACCGCCCGCGTACGGCCACCCCGTCAACGATCCAGCCGCCCGCACGGCGGGCACGCGGCCGGATCAGCCGCGCAGCTTCAGGGCGAGGAACAGATCGACCCGGTGCTCCAGGCTGCTGAGATCGCGGCCGGTCAGCTCCTCGATGCGGCCGATACGGTACCGCAGCGTGTTGACGTGCACGTGCATGGACGCCGCGCAGCGCTGCCACGAGCCGGAGTGCCGCAGGAACGCCTCCAGGGTGGCGACCAGGTCGGAGCGATGGCCGCGGTCGTAGTCGACCAGCGGCTCCAGCAGCCGCTCGCGGTAGGAGGACTGCACCTCCTCGGGCACCGAGGCCAGCAGCAGCTCGTGGGAGTCGATCTCGGCGCCGGCGACCACCCGCGCCCGGCCGCCGCGGAGTTCGGCGAGGCGGCGGGCGTGCCGCGCCTCCACCGCGGCGCCGCGCAGGGCGGCCGGTTCGCGTGTCATCGCGGCGATGCCGATCGCGAGCCGGCGATCCGTCAGACCGGACTCCAGGACGCGGACACCGGCGGAGACCGCGGCGTGCAGCCGCTCGGCGTCGGGCCCGGCCGCACCGCCGACCGGGACCACCGCGAGCGCCGCGTCGTCCCCGCCGTCCTGGGTGATCACCGCGCCGGGCCAGTCGGCCACGAGCTCGGCGGCGATCCGCCGGGTCAGCCCGGCCGGGCGCGGCTCCGGGCGCAGCGCCACACTGAGCGGCACATAGGCACCGGCGCGCCGGCCCGGCGCGCGGCCGGCGGCGCTGAGCAGTTCGGCGACCTCGTCGAAGCGCTGCGCGGCCAGCAGCCGGGGCAGCCCCTCGGCGTGCCGCGCGTCGACCACCGCGCGCTCCTCGTCGCGGCCGCGTGCGAGGACCGCGAACGACACGAGTTCGGCCACCGCGTCGCGGGTCTCCTCCGACCAGGTGGTGTGGTCGCCCGCGCACGCCAGGAACCACCCGGCCAGCGGGTGGGTGTCGCGGGTGCGGACCGGGAACAGCGTGACCGGCCGCGCCGCGCCGCAGGCGGCGGGCAGCTCGACCCGGCGGGGGAACGCCCCCGGGACCAGGTGGCGGCGGGCGAGCAGTTCCCGCTCGGCCGCCGGCAGGTCGGGCCCGGCCGCGGCGACCGTGCGCCCGGTGCAGGAGAGCACCCAGGCCGTGACACCGGCGTGCCGCGCGGCGGGGGCGAACACCTCGGCCAGATCCGCGCCGCCGGCCAGGTCGGTGATCAGCCGCCGGCGGCGGTCACGGTGCTGGGCGAGGGCGGTGGTCCGCCGGGACGCCAGTGACCGCGTCACCTCCTCGGTCACCGCGCCGAACGAGGTCTCCGCGGGCACCTCCACGAGCGGCAGGCCGTGGCGGCGGCACGCCTCCACCAGGTCGGCCGGCACCTCGCCGAGCGCGGCACCGGCGCCCAGGCAGGCCGCGCCGCCGTGGGTGAGCGCCCGGACGAACGTGTCGGAATCGGCCGCCCCCGTGCGCCACATCATGCCGGTCAGCACCAGCTCGCCGCCGCGCAGGTAGCGCTCCGGGCGCAGCAGGTCGGTGGTGTAGACCGCCCGGAGCGGGCGGCCCGCGTGCTCGGCGCCGGCCAGGAAACGCAGTCGCAGCCGGGGGATCGCGACGAGGTCGCTGATCTGCATGGGGGGTCCTTCGGTGTCGGTCGCTGGCCCGCCGCTCGGGGTGCGGACACGTTAGCCCACGCCCCGGCTTGGAGGAAAGCACGAACCGGCGGGCCCGGCAGCGCGCCGACTTCATGTCTTCGTGAGCTGGCCGGGTCCGCGGCGGCGGGGTTGGATGTCACGCAACCTCCACGTCGACACCAACAACCGGCCAAGTCTCATCGCGGGGCGTTTCCTCGGCGTCCCGGTGACCAACGAGGACGAGTGTGACTCCACCCACGCACACAGCCACGGGCGTCCCACGTCAGGGGCCGGGGCTCCGCGCAGCGGACCGGCCCCGCCCGGCGGGACGGAAGGCGCGGACAAGGCAGCCGTCGAGAGAAGCGCTTCCGCGCAGCGGGAAGCCGGAAGTCCCCGCGTTGGGCCGCCGATGGAATTCCTGACGCCCACCACCCTGCGGGAGGCACTGGCGGCCCGGAGCGCCCACCCCGAGGCGGTGCCGATCATGGGCGGCACCGACGTGATGGTGGAGCTCAACTTCGGCCGCCGGCGTCCCCCGGCCCTGCTCGACCTGACCCGCGTCCCGGAGCTGCGCGCGTGGCGGCCCGACGGCGACCGGCTGCGGCTGGGCGCGGGCGTGCCCTACGCGGTGATCGTCGGCGAGCTGGCCGGGCACGCTCCCGCGCTGGCGCTGGCCGCCCGCACGGTGGCCTCGCCGCAGATCCGCAACCGCGGGTCGGTCGGCGGCAACCTGGGCGGCGCCTCGCCCGCCGGAGACGCCCACCCGCCGCTGCTCGCCACCGACGCGGAGGTGGAGCTGGCCTCGGTCCACGGGGTGCGGCGGGTCCCTGCCCGCGACTTCTACCTCGGCCCACGCCGCACCGCCCGCC
Source organism: Marinactinospora rubrisoli (assembly GCF_042664915.1). NCBI lineage: Bacteria > Bacillati > Actinomycetota > Actinomycetes > Streptosporangiales > Nocardiopsidaceae > Marinactinospora > Marinactinospora rubrisoli. The sequence goes on from NZ_JBHTBH010000015.1 coordinate 105,395, forward strand.
GCGACGACGAGCTGATCACGGCGGTCCTGCTGCCCGCGCCCGCCGGTCCGCAGCAGTTCGCCAAGATCGGCACCCGCAACGCCATGGTGATCGCGGTCACCTCGTTCGCGCTGGCGCTGGACGCCGGCCGGCGCACCGTGGGCACCGGGATCGGGTCGGCCGGGCCCGTCCCGCTGCGCGCCCCGCAGGCGGAGGAGTTCCTGGCCGCGGAGTTCGACTGGTCGGGCGGCGGGGCGCCGTCGCCGGCCGTCGCGCGGCGGTTCGGCGAGCTGGTGGCCGCGGCGGCGCGTCCCATCGACGACGTCCGGGGCAGCGCCGCCTACCGGCGGCACGCGCTGTCCGTACTGGCCCGGCGCACCCTCGGGTGGGCCGCGGCCGACTACCGGAAGGAGATCGCGGCGTGCGAGTGACGATGACGGTCAACGGCCGCCGGGTGAGCGCCGACGACGTGTGGGAGGGCGAGAGCCTGCTGTACGTGCTGCGGGAACGGCTCGGCCTGCCCGGCAGCAAGAACGCGTGCGAGCAGGGCGAGTGCGGCTCCTGCACGGTGTTCCTGGACGATGTGACGGTCTGCGCGTGCCTGGTCGCCGCCGGGCAGGCGCACGGCCGCTCGGTGCGCACGGTCGAGGGGCTGGCCACCGACGGCGCGGACGGCGAGCCCGCGCTGAGCGACGTGCAGGAGGCGTTCGTGGCGGCCGGTGCCGTGCAGTGCGGCTTCTGCACACCGGGGCTGCTGGTGCAGACCGAGGACCTGCTGCGGCGCACGGTCGGGGCGGGCGCGGGAGCGCCCTCGGACGCGGAGATCCGCGAGGCACTGGCCGGCAACCTGTGCCGGTGCACGGGGTACGAGAAGATCATCGACGCGGTACGGCTGGCCGCGGAGTGGACCGAGCGGGGCCGCCCGGCCCCCGAGGAGGCGCGATGACCCCACGAACCGACACCCCCCTCATCATCGACGGCGCCCACGTGGCGACCGTCGGCGGCCCCGAGCACCCGAGCGGCCACATCGTGGTCGAGGACGGCCGGATCACGGCGGTCGGCCCGGGCCCGGCCCCCGAGATCGCCGGGGCGCACCGGGTGGACGGCACCGGCTGCCTGGCCACGCCCGGCCTGGTCAACACCCACCACCACCTCTACCAGTGGGCCACCCAGGGGCTGGCCCCCGACGGCACGCTGTTCGACTGGCTGCTCGCCTCCTACCCGGTGTGGACACGCCTGGACGCCGAGGTGGTGGCCGGCACCACGACCGCCGGCCTGGCGTGGCTTGCGCTCTCGGGGTGCACCACGGCCTCGGACCACCACTACGTGTTCCCGGGCGAACCCGGTGACATCGTCGCGGCGGAGGTCGCCGCGGCCCGCGCGGTCGGCGTCCGGCTGGACCTCGCCCGCGGCTCCATGGACCGGGGAGCGTCCGGCGACGGCCTGCCGCCGGACGCGGTCGTGGAGGGGACCGACGAGGCCCTGGCGGCCACGGCGGCGGCGATCGAGGCGCACCACGACCCGGGCTTCGACTCGATGACCCGGCTGGCGGTCGCCCCGTGCTCGCCGTTCTCGGTCACCCGCGAGCTGATGACCGGAGCGGCCACGCTGGCGCGCGCGCTCGGCGTGCGCATGCACACCCACCTCGCCGAGACCATCGACGAGGAGGAGCTGTGCCGGGCCGAGTTCGGCTGCACTCCGGTGGAGTACGCCGAGAAGCTCGGCTGGCTGGGGCCCGACGTGTGGCTGGCGCACGCTGTCCACCTGTCCGACACCGCCATCGCCCGGCTCGCCGCCACCGGAACCGGGGTGGCGCACTGCCCCACCTCCAACGCCCGGCTCGGCGCCGGCATCGCCCGGGTCACCGAACTGCTGGCGGCCGGCGTGGCGGTCGGCCTCGGCGTGGACGGGCCGGGGTCCAGCGAGCTGACCCCGCTGGCCGGCGAGGCGCACCAGGCGCTGCTCATGGCGCGGGCACGGCGGGGACCTCGCGCGCTGAGCGCCCGGCAGGCACTGGAGATGGCCACCCTGGGCGGCGCCCGCTGCCTGGGCCGGCAGGCCGAGCTGGGCAGCCTGGAGGTCGGCAAGCTGGCCGACGTCGCGCTGTGGCGGGTGGACGGGTTCGGGCACGACGTCCTCGCCGACCCGGTGGTGGCACTGGTGTTCGGGCCGACACCGCCGCTGGAGCGGCTCCTGGTGGGCGGGCGCACCGTCGTCGAGCGCGGCGAGCTGCGGACCGTCGCCGCCGACGCGGCGGCAGCGGCCGGCCGCCGGGCGCACCGCGCGCTGGCGCGGGAGGCGGACCGCCGATGAGCACGTCCCCGCCGCCCACGACGATCCGCCGCCTCACCGGCCTGTCCACCACCGTCCCGGACGGGCTGGGCGCCAGCCCGCGCCGGCCGGACGGCACGCTGAAGGTCACCGGCGAGTTCGCCTACTCCTCCGACATGTGGACGGACGACATGCTGTGGGGCGCGACGCTGCGCAGCCCGCACCCGCACGCCCGTATCCACGGCATCGACGTCACCGAGGCGGTGCACCTGCCGGGCGTGCACGCGGTGCTGACCCACGAGGACGTGCCCGGCGAGAAACGCTACGGCCTGGAGTACCGGGACCAGCCGGTGCTGGCGTTCGGCAAGGTCCGCTACCGGGGCGAGCCGGTGGCCATCGTCGCCGCCGATCACCCGGAGACGGCGCGCCGGGCCCTGGAGCGCATCCGGGTCGACTACGAGGTGCTGGAGCCGGTGGACGACCCGCGGCTGGCCGCCTTCGACCCGGGGTGCCCGCTCGTGCACGAGGCCGGCGAGCGGCTGCCCCCGGCGCCCCCGCAGCACCGCCGGTCGGGCAACCGGGTGCGCCACCAGCCGATCCGCACCGGCGCGTTCGCCGAGGGCGCCTCGCTGGCCGAGGTGCGCCGGCTGGCCGACGTCGTGGTCACCGGCGAGTACCGGGTGGGCATGCAGGACCAGGCGTTCCTCGGGCCGGAGTCGGGACTGGCGGTGCCGGCCGAGGACGGTGGGGTGGACCTGTACATCGCCACCCAGTGGCTGCACGCCGACCAGAGCCAGATCGCGCCGTGCCTCGGGCTGCCCGCGGACAAGGTGCGGCTCACCCTGGCCGGAGTGGGCGGCGCGTTCGGCGCCCGCGAGGACATGTCGATGCAGGTGCACGCCTGCATGCTGGCGTTGCGCACCGGCCGCCCCGTGAAGATCGTGTACAACCGGGAGGAGTCGTTCCACGGGCACGTGCACCGGCATCCGGCGACGCTGCGCTACGAGCACGGCGCGACCCGGGACGGCCGGCTCATGTACGCCGCGGCGGAGATCGTGCTCGACGGCGGCGCCTACGCCTCCACGACCGCGGCGGTGGTCGGGGTGGCCTCGTCCCTCGGCCTGGGGCCCTACGAGATCCCGAACGCCCGGGTGGACGCCTACGGCGTGTACACCACCAACCCGCCGTGCGGGGCGATGCGCGGCTTCGGTGCGGTGCAGGCGTGCTTCGGCTACGAGTCGCAGATGGACCGGCTGGCCGCCGAACTCGGCCTGGACCCGGTCGAGCTGCGGGTCCGCAACGCGATGTCGCAGGGGTCGCGCCTCATCACCGGCCAGCGCATCGACGCGCCCCTGCCGATGGCCGACATGCTGCGCCGGATCCGCGACATGCCGATGCCCGCGGACCGCACCGGCCCCACGGGGCGGCCCGATCCGCGGACGCTGCCGGGCGGGGTGGCCAACACCAGCCGTGGCGAGGGCGTGCGGCGCGGGGTGGGCTACGGCGTCGGACTGAAGAACCTGTGCTTCTCCGAGGGGTTCGACGACCATTCCACCGCGCGGGTCCGCCTGGAGGTGGTCGGCGGCGAGCCGGCCGTGCAGGTGCACACCGCGGCCGCGGAGGTGGGGCAGGGACTCGTCACCCTGAAGGGCCAGATCGCGCGCACCGAGCTGGGCGTGCAGCGGGTGACGATCGTGCCGTCCGACACCCGGGTCGGCTCCGCCGGCTCCTCCTCGGCCTCCCGGCAGTCCTACATGACGGGCGGGGCGGTGCGCGCCGCGTGTCTGGCGGTCCGCGAGCGGGTGTTCGAGCTGGCGCGGGCGGCGGGGCTGGTGGAGCGGGACCACCCCGGCGAGCTGCTCGGCCTGGCCGGCGGCAAGGTGGTATCGGCCACCGGCGGCGCGCTGGTGTCGCTGAGCGACCTGCTGGGCGCCACGGTGATCGAGGAGACCCGCGAGTTCCGTCACCGCCGCACCGAGATGCTCGACCCCACCACCGGCCAGGGCGCCTCGCACACCCAGTTCGGGATGTGCGTGCACCGCGCGGTGGTGGACGTGGACGTCGAGCTCGGCCTGGTCAAGGTGGTGGCGCTGGACGCCGTGCAGGACGTCGGCCGGGTGCTGCACCCGCTGCAGCTCGCCGGCCAGATCCAGGGCGGCGCGGCGCAGGGGCTGGGGCTGGCGCTCATGGAGGAGATCCAGGTCAGCGGCAGCGTGATCCGCAACCCGTCGTTCACCGACTACCTGATCCCCACCATCCTGGACGTCCCGCCGATGCGGATCGAGGTCCTGGAACACCCGGACCCCGAAGCGCCCTACGGCCTGCGCGGCGCGGGCGAGCCGCCGACGCTGTCGTCGACCCCGGCGATCGTGGCCGCGGTGCGCGCGGCGACCGGCAGGCCGCTGAACCGGGTCCCGGTGCGGCCGGAGGACATCCTCGGCATCGAGCGGGAGTGAGGGGCCCCGCCGCTCCACCGCGCCCGCGCCGGCGCGTGGGCCTCCCGTTCGAGGCCGGCGCGGGGCGCGGGACGAGGTGCGGAACCTCCGGTGCGGCGGCGGCCCGCGTCAGGTGGGCGGGCGGCCGCGCCCTGACGTCAGCCGCGCAGCAGCGCCCGGTGTGCCAGCTCGCGGCACACGACGGCGAAGTCGAGACCGGCGGCCTCCACCGCGAGCGGCAGGGTGGAGGTCTCCGTCATGCCCGGGGCGACGTTGACCTCCAGGAACCGCACCCGGCCGCCGGGGTCGACGATCAGGTCGGTGCGTGAGAGGTCGCGCAGGCCCAGGGCGCTGTGCGCGGTGATGGCGGCCTCGGCCGCCGCGGCGGCGGTGGCGGGGTCCAGGCGGGCGGGGCTGAAGAACTCGGTGCGGCCGGCGGTGTAGCGGGCGGCGTAGTCGTAGACCCCGCCGTCGGGAACGATCTCCACGGCCGGCAGGGCGAAGGGGCCGTCGCCGAGATCGAGCACTCCGACCGCGATCTCGGTGCCGGCCACGCGCTCCTCGATGATGGCGGTGTCGCTGTAGGCGAAGCAGCTCACCAGCGCGGCCGGCAGCGCCTCGGCGCTGTCGACCGAGGTGGCGCCGAACGCCGACCCGCCCTGGTCGGGCTTGACGAACAGCGGCAGGCCGAGCGCGGCGACGATCCGGTCCAGCAGCGCCGGGGCGCCGAGGTCGTGGAAGACCGACTTGGGCAGGGTGACGCCGCGCGGCACCGCCAGGCCCTGCTCGGCGACCAGTGCCTTGGCGGTGGGCTTGGCGTAGGCCACCCGGCAGGCGTGCGGGGGCGCCCCCACGTAGGGGACGCCCGCCAGCTCCAGGATCTCCCGGATGGCGCCGTCCTCGCCGGCCGCGCCGTGCAGGACGGGGAACACCACCTGAGGCGGGTCCGCGGCGAGGGTGGCGAGCAGCGCGGCGTCGGCGTCGGCCACCTGTACCTCGATGTCGAGGCGGCGCAGCGCCTCGGCGACCCGGCGGCCCGAGCGCAGGGACACCTCGTGCTCGGGCGAGATGCCCCCGGCCAGCACGAGCACGCGGTCGAGATCGCCCACGGTTCGGTCCTCCGTCTGTTCTGCTGTGTTCACGCCGTGTCCCGCAGCTACGGCAGGTCGGGACCGGGCGCGTCGCCGCCGGGGGTGGGTGGCGGGGACGCGGTGCCGAAGGTATCACGCAGCTTCGTCTCGGCCTCGATGACGCCCACGAGACGGCGCACGCCCTCGCGGATCTGCTCCGGGGTCGGATAGCAGAACGACAGCCGCATGTTGCGGTGCCCGTCGTCGGTGGCGTAGAAGCCGGTGCCCGGCACGTAGGCGACCCGCTGGCTGACGGCGCGCGGCAGCATGGACTTGGCGTCGAGTCCCTCGGGGAGGGTGGCCCAGACGAAGAAGCCGCCGGCGGGCCGGGTCCAGGTGGTGCCGGCCGGCATCATCGCCTCCAGGGCGGCGAGCATGGCGTCGCGCCGTTCCCGGTACATCTCGTTGAAGCCCTTGACCTGTTCCCGCCACGGATGGCTGGCCAGGTAGGCGCCCACCACCATCTGGTTGAAGGAGGAGTGGCTGAGCATGGCCGACTCGGCGGCGAGCACCAGCTTGGCGCGGACCGAGGACGGCGCGAGGGCCCACCCGATGCGGAATCCGGGTGACAGGGTCTTGGAGAAGGAGCCGAGGTAGATGACGTTGTCGGGGGCCTCGGCGCGCAGTGCGGGCAGCGGCTCGCCCTCGTAGCGGAGCAGGCCGTAGGGGTTGTCCTCCAGCACGAGCAGGTTGTGCCGGCGGCAGATCTCCAGCACCCGGCCGCGCCGCTCGGCGTTCATGGTGACGCCGGCCGGGTTCTGGAAGTTCGGCACGGTGTAGAAGAACTTCACCCGGCGGCCCGCGGCGGCCAGCGCGGTGATGCGCTCCTCCAGCGCCTCGGGGAGCACGCCGTCCTCGTCCATGGGCACGTGCACGATGTCGGCCTGGAAGGCGGCGAAGGTGTTGATGGCGGTCACGTAGGTGGGCGCCTCGGCGAGCACGACGTCACCGGGGTCGACGAAGACCCGGGTGACGAGGTCGAGCGCCTGCTGGGAGCCGACGGTGACGATGACATCGTCGGCGCTGGCGGTGATGCCCTCCAGGCTCATCACGTCGCAGATCTGCTCGCGCAGCACCGGGTCGCCCTGCGCCGACCCGTACTGCAGGGCCATGGCGCCGCGTTCGGCGAGGACCCGCCGGACGATGTCGCCGATCTCCTCCATGGGCAGCGCGCTGACGTTGGGCATGCCGCCGGCGAGCGAGACGATCTCGGGGCGGGAGGCCACCGCGAACAGTGCCCGGACCTCCGAGGCCACCATCCCTGCGGCTCGGGCTGCGTAGGCACCGACGTAGGGGTCGATGCGCGAGCCCTGGGGCGAGCGGGGCTGGTGGGACTCTCGGGGATCAACGGACACGATCCACCTCCGCGTGGTCGGCATGCTGGCCGGGCTGTCGAAGTCGGCGAGGCACCGTGCGGAGCGGGCGGACACGGGCGCGGGCCTGGGACGATGCGCCCCGTGGTGACAGAGGCCCCGGTGATTGGCAGCCAGTGTACGCACTCACCTCGTCCGGTGGCACGTCGACCCGGAATTCGCCGGTACGGGAATGACCGGTGAGCCCATCGTTCCTCGGGCGGCCGCGGGTGACGACCAAGCGATGCTCATGATCGGGGCAACGTCCGGTCGCCGCCGCGGGTCGCGGTTGCGTTCGGGGAGGCCGCGCGTACGCCCGCGCGCGTGACCTGGCATCGTGGTCGGCGGCGATCTCGGCCGGGCCCGGCCGGAGCGGCGGTGCGGCGCGGGGCCGGCCCCGACGGCCGCGGAACACGTTTTCGGGGGAATTCGGGGAAAGGAGCCGACATTGGGCACGATCGTGGTGCGGATCGCCGCGTTCGCGGGGCGCTGGTTCGCGGTGCTCATCCTGCTGGGGGCGGCGGCGGGTCTGGCCGTGCCGGCACAGGCTGCGCTGCTCGCTCCCTACGTGTCGCTGCTGCTCGGCGTGATCATGTTCGGGATGGGGCTGACGCTGCGGGCGTCGGACTTCGCGATCGTGCTCCGCCGGCCGCAGGCCGTGCTGATCGGCGTCGCGGCGCAGTTCCTGGTGATGCCGCTGGCCGGGTTCGCGGTGGGCCACCTGCTGCAGCTGCCGCCGTTGCTGCTGGTCGGAATGGTGCTGGTGGGCGCGGCGCCGGGCGGTACCGCGTCCAACGTCATCGTCTACCTGGCGCGCGGGGACGTGGCGCTGTCGGTGGCGATGACCTCGATCTCGACGCTGCTCGCCCCGCTGTTGACGCCGCTCCTGGTGCTCTGGCTGGCCGGGTCGACGCTGCCCGTGGACGCCGGCGCGCTGCTGGTCTCGATCCTGCAGGTGGTGCTGCTGCCGGTGCTGGCCGGAGTGGTGGTGCGCGCCGTGGCGCGCACCTGGGTGGACCGGGTGCTCCCGGTACTGCCGCTGATCTCGGTGGGCGGCATCGTGCTGGTGGTGGCGGCCGTGGTGGGCGGCAACGCCGACGCGGTGCTGAGCACGGGGCCGCTGCTCGCGCTGGCGGTGGTGCTGCACAACGGCACCGGTCTGGTGCTCGGCTACTGGACGGCCCGGCTGTTCCGGCTGCCCGAGTCGGCCCGCCGCGCGGTGGGGGTCGAGGTGGGGATGCAGAACTCCGGGCTCGCGGCCACCCTCGCGACCGTGCACTTCGCGCCGCTGGCCGCGCTGCCCGCGGCGCTGTTCTCGGTGTGGCACAACCTGTCCGGCGCGCTGGTGGCGGCCTACTGGGCGCGCCGCGGCGAGCCGGTCTCCCCGGCCACCGCCGCCGAGGAGACCGGCGCCCGGTAGCCGCGCGGCCGGGGGCGGCGCGGCGGGTGCGCGCCGCCCCCGGCCGGATCGCGCTCAGTGCTCCCGGCGGGCCCGCTTCCAGTCGCCGTACCGCCTGGCAAGGGTGTCCAGGACGCCGTGCTCGGCCCGCTCGCCCTTCTCCTTGCCACCCGCGCGTTCGGTCCCGCTCTCGGCGGCGTGCCGCGCCCGGTCGGCGGCCTCCTTGACCTTGTCCCTGAGCTCGTGGGCCGTGTGGACGGCCCGGTCCCGGATCTTCATCTGGATTCCTCCTCGGTTCCCGCCCTCGGACGGGTGCCGCACGCCCGGTGCCGGGTCCCTTGACCGCGTCCGGTGCCCGTTGTCGGTGCCTCGTCCCGGAACGACGGCGGGGCCCGCACTCGGCGGGCCCCGCGTGAGCGGCCACTCCGCGAAGGCTCCCCCCAGAACCTTCGTCCCCGCTCCCCCAAGCGGGGTGAGAGCGTCCACGCGGAGCCGGGAGACACCTCGACCGGCGGCGTGTTCTCCGCTCGCCGATCCCCTACCCGGCCGCGGCCCGCCAAACATCGACTTTGCCGTGATTCGGGGAAATCTTGCCGCGCGCGTGGTGGAACCGCGCGAATCCGCGTGTGCTCCCCCGGGGCGCGGCGGCGGCTTCTCAGCCGCGGCCCCGGCGGTCCGGGCGAACGCCGCCATCCGGTCGGCGAACCCGTCGAGGGGGCCGAACCACACGGCCACGTGCCCGGCGCCGGCCGCGGCGAACGCGCGCGCCTCGGCCGGCACGTCGGCCGCGGCGCGGTCCGGCCCGCTCCAGGACGGCCGGGCGCCGAACCGGGTGGCCCGGCCCGACACGGCCACGGTTAATTCTGCGCTAAGTGGCCGATCCCACATTCGCGGAGTGAACGGCGTTCAGTCCGTAGCTACATAAGCCGCGACCCCCTACAAATTCCCGAAAACTGGCGATCTCGACATTCTCCGCAACGCCCCAGAAATGCCACTACCGCCTCCCAGCCATCACCGCAGAACAGCCGAGGTGCCGGACGGTCCACCCGAACAGCCCACCATCATCGGGCCGGACACCGGCCCTTCCGCCCCGATCCGTGACCATAATGACCAGAACTCCAAAAAATTTCCCCATTTAACGGCGCCTTAACGGACCGGCGATCCGGAACCGGAAAGATCCGTCCGCGAATGGTTACCATCTGTCGCGAATCCCCCAACGCCTCTGTCAGACTCTTCGACGCGGTTTTGGAGTTCCATGCGCACAGATGAGACGACCACGGCCCGGGGCGGCCACGCGCCGCCGGGCCCCGCGGAACGACTGCGCGGATACCTGCGGCACGACGTGCCCGCCTCCCTTGTGGTCTTCCTGGTGGCCGTCCCGCTCTCCCTGGGCATCGCGGTGGCCTCGGACGCCCCGCTGGTGGCCGGCCTCATCGCCGCCGCCGTCGGCGGGATCGTCGCCGGAATGATGGGCGGGTCGATGGTGCAGGTCAGCGGCCCGGCCGCCGGCCTGACCATCATCGTCGCCGAACTCGTGGCCAGCTACGGCTGGGCCGTCACCTGCCTCATCACCGCGCTCGCCGGCGTGGTGCAGATCCTGCTCGGCTCGCTGCGCATCGCCCGCGCCGCGCTGGCCGTCTCCCCCGCCGTCGTGCACGGCATGCTCGCCGGCATCGGCGTCACCATCACACTGGCCCAGGTGCACGTCGTCCTGGGCGGCGCCGCCCAGAGCTCACCGGTCGCGAACCTGCGCGAACTGCCGGGCCAGATCCTCAACAACCACACGGCCTCGGTCGCGGTCGGTGTCCTCACCATCGTGCTGCTGCTCCTCTGGGCGTGGCTGCCGGACTGGCGGCGGCTGCCGATCCGGCGCGTTCCCGCGCCGCTGGTGGCCATCACCGCCGCGACCGTGGTCAGCGTGCTGGCCGGTCTGGACGTCGAGCGCGTCAGCCTGCCCGCCCTGTCCGAGGGGATCGGCTTCGCTCCGGTGCTCCCGGAAAGCGACTACGCCGGTGTCGCGACGGGCGTGGCCGTGATCGCGCTGGTCGCCAGCGTGGAGTCGCTGCTGTGCGCCGTCGCGGTGGACCGCATGCACACCGGGCGCCGGGTCCGGCTGGACCGTGAGCTGGTCGGGCAGGGCGCGGCCAACGTCCTCTCCGGAACGCTCGGCGGACTGCCGGTGGCCGGTGTCATCGTGCGCAGCACCGCGAACGTGCAGGCGGGCGCCCGCACGCCGGTCTCGGCGGTCCTGCACGGCGTGTGGGTGGTGGTGTTCGTCGCCACGCTCTCGGCGCTGATCGAGTTCATCCCCATGGCGGCGCTGGCCGGCCTGCTCGTCTTCACCGGGATGAAGATGGTCGACGTCGCGCACATCCGCGGCCTGCGCGCGCACCGGGAGCGGCACATCTATGTGGTCACGCTGGTGGGCGTGGTCGCCCTCGGCCTCATGGAGGGCGTGCTGGTGGGCCTGGCCCTGGCGCTGGTCTCCGCGCTGCGCCGGCTCACCCGGTCGACGGTGCGCATCCAGTCGGCCGGCAACGTCTACCACGCCGTGATCGAGGGGTCGCTGACCTTCCTGGCGGTGCCGCGGGTGTCCAGCGCGCTGGCCACCATCCCCGCCGGTGTGCACGTCGACCTCGACCTGCACGTGGACTTCATGGACAACGCCGCCTTCGACGCCATCCACTCCTGGCGGATCGCGCACGAGCGCACCGGCGGCCGGGTGGACATCGACGAACTGCACGAGGACTGGTACGAGAGCACGGTCACCGGGGAGCCGCCGCGGCGCAAGACCCCGGTGCCACCGGTGGGCCGCTGGCTGCGGCCGCGCGGCGGCGATCCCGCCGCGAACGGCGGCCAGCCGTCGCTGGCCTCGGGGCTGCTCATCTCGGGCGCGCGCGACTACGAGGCGACCATGGCGCCGCGCATCCGCCCGGTCATGGCCGCGCTCACCGACCGGCAGCGCCCGCACACGCTGCTGGTGACCTGCGCGGACTCCCGGATCGTGCCGAACCTCATCACGGCGAGCGGCCCGGGCGACCTGTTCACGGTCCGCAACGTCGGCAACATCGTTCCGGCCTACCGTGAGCCGTGCGCCGACGACGGGATGCTCGCCGCGATCGAGTACGCGGTGGAGGTGCTGGAGGTCCGCTCGATCGCGGTGTGCGGCCACTCGCGGTGCGGTGCGGCGGCGGCGCTGATGGACGCCGGCTCGGCCCCCGGCGGCGTACGGTCCTGGCTGGAGCTGAGCGGCCGGGACCACACCGGCGCCGCGTCGCCGACGGACGGGCCCTCGGAGCGCGAGGCGGCCTGGCACCGGGTGAGCAAGGACAACGTCGTGCAGCAGCTCGCGAACCTGATGAGCTACCCGGTGGTCCGCGAGCGCGTCGCGGCCGGCCGCCTGGAACTGGTCGGCATGTACTACGACATTCCGACCGCACAGGTGCAGATCCTCGACCCGGTGTCGCAGGAGTTCCTGCCCGCCGGGGAGGGGCCGGTGGAGATTCCGCACGCGAACGGCCGGTTGCCGGGCCGGCTCGCGGGTTCGGGGAGCACGGAGAGTACCGGCGTCTGCTGAGGCCGGCCGCCCTGCGGGGGTGTCACGAACGCGTCGCGTTCGGGACACCCCCTTTTAGGTCGGGTACCGGAAAACGTTTTTCCGTGTTCTGCCACCACACCACCGGAAAACCCGGAATCCGCACATAACAGAATCCGTGGGTTTCCATTTGGCACCGCACCGGGAATACCAATGGCGACGGTTCACCCCGATTCCTCCTTGCGAACTCCGTCCCTCCGGAGGGATTCTCCGTGCGAATCACCGTCCGCCCGGTGGCCGGCGCACACCGGGAAAAGGCCGCGCCGATTTCCATCTCCGCGGGACCGGCGGCCCGGAAAAGGCTCCCGGATTCGTGGCGGCCCCGCGAACGGGGCGCCCGGCGGCCGGGATGCGCGGCCGGGGATTTCGCAGCGTCACCGAACGCGCCCGTCAACGCGCTGCGAAGTGACCGAATCCGGCCACCCCCACCCCTTGCCCGGCGGACCGCGGCACGCTAGCCGGCGCCGCTGATTCCGACAAAACGCAAGGTTGTTCCGTATGACGCATGACTCTCATTCTTCAACGGATCACTGGAATTCGGATCTTCCAATGATTCATCCGTCATTTCAGTTAGTGACCGCCCTGTTGCCAAACGTCGCCACTGACTTATAGTTGCGAATCGTTTACCGGTTGCTGCGGTAAACGTGGTCGGCGCCCCTCCCACAAGGACGCGTTGACCCGTGGATGCGACACCGATGCCGGCTGGGTGTCGGTCCCCCTTGTTCATTCACACCAGCAAGGAGCAGGGAACGTGCGTAAATCCCCCGTATTCCGGGCGTTCGGCGTTGGCGCCGTCGCCTTCGGACTGGCCATCGCGGCCGCCCCCGCCGCGTCGGCCGACCCTCAGACGCTGGCCAGTTCCCCCGAGCAGGTCGAGGCCATGGAGCGCGACCTCGGCCTGTCCACCTCCGAAGTGACCAGCCTGCTGCAGCAGGAGGAGCAGGCGCGCACCCTGGAGCAGGACGTGCGTGAGACCCTCGGCGACGAGTTCGCCGGCGCGGTGTTCGACATCGAGACCGGTGAGCTCACCGTCTCGGTGACCGACCGCGCCGCGGCGGACGCCGTCCGCGAGGCCGGCGCCGTCCCGCGGGTCGTCGCGCACGGCGAGCCCGCGCTCGACCAGGTCGTCGAGGAGCTGAACTCCAACGTTCCGGACGCCGAGGCCGGAGTGACCGGCTGGTACGTCGACCTGATGGACGACACCGTGGTCATGACCGTCCGCGAGGGCGCGACCGCGGCGGCCGATGACCTGATCGCCGAGGCCGGCGTGGACGCCGACATGGTCCGCGTCGAGGAGAGCTCGGAGCAGCCGCAGACGTTCGCCACCATCCGCGGCGGCGACGCCTACTACATCGGCAGCGGCAGCCGGTGTTCCATCGGGTTCGCGGTCACCGGCGGGTTCGTGACCGCCGGGCACTGCGGCAGCGTCGGCGCCTCGACGCGCAGCGCCGACAGCACCGGCACGGGCACCGTCGCCGGTTCCTCGTTCCCCGGCCGCGACATGGGCTGGGTGCGGGCCACCAGCAACTGGACCAGCAGCCCGCTGGTGAACCGGTACAACGGCGGAACGGTCACCGTGACCGGCTCGACCGAGTCGGCCGTGGGCGCCTCGATCTGCCGCTCCGGCTCGACCACCGGCTGGCGGTGCGGCACGGTGCAGGCCAAGAACCAGACGGTCGTCTACCCGCAGGGCTCGGTGTCCGGTCTCACCCGGACCAACGCCTGTGCGGAGCCGGGCGACTCGGGTGGCTCCTGGCTGAGCGGTTCGCAGGCCCAGGGTGTCACCTCCGGCGGTTCGGGCAACTGCTCCTCCGGCGGGACCACCTACTTCCAGCCGGTGAACCCGATCCTGAGCCAGTACGGCCTGACCCTGACCCGGGGCTGATCCCCCCGGTGCGCTCCTGATCTCCGGCCCGCCGGAGGTCGCGCTCCCCGGTGCCCGTCCCCTGGGCACCGGGGAGTTCGCTGTTCGGGGACCGGGTGACACGCCCACCCGGTGCGACTCACCCCACCTTGTCCGGATTCGGTCACGGAACCGCCTTAAAAAAGCTTTAAAGCTTTCACAATGTCCCCTTAAGCTTCTCGGCGTCCCAAACCAGGACACCTCGCCGTGGAAGCGTCATACCACCCCACATCCCCTGTACCTGGAGTAGTGCGAGGCCGTTTCGTACGCGAAAGGCACGCATGCGTTCCATGCCGCTCGCCCTGTCCGCCCTGTCCGCGGGAGTGCTGGCCCTCGCCGCCGGGCCGGCACTCGCCGGCACCGGGCAGCAGAGCCCGATCGACATCCCCACCGCCGACGTCCCGGTCGACGCGTCCCTGCCGGCGCTGGAGATCGACTACCCCGAGGCGACCACCGTCACCGTCGAGTACATCCGCAAGGACGCCGACGACCCCGAGGGCTGCACCACGCGGGACCCCGAGGAGACCATCGAGGCCCACGTGCCGCACGGCGCGGCGAGCGTGACGGTCGGCGGGAAGGAATTCGAACTCCAGCAGCTGCACTTCCACACGCCGTCGGAGCACCTGGTCGACGGCGACGCCACCCCGGTCGAGCAGCACCTCGTGCACCAGGCCGCCGATGGCGAGCTGCTGGTGCTCGGCGTCCGGATCGAGCAGGGCGCACCGTCCGAGGTGGACACCGTCCTCGCCGACCCGCCAGCCGAGTGCGGTCCGGACAGCGAGCGTGCCGGCGTCGACCTGCGCGCGCTGCTGCCGGAGGACCTCTCGTCCTACCGCTACACCGGCTCGCTGACCACCTCGCCGTTCACCGGCGGCGTCAACTGGGCGGTGTTCGCCGAGACGGTGACCGCCTCCCCCGGCGCCATCGGCGACCTCGACGCGGTGTTCCCCGAGCACAACGCGCGGGACGTCCAGCCGCTCACCGGCCCGATCGCGCTGCGTCCGCAGTCGTGAGAGGCGGTGTCCGGGGGCGCGCCGCGCCCCCGGACACCCGGACACCCGGGCGGCCGACCGCGCAGCGGCGAGCCGCCGAGTGCCCGGAGCCGCCGACGCCCCTGCGCAGCCCTCCGCGCCGGCGGCGGAAGAAAGCGAGACGGCGAGCGCGACCGGGAATGCTGAGCGGCGAGCCGCCGAGTGCCTGGAGCCGTCGATGCCCTCGCGCGCAGCCCCTCACGTCGGCGGCGGAAGAAAACGAGACGGCGAGCGCGACCGGGAATGCGGTCAGCCGCCCAGCCGCAGCTCCGGCCGGTACCGGCGCAGCCAGGCGTCCAGGCCGAGGATCATCTCCACCCCCGCGCGGGCCCGCCGCTCGGTCTCGGCGTCCCCCGACTCGGTGAGCAGGTCCCGGGCCCGGCCGACGTCGAGTAGCGGGCGGACCGGTGCGTCGGGGTCGCCGAGGACCCCGGCCAGTTCCTTGCGCAGCGCCCGGTCGTACAGCGGGTCCTGGGTGCTCGGATAGGGACTCTTGCGCCGGTCGGCGATCGAGGCGGGCAGCAGGTCGCGGGTGGCGGCGCGCAGCAGGCTCTTCTCCCGGCCGTCGAAGCTCTTCATGGCCCAGGGCGTGTTGAAGACGTACTGCACCAGGCGGTGGTCGCAGAACGGGACGCGCACCTCCAGGCCGTTGGCCATGCTCATGCGGTCCTTACGATCGAGCAGGATCTGCACGAACCGGGTCAGGTGCAGGTAGCAGATCTCCCGCATCCGCCGCTCCCCCGCGCTGACGCCCGGCACGTGCGGCACCTCGGCCAGCGCCGCGCGGTAGGCCGCCTCCCGGTACCCGGGCAGGTCCAGCCGACGGGCCACCTCGGGGGCGAGCCATGGCGCACCGCCCCGGCGCGGACCGGCGACCGCCAGCCAGGGGAAGGTGTCGGCGTTGACGGCCTCGGGGTCGTGGAACTGGCGGTACCCGCCGAACACCTCGTCGGCCGATTCGCCGGACAGCGCCACCGTGGAGCGCTCGCGGATCGCACGGAACAGCAGATACAGCGAGGTGTACATGTCCCCGATGGCCACGGGGGCGTCGTTGCCCCGCAGCACCGCGGCGCGGGCGCCCTGGTCGGTGAGGTCGCCCGAGGACAGCACGATGTCGGTGTGGTCGGCGCCGACATGGCGGCTGAGCTCCCGCACGTAGGGCGCGTCCGGGGTGTCGCGTAACGGATCCGGGTGGAAGTGCTCGGCGTAGCCGACGAAGTCGACCGCGAAGGAGCGGACCCGCTCCGCGCCCGCCGCGCGCAGCCGCCCGGCGGCCAGCGCGGTCAGTGCGGAGGAGTCCAGCCCGCCGGACAGCAGCGTGCAGCGCGGGACGTCGGAGACGAGCTGGCGCTCGACGATGTCCTCCAGCAGCTCCCGCACGGTGCGGATCGTGGTGGCGAGGTCGTCGGTGTGCTCCCGCGCCTCCAGCCGCCAGTAGCGGCGCCGGTGGACGCCGTCCCGGTCGACGCGCACCACGTGGCCGGGCCGCACCTCGTGCATCCCCCGGTACACCGAACGCTCCGGGGTCTTGACGAAGCCGAGCAGCTCGCGCAGGCCGTCCTCGTCGACCACGGCGTCGACCAGCGGGTTGGCCAGCAGCGCCTTGGGTTCGGAGCCGAACACGACGCCGTGCGGGGTCGGGTGGTAGAAGAGCGGCTTGATGCCCATACGGTCGCGGACCAGCAGCAGCCGCTCGGCGCGGGCGTCCCACACCGCGAAGGCGTACATGCCGTTCAGCCGGTCGACGACGTCCTCTCCCCACTCCAGGTAGCCGCGCAGGACGACCTCGGTGTCGCTGTCGGTGCGGAAGTGGTGGCCGCGGGCCGTGAGCCGGGCGCGCAGCTCCGGGTAGTTGTACACCTCGCCGCTGTAGGTCAGGACGGCCCCCTCGGCACCGTCCGGGGCGTCCGCCATGGGCTGGGCGCCGCCGGCGAGGTCGATGATGGACAGCCGCCGGTGCCCCACCGCCGCGTGCGGGCTCAGCCACACGCCGCGCGCGTCGGGGCCGCGGCACGCCATGGTGTCGGTCATCGCCGAGAGCGCGTCGCCCTCGCGGGTGAGGTCCCGTTCGAAGTCCACCCACCCGGTGATCCCGCACATGTCCGTTCGCCTCCTCCCCGTCCGGACGGCCGTCCCGCGGATCGGGACGGCTCGCGCCCGACACGTCCACTCTAGTTGCGCCATGCAACCAAATGGCAAAGTCCGGCGGTCCCGAGCCCGGCGGGGCCGCCGCGGGTTAGGATCCGGACATGGCCGACCCCGCCGTCCCGCCCGCGTCCGGCCCGGAGGATCAGGGGCTGATGGACGCGCTGGAGCGGGAGACCACCCTCCTGGTGCGCCGGGCGCTCGGTGGCCTGTGGCTGCTGGACCGCGACGTCGATCCGGCCGTCGACCGGCACACCTATCCCCTGCTGGCCGTCCTCACCGAGGACCGCCCCATGCGCGTCGGCGAGGTGGCCCGCCGGTTCCACCTCGACAAGTCCACCGCGAGCCGCCACCTGCGCCGCCTCACCGAGGCGGGCCTGGTCGAGTCCGTCCCCGACCCGCGGGACCGCCGGTCCAGTCTGCTCACCGCCTCCCCCGCCGGCCGCGCCCGCATCGCCACCATCCGGCACGGCCGCGCCGCCCGGCTGCGGGAGGCGCTGGCCGCGTGGCCGGACTCCGACCGCCGCGACCTCGTCCGGCTGCTCGGCCGGCTCAACTCCGATCTGGACCGGACCGTGCGCTAGACGAGTGGTTGTTTTGTGGTGAGTGGTCGTAGGCGTTCAAGGATCTGGTGGCCGGTGTGCCGGTGTGGTGGTCGTGCCGGATCGCCACGGTCATGGTCCGGGTCGGCCGGCCTTCAAGGGTGGGTGGCTTTGACCGGCTCGATCGACTGCCGCACCGCTGTGAGCGGGTGTTCGCAGGGGCGGGGCCTGTCCCGCTCGAAAGGAGGGCCGCAGCCCCCGCGCGGGGAGTCCCGCCTCGACCCGCTGGGAGGCCAAGCCCTGGCCGGCGATCAGGATCGGTCCCTCCCCGCCGGGCGGCCAGGTGCGGTTCTGCTTCCGGCATGGCCGCCAGGACCTCGCGCTCGTCGATCTTCGGGCCGGCCGGGCACCACGTGACCAGGGGGAGCGCGGCGTGCGGCCGCTCGTCATGGCCGGGGTGTTGGGGCGGGTGGGGGAACATCAATCCGCTGGGCGCGGACCAAGCGCGTCCAGCTGGCCTTAGAGGTGAAGCCGGGCCGGGGTTCTGGGCCAGGGCCGGGCGCGGCGGCTGCGAGTCGGTGAGCCGTGGCGGGCGGCCCGCGCGCCGCTTCGCCTCCCGTCCATCGCCGATCTTGACGTGGAGTGGAGTGGGGAGGGTGTCCAGGTCGTGCGTCACGACTCGGTCTTGGACGCCCGCTCTGCATGCCCGGACACCCACCAGACACCGGAACAACTCGGCCAGCCCCCTGGGGCGTTGATTCGCCGGCGGTACCCCGCGAGCGCTTCGAGGATCCCCTCGGCCGTCTTGTGCCTGGTCGCGGCCTGTGCGTGGCGCGGTCGCCGCAGAGCAGGTGCACTCGCACGTCCTGGAGGACCTCACGATCCGCCCTGTCGAGGGACTTCCTGAACTCCGTGACCCGGTGGCGGCGGTATTCCGCCCGGCGGCCGGGCGCGCCGGCCGGGTCACCCGCGCAGGGCCGCCTCGACCCGCCGTCGGCCCTCGTCGCCGCGGGTCCACATCTGGACCGCGCGGACGCGGGGCCGCAGGCTGCTCCAGCTCCGGAACTCGTGGACCGCGACGTGGTCGGACCACAGCCACCGGTCGTGGCGCCCGGACGCCTCGGGCACCACACCGAGGCCCTCGACGCGGTCGGCCAGGGCCACTCCCGCCGCAGTCGGGGCCCACGCTTCCAGAGCGCCCGGCCAGGGATCCCAGGACGACACCGCGTCCATGAGCGCGTGCCCCTCGATCATGTGGGCCACCGACGGAGCCACCTCGGCGAACGGCCCGCCGTCGCTCACCCCCACCCGTCCGTCGGTGTGCACGAGAGAACGGACGGGGCTGGACACGCGTTCACCGGTCCAAGAGAAGTACCAGCCCCGCCGGTCGGCCCAGATCCCGTCGTCCAGGTCGAACTCCCACCGCCGGACGAGGTCGTGGCGGGTCCGGCCGGCGAGCGCGGACCGGCGCACCTCGTAGCGCAGCCCGTGGTAGCGCGCCCGGAACGCCTCCCGCCGGACCACCAGCTCCGTCGGCGCCGGGACCGTCCGCCCGTGCCGGGCGGGCACCCGCAGGAGGTCGGTCGGGACCGGGCCCGGGGCGGCGGGATCCCGCCACGCGGAACGGGTCAGCAGCTCTCGCGCGCGGTCGGAGAACCCGGCCAGGTCGTCGAGGACGTGCATCGTGCTTCCCCACGAGGTACCGGTGCCGCGCGCGGTTCGCGCGGGCCGGGCCGCACCCTACCGGACGGGCCCCGGCCCCGCCCGGGGTGGCCGGCGTCACCGGACACCGGTGCCGGCGGTCCCCGCGACCGGGGGACCGGTGTGATCTGATGAGTGCGGGTAAGCGGTGGTTCCGAGGAGATCGTGAGAGGACCGGACGATGGCCAACCTGCGCGACGAGCTGGGACGTTACGGGATCTGGACCCAGCAGCTGGGATCCGGGGAGCCGGCACGGCGTGGCGAGATCGGGGAGGCCGCCGCCGAGCTGGAGGAGCTCGGGTTCGGGGCGGTCTGGCTCGGGGGCAGCAGCTGGGTCGGGGACGCGGTGCCGCTCGTCGAGGCCACGTCCCGTCTCACCGTCGCCACCGGGATTCTCAGCATCTGGCAGTACGAGGCCGCCGACACCGCCGCGCGCTTCCACGAGGTGGAGGCCGCCCACCCGGGGCGGTTCCTGCTGGGGCTGGGGGCCAGCCACGCCCGGCTCGCCGCGCAGTACCGGCGGCCCTACTCCGCCATGGTCGGCTACCTCGACGCCCTGGCCGGCGCCGGCGTCCCGGCCGGGCGCACGGTCCTGGCCGCGCTGGGGCCGCGGATGCTGGAGCTCGCCCGTGACCGCAGCGGCGGCGCCCACCCCTATCTCGTCACGCCCGAGCACACGGCACAGGCCCGGGAGATCCTCGGCGCCGGCCCGCTGCTCGCGCCCGACCTGAAGGTGGTGCTCACCGCGGACGCCGGTACCGCCCGCGCCGCCGCCCGGGCGCACCTGCACATGTACCTGGCCCTGCCGAACTACACGAACAACTTCCGGCGGCTCGGCTTCACCGACGAGGACTTCGCCGACGGCGGCAGCGACCGGCTCATCGACGCCGTCTACGCGTGGGGCGAGGACGCCCGCATCCGCCGCCGCGCCGAGGAGTTCCACGCGGCGGGGGCGGACCACGTCGCCCTGCAGGTCGTCGGCGCGGACGGCTCCGCGCCGCCGCGTGCCGAGTGGCGCCGCCTCGCCGCGCTGCTGGGCTGACAGGTCGGCGGCGCCCCGAGCCGGACGCTCAGTTCACCCGGATCCCGGCGTCCCCGCCGACGAGCACCGCCGCCGCGCCGGCCACCGCCAGCGCGCACCTGCGCTCCCGGACGGCGGTGGCGGGGCGGCCCAGGTGCGCGGCGAGCACGGCGTTGGCCGCGTCCAGCAGCCCGGGGTGGATCTCCGGCGCCTCCTCGGGCGCGTCCAGCCCGGCGGCGGCGATCTCGCCGTCGCGCAGCGCCGCCGCCAGGGCGGCCTGGTCCACGACCGGGCCACCGGCGGTGCTGACGAGGACCGCGGTGCGTTTCATCCGGCGCAGGGCGGCGGCGTCGACGAGGTGGCGGGTGGCCGGTGTGGAGGGGCAGTGCAGCGTCACCACGTCGGCGCGTTCCAGCAGTTCCGGCAGTTCCACGAAGGCGACCGCGCCAGGGTCCTCCCCGGTGGGCGGCGAGCCGGTCGGCGTGGCGATCACCGTCATGCCGTGGCCGGCCGCACGGCGCGCCACCGCCCGGCCGATCCGGCCGTAACCGACGATCCCCAGCGTCGAGCCGGGGGCGACGTCCGGTCCCACGGGCGTGCGCGGTCCCCACTCCCGTGCGGCGGCGCCGCGCAGTAGCCGGTCGTCGTCGCGGAGTAGCCGGGCGGTGGCCAGGATGAGCGCCATGGTGAGGTCCGCGGTCGCCTCGGTCAGTCCGCCGGCGGTGTTGGTGACGCGCACCCCGCGCTCGGCGGCGGCGGAGACGTCGATGTGGCCGTCACCGGCCGCGGTGGTGGCCACGACCCGGAGCGCGGGCCCCGCGGCGTCGAGGAACTCGGCGTCGACGCGTTCGGTCGCGGTGCACACGACCGCCACCGCGCCGGCCGCGTCCCGCAGCAGGCGCTCGCGGGGCGGCGCGGCCGCATCGCCCACGAGCACCGGATACCCGAGTGCTCGCGCGGCGGCGATGGCGTCGTCGGTGAGGGCTCGGGTCAGGTAGACGTGGGGGGTGGGGGCGATTGTCATGTTCCGTTGCCTCCTTGCTCCCCGATCATCCCGCATCGCCGGTGCGTCCGGGCAATCCGTCCGGAAACGGTCGGCGGTCCGTCCGTTGGCGGCCACGGGCGGCGGCCTCCCGGCGGCCGGACGCCGTGCGCCCGGCCCGGCTGCGGCGACGGGCACCGGACCGGGCACCGGCGCGTTCGCCGAAGGCGGTGGTGCCGCCCGCCACCGCCGTGCTCCACTGCACGAGGGACCACGCCGCGCCGCGGGTCGCGGCGTGCACACCGCGGACGCGAACGCCCCAAAGCCGGTCCGCGACGGCTCGCGACGGCTCGCCCTCCCCGCCGGGCGGGTGACCGAGGCGGGGGCCCGGACGGCCTGGCGGACGTCTTCGCGCGGCTGCGCGCCGCCCACGGCTCCGGCTTCGCCCGGGCCGCCGGGAGCCGCCGCCAGGCGCCCGGCCGGGACGGCGGCGGCCCGCCGGAGCGGGCCGCGGGTCATTCCTGGTCGGCGTCGTCCTTGCGCGGCCGTCCCCTGCGGGGGATGGCGCGGGCGTCCTTGGGCAGCCGCCCCGCCTCGGCGAGCGCGCGCCGGAGCAGGAACTCGATCTGCGCGTTGGCGCTGCGCAGTTCGTCGCCGGCCCACCGGGCGAGGGCGTCGTACACCGCCGGGTCCAGCCGCAGCAGGATCTTCTTCCGCTCGCTCACCGAACTCCGCCCAACGTCACTGGTACAGCGTCCCCGTGTTCACGACCGGCTGGGTGGAGCGGTCGGCGCACAGCACCACCAGCAGGTTGCTCACCATGGCCGCCTTGCGCTCCTCGTCCAGGTCCACGACGTCCTGCTCGGCCAGCCGCTGCAGCGCAAGGTCGACCATGCCGACCGCGCCCTCGACGATGTGCCGGCGGGCGGCCACCACGGCTCCGGCCTGCTGGCGCTGCAGCATGGCCTGAGCGATCTCCGACGCGTAGGCCAGGTGGGTGAACCGCGACTCGATGACCTGCACCCCGGCGGACTCCACCCGGGCGGCGATCTCCACCGACAGCTGCTCGGTGATCGCCTCGGCGTTGTCGCGCAGCGAGAGCTGGCCCTCGTTGTGCGCGTCGTAGGGGTAGTTGGTGGCGATGTGGCGCACCGCGGTCTCGGCCTGGATCGCCACGAACCTGACGAAGTCGTCGACCTCGAACATGGCCCGCGCGGTGTCCTTGACCTGCCAGACGACGACGGCGGCGATCTCGATCGGGTTGCCGTCGAAGTCGTTGACCTTCATGACGGTGGTCTCGTGGTTGCGGATGCGCGTGGAGATCGGCTTGCGGGTGGTGAGGGGGTTGACCCACCGCAGGCCGTCGGCGCGCACGGTGCCGACGTAGCGGCCGAGGAACTGGATGACCCGCGCCTCGTTGGGGGCCACGACGGTGAGCCCTAAGGCGGCGACGACCCCGGCCACGATGAGCAGCGCGCCGCCGATCAGGGCGCCCGCCCCGCCGGCGGGGGCGGAGAGGCCGGAGACGGCCAGGATCACGCCGACGGCGGCCACTACCAGGCAGCCGAGCAGCACGGGGATGCCGGGGGCGCCCGGCGCGCGGCGCTCCCGCACCTGAGGAGCGGGCATCTCGACGCCGGTCGCCGGCGCGTCGCTGGGGTTCATGGGAGACCTCTCTGACCGGATGAGTGATGACGCGAGTCTAGCATTGTGATATCACTTTTTATAGCGATAGCGGCGACCCGATGGGAGGCGCCCAGGATGACCGCCCCACCCGGGACCGGCCACCGTGCCGAGCGGCGTTCCGGCGATGCCCCTGCCCGGCGATCACCACGGGCCACCGTGCTGGCCGCCGGCGCACTGGCCGCGCTCATCGGCGCCGCCGTCGCCGACGGAGCCGCGGCGGCGGCCCTCGCCTCCGGCCTGGTGCTGCTCGTCGCCCTCCGCGCCCGTTTCCGCCGCCGCTGAGCGGCCCACCCCCAGATCGGAGTCGCGATGCCTTCGCCCGGACACCGAGGACCACGGCGACACGGTCAGGCGGGCCGGACCGCCGCGGCGTTCGCCGGGCCATGGACGGCCCGGCGGCTCCCCCCGAGACACCCCCGGAAAGGTGACGACCGATGAACCTCACCTCCCCCACCCCGCCCCCGGGCGCGGACGGCCTGCGGCTGCGGCCACCGCGGTACCGGGTGGACCGCCGCGCGATCGCCTGGTGGACGGGCCGGGCGCTGCTGTGGGCGGCGCCGCCGGCCGTCGCCCTCGCCGTGACCGCGGTGTTCGCCGAGCCCGCGCGCTCCTGGCTGTGGCCCGCCGCCGCGGGGGCCGCCGTGCTCGGTGCCGCCTACACACTCGTGATGCCGCAGTGGCGCTACCGCGTGCACCGCTGGGAGACCACCGACGACGCCGTCTACACCGCCGCCGGCTGGTTGTGGCAGGAGTGGCGGGTGGCCCCGATGTCGCGGATCCAGAGCGTCGACACCACCCGCGGCCCGCTGCAGCGGCTGTTCGGGCTGTCCACCGTCACCGTCACCACCGCGTCGGCGGCCGGCGCGCTCGCCATCGGCGGGCTGGACCATGAACGTGCCGCCGCCCTCGCCGACCGGCTCACCGCCACCACCCAGGCCACTCCGGGAGACGCCACATGACCGCCGACACCGCCCCGTGGCGCCCGCTGAGCGCCCGCTCCGTACTCGCCGCCACCCTGCTGCTCGCCGTCGCCATCGGCGTCCCGGCGCTGGTCACCACCGTCGTCCTCGCCGTGTTCTGGTCGGTCCTCGGCGGACTGGCCGTCGCCGCCGGCGGCGTGCTGCTGGTCGCGGCGCTCACCGGCGGCGAGTGGGTCCGGGTGCGCCGCACCCGCTACCGGCTCACCGCCGAGCGCCTGGAACTGCGCGCCGGCCTGCTCTCCGAAACACTGCGTTCGGTGCCGCGGGACCGGATCCGCAGCGTCGACGTCTCCGCCGACATCGTGTCCCGGCTGCTCGGCGTGCGCACGGTGACCGTCGGCACCGGCGACGGCGGCGGCGCCGACGCCGGCCTGCCGCTGCGCTCGCTGGACGCCCCCGGCGCCGAGGAGCTGCGGCGCGTCCTGCTCGACCGCGGCGCGGCCCCCGCCGGCGCGGCGCCCGGCGAGGGCGCCATCGCCCGGCTCGACGCGCGGTGGTTCGGCTACGCGCCGCTGGCCGAGTGGGCTCCGCTGCTCGGTCTCGGCGTCTACGGCGGTCTGTACAGCGTGCTGACGTGGTTCGGCGAGGAGCGCGCCGGGCGCGGCGCCGCCGCCGTCGACGACCTCGCCCGCCCGCACCTGGTGGTGGCCGTGCCCGCGGCGCTGCTCGTGGTCCTGCTCACCGGCATGGTGGCCGCGCTGCTCGGCACGGTGGAGGCGTGGTGGGGCTACCGCCTGGACAGGGAGGGCGACGGCTCCCTGCGGCTGCGGCGCGGGCTGTTCACCACCACGTCGATCTCCCTGGAGCAGGCCCGGCTGCGCGGCGTGGAGCTCTGCGAGCCGCTGCCGGCGCGCTGGTTCCGGGGCGCCCGGCTGCGAGCGATCGCCACCGGGCTGGGCACGGCCGGGGACGATCGGCAGCAGGTGGCGCGCGACGCCCTCGGCCAGGCGCTGGCGCTGGCGGTGGCGCACCGGGTGGCCGCCGGCGTGCTGCTCGCGCAACGGTCGCCGTTCGCCGCCGCGCCGCTGCGGGCGCACCCCGCGGCGGCCCGCCGGCGGCGGCTGAGCCGGGCGGTCACGGCCGCGGTGGTGACCGCCGCGGCCACGGCCGCGGCCGTCGTGGCGGTTCCCGCGCTCCCGGCGTGGGCGTGGCTGGCACCGGTGGCGGTGCTGGCGGGCGCGCTGCCGTGGGCGCACGCCGCCTACCGCGCGCTCGGCCACGCGCTCACCGGTGAGTACCTGCTGGTCCGCTCGGGCGGCCTGTTCCGGCGCACCGCCGCGGTGCGGCGCGACGGGGTGATCGGCTGGCGGATCACCCGATCGCCGTTCCAGCGCCGGGCCGGGCTGGCAACGGTGGGAGCGACGACCGCCGCGGGCGCCGGTGTGTACCGGGCGGCCGACGTCGATCTGGCCACCGGTCTGGCGTTCGCCGACGACGCGGTCCCCGGGCTGCTCTCCCCATTCCTGATCCGGCGGTGAGCCCGCACCGGCCCCGGGCCGGACGGCGGCCGATCGACGCCGGGCGATCTGGGTAGGTTCACGGCAGTGGCCGCCGCCCCCGGCGCGGCGGCCCCGGGAGAGTCGAGGGGCTGAGGGCGATGCCGGAACCGAAGAACGACATCCGAGTCTTCCTGGTGGACGACCACGACGTCGTGCGGCGCGGCGTGACGGCCCTGCTGGAGAGCGAGCCCGACGTCGTGGTGGTGGGCGAGGCCGGCACCGCCGCGGAGGCGGTGGCCCGGATCCCGGCCGCCCGGCCGGACGTGGCCGTCCTGGACGTGCGGCTCCCGGACGGCAGCGGGGTCGAGGTGTGCCGCGAGGTGCGGTCGCGACTGCCGGACGTGGCGTGCCTGATGCTCACCTCGTTCCCCGACGACGACGCGCTGTACGACGCCATCATGGCCGGCGCGTCCGGATACGTGCTGAAGCAGATCCACGGTTCCGACCTGGTGCGGGCCGTGCGCACGGTGGCCTCGGGCCGGTCGCTGCTCGACCCGCGCAGCACGGCGCGGATGCTGGATCGGCTGCGGGAGGAGGCGCACCACCAGGACCCGCTGGCGGCGCTGACCGACCAGGAACGGCGCATCTTCGACCTCATCGGCGAGGGGCTGACCAACCGGCAGATCGGCGAGCGGATCTTCCTCGCCGAGAAGACGGTCAAGAACTACGTCTCCAGCGTCCTCGCCAAGCTCGCCATGCAGCGCCGCACCCAGGCGGCGGTCTACGCGGCCCGGCTCAAGGCGGAGTCCGCGCACCGGCAGGACGGCTGACGGCGCCGCGCCCATGGCACTTCGCGCCCACGGGAGGGGCACATGGCGAGGAGCACGATGGCACCGCTGGTGGCGGCGGTCGACGGCAGTGAGGGCAGCCTGCGGGCGCTGGACTGGGCGGTGGACGAGGCGCGGCTGCGCGGGCGGCGGCTGCGCGTGGTGCACGCGTTCACCTGGCTGACCTCCGGTGTGCCGGCCGAGGTGGTGCAGAGGTACGACCTCGCCACCATGGCGCGCCGGATCGCGGAGGAGGCGCGGGCGCACGCGCTCGCCCGGGCCCCCGAACTGGACGTCGAGGCCGCGTGGCCGGAGGGCGACCCCGGGGACGTGCTGCTGGAGGAGGCCGAGCGCGCCGCCCTGGTGGTCGTCGGCTCCCGCGGGGCCAGCCGGCTCGGCGCGGTGTTCCTCGGCTCGGTCGGGCTGCAACTGGCGGCCCTCGCGCCGTGCCCGCTGGTCGTCGTGCCGCATCTGGAGCCGCGCCCGGCCACCGGCCGCGTGGTGGCCGGGCTGGACGGCTCGGCGCCCGCGCGGGCGGCGGCGGAGTGGGCGTTCGACGAGGCCGCGCGGCGCCGCGCCACGCTGCACGCGGTGGCGGTGTACGGCACCGCGTCGCACGGTGTCTTCGTCTCCCTGGAGACCCCACCGCCGGGCCCCGGCAGCCCTGAGGAACGCGCCGCCGAGGAGGAGGCCCGGCGGGAGCTGTCGGAGTCCCTCGCCGGCCTGCGCGCCCGCCGTCCGGAGGTCCGGGCGGAGTCCGCGGTCATCGCCGGGCACCCGGCCCACGTGCTGACGACGCGGTCGCGCACCGCGGACCTGGTGGTGGTGGGCTCCCGTGGCCGCGGGGGCTTCGCCGGGATGCTCCTGGGGTCGGTCAGCCAGACCCTGCTGACCCACGCGGCCTGCCCGGTGGCGGTGCTGCACGCCGACGCCTCGGAGGACGACCGCGCGCTCGGCGGAGCCGGCGGGTAGCCGCCGCGGCCCTAATCCGGCCCTGCCCCGCCACCCGCCCGCGTCCGGGTGAGCCCTTAGGCGGCGGGAGCACCGACCAACGTCCCGTTGTCCCTCCGTGCCCGCTGGTGTGCCATGGGAAGCGGGAGGTGGAGACCATGCCGCAGGCGGTGGTGGTGCCGGTCGAGCACCTCTCGGCGATGATCTTCGACACCGACGGGGTGATCACCGACACGGCGCGGATCCACGCCGCCGCGTGGAAGCGGGCCTTCGACGAGTTCCTGCGCGGCCGCGCCCGGCGCGACGGCGGGCGGTTCCGCCCGTTCGACATGCGGTCCGACTACCCTCGTTACGTCGACGGCCGGTCCCGGCTGGACGGGGTGCGCGCCTTCCTGGGCGCGCGCGGCATCACCCTGCCCGAGGAGGCGCCGCAGGACGATCCCGGCGCCGCCACCCCCGCCTCGCTCGGCGACCGCAAGGACCGGTACTTCCTGGAGCACGTGCGCAGCTACGGCGTGGTCGCCTTCCCCTCCACCGTGGCGCTGGTGCGCGGCCTGCTGGACCGCGGGATCGGCACGGCGGCGGTGTCGGCGAGCCGCAACTGCGCGACGGTGCTGCGCGCCTCCGGCGCCGCCGGCCTGTTCGACGTGCGGGTGGACGGGGTCGACGCCGCCCGGCTCCGCCTGCCGGGCAAGCCGGACCCGGCGCTGTTCCTGGAGGCGGCCGCCCGCCTGCGGGTGCCGCCCGAACGGGCCGGGGTGGTGGAGGACGCCTGCCCGGGCGTGACGGCGGCGCGGCACGGCGGGTTCGGGCTGGTGGTCGGGGTCGACCGCGACGGCCGGGCCGCGGAACTGTACCGGCAGGGTGCCGACGTCGTGGTGTCCGACCTCGGCGAACTCACGCTGCCCGAGGTCCCGGATTGAGCCGCTGGACGCTGCGCTATGAGGGCCGGCCCTCGGCGATGAGGGGGTGCGGGAGGCACCGTGCACCCTCGGGAACGGCTACGTCGCCACCCGCGGCGCGGCCCCGGAGTACCGGGCCGACGGCGTCCATTGCCCGGGCCGCTACCTCGCCGGGTGCCATGACGGGCTCACGTCGCGGGTCGCCGGCCGCACGGTGCGCGACGAGGACCTGGTCGACATTCCCGGCCGGCTGCCGCTGGTCGTGGCCACCGCCCCGGACGGGCCGGGCGGCCCCGCGCCCGGTGCTGGAGTACCGGCAGGAACTCGACATGCGGCGCGGCGTGCGCACCCGGCTCTGGCGGGTCCGCGACACCGAGGGGCGCCGGACGCGGCTCACCCAGCGCCGGCCGGTCTCGATGGACGCCCCGCACCCGCTCGCGCTGGAGACGACGGTCGTCCCGGTGGACCGGAACGGCGAGCCGACCGTCCGCCCGGGTCTGGACGGGCGGTGACCAACACCGGCGTACGATCTGCGCTACCGGGGCACTGGGGCGTGCGGATCGCGGTACGCCGCGACACGGTCGAGGTGCGGCTGCCGCCGTCGACGGCGGCGCCCGTCACCGTGGCGGTGGACGGAGCGGTGTGCGGGGTCACGCCCGGATCGCGCCGCGTGCCGCCGTACGGCGCGGGCTCCACGTCCGCCGACGTGCCGGACGGCTAGAAGGACCCCAGGACCCGCAGGTAGGGGTCGCTCTCGGGCCGCGCGCTCACCCGGACGCGGGCGTCCAGGGCGACGGCGCCCCGCGCGCCGACCGACACCGGGTTGACGTCGAGTTCGGCGACCTCGGGGAGGTCACCGGCGAGCCGGGACACCCGCAGCGCGGCATCCTGCAGCGCCGGCAGGTCCACCCGCCGTTCCCCGGGCGGGGAGCCGAGGGCGGCCGCGGCCCGCACCTCGCGCACGAGTTCCGCGGCGTCGACGTCGGTGAGCGGAGTGAGCCGGGCGACGCGCACGTCGAGGGCGTCGGCGTAGCTGCCGCCCAGGCCGAACACCACCAGCGGCCCCAGATCCGGCTGGTGGATGACGCCGAGCCGCGTCTCGAACTCGCGGGGCGCCATGGCCTGCACCACCACGGTCGGGAACCGCTCGGCCATCGCGCGGTAGGCGGCGCGGACGCCCTCCGGGCGGTCGAGGTCGAGCCGCAGCGCGCCCGCCGCGCGCCGGTGGGCAAGGCCGGCGGTGTCGCCCTTGACGGCGACCCGGCCGCCGAGCGCGTCGAAGGCGTCGATCGCCTCCTCGGCCGAGCGCACGGCGCGCCATGGCGCGGTGGCGATCCCGTACCCGTCGAGCAGGCGCAGCGCCCGGTCGAGCGGGAGCCAGCCGCCCGGCCGCTCGGCGAGGAACCCGTGCAGGACCGCGCGGGCGTCCTCGACGTCGACGCCGGGGAACGCCGGCACCGTTCCGGACGGCCGGGCCAGCCACCGGGTGCGCGCCCACGCGTGGCCCAGCGCGGTGGCGGCCGACTCCGGGGCGCCGAAGGAGGGCACCGCACGGTCACCGGCGGGAAGCACGGTGACCGCCTCGGCCTGCTCGGGGACGACGGCGAGCAGCGGCTTGCCGGCGGTGTCCGCGGCGACCATGGGCGCGGGGTCGGCGAGCGCGGTGGGGACGACGACCACGACGACGGCGTCCACCTCCGGGGAGGCCGCCACCGCCTCCACGCACGCGCGTACCTGCTCGGTGCGGACCTGCGGGGTGGTGTCGACCGGGTTCGCGCAGCCGCTGCCCGGCGGGAGCAGTTCGGCGAGCCGGCGCCGCAGGCCGATGCCGAGTTCGGGGACCTCCAGGCCGGCGTCGCCGCACGCGTCGGCGGTGAGGACCCCGGTACCGGCCGTGTTGGTGACCACGGCGACGCGCGGGCCCGCCGGGAGCGGCTGGTGCGCCAGCATCGCGGCGGCCTCCACCATCTCGGTGACGCTGCGCGCCGGGGTGAGACCGGCCTGCCGGAACAGCGCGGTGCCGGCCAGTTCGGGGACGGAGGCACCGCCGGTGTGCGCGGCGGCCGCCCGCCTCCCGGCGGTGGTGCGCCCGGTGAGCATGGCGAGCACCGGCATCTCGCGGCTGACGCGGCGGGCGATCCGGGAGAACTTGCGGGGATTTCCGAAGGACTCCACGTGTACCACCGCCATGCGGGTGCCGGGGTCGGACTCGGCCCAGGCCAGCAGGTCGTTGCTGCTGACGTCGAGCCGGTCGCCGACCGAGGCGAAGGTGGAGACGCCGACCTCCAGGCGGGACAGGTGCTCCATGAGCGTGATGCCGACGCCACCGGACTGCGCGATGACGCAGGCGCGCCCCGGACGCGGGCGGTGCGCGGAGAAGGTGGCCTGCAGCCGTACCCCGGGGTCCAGGTTGGCGACCCCGAAGCAGTTGGGCCCGACCAGCCGCATGCCGTGCGTGCGGCAGGTCTCCAGCAGTTCCCGCTGGAGCGCCGGCGTCAGGCCGGCCGACAGCACGACCAGGCCGCCGGCCCCACGCTCGCCGCAGGCCCGCGCGACGCCCGTCACGGCCGCGGCGGGGACCGCGACCACCACGAGGTCGGGAGCCTCGGGCAGGTCGGCGGCGGAGGGATAGGCGGCCACGCCGGCGACGTCGGCGGTCCGCGGGTGCACGAGGTGGAGGTGGCCGGTGTAGCCGGCGCCGAGGATGTTGCGGACCACGGCGTTGCCGACCGAGACCGCACGGCGCGTGACTCCGGCGACCGCCACCGACGACGGCCGCAGCACCCGGTTCAGGCTCTCGCGTTCGGCCCGGCTCTCCCGCTCTCCCACGGCCGCCAGGTAACGGTCGTCCATGGTGAGCGGGATGTCGATGTCCACCACCCCCGCCGCCGGCCTGCGGTGCAGCGGCAGGCCGGCGTCGGCGAAGACCCGCAGCATGGCGTGGTTGCCGAGCAGCACCTGTGCGCTGAATGCGGCGATGCCCGAACGGCGGGCGTGGGAGGCCAGGTGCTCCAGGAGGAGCGTACCGACTCCGCGGCCGTGCACGTGGTCGGCGACGGCCAGCGAGATCTCCGCGGTCGGCTCCTCGCCGGCGCGCTCGTACCCGGCGACGCCGACGATCTCGTCCGCGAGGATCGCGACCAGCGCCGCGTGCGCGGAGTCGGGCGGCCGGCAGAGCCGCTCGGCCACCTCGTCGCCCGCGCGCGGGCCGGGGACGAAGAACCGCATCCGCCGGTTCTCCGCCGACATCGTCCGGTGCATCCGCCGCACCTCGGCGGTGTCGGCCGGTGTGGCCGGGCGGAGGCGGACGATGCCGCCGTCGGTGAGCAGCGCGTGCATCTGACCGGTGTCGGCGTGGACGGTCATGGGCGGTCACCTCAACCTCCGTGCACCGGCCGGACGGCCGGGCCGTACGATGGGCGTGAGGAGGGGAGGGCGGGCGGCGGACGTCCCCGGCCGCCGGAGCGGCGGCCGCGCGGGCCCGGAGGGACCGGGAGGGCGGCGGGCCCCCCGTGGGGCTGGCGTCCGGGCACGCGGACCTCCCTTCCACGGTCGGCGCCGGCCGGAAGGCCGGTGCGCGGCCCGGCGTCTGGCGGGCCGTACGCCGACCTGGTCCGATGTCGCCCATCTTCTGCCCACGGCGGGCGTGGCGACGCCGGGACGAAGGTCACCTCCCGCCGAGTGTGGCCACGGAGGCCGTCCGGGATCTCGGCGGTGATTTCGGCAAGGTCGGCGGGGAGGGAAGCCCGCGTCGGCCGTGCGTTCAGCTCGGCGGGCACGGTGTGCGGCCGGTCCGGCGGCGCGTCGGGTTCGGCGGGCTTGCCGCGGTGGACCTCCACCGGCGCGGGGCAGGAGCCGCCCAAGGGATGACCCGCCCGCAGGCCTTCCACGAACGGGTGGGTGGCCTCCAGGCCGGATGCGGACCGGCTCGGCCGGCCGCAGGCGTGGATCGCGGGGCGGACGGCTTCGCCGCCTTCGACCGGCCGTCCACCGGGACCGCAACACCGTCGAGAAGTCCGTCGGCCTGCGGACCGGGTACGACGAGCGAGCCGCGCTCCATGACGAGATCGCCCGGGTTCTCACCGCACACCGGCCCCTGACCCGCCACGGCCGTGCCCGCCTCAGGCACCCGGACCACGCCACCGGACGCGCCGTGCGCCGCTGCGAACGCTCCGGCCGTGGTGCCCGGGCCGCCCGGCCGGTGGCCGCGGTCAGGCGCGTCCCGCCCCGCGCGGTGACCGCGTGAGCCGCCACAGCGAGGTGATCTCGGCGGCCCGGTTCTCGGCGAGCGGATCGGCCCGCCGGCGCGTCCGGTGGCGGGGGCGGGCGTCCAGCCGGCCGGCCACGGTGCGGCCCGCGGCGGCGAACATCCCGGCCGGCTCGCCGCGCGTGCGCAGTCCCAGCCGTTCGGCGAGGTCGGAGAGGACCAGCCAGGCCTCGCCGCCGGAGGTCAGCCGGTGGGGCACCTCGCGCAGGAAACCGCGCGGCATGCGCGAGCCCGCGTCGTAGACCGCGGCGTCGAGTGACGAGGCGGGGACGCCCGGCAGCCACGGCGGATTGCACACGATCAGGTCCGCCTGTTCGACCCGGATCCGGCCGGACAGGCCGAGCCGTCCGACGTTGTCGCGGGCGCAGGCGGCCGCGAGGGCCTCGATGCCGGTGGCCACGATCCGTCCGGCCCCGCGGTCGGCGAGGAGCACGGCCAGCACCCCGGTGCCGGTGCCGATGTCGAACGCGGTCCGCACCCGCGGCCACGGCGCCGCCGCGACGAGGTCGATGTACTCCTGACGGGTCGGAGCGAACACGCCGTAGTGCGGATGGATCGTCCGGCCGAGCGCCCGCACCGGCACGCCACGGACCCGCCACTGGTGGGCGCCGAGCGTGCTCAGCAGGTCCGGCACCGGAATGACGAGCCGTCCGGCCGCCGGGCCGTACGCCTGCCGGCACGCCTCCGCCACGTCGGGCGCGTGCGGGAGGTCGAGGCGGTAGCCGGGGCCGAGTTCGACCAGGAACCGGCTCAGGACGTGGGCGCGGTCGGCCGTCGCCTGCCGGTGGCGGCGGAAGGCGTCGGCGGGGGGCGCCGCGCCCGGCGGGGTGCCGGCCGAGCCGTCGTTTCACCGCGGCGAGCAGTTGCCGCGCGTTACGGTAGTCGCCGCGCCACAGCACGGCCCGGTTCCGGCGCGCCGGCCGCACGGCGAGGTCGGCACGCAGCTCGTCGCCGGCCACCACGATGTCGTCGGGGAGGCGGTGCGGCCCCGCCCATCGGGCCCGGCGGATCCGGCCGTCCTCGTGCCAGTGGACGAGGCGCCGGGCGGCGTGATCGGTGAAATGTGGTGCTCCATGGGGACTCCCTGTCAGGGGAGCCGCCTTCGGCGGGCGGGAGCCGTCGGAGCGAACACGAGGCGCACGGCCGTCCGAAGACGGCCCGGTGATTACTCGAACGGCCGTCAGACGGACGGAGCGCGCCACACCACAGCACCGGCGACCATGGCCGCGACCGTAGCGGGTCCGGCCGGGTCCGTACGCCGGGACCTCTGGCCCGCCGCGTGGCGGCCTCGGTCCCTGGTGTGGGCGGCAGGGTTCCGATGGGCTGGTAACGCCGGGCCGGGTGAGACGGACGTCGCCAACCGGCCGTGCGACGCGCGAGAGGGGACGGGTGCGGGATGAAGGACACCCCTGCGCGGCACGGGGGCACCACCGGGCCGGACCTGTCCGCCCCCGGGACGGAACGGGAGCTGCTGCGCACCGCCCGCTGGGCGGCCGAGCACGCGCCGTCGGTGTGGAACACCCGGCCGTGGACGCTGGAGACCGACCGTGGCCGGGTCTGCCTGCGCATCGACCTGCGCCGGCGGCTGCCCGTCGCGGACCCGGCGCTGCGGGAGTCGGTCATCAGCTGCGGAGCCGCGCTGTTCACGATCCGGATCACGCTGCTCGCGGGCGGCTGGCGGCCCGACGTGCACCGCCTGCCCGATCCGGACCGGCCGGGCCTGCTCGCGGACGTCAGCGTCGCGGGGGCCGCCGAGGCGGGCGACCTGGAGCGGGCGCTGTTCGCGGCCGTGGCGCAGCGGCGCACGCACCGCGGCCCGTTCGACGCGCAGGTGGACGATGCCGGCCTGGTCCAGTCGCTGGGCGCCGCGGCCCGGACGGAGGGCGCCCGCCTGCGGGTGGTCACCGAGCCCGCGCTCGTGCGCTCGCTGGCCGGCCTGGTGGGCGCGGCGGAGCACCTGCACCGGCACGAGCGCGTCCGCGGCGAGGAGATCGCCCGGTGGACGCGCGAGTCCGGCGGCCGGACGGCGCCCGGGGTGCCGGCCCAGGACTACCCGCCGGCCGACGACGAGGCCGCCCGGCTGTTCCCCGGCCGCGACTTCGGCCACGGCCGCATCCCGGGGCGCATGCGGGTGTCGGGGACGAGCGACGGGACGGTGGCGGTGCTGGCCACGCCCGGTGACGCCCGCGCCGACTGGCTGACCGCGGGCGAGGCGCTGCAGCGGGTGCTGCTGACGGCCGCGCACGGCGGAGTGTCGGCCGCCTTCCACCCGCAGCCGCTAGAGGAGCCGCTGCTGCGCCGTTTCATCGCCGAGCGGATGTCGCTGGCGGAAGGCGGTCACGCACAGATGCTCATGCGGCTGGGCCGGGCCGCGCCGGCCGCGCCCGCGCAGGCCGCCTGAGGGCGTACCCCGGTCGCCGTGCCGCTGCCTGCGGCGATGCGCGTCCCGCCCTGTCCTCGTCCGGGTCACGGGCCTAGACTCGGACGTGTACTGGACCGCACGTCGAGGGCGGCGCAGCCGGCATCCCAGGGCGGACCGATCATGGCCGACGACTTTTCCCGTTCACCCGCCACGGAAGGCTCCACTCCAGATACCGAGCGGGGGCGCGAGCTCCTGCCGAACACCCGACTGGACGACTTGCTGAGCGAGCTCCAGTCCCGCGTCACCGCGGCGCTGCGGACCCGGGACCGCCTGCACGCCCTGCTGAACGCGGTGGTCCTCATCGGCACCGGCCTGGACCTGGAGACGATGCTGCGGCGCATCGTGGAGGCGGCGACCACCCTGGTCGACGCGCGCTACGGCGCGCTGGGCGTCATCAGCGCCGAGGGCCGGCTGCAGCAGTTCCTGCCCGTCGGGCTGGACGAGCGGGAGATCTCCGCGATCGAGCACTGGCCGGAGGGCGAGGGGATCCTCGGCCTGCTGATCAAGGAGCCGCAGTCCCTGCGGCTGGACGATCTCGCCGCGCACCCGGAGTCCCGCGGCTTCCCGCACGGCCACCCGCCGATGCGCGGTTTCCTCGGCGTGCCGATCCGGGTGCGCGACGAGGTGTTCGGCAACCTCTACCTCACCGAGAAAGCCGGTGGCGCGGCGTTCGACGAGGACGACGAGGCCATCGTCACCGCGCTGGCGACGGCCGCCGGGGTCGCGATCGAGAACGCGCGGCTGTACGACGAGACCCGCTGCCGGGAACTGTGGCTGGACGCGTCCGGTGAGATCACCACGCGGCTGCTGTCGGGCGCGGCGCCCGAGGAGGTCCGGCACCTGATCGCCGAACGTGCCCGGCAGATGGCCGACGCCGACCTGGTCGCGATCGCGCTGGCCGACCACGGCGAGGACCGGCTGACCGTGCGGGTCGCCGACGGCGCGCAGGCGCGGCGGGTGGCCGGCCGGACGATCGACGCGCGGGGGTCCCTGCCGGGCCGGGTGTTCCGCGGCGGCGAGCCGGCCCTCACCGATGTCTCCGAACCGGGCGCCGAACCCGCCCCGGCTCTCGCGGGGACCGGCATCGGGCCGGTGCTGCTGGTGCCACTGGGCCTCGGGCACTCCGGCCAGGGTCTGCTGCTGCTCGGCCGGCGGGCGGGCCGCCCCGCGTTCGCGCCGTCCGCCGCGCGCGCCCTGCAGGCCTTCGCCGGGCACGCGGCGGTGGCGCTGGAGCTGGCCGAGAGCCGGCGCGACACCGAGCGGCTCACCGTCCTGGAGGACCGGGACCGGATCGCCCGTGAGCTGCACGACATCATCATCCAGCGGCTGTTCGCGGTGGCCATGTCGCTGATGAGCTCGGTGAAGCGGATCGACACCGAGGAGCCGGCCCGCCGGGTGCGCCAGGCCGTGGCCGACCTCGACGACACCATCCGGCAGATCCGGTCGACGATCTTCGCGCTGCAGAGCGCCGGCGACGGCGAACGGCTGTGGCTGCGCAACCAGATCCTGGAGGTGGTGGAGTCCGCCAAGGAGCCGCTGGGCTGCTCGCCCGGCCTGCGCCTGGACGGGCCGATCGACAGCGCCGTGCCGGACGAGACCGCCGACCACCTGCTGGCGGTGCTGCAGGAGGCGCTGTCCAACGTCGCCCGGCACGCCAACGCGCGCCGGGTGGACGTGCGGGTGGTGGTCGACACCGACCTGCTCGTGGAGGTGGAGGACGACGGGTCCGGCATCCCCGAGCGTGGCCGCCGCAGCGGGCTGCGCAACCTCGCGGAGCGCGCCCGGCGGCTCGGCGGTGGCTTCGAGGCCGTCCGCCGTCCCGCCGGCGGCACCCGCGTGACGTGGCGGGTGCCCCTCCCTGACGACGCGTGACCACCCGGGCTCCCCCGGGCCGGCGCGGCGGCGCCCGGCCCGCCTCACCCGGCCGGGGTCTGGTGCGTGCCGTCGTCGGCCGGCAGGTCTCCGGTTCCGCGGCGCAGTGACCGGAACCAGCCACGCCGCCGCGCCTCGGTGCCGCGCCGCGCGGACCCGGCCGCGAGGTCCCAGGCGAGCCGCTCGTGCAGCTTGTCGACCGCCGCGCAGACGCTGTCGGCCTCGGCGTCGGCCCTGGCGGTGGCGGCGCCCAGGCGGACCACCGCCTCGCCCTCCACGAGGCTGCCGTAGCCGGCGACGGAGCGGCGCCACAGCAGCACGTCCACGTGGTCGACCCGCACCCGCGAGTACCGTTGCAGAGTCGCGAACCTGTCCCGTACGTGCACGATCGCGGCGGGGTCGATGCCGTCGGACGCCCGCACCGCGATCCGGCCGTAACGGACCAGCTGCCTGCTCTTCACCTCGACCCCTTTCGTCCGTCGCCTCCGTCGGCGGATGTGGCCAGTCTCGCGCGCACGGGACGGCCCGGGGCAGCGTCGTTACGCCCGTACGGGTGTGCCTTTCGTCCCGGAGCGGTACCGTCCGTCGTGATCACCGGCGGGACCTTCGCCCCACGCGGGCGCTGCGAAGTGCCCATGCGCCCGGCTCTGGCCGGGCCGCAGCATGGATGACGGGGAGCCTCCCGCTCGCCACGGGAGCCGCGGTCCCATGGAGCGGAGGCCGGGCCCCGGGACGAGCGGACGCGAGCACGCTCGCGTGCCGGACGTGCGGGGGTGCGGGTCCCCAGGCGGTGACCGGAGTGAGGGGGTGCCATGAGCATCGGGAGCGGAGCGCACACCGGTCGCGGGGATCTGAGCCGGCGGGTCGCGCACCGGCGAGCCGAACTGGGACTCAGCCGGCAGGAGGTCGCCGAGCGCGCGGGCATGGCCACCGGGTACGTGGCGTATCTGGAGGAGCACCCCCCGCAGCTCACCCGGTGGGCGCTGACCCGGCTGGCGGACGCGCTGCGCACCACGCCCGGCGCACTGCTCGGCGCCGACGCCGACCAGCCGCCGGGCGCCGAGCGGACGGCGGCGCCCGCGCCGGTGCTGTACACGCTCGGCGCCGACGAGTGCATGCGCCTGGTGGGCCCCGGAGGCATCGGCCGGATCTGCTTCTCCACCGAGGGCTCCTGCGGCCCCGCCGTCCTGCCGGTCACCTACACGGTCGTCGACGGCAACATCGTGTTCCGCACCTCCCCGGACGGGGTGATCGCCGAGCACGCCGAAGGGTACGTCAGCTTCGAGGTCGACCAGCTCGACGGCGTGATGAGCGAGGGCTGGAGCGTCCTCATCCGCGGCCGGGCCCGCCAGGTCCGCGATCCCGGGGAACGCGCCGCCCTGCAACGCTGCACCGCCGTGCGCCCCTGGGCCGGCGGCGTCCGCGACGCCTTCATCACCATCGTCCCGACCCGGGTCAGCGGCCGCCGCATCTGGTCCCACGGCCCCGGCGCACCCCCGCCCGCCCCCGCACCGCGCCGGCCCGAGACCGAGGACGCGGTCCCGGACGAGGACTGGGGCTGAGCGGTTCGCCGGGCGCGGTCGCGGCGCCCGCCGGAGCGCCGGGATGCGGGTTCAGCCCGTCGGGGCGTGGAAGTCCACGTCCCGCCACAGGGCCCGCGTACCGCTCTGCGGGTCGTCGTGCTCCAGGCCGTCCCGGCGGTTCCACGTCCGGACCGGGGTGTCGCCGGCCGACAGCGCCGGCCAGCCGGGGTCGCCGGTGGCGGCGAAGTCCGCCCAGGCGCCGGCGATGCGGCCGGCCAGGGCGTGCTCGGCGGGGCCGGGCTCGCCCAGCAGGAACTCGGCGTAGGGACCGCCGTCCAGGTTGCGGAAGGCGAAGGGGACGTCGAGGGAGTGGCAGGCGCCGAGGGCGCCGTCCAGTGCCGGGCTCTCCCAGGCGAACCGGGCCAGGTGCGCCCGGCCGCCCGCCCTGGTGTGCGCCTCGGCGAGCCGGGCGGTGTACTCGGCGTACCGTCCGTCGGTGGCGATCATGGTGTACAGGTCGTAGGCCGAGGCGCCGGGGGCCAGTGCCCGGTAGCCCGCCACCCGCTCCGGTGGCAGGCCGAAGGCCCTGGCGACGTCGGGCAGCGCGTCGTCCTCGGTGACCTGGGGTGCCGCGCCGACGCCGGGGAAGAGCCGGAACTCGTGCAGGGTGTGGCAGAGCAGCAGCTCCGCCGCCCCGCCGGCCCCCGCCTCCAGCGCGGTGAGGGGCGCGGCGGGCAGCACCTCGCCGTCCACGACGGGCGCGAACACCGTGGTGGTGTAGTGCCGCAGCGTGTCCGGCGGGCCGGCCTGTTCCTCGGCGGTCACCCGCTCCGCGGCCGCCACCAGTTCGCCGGGCGGTACCTCGGCCAGCGCTTCGGGGGCGGCGCCGGCCGCCTCGGCGACGCGCTCGCCCACGGCGGCGGCGGTCGCGCGGGTGACGAAGTCGTAGGGGACGCTGTGCGCGATCGCCCGCTGGAACAGCCCGCGCGCGGCCGGCATCGCCAGCAGGCAGGCCACGGAGCCGCCGCCGGAGGACTCGCCGGCCAGCGTGACGTTCGTCGGGTCGCCGCCGAAGGCGCCGATGTTGCGGGCCACCCAGCGCAGGGCGGCCACCTGGTCGAGCAGCCCGCGGTTGTCGGGCGCGCCGGGCACGTGCCCGAACCCTTCGAAGCCCACCCGGTAGTTCAGCGAGACGACGACCAGTCCCTGCTCGGCGAGCCGGGTCCCGTCGTACAGCGGGTCGGCGGAGAACCCGGTCCGGTAGGCGCCGCCGTGCACCCAGACCAGCACCGGCCGGGCCGGCGCGCGGCAGGGCGGCGCCCAGACGTTGACGGTGAGGACGCACTCGCCGTCCTCGGGCGACCACGGGGGCAGGTCGGGCTCGGTGGGCTGCGGTGGGATCGGGCCGAACTCGTCGGCCCGGCGCACGCCGCGCCAGGGGCGGGGCGGTCCGGGTTCCCGGAAGCGGTGCGGGCCGAACGGCGCGCTCGCGTACGGGATGCCGAGGAAGGCGACGACCGCCTCGGACGCCCGGCTCCCCCGCACGTGCCCGCCCGTCGTCAGCACGATCTCCGACATGTGCGCTCCCTGCCCTCCGCCGCGGTGGCCTGCGCGGTCAGCGTAGCCAGCGGCGCGGCGCGCCGGGTCGAGCGGCGGTCGAGCCGCGGTCAGGCGGTGAGCAGCACGGCGAGCCCGGCGGCGACGAGGGCGAACGCCCAGACCCGGCCGCTGTCGACCCAGGAGAGCCGGAGCAGGTGCGAACCGAGGAAGTCGTAGACGAGCAACGCGATGACGCCGGTCGCGGCGGCCATGGCGAGCGTGTGCACACCGGCGGCGGCGAGCCCGAGCCAGGTCGCGTCGGCCAGGGTGAGACCGGCGGTGTCCGGGACGGGGGCGGCGGCGGACGGTTCCCCCGTGGCCGGTGCGGCGGGCGGCCCGGCGTGGCCGGCGTGCCCGCCGTGGCCGTCCGGTGCGCCGGAGGCGGGAGCGATGTCGCCGGCCAGGACCGGCAGCAGCATCAGCCCGGCGCCGTGCACCGAGGACATCAGGAACGACCAGCCGGCGAGCTGCCGGTTGGACATCCGCACGTCGCGCCACCGCAGGTGCCGGCGGGCGAGGAGCTGCCACAGCCCGGCCGCGGCCACGACGGCGCCTCCGGCGATGGCGAACCACCGTGAGGCGACGAGGGACCCGGTGACGGTGATGGCGACGCCGAACACCGCGACCGACGCGGCGTGCCCACCGGCGACCGCCGGCAGGGACCACAGCAGCGCCGCCCGGCTGCGCTCCTGCATCCCCCGCGACACCGCGATGAGCCACCCCATGCCGGGGTTGGCGCCGTGGAAGATGCCCAGCCCGACGAGGGCCCACAACTGGGCGGCGCTCACGGGGACGGGAGGGTGTGGGGATGCGGCCGGGGGTCGGGGAACGGTCTGCGTGCGGGCATGGCGCCACCTCCCGATGCCCCGATCATCGGGTACGGGGTCGGCCGGCTCAAGGCCCGCGAGCGGGATGGCAGGAGGTGGTCACCCGAGCCCGGAGCGGCGGTGCGGCGCCGGCCCGGGCGGGAGCGTGGGCGCGCTAGAAGGTGGTGTGCCCGGTCAGCGCGGCGGCGACGCGCAGCACGCGCCTGACCTGCACCTGGGCGGCCGTGCGGGTCTGGTCGTCGACCGGGCTGTTGCCCTGCGCGTCGACGTGGGAGGTGCCGTAGGGGTTGCCGTCGGCGAACTTGCTCGGCTCGGTGAAGCCGGGGGGCACGATGATGCCGCCGAAGTGGTAGAAGCTGTTCGCCAGCGCCAGCAGTGTGGACTCCTGGCCGCCGTGGGCGGTGGAGGTGGACGTGAAGCCCGAGTACACCTTGCCGGCCAGCAGGCCCTGGGCCCACTGCGGGCCGAGGGTGTCGATGAACTGCTTGAGCTGGGCGGCGATGTTGCCGTAGCGGGTCGGTGAGCCGAAGATGACGGCGTCGGCCCACACGACGTCGTCGGCGGTGGCCTCGGCGATGTCCGCGGTGGCCTCGACGTTGGCCGCCCACGCGGGGTTGCCGGCGATGGCCTCGGCCGGCGCCAGTTCGGCGGCCCTGCGCAGCCGGACCTGTGCGCCCTCCTTCTCCGCGGTCTCGGCGATCTCCCGGGCGATGGCGGCGCCGGTGCCGGTGGCGGAGTAGTAGATGACGCTGAGCTTCACGGGTTCACTCATGACGAGCCCCTCTTATTGCCGATCACTGCCAAAGTGATTGAAATTTCAACCATATTTCCAGCGGCCCGCCGGGATGATCAGCGAACCGGGGAGTCACTTTAGCTTCCACGGCAGCTAAACGCGACGCCTCGGTGATCAGCGGCTCCGGAAGAACGCCCATGCCGTTCCGGCGCCCGCCCGGCCCACCCTGGCCGCACCCACCCTGACCTGGGGTTCCACTCCCCTGCGCCACCGCGGCCCCGGCCCGGGTCTGATCGGTCACACGGGCCGGTACCCGGCACGGACGGCGTACCGCGCCGCGCTCCCGCCGGTCCCACGTCCGCGGTCCGGGCCGGCCGGTCAGTCCAGGGCGTCGGCGAACCGCACGGCCTCGGCCTCGGTCATGCCGGTCTCGGCGACGACCAGCGCGATGGCCGCCGCCCGGTCCTCATCACGCAGGTCGCGCACCCGGGCGGCCAGCGCGACGGCCGGGGCGCCGGGCACCGGGCGGCCCTGGCTCAGCGCGTCGACGAGCGCCTTGGCCTCCGCGAGCCCCATCCCGGTCTCCTCGCGGACGCCCTTGATGGCGTGGACGGGCTTGCCCTGCGCGATCAGCGCGCGTGCCCGCTCCAGGGTGTCCGCCGAGACAGGACGGGGCGGCCGGCTCCGCTGCGGCGAACGGCGCGCCAGCCCGGCGACGAGCAGGCCGGCGACGAACGCGACGGGGACGAGCAGCAGGACGACCGATTCGTTCACGCGGGGAGTCTAGATCACCACAGGGCACGTCCCGAACGTCCGCGAGGTCCACCGGTGGCCGCGCCACAAGCCGCCCGCGCTCCGGAGCAGGCGATCCGGCCGTTCGCACGGACGAGCGGACCGTCCCGGATCCGCGTGCGGCACTGCTCCACCCGGCCGGGTGCACGGGTCGCCGTGCCAGTGGAGGAGCCGCCCACGCCGGACGGCCCCGGCCGCGCCCGCGTCTCCTCGGCGTGCGACCACGGTGCGCCTCCCGCCCGCCTCAGGGGCCGGACGGCTCCGGGACCGCGGAAGCGGCGGGTCACGCCTTCCCACAGCACGGTTTGCTGTTTCCGCAACACCTTTTGCCATCCGTGCCCGTCGCCGCGCAAGCTGGCGGCGAAATGGAGGCAGACATGAACCGACAGATGGTGCGGGACGCGGCAGGCCCCGTGGACGGCGGCCGGCGGTACGACGTCGTCGTGATCGGAGGCGGTGCCGCCGGGCTGGCCGGGGCGCTCACGCTGAGCCGGGCGCGGCGCTCGGTCCTGGTCGTGGACGACGGGCGGCCGCGCAACGCGCCCGCCGAAGGGGTGCACGGCTACCTGGCGCTGGACGGCACCCCGCCACGGGAGCTGCTGGCCGCGGGCCGGGCGGAGGTGCGCCGCTACGGGGGCGAGTTCGCCGACGGCACTGTCGTGTCGGCCGAGCGCGACGGAGCGGACTTCCGCGTCACCCTGGCCGACGGCACCGGCGTGCGCGCGGCACGGCTGCTCGTGACCTCCGGCCTGACCGACGAACTCCCCCCGGTGCCGGGCCTGGCCGGACTGTGGGGGACCGGCGTGCTGCACTGCCCGTACTGCCACGGCTGGGAGGTGCGCGACCAGCCGATCGGCGTGCTGGCGACCTCCCCCATGGCGGCCCACCAGGCGCTGCTGTGGCGGCAGTGGAGCGACGACGTCATGCTCTTCCTGCACACCGGCCCCGAGCCGACCGACGAGGAGTACGAGCAGCTCGCCGCCCGCGGCATCGCCGTCGTGGACGGACCGGTGGCCGCCGTGGAGAGCGCCGATGGCCGCCTCAGCGGGGTACGGCTGGCCGGGGGCACCGTCATCGCCCGCCGGGCACTGGTCGTGGCCCCACGATTCACCGCGCGCGCCGGTTTCCTGGCCTCCCTCGGCCTGCGGGCCGAGGACCAGGAGATGCGCGGGACGGTGATCGGCAGCCGCATCGCGGCCGACCCCACCGGGCAGACGTCCGTGCCCGGCGTGTGGGTGGCCGGCAACGTCACCAGCGCCACCGACCAGGTCATCGGTTCCGCCGCTGCCGGAGTCCGCGCGGGCGCGGTCATCAACGCCGACCTGATCGACGAGGAGGCCCGCCGGGCCGTCGCCGCCCGCAGCACCCCGTTCTCCGCCGAACAGGAGCGCAGGACGGCCGAGCGGGTCCTCGGGGACGGCCGCCACGGACTGTGACGG
Organism: Marinactinospora rubrisoli; assembly: GCF_042664915.1. Classification (NCBI taxonomy): domain Bacteria; kingdom Bacillati; phylum Actinomycetota; class Actinomycetes; order Streptosporangiales; family Nocardiopsidaceae; genus Marinactinospora; species Marinactinospora rubrisoli. The sequence goes on from NZ_JBHTBH010000015.1 coordinate 149,140, forward strand.
CACCGGCCCCGACCGGGTCGGCGGGCGTGCGCGGGCCGCCCGCGGACCCGGTCCGGGCCCCGACGGCGGCCGTACCATTCCTGGCCGGGGGCGGTGTCTCGTAACGTTCGTGCCGCGAGGTTCTCGACCGTGGGCCGGTGTGGGCAGGTGTGGAGCGGCCCGGTGACCGGCCGGTGCGCGGCGTCGCGCACCTCACCATCGTCGACGGGGTGGTTCCGGAGTATCTCGCGGCCGCGCGGAAGAATTTCGACGCCGCGTATGCGGCGAAGTTCGAGCGGAACTGCCGGGCGTTGTACGACCGGATGGCGCGGATCGCGGTCGAGCCGCGGTGGGCGCGGTTCTATGACTTCGGTGCCGGGCGGGTGCCGCGGTTCCTCGCCGAACTCGCTGAGAA
>NZ_JBHTBH010000016.1:0-89340 GCF_042664915.1 Marinactinospora rubrisoli
GTGCGCCTCACCGGCATAGGCCACCACGTCCAGCGTGGACATCACCAGACCCGCACCATTACCGATGATCCCGACCTGGCCGTCCAGCTTCACATAATTCAGCCCCTTAGCCTTCGCCGCGACCTCACGCGGATCGCCGTGTTCGTCGTCGTGGAACGGGGCGCGCTCCTGGTGGCGGAAGGCGGCGTTGTCGTCGAGCGTCACCTTGCCGTCCAGGGCGAGGATCCGGCCGTCGGAGGTGCGGGCCAGCGGGTTGACCTCCACCAGGACGGCGTCCTCCTCCCGGGCCACTTGCCACAGCCGGGACAGCACCGTGGCGATGTGCGGGTGGGTCGGCGTGGGGAGCCCGGCGCGCTCGCAGATCTCCCGCGCGGTGTCCCGGTCGAGGCCGCGCACCGGGTCGATGGGGGTGCGCACCACCCGGTCCGGCCGGGTGGCGGCGATCTCCTCGATGTCCATGCCGCCCTCGGCGGAGCAGATCGACAGGAAGGTCCGGTTCGCCCGGTCCAGCAGCACCGAGAAGTAGTACTCCTCCGCGATCTCGCTGGCCTCCTCCACCAGCACCCGGTGCACGGTGTGGCCCTTGATGTCCATGCCCAGGATCTGCCCGGCCTTGGCTCGGGCGTCCTCGGGACCATCGGCGACCTTCACGCCGCCCGCCTTACCGCGGCCACCCGTCTTGACCTGCGCCTTCACCACCACCCGGCCGCCGAGCCGCTGCGCGCTGAGGGCCGCCTGCTCGGGGGTGCCGGCCAGCTGGCGCTGCACGAGGGGCACGCCGTGCTCGCCGAACAGTTGTTTCGCCTCGTGTTCGTAGAGGTCCATCGGGCCTCCTTCGGGTCACGTACGTCGGTTCCCTCCTGTCATACGCCACATCGTATGCAGTATGCAATCCCCGTTCGGGTGGCACTCCGGCCACCGGAAGATCCGCCGCCACTGCGGTCTGGACACGCGCCACGACGTCATGTAGCAATGGAACCCATACGGTATGCAGTATTCACGAGCCGTGGCGCGTGCCGGCTCGGCGCGCCGCTGGAGGAGTTGAGCAGGCATATGGCGGACCAGCAGAGCGACGGAACGACCATCTCCGGTGGCCACCTGGTGGCCAAGGCGCTCAAGGCCGAGGGCATCGACGTGATCTTCACGCTGTGCGGCGGCCACATCATCGACATCTATGACGGGTGCGTCGACGAGGGCATCGACGTCATCGACGTCCGGCACGAACAGGTGGCGGCGCACGCCGCCGACGGCTACGCGCGGGTGACCGGCAAGCCCGGCTGCGCGGTGGTCACGGCCGGACCCGGCACCACCGACGCCGTCACCGGCATCGCCAACGCCTACCGCGCCGAGAGCCCACTGCTGGTCATCGGCGGCCAGGGCGCCCTCAGCCAGCACAAGATGGGCTCGCTGCAGGACCTGCCGCACGTCGACATGATCACCCCGATCTCCAAGTTCGCGGCCACCGTGCCGCACACCGAGCGGGTCGCCGACATGGTCTCGATGGCGTTCCGGGAGTCCCTGAACGGCGCGCCCGGCCCGTCCTTCCTGGAGATCCCGCGCGACATCCTGGACGCCTCGGTGCCGGTGGAGAAGGCCCGAATCCCCAAGGCCGGCCACTACCGCGCGTCCACCCGGCAGGCCGGCGACCCCGCGGCGATCGAGCGGCTGGCCGAGCTGCTGGTGCGCTCGGAGAAGCCGAGCATCCTGCTCGGGAACCAGGTGTGGACCACCCGTGCCACCGACTCGGCGACCGAGCTGGTGCGCGCGCTCAACATCCCCGCCTACATGAACGGCGCCGGCCGCGGCACGCTCCCGCCCGGCGACCCGCACCACTTCCAGCTGTCGCGCCGCTACGCGTTCACCAACTCCGACCTGATCATCATCGTGGGCACCCCGTTCGACTTCCGGATGGGCTACGGCAAGCGGCTCTCCCCCGACGCCACGGTGGTGCAGATCGACCTGTCGTACGCGACCGTGGGCCGCAACCGCGACATCGACCTGGGGATCGTGGGCGACGCCGACGTCATCCTGTCGGCGGTGCTGCAGGCCACCTCCGGCTACGGCGACAACGGCGCGCAGGGCCGCAAGGCGTGGCTGGAGGAGCTGCGCGCCCAGGAGCGCCAGGCGCTGGAGAAGCGCGCACCGCTGCTCACCTCCGACGCCGCGCCGATCCACCCGTACCGCCTGGTCAGCGAGATCAACGACTTCCTCACCGAGGACTCGATCTACATCGGCGACGGCGGCGACATCGTCACCTTCTCCGGCCAGGTCGTGCAGCCCAAGTCGCCCGGCCACTGGCTCGACCCGGGCCCGCTCGGCACGCTCGGCGTGGGGATCCCGTTCGTGATGGCGGCCAAGTACGCCCGGCCGGACAAGGAGATCGTCGCGCTGTTCGGCGACGGCGCCTTCAGCCTCACCGGCTGGGACTTCGAGACGCTGGTCCGCTTCAACCTCCCCTTCGTCGGGATCATCGGCAACAACTCCTCCATGAACCAGATCCGTTACGGCCAGATCGCCAAGTACGGCGAGGACCGCGGCAACGTCGGCAACACGCTCGGCGACGTCCGCTACTCGGAGTTCGCCAAGATGCTCGGCGGCTACGGCGAGGAGGTGCACGACCCGGCCGAGATCGGCCCGGCGCTGCGCCGCGCCCGCGAGTCCGGCAAGCCGTCGCTGATCAACGTCTGGATCGACCCCGAGGTCTACGCGCCCGGTACCCGCAACCAGACCATGTACAAGTGATCCTCAGTCCGGGAGACGCACCATGACGAAGGCACTGGACGGCGTTCGCGTCCTCGACATGACCCATGTGCAGTCCGGGCCGTCGGCGACCCAGATCCTCGCCTGGCTCGGCGCCGACGTGGTCAAGCTGGAAGCGCCCAGCGGCGACATCACCCGGCGGCAGCTACGCGACCTGCCCGACGTGGACAGCCTGTACTTCACGATGCTGAACTCCAACAAGCGCAGCATCACCCTCAACACCAAGACCGAGCGGGGCAAGGAGATCTTCCTCGACCTCGTCCGGCGGTCCGACGTGCTGGTGGAGAACTTCGCCCCCGGCGCCCTCGACCGGATGGGCTTCACCTGGGAGGTGCTGCGCGAGGTCAACCCGCGGCTGGTGTACGCCTCCATCAAGGGCTTCGGGCCCGGCGCCTACGAGAAGTACAAGGCGTACGAGGTGATCGCCCAGGCGATGGGCGGCTCCATGAGCACCACCGGGTTCGAGGACGGCCCCCCGCTGGCGACCGGCGCGCAGATCGGCGATTCGGGCACCGGTATGCATACCGTTGCCGGCATTCTCGCGGCGCTGCTGCAGCGCACCCGGACCGGACGCGGCCAGCGGGTGGAGGTCGCCATGCAGGACGCCGTGCTCAACCTGTGCCGGGTCAAGCTCCGCGACCAGCAGCGCCTGGAGCACGGCCCGCTGGCCGAGTACCCCAACGAGAGCTTCGGCGCGGAGGTCCCGCGCTCCGGCAACGCCTCCGGCGGCGGCCAGCCCGGCTGGGCCGTGCGCACCGCTCCCGGCGGCCCGAACGATTACGTCTACGTGATCATTCAGCCGCCCGGCTGGGAACCCATCACCCGGCTGATCGGCCGTCCCGAGCTCGCCACCGATCCCGAGTGGGCCACCCCCGAAGCCCGGCTCGACAAACTCGACAAGGCGTTCGCCCTCATCGAGGAGTGGTCCAGCCAGCTGCCCAAGTGGGAGGTGCTGGCCGCGCTGAACGCGCACAACATCCCGTGCGGACCGATCCTGTCCACCCGGGAGATCATCGAGGACCCCACCCTGCGCGAGAACGGCATCGTGGTCGACGTCCCCCACCCCGAACGCGGCAGCTACACCACCGTGGGCCTGCCCATCCGGCTGTCGGACTCCCCCGCCGACATCCACCCCTCCCCCCTCCTCGGCGAGCACAACACCGACATCTACCAGGGCGAACTCGGCATCACCCCCAACGAACTCACCGCCCTCAAATCGAACGGAGTGATCTGAATTGGCCACCCAGAGCACACCCGCGGAATCCACCGGGGAAGCCGCTCGCCGGGACGGCTACGACCGGGACGCCGTGCGCGCCGTGCTGGACCGCGCCCGCGCCGAGGGACGCGGCTCGCTCACCGCGCCCGAGGCGCAGTCCGTCGCCACCGCCTACGGCATCCCCACCCCGCGCGAGGGCCTGGCCACCTCGCCGGAGGAGGCGGCGGCGCTGGCCGGTGAGCTCGGGCTGCCGGTGGTCGCCAAGATCGTCTCACCCGACATCCTGCACAAGACGGAGGCCGGCGGGGTGGCCGTGGGGCTGTCCTCGCCGGAGGACGTCGCCGCCGCCTACGACCGGATCGTCGCCAACGCCCGCGCCCACGACCCCGCGGCGCGCATCACGGGCGTGCAGATCCAGCAGCAGGTGGGCGCCGGCCAGGAGGTCATCATCGGCGCCACCACCGACCCCACGTTCGGCAAGCTGGTGGTGTTCGGGCTCGGCGGGGTCCTGGTGGAGGTGCTCAAGGACGTCACGTTCCGGCTGGCGCCCGTCACGCCCGCCGAGGCGCTGGCCCAGGTGGGCGACATCAAGGCGGCCGAGGTGCTGACCGGCGTGCGCGGCCAGGCCGGGGTGGACCGCGAGAAGCTGGCCGAGGTGATCAGCCGGCTCTCCGACCTGGTCACCGACTTCCCCGAGATCGCCGAGGCCGACCTCAACCCGGTGTTCGCCACCGAGACCGGCGCCGTGGCCGCCGACCTGCGGTTCGTGCTCGACTTCGCGCCGCCGGCCCGGCCCAAGCAGTTCGGGCGCGAGGAGATCCTCACCGCCATGAACCGGATCTTCCGGCCGCGCTCGATCGCCGTCATCGGCGCCTCCAACGAGACCGGCAAGATCGGCAACTCGGTGATGCGCAACATCGTCGACGGCGGCTACGCGGGCGAGATCTTCCCGGTCAACCCCAAGGCCGACGAGGTGTACGGGCGCAAGGCCTACCGCAGCATCACCGAGGTGCCCGGGGACGTCGACGTCGCGGTCTTCGCCATCCCGGCGAAGTTCGTGGCCGGCGCGCTGGAGGAGGTGGGCCGCAAGGGCGTCGCCGGCGCGATCCTCATCCCCTCCGGTTTCGCCGAGACCGGGGAGCAGGAGCTGCAGGACGAGGTGCTCGCCATCGCGCGCAAGCACGGCGTGCGGCTGCTCGGGCCCAACATCTACGGCTACTACTACACGCCGGAGCGGCTGTCGGCGACCTTCTGCACGCCCTACGACGTGGCCGGGGGCACGGCGCTGACCTCGCAGTCCGGCGGCATCGGGATGGCGATCCTCGGCTACAGCCGGAGCACCCGCACCGGCGTCTCGGCGATCGTCGGGGTGGGCAACAAGGCCGACATCGACGAGGACGACCTGCTCACGTTCTTCGGCCAGGACGAGAACACCAACGCCATCGCCATGCACCTGGAGGACCTCAAGGACGGCCGCGCCTTCGTCGAGGCGGCCCGCGAGGTGGTCCCGAAGAAGCCGGTGGTGGTGCTCAAGGCGGGCCGGACCTCGGCCGGGGCGCGGGCCGCGGGCTCGCACACCGGCGCGCTGGCCGGGGACGACAAGGTCTACGACGACGTGCTGCGCCAGGCCGGCGTGGTGCGCGCACCCGGCCTGAACGAGCTGCTGGAGTTCGGCCGTGCCCTGCCGGTGCTGCCCGCGCCGGCCGGGGAGAACGTCGTCATCATCACCGGCGCCGGCGGCTCGGGCGTGCTGCTCTCCGACGCGGTCGTGGACAACGGGATGTCGCTGTACGAGATCCCGCCGGACCTGGACGAGGCGTTCCGCGCCTTCATCCCGCCGTTCGGCGCGGCCGGCAACCCGGTGGACATCACCGGCGGCGAGCCGCCCGCCACCTACGAGAAGACCATCCGGCTCGGGCTGGAGGACGAGCGGGTGCACGCCCTGATCCTCGGCTACTGGCACACCATCGTCACGCCGCCGATGGTGTTCGCCGAGGTGGTCTCCAAGGTCGTGGAGGAGGCACGGGCCAAGGGCATCGACAAGCCGGTGGTGGCGTCGCTGTCCGGCGACACCGAGGTCGAGCAGGCCAGCGCCTACCTCTTCGAGCGCGGGATCGTGGCCTACCCCTACACCACGGAGAAGCCGGTCCAGGTCCTGGGAGCCAAGTACCGCTGGGCCAGGGCCGCGGGACTACTCTGATCCGGCGCCCGACACCCCGGGCGGCCGTGCAGCCGCCGCCGATGGCCGCCCGGGACCGGTGCCGCGCCCGTTCGTTCCGCCAGCGACCGGGACGCGAGCCGGAGGCCACGCGCCGAAGGGAGGTGACCACGAAGAGCACGGGGGCATGGGGGCCACCAGCTCACGACCACTCCTCTTCCTGGGAGATCCACGGATGGATTCCTCTGACGTCAACCCCAGCGGCACCACTCCCGCCGGTGCCCCGAACGAGACGCGTAAACCGCTGATCCCCCGTCAGCGCCGTCCCGCCCCGGACGAGTCGGCCGGCGGGTCCGCCGCCTCCGGTACGGCTCCGTCGCGGGAACGCCCCAAGGAACGCTTCTGGCGCGCCGGAAGGCTGGAGCCGTTACCCATCCGGCCGCTGCCCGAGGCGCCGCCCTCCATTCACATCCTCGGCCCGACCGTCTTCCTCGTCGCGCTCGGCGTGGGCATGGGCGAGTCCTACATGTGGCCGCGCCTGGTGCTGGTCTTCGGCCCGGAGATCCGCTGGCTGTTCCTGATCGGCGTCACGCTGCAGGCCGTGGTCATGCTGGAGATGTCGCGCTACGCGATGGCCACCGGGGAGAGCATCTTCTTCGGCGCGGCCCGGGTGTTCAAACCGCTGATGTGGTTCTTCTTCATAACGGCGATCCTGGTCTACATCTGGCCGGGGCACCTGTCGGCCGGGGCCTCGGCGTTCGAACGGGTGACCGGCATCCCCTGGCAGGCCACGGCGGTCGCCGGGATGCTGCTGGTCGGCGTGGTGTTCACGCTCGCCAAGGTCGTGTACAACCTGCTGGAGAGCCTGCTCTCCATCTGCATCGGGCTGCTGGTGGTGGGCACGTCGGTGGTGGCGGCCATGGTGGGCAGCTTCGCCGACCTCTCCTCCACCATCACCGGGATGTTCCACTTCGGCTACCTGCCGGAGGAGGCGCTGTCGCCGGCCTGGTTCCCGATCATCGTCGGCTCGATCGCCTTCGCGGGCCCCTCGGGCATGCAGCAGATGTGGTACACGCTGCACCTGCGCGACAAGGGCGCCGGTATGGGTGCGCACATCCCGCGGATCCGCGGCCTGCGGCACGCCGAGGAGCAGGAGAGCATGCCTTCGCGCGGGTTCATGTTCGACACCTCCGACCCCGCGGAGATGCGTAAGTGGAAGGGCTGGCGGCGCTGGGTGACCTTCGACGCGCTGCTGCTGTTCTGGGGTGTCACGATGCTGGTGACCGTGGCGTTCACCGTGCTGGCGCAGGCGTCGGCGCGGCTGGACCCCGGGGTCACCGAGGTGATCCGCGACGGGGAGCGCGAGGCGGCGCTGGACGCGATGGCCGGCTCGTTCGCCGCGGCGGGCAGCCCGGTCCTGGGCACCGTGTTCTTCTGCTTCATCGCGCTGATCGGCCTGAACGCCACGCTCGGCCTGTTCGACTCGTTCTCGCGCGGCCAGGCGGACATGACCTACTACTTCGTGCCGGGCGCCAAGCGGTTCAGCATCTCCAAGCTGTACGCGTTCTTCCTGTGGGCGCTGATCGGGTTCGGCATCCTCGTGCTGCTGTTCGGTCCGGCGGACGGCCCGGCGGCGATCCTGGACGTGCTCGCGTTCCTCTCGACGTTCGCCATGGGCGCCTACTGCGTGGTGCTGCTGCTGGTCAACAACATCACGCTGCCCAAGCCGATCCGGCCGGGGATCGTGTCCAACGTGATCATCGGGTTCGCGGCCTGTTTCTACCTGGGCGCGCTGTTCTACTCGCTGTTCGCCTACGGGGTGGTGGTGAGCTGATGGGCGCCACCGTCCAGACGTCGCCGCGTGTCCTGCCGCGCGCGGTGAGCTACGCCGAGGTCGCGCTGCCGGGCGCGGCGATCGGCCTGCTCAGCGGGGCGTTCGCCGCCGGCGTCGCCGCCCTGGCGCACCTGCCGGCGGGCATGGTGGCGGCGATCGGTGTCGGGCTCGGGGTTCCGCTGGCGCTGTTCGGCATGCTGTACTGCGTCCTGCTCGCCGCGGGCCGGGTCGGGGTCGGGGCCGTGGGGCCGGTGGCGCTGCTCTGGCTGGTCGGGTTCCCGCTGTCCCGGCTGGTGGACGAGTTCGTGGTGGCCCAGGCGATCGGTCAGGAATCGGTGCTGCGGGAGCCGCTGGCGTCCTTCCTGCTGTTCCAGGCGATGCTCAGCCTGGGGTACGCGATCGGGTTCCTCTGGCTGCACGAACGGCTGGCCCCTCGTTGGCTGCTGCGCATCACCGGCCATAATGACGTGGCCGCAACTCTCGTCGCGCGTTACGTCGAGCACGTGAGTTCCGTGGGTGCCCGTCGTCGAGAACGGGCGGCCGACCGCGGACGGTGACCCCGTCCCGGCCCGACCTACGCAAACATCCTCGGCCCCGGGCGCCGCCCAGCGCCCGGGGCTGGCACGGCCGGCCGTGCCTCGGACCTCAGGAGTGGGACAACGTGGATATTCAACCGTGGGTGTGGGGGGTGACCATCGCCGTCCTCCTCGGCGTGATCGCGCTCGACTTCGTCATCATCGCCCGCCGGCCGCACGAGCCGTCGATGCGGGAGGCCGGGATCTGGATCGCGGTCTATGTTTCGCTCGCGATCCTCTTCGGGATCGGGATCGCGGTGTTCGCCGATGGCGAACAGAGCCTGGACTTCTTCACCGGCTGGATCGTCGAGTACTCGATGAGCATGGACAACCTGTTCGTGTTCATCCTGATCCTCGGCTCGTTCGCGGTGCCGCCGGAGCACCGTCAGCGGGTGCTGCTGGTGGGCATCGCGCTCGCGCTCGTCTTCCGCGGGCTGTTCATCGCCCTGGGGGCCGCGGTGGTGAACGCCTTCGCCGGCGTGTTCTTCCTCTTCGGCGCGTTCCTGCTGTACACGGCCTGGAAGCTCATCGCCGACGGCGACGAGGACGAGGAGTACAAGGAGAACGCGGCGGTGCGGATGGTGCGGCGGGTGCTGCCGACCACCGACGTCTACCACGGGGCGAAGCTGACCGTGAAGGTCGACGGCAAGCGCCTGGTCACCCCGATGCTCATGGTGATGGTCGCGGTCGGGATGACCGACGTGCTGTTCGCGCTGGACTCCATCCCGGCGATCTTCGGGATCACCTCGGAGGCGTACCTGGTGTTCACCGCGAACGCGTTCGCGCTCATGGGCCTGCGCCAGCTCTACTTCCTCATCGGCGGGCTGCTGGACAAGCTGGTGTACCTGAGCAAGGGCCTGGCGCTCATCCTCGGCTTCATCGGGGTCAAGCTCATCCTGCACGCCCTGCACGAGACCACGGACCTGCACGTGCCGGAGATCCCCACCTGGCTGTCGCTGGTCGTCATCCTGCTCACCCTGATCGCCACGACCGTGGCGAGCCTGTACAAGAACCGCCGCGACGCCGCGGCGCAGCCCACGGCGGCCGAAGCGACGGAGTCCGCCGCCACCCCGCCGGCGGACGGCGGCGCGGGCGATCGCGTGAACGCCTGACGGCCGGTCCATCGGCGACGGCCGCTCGCGCTCGGGAAACCTGGCGCGAGCGGCCGTCGCGGTCACGGTGGTACGGCGGGGCCCGTTCACCGGCCTGCCCCAGCGGTGTCAGGGCGGGCTGACGTCCGTCCGGGGGGCGGCGTTCAGCCGCAGTTGCCCCACGAGTTCCGGCCGCCGTGGCCGACCGCCGTGGGCGATGGCGTGCCGATCCACACCCCGTACCGGACGCACCTGCCGACGTGGTGACCGCGTCGGAGTCCAGCGTGTCGTACCCGCCGCTCGACCATGCACAGCCGCCGGAGGCGCGGACCGCTTCCTCCGGTGTGTGCGCCGACGCCGGGCGCGTGACCGCCCACGCCGTGGCGTGCGTCAGCGGCAGTTGCCCCAGCTGGGACGGCCGCCCCACGCCTGGGTCCCGCCAGGGGAGTAGATGTAGCCCTCATAGGCGACGCAGCGTCCCGCAGCGTCTCTCGCGACCGCGGCGTAGTGGGCGTAGGAGCCGTCATCGCCGTAGCGGCCGACGTCCTGAATGGACAGCCCGGCGCCTGTCCGGGTGCTCGTCCCGTGGTAGGAGCTCTTCAGGGTGACGACGCAGTTCTGCTGGTAGGTGCTGCTCCACAGCAGGTACACGGTTCCGTAGCGGGTGCCGGAGCCGGTGGTGACCGGCTCGGAGTCCAGCGTGTCGTACCCGCCGCTCGACCATCCGCAGCCCGAGGGGGACCGCACGGCCTCCTCAAGGGTGTGCGCGGATGCCGGAACGGCGACGGCCACGAGGGCGAGCGCGGCCATCGGCATGGCGACGGCGGCGCGTTTCAGCGTACGGAAGAAGGTTCCTGGCATGGGGGTGCCCTTTCCTTCGGCGCGTTGGCGCGCGTCTCGCCCACCATGGTGGCGGTGGAGGGCACGGGTGTCGTTGGCATTGCGTGCCCGGTTCCTTGACGCCGAGTGCACGCCCCGGCAGGACCGGATCGGCGCCGGTGGCCGTTGACACCGGATCACCCCGCTGTTTAGGTTGGAAAGCGCTTGCCGAGGCTGATCTGGTACCGGGCGAGGAGTTGGTGGCGTGGACGGCGGGAGCGGCGGAGCGGCGCCGGTGCGGGTGGTCCTGGTCGGAGCGAACGGGCACGGGTCGTGGCACCTGGCGAACATCCGGCGGCTCGCCGCGGAGGGCCTCGTCGAGCTCGCCGGGATCTGCGACCGTGTTCCCCCGGCCGGGGAGGACGCCGGCGACCTGGCCGGTGTCGAGTGGTCCGGCGACCTCGCCGCGCTGCTGGCGCGCGTCCCCGCCGAGGTCGCGGTGATCGCCACCCCCATCCACACCCACCTGCCGCTGGCCGACATCGCGCTCACGCACGGTGTCAACGTGCTGCTGGAGAAGCCGACGACCGCCACGCTGGCGGAGTACCACGCGCTGTGCGAGCGGGTCCGCGAGACCGGCCTGGCCTGCCAGATCGGCTTCCAGAGCCTCGGCTCCAGCGCGATCGGCGCGGTGCGTGAACTCGTATCTTCAGGTGCGATCGGCGCGGTGCGCGGTATCGGGGCCGCCGGCACCTGGGTGCGCACGTCCGCCTACTACGCGCGGGCCGACTGGGCGGGACGGCGCCGGCTGGACGGCCGGGACGTCGTCGACGGGGTGCTGACCAACCCGCTGGCGCACGCGGTGGCCACCGCGCTCGCCCTGGGCGGCGCCGAGCGGGCGCTCGGTGGCGAGGTCGAGGTGGAGCTGTTCCACGCCCACGAGATCGAGGCCGATGACACCTCCTGTGTGCGGCTGCGCACCCCGGACGGGATTCCCGTCACGGTGGCGGCGACCCTGTGCGCACCGTACCGTCAGGAGCCGCACGTGACGGTGTACGGCGAGTCCGGGCGGGTCCGGCTCACCTACACCCTGGACGAGGTGCGGCTGGAACGGCCGGGCGAGCCACCGGCCGTCACGGTCCACCCGCGCACCGACCTGCTCCGTAACCTGGTGGCGCACCTGCGGGACGGCGTCCCGCTGCTGGTGCCGTGCGAGGCGACGGCGGGGTTCATGACGGTCCTGGAGGCGGTGCGCACCGCCCCCGAACCGCGGCCCATCCCCCTGGCCGCCCAGCAGGTGGACGTGGCCGAGGACGGCGTGCACCGCGTCGTGCACGGTGTCGTGGAGCTGGTCGAGGAGAGCGCGCGCCGTCGCGCGCTGTTCTCCGAGCTCGGCGCCGACTGGGCCGTGACGAGCGAGAACGCGAGTGGCCTGGAGGTGCCGCGATGACCGGCGAGCGACCCGAGGAAACGTCCGCCGGGGCCCCCGTGCTGCGGCTCGCCGGGCGCGTCCTGGCCACCCACCACGACGGCGCCGATCTGGATCCGCTGCTGTCCCCCCGCCCGTACCTGCACCCGGTCCGCACGCTGGGCGGCACCACGGTGTCGGAGTTCCAGCCCGAGGACCACGCGCACCATCTCGGGGTCGGCGTGGCCGTGGCCGACGTCGCCGGGGCCAATTTCTGGGGCGGCCGCACGTTCGTCCGGGACCGCGGGTCGACCATGCTGGCCAACCACGGCCGCCAGGAGCACGTGTCCTGGGACCGCCGCGCGGACGACGGATACGTGCAGCGGCTGGCCTGGCGCGGGCCAGACGGCACCGTCCTGCTGGAGGAGCGGCGCACGGTGCGCGCGGTGCCCGTGGCGGCCCCCGGCGGCGGCGCCTGGGCGCTGGACATCGACGTCCGGCTGCGCAACTCCGCCGGGCGCCCGCTGCGGATCGGCAGCCCCGCCACCAACGGCCGGCCCGGTGCCGGGTACGGCGGGTTCTTCTGGCGGGCGCCCCTTGGCAAGGAGCCACCGCGCTGCCTGGGTCCCGGCCTGGAGGGCGAGGAGGCGCTGCACGGCACCCGCGCACCGTGGCTGGCGATGAGCGGCGCGGCTCCCGGCGACGGCGCGCCCTGGACCCTGGTGTTCCTAGCCTTCCCGCCCGACCCCGACCCGTGGTTCCTGCGCGCCGGCCAGTACCCGGGCGTGGGGGCGGCACTGGCCTGGGACCGGCCGCTATGGCTGGACACCGGCGGCTGGCTACGGCGGCGGACCGCCACCGTGGTGCTGGACGGCCATCCGGCCCCGGCCGGCCTCGACGCGCTCGTCCCGGTGGCCCGCTCGGCGCTGGAGGCGGCGGCCGGGGCGGAGGAGCCACCGGGAGGCGTGGGGTGAGTCCGGCGGCCGCGCGCGCCCCGGTGTGGCGGGCCGACCAGGGCGATGGACGGTACCGCAACCCGGTGCTCGCGGCCGACTTCTCCGACCCCGACGTGGTCCGGGTCGGCGACGACTTCTATCTGGTGGCGTCCAGCTTCAACCGGGCGCCGGGGCTGCCGTTACTGCACTCCCGGGACCTGGTCAACTGGTCCTTTCTGGGGCACGCGCTGCCGCGGCTTCCGCCGGAGGCGCACTACTCGACGCCGCGGCGGGGCTGCGGTGTCTGGGCTCCGGCGCTGCGCTGGCATGACGGCCGGTTCCGGCTCTACTACGGCGATCCCGACCATGGGGTGTTCGTGCTGACCGCCGCCGACCCGCGCGGGCCGTGGACGCAGCCGCACCTGGTCAAGGGCGGTTACGGCGTCATCGACCCGTGCCCGCTGTGGGACGGCGACGACGCCTACCTCGTGCACGCGTGGGCCCGGAGCCGCAGCGGCGTCCACAACCGGCTCACGCTGCACCGGATGAGCGCGGACGGCACGCGGCTGCTCGACGAGGGGCGGGTGCTCGTCGACGGCGACCTGATCCCCGGCTGCCACACCCTGGAGGGTCCTAAGCTGTACCGGCACGGCGGCTGGTACTGGATCTTCGCGCCCGCGGGCGGGGTGGCGGACGGGTGGCAGTCGGTGCTGCGCTCCCGCACGGTCGACGGCCCGTACGAGCACCGGATCGTGCTGGCGCGCAACCGCGGCCCGGTGAACGGGCCGCACCAGGGCGCGTGGGTGTCCGACACCGCCGGGGGCGACTGGTTCCTGCACTTCCAGGACCGTGGCCGTTTCGGCCGGGTCGTGCACCTGCAGCCGATGACCTGGCGCCCGGACGGCTGGCCGGTGATCGGCGCGGATCCCGGCGGCACCGGCTGCGGGACACCGGTGCCGGAGCACACCGTCCCCGCCGGGCCGCGCGGCCCGGCGGCCGGCCCGGCCGCCGACGACGACTTCACGTCCACGGAACTCGGCCCGCAGTGGACGTGGCAGGCCAACCCGGGCGCGGGCTGGTACACGGTGGGCGGCGGCCGGCTGCGGCTCACCGCGCTGCCCGGCCCCGGGGACGGCGACCTGCGCCTGGCGCCCAACGTGCTCGGCCAGCGGCTGCCCGCGGTGCCGTGCACGGTGTCGACCCGGCTGTTCCCTGCGGGGCTGGCCCCCGGCGGCTCGGCGGGGCTCATGGTGCTCGGCGACGCCTACGCCTGGATCGGGGTCCGCCGCAAGCACGTCGGCCCGCACGGCTGCTTCCTGGTCCGGCGCTCCGGCCCGGCCCCCGCGGGCGCCACGCCGCTCCCCGACCGGTCGGTACCGCTGCCGGATCCGGACGGGCCGGTGGACCTGGAGGTGTCGGTCGACGCGCGGGGGCTGTGCCGGTTCCGGTTCGGCTCCGGCGGCCGTACGCGTCCGATCGGCCCGCCGCACCCGGCCACGGCCGGCCGGTGGGTGGGCGCGACGCTCGGCCTGTTCGCGGTGACGGCCCCCGAGACGGTACGGGCGGCGCCGGGCGGGTTCGCGGAGTTCGGGGCGTTCCGGGTGCGGGCGGGGGGCTAGCCGCCCTGCCACAGTGTGTGGCGGACGCGTTCGCCCCTGCGGAAGCCGGCGATGTCCCCGCCCTGAGCCCGGTGATAACTCTTTCTTCATTAAGGTAGATTCAATCTACGTTAGATCGGATCTACTGTTCGAGCGGTGGTGCTCATGGAGTTCAAAGGGCGGGCGGCCGACCTTGGCGTACTGGCTCGGCAGCTCGAACTAGTGGCCGACGGCCATGGCGCGTCGCGAGGGCAGGCCGTGATCATGACGGGGCGGCGCCGGGTGGGGAAGTCCCGCTTGGTGCAGGAGTTCTGCGACCGCTCCGGACTTCCCTACGTCGTGTTCCAGGCGACCCGTGGCCGTAACGCCGTGGCCGAGCGGGCGGATTTCACCGCGATGCTCGCACAGTCGTCGCTGCCCGGGGCCGAGTTGGTGGCCGGGCTTCAGGCGGCGGACTGGAACCAGGCCCTTCGCTCCCTGGCGATCGCCGCCCCCCACGACGCCCCGAGTATCGCGGTGATCGACGAGGTGCCCTGGCTGGTAGAGCAGGACCAGGAGTTCGAGGGGGCACTGCAGACCGTCTGGGATCGCCACCTGTCCGCCAAGCCGATCCTGCTGATTCTGGTCGGCAGTGACATGTCGGTGATGGAGGCGCTGCGGTCCTACGGCCGGCCGTTCTTCGGCCGCGCGGCGAAGATGACCGTCCAGCCCCTGCACCTCGCCGACGTTCAGGCCATGACCGGGCTGGATGCGGCGGATGCCATGGACGCGCTGCTGATCACGGGGGGCTTCCCCGAGATCGTTCAGTCATGGCGTTCCGGGATGAGCCGAAAGGACTTCCTGCGCGAGGCGGTGGCCAATCCGTTGTCTCCGCTGCTGGCGGCGGGCGAGTTGTCGTTGCTGGGCGAATTCCCTGAGGCGTCGCTCTCGCGGGCGGTGCTGGAGGCGGTCGGCAGCGGTGAGCGGACTTTCGGCGCCATCGCCGCACAGACCGGAGGCACCGGCGCGTTGCCGTCGGGCACGCTCTCCCCACTGCTGAACACCTTGCTGGCCAAGCGTGTCCTGGCCGCCGATCTCCCGTTGTCCACCAAGGCGGACAGCAAGAACAAGAGGTATCGGATCGCCGATCCGTACCTGCGGTTCTGGCTCGCCTTCCTGCAGCGGGGGATTCCGCTCATCGAACGCGGTCGCGGTGATCTGGCGCTGGAGCGCATCGAAAGTTCATGGAGCAGCTGGCGAGGGCGCGCCGTCGAACCCGTCATCCGTGAGTCGCTGCTCAGGTCGCTGCCTGACGAGAGGTGGCCGGAGACGGAGGCGATCGGCGGATGGTGGAACCGGCAGAACAAGCCTGAGATCGACCTGATCGGCGCGGACCGCCAGCCCATTGCCGGCCAGGTTCACTTCGTCGGATCCATCAAGTGGCTGGACACCCAGCCGTTCGGGCCGCGCGAGTACGAGGCGCTGGTGCGCGACAAGCTCGCGGTCCCCGGAGCCGAGCCGGCGACTCCGTTGGTGGCCGTGTCCCGCTGCGGGGTGACACCCGATGTGCCTCTCGCAGCGCACTGGGGCCCCGAGGACCTGGTCCGGGCCTGGCAGTAGCCGCCGCGCCCACCGCAGGAACGGCCGCGAGCGTCGGTGCGCCGCCTCCGGCCGGAGCCCCGTCGAGGCGCCACCACCACGTCAATGGGCGGCCGGTTCCGGCCGCCCATTGACGTGGTCACCGCGGCGTGCCAATCTGCCCTGTAAGCGCTTTCCGCACCGCGGTTCCCCACGTATCCGGGGATCCCGCCCCGACGAAGGGAAGGGCGGCCATGCCCGACCGCTCCCGCGACCGCGGTGGCCGGCCCGCCCGGAGAGGCGCTCCCCCGACCGCCGGCCGGCCCGTGCCGACCTCCCGGGCCGGCCGGTCGACCAGTTCCCTCGTGCCCTCGCCGGCACCCCGAACGGAAAGGCAGTCATGCGCGTCCTCGTCACCGGCGGAGCCGGCAGGCTCGGCCGCAGCGTCGTCGCGGTCCTCGTGGAGCGCGGTCACCAGGTGGTCTCGGCCGACCTCACCGCCGGGCCGATCGCCCCGCAGGCGACCCAGCGGGTGGTGAACCTGCTGGACGACGCCGCGCGCTCGGAGGTGTTCGCCGAGGCCCGGCCCGAGGCGGTGCTGCACCTCGCCGGCATCGCGGTCCCGCACAGCCGTCCGGACACCGAGATCCTGGAGATCAACACCCTGCTGGCCTGGACGGTGCTCTCCGACGCGGCGAGGGCCGGGGCGCGGATCGCCGTGGCGGCGTCCAGCCCCACCGTGTTCGGCTACGGCACGCCCGGGTGGCGGCCGCTGCGGCTGCCCCTGGACGAGGAGCACCCGGTGGCGCCGCTGCACTCCTACGGGCTGTCCAAGGCCATCATCGAGGAGACGGTGCGCACGCTCGCGCGGGCCGAGGGCGAGCGGTGCGTGTTCGCCGCCGTCCGGCCTGGGTACGTCATCGCGCCGGAGGAGTGGGCCGGGGCGCCCACCCAGCAGGGGCACACCGTCGCCGAGCGGCTGGACCGGCCGGAACTCGCGGCCGGCTCCCTGTTCAACTACGTGGACGCCCGCGACGCCGCGGAGCTGTTCGCGCTGCTCGCCGAGCGGCCCGGGGACGTGCGCAGCGGGCAGATCCTGCACGCGATCGCCGACGACGCGCTGGCCCGGGCGCCGCTCGCCGAGCTGCTGCCGCGCTTCCACCCCGGCACCGCCGGGCTCGCCGACGGCCTCACCGGGGACCTGCCGGCGTTCTCCAACGCGGCCGCCCGCGCGTCCGTCGGGTGGCGGCCGCGGCGGAGCTGGCGGACCGAGCTGGGGGCTTCCGCCCCCGCCTCCTGAGACGGCTCAGAGTCGACAGAACCGCGGAACCGTGGTAGGCATCACCAACGACCGCGCCGTGCTCGCTGGTCACCGGCTCTCCGCCGCTTCTATGATCATGGGGAAAGAGTTTTCCAACCGCCAGAGGGGTTGAGTCGTGGGCAGCGGTTACGTGACTCTGGAACAGGTCGCCCGGCATGCCGGGGTCTCGCTGGCGACCGCCTCCCGCGTCCTCAACGGCAGCACCAGGCAGGTGGGCGAGGAACTGCGCCGGCGAGTGACGGCCAGCGCCCATGAGCTGGGGTACCTGGCCAACGCGTCGGCGCAGACGCTGGCCCGCAACACCAGCACCCTCGTCGGCCTGGTCGTCCACGACATCGCGGACCCGTACTTCTCCAGCATCGCCTCCGGCGTGACCAGGGCCGCCGAGGAGCAGGGCCTGATCGTGGTGCTGGGCACCACCGGCCGCGCCCCGCGCCGCGAGACGCAACTGCTGGCCACCCTGCGTTCGCACCGCGCGCGGGCCGTGGTGCTCGCGGGCAGCCGCACCGTCGACGACGAGACCGGGGGCGGGCTGGCCGAGGAGATCACCATGTTCACCCGGCAGGGCGGCCGGGTGGCGTGCGTGTCCCAGGAGGGATTGCCGGCCGACACGGTGGTGCCGGACAACCGCAACGGCGCTGCTGCGCTGGCGCGGCACCTCCTCGAACTCGGCCACCGCCGGTTCGCGATCCTGGCCGGGCCGACCGACCTGCGCACCGCGCGCGACCGGCTGGACGGCTTCCACTCGGCGCTGTCGGCCGGTGGCATCGCGCTCGACCCGCACAACGTTGTGCACGGGGCGTTCACCCGGGACGGCGGTTACGAGTCGACCCGGCGGCTGCTCGCCACCGGCACCGACGCCACCTGCCTGTTCGCGGTGAACGACGTCATGGCCACCGGCGCCATGGCGGCGCTGCGCGACGCCGGCCTGCGGGTGCCGCACGACCTGTCCGTCGCGGGGTTCGACGACATCCCCACGCTGCGCGACCTCACCCCGGGGCTGACCACCGTACGGCTGCCCCTTGAGTGGATGGGCGAGGAGGCCGCCCGCCTCGCCCTGGAGGAGAGCCGGCCCGCCGGGCCCCGCACGGTGTCGGTGGCCGGCGAGGTCGTGGTGCGCGACAGCACGGCGGCGCCGACGGGAGCCTGAGCGCGGGGCGCCGCGGGTGCGGGTCGTACTCCCGGGTGGCCGGGCGGGCGTGGGAAGAGCTGGCCGATCCGGGTCGGTGCCGGGTGCGGCAACCATCGTCCGGGGTCGCATCCCAGGAGTACGTGGCCACGGCCGCGCGGACCGGCCCGCCCGGGTGAGCGGCCGCTCCGGCCCGGGATGGACGTGGAGTGCGGCCTGAAGGGCCTCCGGGTTCGTCTTCACCCGCTGATGGTGGACGCCCTTGGCTATGCCCGCAGCCGGTTCCATGATCTCCCATCAACGATCCAGGTGTACTGACCTGAGAGGTCAGGTACGCGGGTGGCGGGGGCCGCCGATCGTGGTGTGGAACCGGTGGTGATCGTGGTGATGCGGCCGGCTCGCGAACGCCTGCCGGCGTTGGGTCTCTGAGCGGTAGGGGCGGGTGTAGGCCCGTTTCTCGGCCGGGGTGCGGTGGAAGCGTTCGGCGTTGCCGTTGGTCTGGGGCCTAGGGCCGGGTGCGCTTGTGCGTGATCTTGCCTCGGGCCAGGGCCTCGCGCCACAGCCGGGACGTGTGGCGGGACCCGTTGCCGGTCGGCACCCGCTCCACCGCGATGCTCACCCGGGGCGAAGTGGGCCGCCGCCCGCGCCCAGGTGGCGGTGTCCTTCCTCTCGTCGTCCGGGATCTCGGTGTAGGCCGGGCGGGTGTGGTCGTGGATGGCGGTGTGCGGGTGGCCGTGGGCGCGGTAGCGGCCCGCCCAGCGCTGGGCGGTGGTCACCGCGACCTGGAAGCGTTCGGCCGCGCGGCGCGGGGGCCATCGGTCCTCCACCGCGCAGCGAGCCAGGGCCGGGCGACCGGCAGGGGTCAGGCGGGCGTTGGCCTGGGTGGTGTGGGGCGTTGAGGGCCTTCCGGGCGGTGGGACGTCGGACATCCACACCGTTACCGGAGGCCCTCTTCGTTGTTTCCGCCGGGGCCGGTGTTACCGACCTCCGTGGTCAGTACAGCTAGCCGCCCGCCGCGGGCAGCGGTGTCATGGTGCCGGTGGCGAAGTCCAGCCCGTGACCGGGGCCGGTCGCCACGTCGGCGTACCCGTCCCGCACGCGTACCCCGCTCGGACCGGCGAGCGCACCCAGCGCGCCGAATGACGCGCGGTCGATGTCCTCGACCATGGCGGCGAGCGGCACGCACACCGCGAGCTGGGCGGACAGTTCCGGCAGCAGGTGGGGGGCGACCGGGACGCTGTGGTCGGCGGCGAGGTCGGCGACGCGCAGGAACGGGGTGATGCCGCCGACGCGCACCACGTTGGGCTGGGCCACGTCGCACACCCCGGCCTCGATCGCGGCGCGGAACTCCGCGACGCTGCGCAGGTTCTCCCCCACGGCGAACGGCACCGGCGTGGCCGCGCGCAGCCGCACGTGCCCGGCGAGGTCGTCGGCGGGCAGCGGCTCCTCGATCCAGTCGGGCTCGAACGGGGCGAGCGCGCGCAGCGCGCGGACGGCCGTGGGCACGTCCCAGCGCTGGTTGGCGTCGAGCATCAGCCGGCGGTGCGGGCCGATCAGCCGCCGGACCTCGGCGACCCGTTCGACGTCGCGCTCCAGCTCGGGTGAGCCGACCTTGATCTTGACCGCGCGGTGCCCGGCCGCGAGCCAGCCGCGCACCTGGTCGAGCAGGTCGGGCAGCTCGTAGTCGAGGTTGACGCCGCTGCCGTAGGCGGCCACCCGGTCGCGGCACCGGCCGATCAGGTCGGTCAGCGGGCGGCCGGCCGTCCGGGCGGCGAGGTCCCACAGCGCGATGTCCACGGCCGCCGTGGCGAGCCCGGTCAGCCCGGTGGTGCCGGCCTCGCGCAGGTGGTGCCGCAGGTCGCGCCACCGGGGCCCGGGGACGGCGGGGCGCCCGATCAGCGCCTCGGGGCAGTCGTCGCGGAGCAGGGCCAGCACGGCTCCGGCGCCGATCTTGGGCGTCCAGGCGAACCCGGTGCCGACGGCGCCGGTGTCGGTGCGCAGGCGCAGCACGACGAGGTCGTTGCGGTCGACGCCGCCGTCCCAGGCGCGCGCGAGCGGCAGGCGGTAGGCGGCGGCGCTGAGGTCGGCGATCAGCATGGCGCGGTGAGGGGGAGGTCCTTGACGGCCGCCAGCCCGGCGTCGATGATCGCCGACAGCTCGGCGACCTCGGCTTCGGTGGGGTCGGTGAAGGGCGGCCGGACGCCGCCGGCCGCGCCGCCGCGCAGGCGCACGCCGGCCTTGACGAGCGACACCGCGTAACCCGGCGCGCGGTCGCGTAGTCGCACCAGCGGCTGGTAGAAGACGTCGAGCAGGGTGTCGGCGAGCGGGTCGCCCTCGCGCACCGCCCGGTAGAAGGCGGTGGCGATCTCGGGGACGAACGCGAAGGCCGCCGAGGAGTACAGGTGCACGCCGACGCCCTGGTAGGCGCGGACGGTGAGTTCGGCGGTGGGCAGCCCGTTGAAGAAGGTGAACTCCGGTCCGCGGCGCGCCCGGACCGCCGCCACGATGCGCGCCATGCGGTCCAGGTCGCCGACGCCGTCCTTGATGCCGACCACGCCGGGCAGCGCGGCGACCTCGGCGGCGGTGTCGGGGGTGAACACCATGGTGCCGCGCTGGTAGGCGATGACCGGGATCGGGACCGCTTCGGCCACGGTGCGCACGTAGTCGACCAGGCCGCGCTGCGGGGCGTTGACGAGGTAGGGCGGGAGCAGCAGCACGCCGTCGGCGCCGGCGTCGCGCGCGGCGGCGGCCTGCTCGACGGCGGTGGCGACGCTGCCGCCGGCGCCGGCGATCACCGGCGCCCGGCCGGCGGCGGTCTCGACCGCGACGCGGACGACGCGGGCGTGCTCGGCACCGGAGAGGGCGTGGATCTCGCCGGTGCCGCAGGCGGCGAACACACCGCCGGGGCGGTGCGCGAGCCCGGCGGCGACGTGCTCGGCGAGCGCGTCCTCGGCCACGGCACCGGCATCGGTGAAGGGCGTGACCGGGAAGAACAGGATTCCGTCGAAGTGCACCGTTGGAGGGTCCTCTCTGCTGGGTCGGGCGCGCTGAACGGTGGGTCCGGAGTCCGGCCGGCGGGCACGGCCGCCGGGGTGCGGGCGGCGGTCAGAGCACGTGCTGGACGTGCCGGCGGGCGATGGTGGCGATGACGTCGTCGGGGTCGGCCGCCCAGACATCGGCGTTGAAGATCTCCACCTCGATGTCGCCGGTGTATCCGGCGGCGTCGACGGCGGTGCGCAGGGCGCGCAGGTCCACGTGGCCGTCGCCGGGCATCCCGCGCCCCTCCAGCACGTCGGCGGGCAGGGGGAGGGTCCAGTCGCAGGTCTGGAAGGAGACGATCCGGTGGGCGGCCCCGGCCCGCCGGATCTGCTCCGCCACCTGCGGATCCCACCACACGTGGTAGGCGTCGACCACCACGCCGGCGCCGGGCAGGGTCTCGGCGAGGTCGAGGGCCTGTCCGAGGGTGGACAGCACGGCGCGGTCGGCGCAGAACATGGGGTGCAGCGGCTCCAGGCCGAGGCGGACCCCGCGTTCGGCGGCGTAGGGGGCGAGCTCGGCGAGGGCGTCGGCGACGCGGGCGCGGGCGCCGGGCAGGTCCCGGCCGTGCGCGCCGAGCCCGCCGACGACCATGACCAGGCAGGCGGCGCCGAGTTCGGCGGCCTCGTCGACGGCGCGCCGGTTGTCGTCCAGGGCGGCGGCGCGGTCGGCACCGGTGAGGAAGCCACCGCGGCAGTAGGAGGAGACCCGCAGGCCGGCGTCGCGGACCCACCGGGCGGCGGCGGACAGCCCGGCCTCGGCGACGGGCTCGCGCCACAGCCCGACGGCGGGGATGCCGGCGCGCAGGCAGCCCTGCACGAGATCGCGCACGCCCCAGGACCGGACGGTCATCTGGTTCACCGCGAGACGGGCGAGGCGGGGGTCGCCGGGTTGCGGTGTGGGGACGGCGGCGGGCCGGCCGGAGGGGACGTCGCGCGGCGCGGTGCGGGCGGTGGGGGCGCCGGTCACTCGTCCACCCCCGCCACGGCGAGCAGCCGGCGCATGCGCAGCGCGGCGAGGTCGGGGTCGGTGAGCACGCCCGCGGCGTCGGCGAGCCGGAACGCCTCGGCCAGGTGGGGGAGGCCGCGCGCGCTCTGCAGGCCGCCGACCATGCTGAACGCCCGCTGGTGGCCGTTGAGCCAGGCGAGGAAGGCGATGCCGGTCTTGTAGTAGTAGGTGGGGGCGGCGAACAGGTGCCGGGCGAGCGGCACGGTGGGGGCCAGCAGCGCGTCGTAGCGGGCGGTGTCGCCGTCGTCGAGGGCGTGCAGCGCCGCGGCGGCGGCCGGGGCGATGGCGGCGAAGACGCCGAGCAGCGCGTGGGAGTGGCCGTCGGCGTCGCCCCTGATGAGCTCGGGATAGTTGAAGTCGTCGCCGGTGTAGAGCTTGACGCCGGGCGGCAGCAGGTTGCGCAGCCGGACCTCCAGGGCGGCGTCGAGGAGGGAGACCTTGATCCCGTCGACGCGGTCGGCGTGCGCGCGGATCAGGTCGGCGACGAACGGGATGGCGTCGGCGGGGTCGTCGTGGCCCCAGTAACCGGCCAGGGCGGGGTCGAAGGCGGCGCCGAGCCAGTGCAGGATGACCGGGCGCCCGGCCTCGGTGAGCAGCCGCCCGTAGACGGCGGCGTAGTCCTCGGGGCCGCGGGCCAGGCCGGCGAGCTGCCGGCTGGCCATGAGCACGGGGGTGGCGCCGGCGTACTCGACCACCTCCAGTTGCTCTCGGTAGCCCGCGAGAACGCTTTCCAGGTCGGGGCAGTGCGGGTCGAGGTGGTCGGTGCCCGCGCCGCAGGCGATCGCCGCGCCGCGCGTCGCCGCCTCGGCGGCCGAGCGGCGGATCAGCTCCGCGGTGGCCGGCCAGTCCAGGCCCATGCCGCGCTGCGCGGTGTCCATGGCGTCGGCGACTCCGAGGCCGAGGTCCCAGAGCCGGTGCCGGAAGGCGAGCGTCGCCTCCCAGTCGAGCCGGGCGGGGGCACCGGGCGCGTTGTCGGCGAGCGGGTCGGCCACGACGTGGGCGGCGGCGTAGGCGGTGCGGGTGCGCGGTGGGGTGCCGACTTTCGCGGTGGCCGGCCGGTCCGGCCCCGTGCCGCGCAGCGTGTGGGGGGCGAGCCGGCCGTCGGGCGTGGGCAGGCGCAGAGTGCGGGTCACGGGAGCGTGACCTCCTCCAGTTCGACGCGGCCGCCGGTGCGCGACGAGCGCAGCCCGGCCTCGGCGAGCTGCAGTCCGCGGGCGCCGGAGAGGAAGTCGTGCGGGAAGGGGGTGCCGGCGCAGACGTGCCGGAGGAAGAGGGCCCACTGCGCGCGGAAGCCGTTGTCGAACTCGTCGTTGTCGGGGACGGACTCCCACTGGTCCCGGTAGGGCTCGTCGCGCCCGGCGTCGGGATCCCAGACGGCGCGGGGGGTGGCGGACCGGTGCTGGGCCCGGCAGTGGCGCAGGCCGGCGACGGCGCTGCCCTCGGTGCCGTCGACCTGGAACTCCACGAGTTCGCCGCGGTCGACCCGGACGCACCAGGAGGAGTTGATCTGGGCGATGACGCCGCCGTCGAGTTCGAAGATGCCGTAGGCGGCGTCGTCGGCGGTGGCGTCGTAGGGCTCACCGTTCTCGTCCCACCGGCGCGGGATGTGGGTGACGGCGCGGGCGGTGACGGCGCGCACCGGCCCGAAGATGTGCTCCAGGACATAGTGCCAGTGCGGGAACATGTCCAGGACGATGCCGCCGCCGTCCTCGGCGCGGTAGTTCCAGCTGGGGCGCTGGCCGGCCTGCCAGTCGCCTTCGAACACCCAGTACCCGAACTCGCCGCGGACGGACAGCACCCGCCCGAAGAAGCCGGAGCGGACCAGGCGGCGCAATTTGAGCAGGCCGGGCAGGAAGATCTTGTCCTGGACGACGCCGTTGCGGACCCCGGCGGCGCGGGCGAGTTTGGCGAGTTCCAGCGCGGCGCCGTAGGTGGCGGCGACGGGCTTCTCGGCGTAGACGTGCCGGCCGGCGGCGATGGCGGCCCGGACGGCTTCCTCGCGGGCGCTGGTGATCTGCGCGTCGAAGTAGACCGAGATGGAGTCGTCGGAGAGCACGGTGTCGAGATCGGTGCTCCAACGGGGGATGTCGTGGCGCGCCGCGATCTCGCGGAGCTTGCCGGCCGACCGCCCGACGAGGACGGGTTCGGGGATGACCCGGGTCCCGTCCGGTAGCGGCACTCCCCCGGCCTCCCGGATGGCCAGGATCGACCGTGTCAAATGCTGGCGGTAGCCCATGCGGCCGGTGACGCCGTTCATGGCGACGCCGAGCACCTGATCTCCCATTTGTCCTACCTTTCAACGAGAAAGCGCTTTCCAAGGTACTTCATCCCACCCCACCACGCCAGTACCCAGCGCCGAAGCCGCACGGCCGGGCGGGCTGATGCGAGCTCCGTCACACGTAAGTGCTGTAAGCGCTTACCCAGCAGGTGGGAGGTGGGGCACCGGTGTCCGTACGGGGACGCGGCGAGCCCTCTCCCCTGTGCCACGCGACCCCGGTGTGATGACCACGAACGCTCAGCGGGTGCGGCCGCCGCGTGTCACCGAATCCGGCGGTTCGTCGGCCGCCGCGTGTTCGCCGGTCGAACGGGCTGCCGGAGGACGGTCCGGAATCGGGCGGGCCGGGTCCGGTGCGGTCTCCGAGGTGGGTCTCGCGGTGCACCTCGGCGATCGCGGAGCCGCCCTTGTCCGTTGGTGCGGGCCTGTCCGGCCTCGCCGATGAGGTCCTCGGTGATCCGGTCGGGCCAGCCGATCAGTATGCGCCGGTGCCGGGCGTCCTTGGCGCGGCCGGTGAACACCTCCGGGCGGCCGGACCGCCACGGCCCTTCGAGCGGACCGACGGCGAAGTCCCGGTCGAGGGTTTCCTGCCGGTGAACTCCATCGTGTGGGCGACGGCGCGCAGCGCCTCGACGGCGCGGGCGTGGTCGGCGCCGGTGCCGGGATCGCCGCGACCGCCGACGGCGGCGAACGGCGGCGCGGGCACGTCGGCCGGCGCCCGGTCGGGCCGGACCGCCGCGGCACCTGTCGCGCGGCCCACTGGCCGGGTGGGCACGCTGACCGGAGCGGCGGCGACGGCCGCCCGGACGCGCGTTCAGTCACTAGTGGACCCTGCATGCGCTTCCGGACCGGTGGCGTACGGCTCCGGCGGTGGAACCATGCGTCGGCCGCTCCGCGAGGTCGGCGCGCGGTGCGCGCCCCTCGGCGCGCACCGCTAAGGCGCGACGCGGGTCCCGGAGCCAGGATGGGCACATCTCGCGACCGCGCGGGGTCTCGCGGCCCCACCCCCTTGGAGGTATGTCCTGATGAAACGCCTTCCCGCCGTTCTCGCCGCCCTGGTCATGAGCACCGGGCTCCTGATGACCCCGACCGCGGCCAGCGCCGATGACATGCAGGCCGCGGCCTGTACCACGTGGCGGGACAGCCGGACCTTCGGGGCCTCGTGCACCAGCGGCACCTACCGCGCTTGGGCGGACTGCACGAACGGCCGACGCGTGTACGGAGCCACGGCCAGCAACGGGTCCTGGTCCTACGCCTACTGCGCGAGCGTGGGGTCGAACCTGTCGAGGGGCGGCTACTCCTACGTGTAGGACGGTTCCACCGTGCCGAGCACCGGGGTGTGGGCGCCGCCGCGCCCACACCCCGGTCGCGTCCCACCGCCTATCGATGCCGCACATCGGTCTCCACCGACGTGCACAGCCAGAACCGCGGCGCCGACTCGATCCGCAGCGCGAGAGCCCGGTGCCGCGCTCCGCAGTCGATCACGCACGACACCTCGGTGACACCCGGTGCGGGCGAACGCAGGTGGGTGCGGCGCAGTCGCGGGCAGCGCGACACCGCGTACGCCCCCGCCCGGCGGCGCAGGGCGCCGTAGGCGGATCCGGACATGTGGTCGCGCAGCTGCGCGGGGTCGCGCTGGCCGGCCAGTACCTCGGCCACGAGCTGGGTGAACCGGGTGAGTTCCCGGGCCCGGCCGTGCGTCGCGGGGACGGCGGCGTGGCGGCACGTGGCCGGGTGGGAGGAGTGCTGCGGGCGGAGGGCGGGCATCCGGACTTCCTCTCGGGTGCGGACGGCCGGCCGGGGGCGCGGGCGCCGCCGGGACGGGCGCGGGCTGGTCTCGACGGCTCCGGGGTGAGCCGTCACCCGCAGCAGAGTCCGCACACCGTCTCCGGTGCCACATGGAATTCCAGCTTTCCCGGCCGTTCCGGGGGCGACCGCGTGCCCGTTCCGGCGGCATACTGCTCGGGTGACCCCTCACCTCCTCGATCCGCCGGCCCCGATCGGCCTGGCGCACCGGGGCGGCTGGCTGACCGACGCCGCCGGGCGGGCGCGCACCGAACTGGAGAACACCGCGCCCGCCTTCCAGCACGCCGTCGACCTCGGCTACCGCCACCTGGAGACCGACGTGCACGCCACGCGCGACGGCGTGCTGCTGGCGTTCCACGACGCCACGCTGGACCGCACGACCGACCGTTCCGGCGCCGTCGCCGACCTGCCCTACGCCGAGGTGGCGCGCGCCCGGGTGGCCGGGACGGAGCCGGTGCCGCTGCTGGAGGACCTGCTCGGCACGTGGCCCGGCGTCCGCTTCAACATCGACGTCAAGGCCGACTCCGCGGTGCCGCCGCTCGTGCGGGTGCTGCGCCGGACCCGCGCCTGGGACCGGGTGTGCGTCGGCTCGTTCAGCCAGCGGCGGCTGGAGCGGGTGCGCCGCGCGGTCGACCGCCCGGTCGCGATGTCGTGCGGTCCGGTGGACGCCGCACGGCTGCGGTTCGCGTCGTTCGCCCCGCCGCTGGCGGCACTGGCCCGCCACGGCGTCCGCTACGCGCAGCTCCCCTTGCGGCTGGGGCGCTTCCCCGTGGTGAGCCGCGACCTGATCGCCACGGCGCACCGCGCCGGCGTCCAGGTGCACGTGTGGACGGTCAACGAGCCCGCGGTGATGCGCCGCCTGCTCGACGCGGGCGTCGACGGCATCGTCAGCGACAACGTGGTGGAGCTGCGCCGCGTGCTCGCCGAGCGGGGCGCGTGGCCGGCCGCCGGATCCGCCGCTCCCGCCTGACGTCCCTCGCCCGAACCTCCCCGAGCTCCATCCGCCGCCGACCGGACATCCCCACGACAGGACGGTTCCCGTGCCCGACCCCACCGGCGCTCCCGCGCCGCCCGGCCCCGAGGCCCGCCGCCGCGAGCAGCGCGCCTGGTACATGTACGACTGGGCGAACTCGGTCTTCTCGACCTCCGTCATCACGGTCTTCCTCGGCCCGTACCTCACCTCGATCGCCGAGCGGGCGGCCAGGGAGAACGGCACGGTGCACGTGGAGGTGCTCGGCTGGGCGATGCGTCCCGAGGCGCTGTACCCCTACGCCACCTCCCTGTCGGTGCTGCTGCAGCTCGTGCTGCTGCCGGCCATCGGCGCCGTTGCCGACCACACGGGCCGCAAGCGCGCCCTGATGGGCGCCTTCGCCTACGTGGGGGCGTTCGCCACCATGGGGCTGTACTTCGTGCAGGGCACCGGCTACCTGCTCGGCGCGGCGCTGTTCGTGCTGGCCAACCTGGCCTTCGGCGCCTCGGTGGTGGTGTACAACGCCTTCCTGCCCGAGATCGCGACCGCGCAGGAGCGCGACGGGGTCTCCTCGCGCGGGTGGGCCGCGGGGTACCTGGGCGGCGCGCTGCTGCTCACGGTGCACCTGGCGCTCTACCTGTCGCACGAGTCGCTCGGCCTCGCGGAGGAGCACGCGGTCCGGATCTCGATGGCGTCGGCCGGCGTGTGGTGGGCGCTGTTCGCGCTGATCCCGCTGGCCCGTCTGCGCGACCGGCGCCGCGCCACTGCGGCGCGCCCGCCGGAGCGCGGGACGCGGGTGGTCATGGCCAGCTTCGGGCAACTGTGGAGCACGGTGCGCGGCCTGCGCCGGTATCCGCGCACCCTGCTCTTCCTGGTGGGCTACATCGCGTTCAACGACGGCGTCCAGTCGGTGGTCTCCTTCGCGGCGACCTTCGCCGACCAGGCGCTCGACCTCGGTCAGGACGTGCAGATCGGCGCGATCCTGATGGTGCAGTTCGTCGCGTTCGGCGGGGCGCTGCTGCTCGGCGCGCTCGCCCGGCGGTTCGGGACGAAGCGCACCGTTCTCGCCAGCCTGGTGGTGTGGGTGCTGGTGGTCGGGGCCGCCCCGCTGCTGCAGACCGGCGCCGCGGGCCAGTTCTTCGCGCTGGCCTTCTGCATCGCGATCGTCCTGGGCGGTACCCAGGCGCTCTCCCGCTCGCTGTTCTCCCAGCTCATCCCGCGCGGCAAGGAGGCGGAGTACTTTGGCCTGTACGAGATCAGCGACAAGGGCTCGGCGTTCCTCGGGGCGCTCACCATCGGTGTCGCGCTGGACGCCACCGGCGGCGACTACCGGCTGGCGATCCTGTCGCTCATCGCGTTCTTCGTGATCGGCTTCGTGATCCTGTGCGCCGTGAACGTCCCGGCGGCGATCCGCGCGGCCGGGAACGAGGTCCCAGAGCGGGTGTGACCCCGGTCGACGGGGCGGCGGTGCCGGCGCCACCGCCTGGCGTGACCCGTGGCGGCGACGTCAAGGCACCGTGTGACCGCGTGCCCGGGGCGCCCTGCATCGGCCGGAGGCCCGGGGAGGGATCGTATCCGCCCCCGGGCCTCCGTTCCGTGTGGGCGTGTCACCGGGTCACAGCGGCCGGCGTTCGGTCTCCTCCTCGACGTCGTCCAATGCCGGGATGTACTGCGCGCCACGCAGGGTCCGCACCTCGTCGGCGACGCCCGCCCAGCGGCGGACGGCGTCGGTGGCGGCCGCGCGGTCGGCCTCGGTCAATTGGGCGATGTTCGCGCCGTGGTTGGCGCGCGGGGCCACGAAGGTCATGGTGTCGCGGCGCTGGGCGTTGCGGCCGGTGTCGAACGGCTCGGCGCCCCATGGGTCGTACTCGCCGTTGACGAACAGCATCTCGGTGCCCCGGGTGCGCAGCCAGCGATCGATGTCCGGCATCGCCCGGCGGTCGAACGGGAACAGCTCGATGTCGTCGGGGATGTAGCTGGACGCCTGGTACAGGTCGGGGTAGCGCAGCAGGTCGTCGATGTGGTCGGTGGGCACGCTCGGGGTGCCGAGCTGGGTGGACGCCTGGTAGTAGTACGGGATGTACGGTTCGGTGCCCTGGTCGGTGTAGAAGCCGAATTCTGCCACGTCGTCCAGGAACGCGGCGATGTCGGCGGTGGCGGCGTCGGTGCCCGGCACCTCGGCGCACCGGTCCACCGGCTGGTACTGCCAGAACGCCCACGCGGTGTCCAGGACCAGCATCTCGAAGGCCGCGTCGGCGCTGCCGATGGTGCGGTCGAAGGTCCAGCCCTCCTCGGCCGCGCGCTCCTCGTAGTAGGCGACGAACTCGTCGCGGCGCTGCAGCGCCTCGCGCTGCAGGGCGGCGAGGTCCGCCTGGCAGCTCGGGTCGTCGCCGACGGTCTCGAAGAACTCCAGGTAGGCCGAGTCCTCGTCGTCCACGACGTCGTGCGGCGCCACGTAGGCGATGGTCCCGTCGAGGTCGCCGGGGTAGAAGCGGCGGTGGTAGACCGAGGTCATGCCGCCCTTGGAGCCGCCGGTGGACAGCCACGCGCCCTGGTAGAGGCCGTCCAGCGCCTGGATGATCCGGTGGTGGTCGGCCGCGGCCTGCCGGATGGTGAGCAGGTCCCAGTCGGCCGGCTCGGGCCGCGACGGCGTGAAGAACCGCTGTTCGGTGGAGATCTGGTTGCCGTCGACCAGCCGGGTCGGCTCGGCCCGTGAGGGCGTGGTACGGACGTTGTAGCCGCTGGTCTGCAGCACGGTGGGCCGGTCGAAGCCGCGGTGCAGCAGGGTGAGGCGCTGCTGGAAGCCGCCACGCCGCGGGTGCGCGTGGTCGGCGGGCTGCCAGTAGCTGAGCACGAAGTAGCGGAAACCGGGCTCGGTCGGCCGCTCCTCCACGACGGTCAGACCGGGGATCGCTTCCAGCCGCTCGCGGATGTCCGGGGCCTCGCTCGCTGCGGCGGGGAGCCCGGACAGCGTGAGGGCGGCCGCGGTCAGCAATGACAGCGCGGCCGCCCTCATCGACACCCTGCGGCGATATCGACGAACCACCTGAGTACCTCCAGTACTCCGATTTGGGGGACGGATACCGGCATCGAACCCGTATCGCAGGCCGATCCTCGGCGGCGGACCGTCCGGCGTCAAGACCGGCGGCACGGTCGCCGCGGTGCGTCAATTGCAGCAGACCGGCCGGCTCGCCCCCGCCGTTTCGTCCCCTTCGCCAGGAATGTGGCTGGCAAAGAGCAGACCGGCGGGCGAGGAGCACCCGGCGGCGCACGGTGCGGCGCCGGGGCGCCGGGCAGAACCGCGATCCCGCCGTGGACGCGCCGGGCCGGACCCGGACCTTGCGCCCGGGCCCGGACGCGATAGGCGTCGTCGCCGCGGCCTCGTTGGCGAGGAAGCGGCGCTCCGCAGGAACATGCGGGCGCCGCTCCCCGGATCGGCCGGGGCTCCCGTGCCTCACCGCCGGTCCGCACGGGCTCGGCGGTGCGCCCCCCCGTGGCCGTCGGTGGCCATCGTCGCGGCGGCCTTCCTCATCGCGGGTCTCGCGACGGTGCCGACGACCACGCGAACACTCTCGACGCGATCACCAGCGGGCACCGTGGGGCGACGTGCCCTGCCCGGCGGGGAGGGGACGACGGACCGCCAGGTCCGCCGCAACCGGCACTCCGGAGCCTCAGCCGCCTGCGGTGCGCCGCCGCGCCGCATGCGCGGCACCGACCCGCCGCGGCCGTTCCATGGGCCCAGCCCCGCTGACGGCCCGGCCGACCGCACCGGTCAGGCCACGCGCCCCCGGGCGGCCCCACATGGCCACCCGCGGGTCGGCCTCCCCCCGGCCGGCCGGCGACGCCGAGGAGTGCAGCGCACCGCCGGCGACCTGCACGGTGTGCCGGGTGAGGGGGGTGCGCAGTGTCCCGTTGACGAAGGCCCGCGCGCTGTCGTCCCAGGAGTAGCCGCCCAGGATCGTGTGCAGCCGCCGCGCGTTGTGCCAGCGCAGCGGCAGTTCGGCCCGCGCGCGCAGGATCGCCTGCGCCCACGCCCGGGACCGGGCCTCGCCGGTCAGCCCGGCGTCGCGGACCACGCACGGCCGCCCCACCTCGGGCGGGACCCGAGCGGGGTCGGTGAGGAAGCGGGCCACCCCGCTCTCCTCGCTCACCAGGACCGGCAGCCCGCGCGCCGCGGCCTCCCACGCGGCGAGACCGAACCCCTCGTGCAGGGACGGCATCACCATGAGGTGCGCCCCGTGGAGGTCCCGCTCCAGTTCGGCCTCGTCGGAGGTGAACGGCGCGACGCGCACGACCCCCGGAGCGCCGACGGCGGCGTCCGCCGCGGTCTGCTCCCGCCGCCACGTCTCGGGGTCCGCGCCGCGGCTGTGGAACCGGACGTCTTGGCCCCCCTCGTGCAGCATCCGTGCGGCGCCCAGCAGGTCGGCGTGGCCCTTGATCGGGTCGCCGAGCCGCCCCCGGAAGGTCACGACCATCCCGTCGTCCAGCGGGGGTATGCCGCCCGGTGAGCGGATCTCGGCGCCGGGCACGATCTCGTGGGAGGGGTGCGTCCGCCCGCTGCCCTGCCCCAGCCGGACGGCCTCGTCGGTCAGCAGCCGGCCCACGCCGCCCAGGATGTCGGCCCGGCTCATGACCCGCCGCAGGTGGTGGGCGGCGGACCTGCCTTCCTCAGGTCGGCCGAGCAGCGTCTGGTAGCGCTCGGGCGCGGTGTGCAGCACGTGCGCCACGGGAGTCCCCGGGTACCACAGGCGCCGCAGCTCGGTCGCCGCGGCGTCGAGGAACAGCGAGTGCGCGACCACGAGGTCATAGCGCTCGCTCGCGCCGCCGAGCCCGATGTCCTCCGGACGGTGCCGGCGCCCCAGGCCCACGAGGCGGGCGTGCGGCACGTCCGCCACCCCGTCGGGGAGGTCGACGCTGCCCGGCCCGATGGTGACCGTCCGGGCCGCCCCGTGGTCGCCGAAGGACTCGGTGGTCAGCAGGGTGACGTCGTGCTCGCGCGCCAGGGCGCGGGTGAAGTCCTGGTTGAAGGCCGCCAGCCCGCCGCCACGCGGGTCACGGCCGCTCATCACCGCGACCACGAGGATCCGCACCGGTCCGGGACGCGCGGCCGGGGTGCCCGGGACGCCGAGATGCATGGTCGCGTCGCTCTTCCTGATCGCACGGTCGGCGGCGAGATGACCGCGCCCCGGCCTCGCTCCCGGCCCGGGCGGACTCGCCTCGTGATCTTGGGACGCGTGCGCGGGCCGGGCGGTTCCCCGCGCCCGGGAGAACCGGGCGCGGGGAACGGCGTGCTCAGCCCTTGAGCGCGGCGGCGATGCTCGCCGAGATCGGCGTGGTGGGACGGCCGATCAGCTTGGCGAGGTCGCCGGTGCGCCGGGAGAGCAGGCCGCGCTCGATGGCGGCGTCGATGCCGACCAGGATCTCGGCGAACGGCCCGGGCACTCCGGCGTCCACGAGGATCCGGGTGTGGGTCTCGGCGTCGACCTCCTGGTATCCGATCTCCTTGCCGGACTGGCGGGACACCTCGGCGGCGTACTCGGCGAGGCTCCACGCCTCGTCGCCGCTGAGCTCGTAGGCGCGGTTCTCGTGCCCCTCGCCGGTCAGGACCGCCACCGCGGCGGCGGCGTAGTCGGCGCGGGCGGCGGAGGCGACCCGGCCCGCTCCGGCGCTGGCGAGCACGGCGCCGGTCTCCAGCACCTCGCCGAGCCGCTCGGTGTAGACCTCGTTGTACCAGCCGTTGCGCAGCAGCACGTAGGGCAGTCCGGAGTCCAGGATCAGCCGCTCGGTCGCCCGGTGGTCGTCGGCCAGCGCGAAGTCCGCCTCCGGGCCGCCGAGCACGCTGGTGTAGGCCAGCAGGGCGACACCGGCGGCCTTCGCGGCGTCGATCACCGCCGTGTGCTGCGGGATGCGGCGGCCGGGCTCGTTGCCCGAGATGAAGAGCACCCGATCGCCGGCCTGGAACGCGCCGGCCAGCGTCGCGGGGTCGTCGTAGTCGGCGACCCGCACCGTCACGCCGCGCGCCGCCAGGTGCGCGGCCTTGCCGGCGTCGCGGACGGCCACGGCGACCTGTTCGGCGGGGACCCGCTCCAGCAGGCCGTCGATGACGAGGCGCCCCAGGGCGCCGGTGGCTGCGGTGACAACGATCATCGGGGAAGTCTCCATTCGGGAAGCGAACTCGGCCAGTCTGGCACTTTCGAACTGAAAGTACAACCCAACAGAAAGTACTATCGCTGGGCTAGCATCGAGGTATGAGCGCCACGTCCACCCCGAACCCCTGTCCGTCGGCGCCGCGCTTCGAGGTGCTCGCCCGCGGCTGCGTCTCGCGGCCCGTGCTGGAGCACATCACCGGGCGCTGGGGCGCCCTCACGCTGCTGGGGCTGCGCGAGGGGCCGCTGCGGTTCAGCGCGCTGCGCCGCCGCGTCGACGGCATCGCGGAGAAGGCCCTCGCCCAGACGCTGCGGGCGCTGGAACGGGACGGCTTCGTGCACCGCGACCCCGGCGAGGGCTACCCGTCACGCGTGGAGTACCGCCTCACCGAGCTCGGGGCCTCCACCACCGCCCTGCTGTACGCGCTGGCCGACCACGTGGAGAGCCGGATGCCCGACGTCCTGGCGGCACAGGCCGCCTACGACCGGACGCACCCGCCCCGGCCCTGACCACCGGTGGCGCTCCCGGGTGCCCCCGGCCGGTCCAGTGGGCCGGTGCGGGTCAGGTGGCGACGATCGCGAACGACTCCGCGGGCAGCCGCACGCCGTCGGCCGTCAGCTCCGCCTCCCGCGAGGCGAGCACGATCTCGCGTCCGGGACGGTCCAGCGGGCCGGCGGACGCAAGGCTCCGCAGGTTGACCACCACCCGCAGCCGGCCCCGGTGCAGCACCAGCCACCGCCCGTCCGCGTCGGCGGCGACGGCGAAGCGGTCCAGCCGGGGATCGGCCAGGTCCGGGTGGGCGCGCCGCGCGGCGATGAGGTCCCGGTACAGCCGCAGCACGCTGCGGTGCGGCTCCCGGTCCCGTTCCTCCCAGCACAGCACCGAGCGGTCGCGGGTGCTTCCAGCCATCGGGTCGGGGACCTCGGTGCTCCCCCACCCGTGGGCGGCGAACTCCCGCCGCCGCCCGTTCCGCACCGCGTCGGCCAGGCCGGGGTCGGTGAAGGAGGCGAAGTAGCACCACGGGGTGCCCGCCGCCCACTCCTCGCCCATGAACAGCATCGGCGTGTACGGCGAGCAGAGCATGAGGGCCGCGCCGCAGGCGAGCAGTCCCGGCGTGACGGTCGCGGACAGCCGGTCGCCGGCCGCCCGGTTGCCGACCTGGTCGTGGTTCTGCAGGTAGCAGAGGAACCGGCTTCCCGGGATAACGCGGGTGTCCACCGGTGCGCCGTGGTGGCGGCCCCGGAAGCTCGACCAGGTGCCTGCGTGCAGGAAGACCCGGCGCAGGGTGACCGGCAGCGCCTGCGGTGTGGCGAAGTCGGCGTAGTAGCCCTGGCGCTCGCCGGTGAGCGCGGCGTGCAGGCCGTGGTGCAGGTCGTCGGCCCATTGCGCGGTCATGCCGTGGCCCCCGGCCTCGCGCGCGGTCACCATGGCCGGGTCGTTGAGATCGGACTCCGCGATCAGGCTGAGCGGCCGGCGCACCCGGGCCGCCAGCGCGTCGGCCTCGGCGGACAGCTCGGTGAGCAGGTGGGTGGCCCGCCGGTCGACGAGGGCGTGCACGGCGTCCAGCCGCAGCCCGTCCAGGTGGAAGTCACGCAGCCAGCCGAGCGCGTTGTCGATGACGTACCGGCGCACCTCGTCGGAGCCGGGCCCGTCCAGGTTGAGGGCGGGCCCCCACGCGTTCGCGCCATGGAGGTAGGGCCCGAACCGGGGCAGGTAGCAGCCCGATGGGCCGAGGTGGTTGTACACCACGTCGAGCAGCACGCCCAGCCCGCGCGCGTGGCAGGCGTCCACGAACCGCTTGAAGGCGTCGGGGCCGCCGTAGCGCTGGTGCACCGCCCCCCACAGCACACCGTCGTACCCCCAGCCGTGGACGCCGTCGAACGCGTTCACCGGCATCACCTCGACCATGTCCACCCCGAGGTCGGCCAGGTGATCCAGCCGGGTGCGGGCGGCGTCGAAGGTGCCCTCGGCGGTGAACGTGCCGACGTGCAGCTCGTACAGCACGCTGCCCGCGAGCGCGCGGCCGGTCCAGCCGCCGTCGGTCCACTCGAACGCGGCGTGGTCGTAGACCCTCGATGGGCCGTGCACGCCGGAGGGCTGCCACAGCGAGCGGGGGTCGGGCAGTGGGGTCGGGTCGTCGTCCAGCAGGTAGGCGTAGTCGGTGCCGGGGACCGCTGCCGTCCCCGGCTCCGGGTGCCACCAGCCGCGTTCGCCGCGCGCCATGTCCCGGTCGGCGCCGCCGGTGCGCAGCCGGACGCGGTCGCGGCCGGGGGCCCACACGGAGAACGAGTGCGTTGCGTTCACGTGCGGCTGTCTACCCAGGTGACGGCGGTGTCACGCTCCGGAGCGGGGCCGGTACGCCGTCAACCGGAACGCGGCGGTGACGGGTGCCGGGTCGGGGAGCGCGGCCACCCGGCGGTCCAGTTCCCCGGCGGCGAGGTGCCGGGCGGACGGCCCCATGCCGGCCGCCGTGCGGGCGTCGGCGTGCCCGAGCCGCAGCGGGACGTCCAGCCGCTCGTCCCCGGCGAGCCCGAAGCCCGGTCCGAGCGACCGCTCCAGACGCTCCTCCTTGCGCGGATCGACCTCAACGAGACCGAGCGCGGCCCGCAGCTCGCCGAGGTGGTCCTCGGTGGGCGTGACGACGACCAGCAGGCCGTCCGGGCGCAGCACCCGCCGGAACTCCGGCCCGTTGCGCGGCGCGAACACGTTGAGCAGCACGCCGACCGAGCCCGTGCGCAGCGGCAGCCCCCGCCACGCGTCGCACCCCACCGCCCCGGCGCGGGCGTGGCACCTGGCCGCGCGGCGCAGCGCGTACCGGGACACGTCGAGAGCGAGCCCGAGCGCGCCGGGCACCGCGTCCAGCACCCGGGCGAGGTAGTACCCGGTCCCGGCCCCGATGTCGGCCACCAGCCCGGGCTGCGGAACATCGGCCACGAGCGCGGCGAGCCGGTCGGCCAGCGGCGCGAAATGCCCGGCCGCCAGGAACTCCTGCCGCGCCCGGACCATGTCGGCGCTGTCCCCACCACTGGCCGGCGCGCGGCCGGTGAGCAGCGAGACGTAGCCCTCCCTGGCGACGTCGAAGGCGTGCCCGGCAGGACAGGCCAGCGACTCTCCGCGACCGGTCAGCGCCCCCTGGCAGAGCGGGCAGCACAGCGCGGCGAGCACCTGCGGCGGCATCCGAAGGCGGGCAGGGACGGCGGGGGGCGTGGAGTGGCTGCTCGTCATGGCAGTGGCCAGCGTAGCGGGAGAGGACGCAGTGCCAACGCGGGCCGAGGGCCGGCCGGCCGGCCGGCGAGGCTACTGCCCGATTTGGCGGTTCTTCACGCTGCGGTTGGGCTGAGAGGGGCGGCGTTTCTTGGAACCCCCATCAGATCACCATGAATTTCGGCAGTGAGACACGAAATCACATCACCATGCGTATTCTCATCACACAGCCCTTCACGGGGAGCAGCAAAGATGAAAAAACAGCGTTTTCAGGATGCACATGGACCGACGTCAAGCATCCAGGCAGGGATTTAGAAGCCATCCTCCGGGAAATCGAAGCGCAAGGAAGGCGAATCAGGGACTCGCGATAATTCAGGATGTACTCCCCCGCCCGAAAGGGCACATGAAGAGTGTCGAAATCTCCCCCTCTGGGGCGAACCACATCAAGAACCTGCTCGGTGAGTTGAGGCGTAGCACCTGCCGGGAGAAGCGATGATGACCTACGACCTGCGCGTCGATCTCGTGTTCACCGCGCCGTCCTCCGTGGACAGCGACGACGCGTTCGGCACCTTCAGCGACCGCGTCATGAACGAGCTACTCAATCTGGAAGAGCGCGACCCAGGCATCGAAGACCCTGACATCGTCGGCAGCATCGCTGAGCGCTCCCTCTCGATCAGCATGACGATCGCCGCGGATTCCCGCGACGACGCGGAACGCCTCTTCATGGCCAACGTGCGGACGGCCCTGCATGCGGCCGAGTCGGACACCAAGTGGCCGGCCTTCACACCCACCGAAACCGCTCCCGGGGTGTGTGTACTCGCGTGGCGCGTGAGATCGGCGGGGAGAGCAGGTCTCTCATCGATACTCTCCCCGCCGATCGCCCGTGTTCTCAGGAATACGGGAATACCTGCCTCGCCGCCTCCTAGCCTCCCGACCGCCGCAGCACCGCCCCCTCCACCCGCACCGGGGCCGACGTCTCCGCCGTCGCTGCGCCGTCGGCGTCCACCGTCACCCGCAGCGGGTGCCCGCCGACCCGCAGGCCGTCCACCGTCATCGGGAACCAGTCGGCGAACGCCGGGTCCGGGGCGACCCGCAGCACGCCCGCCGGCAGGTCCGCGGACAGCCGGAGCGCCGCGGTGACCAGCGCCAGGGCGGAGGCGGCCGACCACGCCTGCGGGCGGCACGCCGCCGGGTAGGCGAGCACGGGTTCACCGGCGCGGGCGTCGGTGCCGGCGAAGAGCTCCGGGAGCCGGTGGCCGAAGGACGCCGAAGCGGTCACCAGCCCGCTGGCCAGGGAGGCGGCCGCCGGGCCGGCGCCGGTGCGGGACAGGCCCTGGACGGCGATCGCGGTGTCGTGCGGCCACACGCTGCCGGCGTGGTAGCCGAGCGGATTGAAGCCCGCGGCGGTGCTGCTCATGGTCCGCAGCCCGTAGCCGCAGTCCAGGTCGGGGCCGGCCAGCCGGGCGGCGACCAGGGCCGACTCGCGGTCGTCCAGCAGCCCGGTGCCCAGCAGGTGGCCCAGGTTGGAGGTGGGGGTGGCGACGGGGACCTTGGCACCGTCCAGCGCGATCGCCGGGAAGGCCGCGTCGCCCTCCCCCACCCAGAACGCGCCGCGGAACCTCTCGCGCAGCCGGGCGGCCCAGTCCAGCAGGTCCCCGGCGCCGGGCGCGCCGAACGCGGTGAACAGTTCGGCCCCGGCGACGGCCGCCTCGTGGGCGTAGGCCTGTGCCTCGCACAGCGCGATGGGGGCGGTGGCGATCCGGCCGTCCGGCCACTGGATGGAGTCGCCGGAGTCCTTCCAGCCCTGGTTGGCCAGCCCGGTGCCCTCGGTGTCGATGTAGTCGAGGAAGCCGTCGCCGTCGTCATCGGCGGGGCCGGTGATCCAGTCCAGTGCGGCGCGCAGCGCGGGCAGCAGGTCGTGCACCTCCGCCTCGGGCAGCCCCCACCGCCATGCGTCGCGGAGCAGGACGACCCACAGCGGCGTGGCGTCGATGGTGCCGTAGTACAGCGGCGGCAGGGCGTGGCCGCCGGCGACCGCCTGGCGGCCGCGCACCTCGTGCAGGATGCGGCCGGGCTGCTCGGCGGTGCCGCGGTCGTGCCGGGTGCCCTGCCGGCGGGCGAGCACGCGCAGGGTGCCGCCGGCGAGGCCGGTGCCGGCGGGCAGCAGCATCCGGGCGGCCCACAGCGAGTCGCGGCCGAACAGCGTGAAGAACCACGGGCTGCCCGCGGCCAGGAACGTGTCGTCCGGGTCCTCGGGGTCGGTGAGCCGCAGCGCCGCGAGGTCGGCGACGCCCTGCCGGACGAGCCGGTCGAGGTCGCCGGACCGGGACGCGACGGCCACCGGCCACTCGGGGGACTCGGGGCCGGCGCCGCCGAACAGCGGCGTGCCCACGGCCCGCGCGCGCAGCACCGCCGTCCACGCCGTGTGGCCGGCCACCGCCAGGTCCCAGACCAGGTCGACGCCGTCGGGGCCGGACTCCACCCGGTCCGGCGCGGGCTCGATCTCCGCCTCGACGCGGGCGGCGCCGCTCCCCCAGGTGAGGTGGCCGCCGGTCACCCGCACCGGGACGGTCTCGCCGGCGCCGCCGTGCTTGACCTCCGAGGTCCCGGCGAGGTCGGCGGCCAGCCGCAGCCGCAGCCGGGTGCGGACGGTACCGCGCGCGTCGCTGGCCAGCCGGACCGACTCGGTGAGCCCGTCCTGGTGGACGGCGCGCTCGCGCTCCACCCGGACGGTGGGGTCGGCGCCGGTGTCGCCGAGCAGCCGGGCGACGCCGGTGAAGGCGGCGCGGTCGGCGCCGAGCAGGGCGTGGCCCACCGGCTCGGGCTCGATCCCGTCGACGTCGACCACGAGCATGGAGAGCAGCCGGGTGTCGTCGCGCAGCCAGCCTTGGGTGCCGCCCGGACGGATCTGGCCGTCCTCACCGGCGAGGACCACGCTCGGAGCGCGGACGCAGCTCAGCAGCCGGTGGAGGTACGGCTGGATCACACGGGGCTCGTCGGCCACGTCTCCTCCTGGGGTCTTGACAGATACACGGGTGACGTCGTTCACTTCTCGACACACAGTGTTCATTTGAACGATAAAAAGCGCAAGCGGACGCTACATCCGTGGGCTTGAACGATCAAATGGTCACGAACGGTTACCGTCCAGCAGTGAGGCCGACCTTGGCACAGCCCCCCGAGCAACCGCGAACCGTCACCCTGACCAGCGTGGCGGCGGCGGCCGGCGTGTCCCGGCAGACCGTGTCCAACGTGCTGAACGCGCCCGACCGGGTCCGCGCGGCGACCCGGGAGAAGGTCGAGGCGGTGATCCGAGAGCTCGGCTACCGGCCCAACCGCCTGGCGCGTTCGCTGCGCACACGCGCCTCGCGCATGCTCGGTTACTGCGTCCAGCCGCGCGGCGACGGCAACGTCGTGCTCGACCGGTTCCTGCACGCCGTCACCGAGTCCGCCGCCGAGCGCGGCTACCACGTCCTGCTGTTCAGCGCGCCACCCGGCGACGCCGGGCTGCCGGCCTACGCCGACCTGCTCGCGCAGCAGACCGTGGACGGGTTCGTGCTCTCCGACACCTTCATGGGCGATCCCCGGCAGGAGTGGCTGGCCGAACGCGACGTGCCGTTCGCCGCCTTCGGACGGTCGTGGTCGGAGCCCGAACACGGCGGCTGGGTGGACGTCGACGGCGCTGCCGGCACCCGTGACGCCGTGGACCACCTGCACGAGCAGGGCCACCGCCGTATCGGCTTCATCGGCTGGCGGCCCGGTTCCGGGGTCGGCGACGACCGGCGCGCCGGGTGGGAACGCGCGTGCGCCGCGCACGGCCTCGGCCCGCAGCCCTCGGCCGCCGCCGAGAACAACGAGGTGCGCGACGGCGCCGCGGCGGCCCGCCGCCTGCTCGACCTGCCCGAGCCGCCGACCGCCCTGGTCTGCGTGAGCGACATGATCGCGATCGGCTGCCTCGGCGTGCTCGCCGAGCGCGGGCTGCGGCCGGGACGCGACGTCGCGGTCGTCGGCTTCGACGACCTGCCCGCCGCCGCGCTGCCCGGCATCGATCTGACCACCCTGAGCCAGCCGCTCGGCGAGATCGGACGCGAGGTCGTCGGCCTCGTCCTCGACCAGCTCGGCGACCGCGCCCCAGCGCCCGGCCGGCCGCCGCACCGTGTGCTGCGACCCTCCCTGGTCGTGCGCGCCAGCTCCACCCCGTTCCCCCGTTCCCAGGAGGCGAGAAACCCATGAGATCCCACCCGGCCGGCCGCACCGGCGCCGTCGTCGCGGCCGGGACCTGCCTGACGCTGCTGCTCACCGCGTGCGGCAGCGGCTACGGCGATTCCGAGGGCGACGGCACGATCACCGTCCTGTTCGGCTCCTCCGGTGAGGCCGAGACCGCCGCGGTCAAGGCGGCGGTGGCGGCGTGGTCGGAGGAGTCCGGCACGCCCGCCGAAGCCGTCCCGGCCCAGGACCTCGTGCAGCAGCTACGGCAGGGCTTCGCGGGCGGCGATCCCGCCGACGTCTTCTACGTCTCCCCCGACCTGTTCCAGCAGTACGCGGAGGGCGGCTCGCTGTACCCCTACGGCGACCAGATCGAGGACACCGGCGACTTCTACCCCGCGCTGCGCGACTCCTACACCTACGAGGACGAGCTGTACTGCGTGCCGAAGGACTACAACACGCACGCGCTGGTCATCAACACCGCCATGTGGGAGGAGGCCGGGCTCGGCGAGGACGACGTCCCCACCACCTGGGAGGAGCTGGCCGAGACCGCCGAGAAGCTGACCGAGGGCGACCGCGTCGGCTTCGCGCTCAACGGCGACTACAACAGCGTGGGCACGTTCATGCAGCAGGCCGGCGGGTGGTTCGTCAACGACGACAACACCGAGGCCACCGGGGACTCGCCGGAGAACCTGGCGGCGCTGGAGTACCTGCGGACCGGCCTGGACGAGGGCTACTTCTCCTTCGTGAAGGACATCGACGCCCAGTCCGGTTCCGAGGCGCTCGGCCGCGGCCGGGCGGCGATGGTCATGGACGGCGGCTGGGTGACCGGGGCGTTCGACAACGACTACCCGGACCTGGACTGGCGGGCCGTGGAGCTGCCCGAGGGGCCGGGCGGCCGGGCGACCACCGTGTTCAGCAACTGCTGGGGGATCGCCGAGGCCAGTGGCGACCACGAGGCCGCCGTCGACCTGGTCCGGCAGCTCACCAGCGCCGAGCAG
The DNA here is from genome assembly GCF_042664915.1 of Marinactinospora rubrisoli. Lineage (NCBI taxonomy): Bacteria > Bacillati > Actinomycetota > Actinomycetes > Streptosporangiales > Nocardiopsidaceae > Marinactinospora > Marinactinospora rubrisoli. Next base: position 42,052 of record NZ_JBHTBH010000016.1, read on the forward strand.
CAGCAGACCTTCGCCGAGGACTTCGGCGCCGTCCCGCCCCGCGAGAGCCTCGCCGATTGGACCGCCGAGACCTTCCCGGAGCACGCGGCGTTCGCCGCCGGGGTCGACTACGCCCGCGGCCAGGTCCCGGTGCCGGGGTTCATGTCCGTGCTCAACGAGTTCACCACCGGCCTCCAAGGCGTCGCGGCCGGAAGCACCGAGCCCGCCGAGGTGCTGGACCGGCTGCAGCGCGACGGTGAAGAGGCCCTGGGCGGATAAGGGCCGTAACCGATGACCGCGACTCCCACGGCCCCGCCCGCAGGCGGCGGGGCCCCGTCCTCCCGGCCGCCGCGGGCCGGCCGGCTCCGCCCGCCGCGCCGGCGCCGCCCGACGGGGGCGGAGGAAGCCCGCGCCGGATGGCTGCTCTCCGCCCCGGCGCTGCTCGCCCTGCTGCTGTTCCTGGTGGCCCCGGTGCTCATGGCGCTCTGGGTCAGCTTCCTGGACTGGAACGGCCAGTCCAACCCGTTCGACGGCGACCAGGAGTTCGTCGGCGTCGACAACTACCGGCGGCTGCTCGCCGAGGACACGCTGCTGCACCGCGACTTCATGCTCAGCGTGCGCAACACGCTGTACTTCGTCGTGCTGAACGTCCCGGCGGTGACGGCCCTGGCGTTCGCCCTGGCGCTCGTGGTCAACCAGCGGATCCTGAAGGGCCGGGCGTTCTTCCGGACCGTCTTCTACTTCCCGTCCATCACCAGCTCGGTGGCCGTCAGCATCGTGTTCCTGTTCCTGTTCCAGGGCTCGGGCGCGGTGAACGGCCTGCTGGCGCTGGCCGGGGTGGACGGCCCGAACTGGTTCACCGACTCGCGCGGCGTGCTGCACGTGCTGCTGGGTGCGCTGGGGCTGGCCGAGCCGGGCCGCACCCCGGAGTGGGCCGGCGGCACGCTGGGCGGTCTGCCGCTCTGGGAGTGGCTGTCCGGGCCGTCGGTGGCGATGTGCGCCATCATCGCGCTGACCACGTGGGCGTCCTCGGGCACGTTCATGCTGTTCTTCCTGGCCGGGCTGCAGAACATCCCGGCCTCGGTGTACGAGGCGGCCATGATCGACGGCGCCTCGGCCTGGCAGCGGTTCCGTTACGTCACGCTGCCCCTGATGCGGCGCAGCGTGACGCTGGTGATGACGCTGGTGCTCATCGCCAGCTGGCAGGTGTTCGACCAGGTGTACATCATGTCGCAGGGGTCGCCGGCCAAGACGACGCTCACCCCGGCCTACCTGTCCTACTCGCGCAGTTTCGGCGACGGGCAGTTCGGCGCGGGCGCGGCGATGGCGTTCGTGCTGTTCGCGATCATCGTGCTGCTGACGGTGGTCCAGCGCTGGATCGGCAGGGAGAGGGACTGATGGCACAGGCGACGCACGCCGCGCGCCCGCGGGTGCGCGGCCGGGCGGCGATCTGGGTGGCGGGCTACGCGGTGCTCGCCGTGGGGACGGTGCTGTATCTCGGCCCGTTCATCGTGCAGCTCGCCAACTCGGTCAAGACCGACGCCGACGCCGCGGCGAATCCGCTGGCGCTGCTGCCCGACCCGTTCTCGGTGCACGCCTGGCGCAAGGCGTTCGGCCTGGACACCGCGCTGGACATGCCGATCGGCCGGTGGCTGGGCAACTCGGTGTTCGTGACCGTCTCGGTCACGGTGGGGCGGCTGCTGGTGGACAGCCTGATCGGCTACGCGCTGGCACGGCTGCGCTTTCCGGGGCGCTCGGCGGTCAACGCCCTGGTGCTCGCCGTGCTGGCCGTGCCCGGGGTGGTGCTGCTCATCCCGAAGTTCCTGGTGCTCAAGCAGCTCGGCATCTTCGACAGCTACGCCGGCATGATCCTGCCGCTGCTGTGCGACGCGGTGGGCATCATGCTGTTGAAGACCGCGTTCGAGCAGGTGCCGCGCGAGCTGGAGGAGGCGGCCCGCATGGACGGCGCCGGCGTCTTCACCACGTACTGGCGGGTCGTGCTGCCGCTGGTGCGGCCCGCGCTGATCACGGTGGCGATCCTGTCCTTCCAGGGATCGTGGAACGAGTTCACGCACTTCCTGGTGGCGACGTCGGACCCGGCGTACGAGACGCTCAACCTGGGGCTGGCGCGGCTGGCTGCCGGGCCGCTGGGCGGCGCCCAGCAGTTCCCGCTGAAGCTGGCGCTGGCCACGCTGTCCACGCTGCCGGTGCTGCTGGTCTACCTGGTGTTCCAGCGGTACTTCGTCGCGTCGCAGATGAACTCGGGCGGCAAGTCCTGACGCGCCGCCCTGCGGATGTGTGGGCGGCGGCGGAGCGGGCAGCCGCGAAGGTGCGGGGGCGGCGGGCCGCCGCCCCCGCACCGGGCAGCCGAGCAGAGAGGAGCCGGTCATGTCGACTCTCCCGGAGCAGCGTGCGGGCATCCTGAGCAAGCGGGCGTTCGCGCACGTGGCCACGCTGGGGCCACGGGGCGAACCGCAGTCCAGCCCGGTGTGGGTCGACTGGGACGGTGAGTTCGTCAGGTTCAGTCAGACGACCGGCCGGCAGAAGTACCGCAACCTGCGGCGGGAACCGCGCATCGCGCTGTCCGTGCACGACCCGGACGAGCCGTACCGGTACCTGGAGATCCGCGGCACCGTGGACCGGATCGAGGACGACACCGACCGGAGCTTCATCAACGGCCTGGCCCGGAAGTACCTCGGCGAGGACGTCTACCCGTGGGACGGTCCGGACGCGCGCCGCGTGGTCGTCTACGTGCGCCCGGAGCACACCACCTGGCAGTGACCAGGGGCGCCGGCCGGTACGCGGGGCGGGAGGGCCGCGCTACCGCGTGGGCGCCTCGGCGATCCGGTTCAGCACCGCCCGCAACGCCAGCTCGTACCCGAACACCCCGCACCCGGCGACGTAACCGGCGGCGACCGGGGCGGTCACGGAGCGGTGCCGGAATTCCTCGCGGGCGTAGACGTTGGAGATGTGCACCTCGACGCAGGGCGTGTCCACCGCGTCGATCGCGTCGCGCAGCGCGATGCTGTAGTGCGCGAACGCGCCCGGATTGAGCACGATGCCGTCGTAGCCGCGCGCCTCGTGCACCAGATCCACGAGCACGCCCTCGTGGTTGCTCTGCTCGCACCGCACGTCCACGCCCAGTTCGGTGCCGAGCTCGCGCACCCGCCGTTCGATGTCGGCCAGCGTGGTGGTGCCGTACTGCGCCGGGTCGCGCTCCCCCAGCAGGTTGAGGTTGGGCCCGTTCAGCAGCAGCACGGTGCGGCGGGCGGCGTCTGGGGCGGCGGGCGTGGGCAACGGGCGGCCTTTCCGTTCCGGGGTCGTCACGCTCAACCCTAGATGAGTGAGACCGATGTTCTTCATGGTCATGCGCGATCAGTGAGCGTTCGGCGGGTGCCGGATCGCCGGTTCCGCCGGAAGTGACGGGAGTGCGCGCGGCGGTGGCCGTGGCCGGCCGTACCGGCCGGGGCCGGACGTTCGACGGTCTCGCGTGCGGATTCGCACGGGATCGGAGCCGAGCCGATCGGCCGGAGGCCGCCGTCCCGGCTGGGGACGTGCCGGGCCCGGGCCGCGAGCCGGGCGATCAGTGGGCCGATGGTGCTGCGGCGTTCGTGGTGTCCGGACCGGCCGGTCGCGCCGGAGCGCGGCGGTGACGCCCTGGGGCGGCGTGCCCGCCGGGACTTCGGCGGTGCGCGTCGCGGCGCGGCCCGGTCCCGAACGCCGCCTGAGCGCCGGTTCGTCCGCGGAGCCGAACGCTCGGGACGCGCCACACCGGCCGTGCCCCGCAGCGCCGACACAGCGGGCGAGGCCGGCGCACGCGCGTGGGCCGGGCTCGTTCGGGACGACGATGGCCATCGGGCCGTTGCGGAGTCCGGCCGGGCTTAGTCCCCGCCGGGTACCGCTGTCACCGCGATCCGGCCGGGCACGGCCGGTACGGCGCTGGGGGACCACCCGTCGCCACGCCGCCACCCTCCGGCGCGCCACGCCCGGGCGCGCCCGGCGCTCGACCGTCCGGTCCGGCGGAACGTGGACGCCGCGCGGGGCTCCAGGGGTGGACCTCACCCGGCGCTCCCCGCCGCCGTCCACCACGGGAACCGGCGGTCCGGCGAACCCCGTCGGCCGTCTGCGGCGTCGCCGCGGGGAGCGGGCGCACGGCACGGCCGGGGGCCGCTTCCGCAGGCCGCCGAGCGGGTATGCCGCACCCCGACGACCGACGTGGAGGTGAGCGTGCCCGACCGGGACCACGCGACGGAGCGGCAGACCGCGGCGCGCGGTACCGCGCCCGACGGCCGCACGCCCGGGGCCGCCCGTCCGCCCACGTCCACCTACCGGCTGCAGCTGCACCCCGGCTGGACGCTGGCCGACGCCGCCGGACTGACCGGCTACCTGGACCGGCTCGGTGCCGGCGCCGTGTACACCTCGCCGCTGCTGGCGGCGGGCGCGGGATCCACGCACGGCTACGACGTGGTGGACCCGACCCGGGTCTCTCCCGCGCTGGGCGGCGACCGGGCGCGGCGGGCGCTGGTGGCCCGGCTCCGCGAGCTGGGCATGGGGATCGTGGTGGACATCGTCCCCAACCACATGTCGGTGGCCGACGCGGCGGCGAACCCATGGTGGTGGGACGTGCTGCGGCTGGGCCGGGAGTCGCGCTACGCCTGCTGCTTCGACGTCGACTGGAGCCGCGGCCCCATCCTGCTGCCGGTTCTCGCCGACGAGGGCGACGACGGCGCGGCGGCGCTCGACGAGCTGACCGTGGCCGACGGCTGTCTCTGCTACGGCGATCGCCGCTTCCCGCTCGCGCCGGACAGCCACGCCGCGGGCGACGATCCGCGTACGGTGCACGCTCGCCAGCACTACCGCCTGGTGTCGTGGCGGCGCGGCGCCGCGGAGCTGACCTACCGGCGGTTCTTCGACGTGAGCGACCTGGCCGCGGTGCGGGTGGAGGACCCGGCCGTGTTCACCGCGGCGCACGGCGAGATCCTGCGCTGGGCGCGGGCCGGCGAGCTGGACGGCGTGCGGGTGGACCACCCCGACGGCCTGAGCGACCCGGGCGGCTACGCGCGGCGGTTGCGGGCGGCCTTCGGCGGCTGGATCGTGCTGGAGAAGATCCTGGCGGCCGGCGAGTCCCTGCCGGCGTCGTGGCCGGTCGCCGGCACCACCGGCTACGACGCGCTGCGCGAGGTGTGCGGGGTGTTCATCGACCCCGACGGGGCCGAGCCGCTGACCGAGCTGGCGGCGTCGCTGGGGGTGCGCACCGACGTGGCCGAGGTGGAGCGGGAGTGCCGCCGCCACGTCACCGACCGGCTGCTGGCGGCCGAGGTCGACCGGATCGCCGCGCTGCTGCCCGGCACCGGGCGGGAGCGGGCGCGGGAGGCGGTCGCCGCCCTGCTCGCCGCCTTCGACGTCTACCGCAGCTACCTGCCCGAGGGTGAGGAGGCGTGGGCGCGCGCGGTCCGGCGGGCCCGGCGGTGCCGGCCCGGTGTCGCGGACACGCTGGCCCGGATCGACGCGGCCGTGCGCGCCGACCCGGGCGGCGAGCCGGCCCACCGGATCCAGCAGACCAGCGGGATGGTGGCCGCCAAGGGCGGCGAGGACACCGCGCTGTACCGCTGCACCCGGTTCATCGCGCTGAACGAAGTGGGCGGCGCTCCGGAGAGGTTCGGCGTGCCGGTGGCGGAGTTCCACGCCCGCGCGGCCGAACGCGAGGCGTCCTGGCCGGCCGCCATGACGACACTGTCCACCCACGACACCAAGCGGTCGGAAGACGTGCGGGCCCGCCTGGCGGCCATCGCCGAACTACCGGGCGAGTTCGCGGCGGCGGCGCGGCGCTGGACGCAACGGCTCGGGCTGCCCGAGCCGGCGCTGAACCTGCTGGCGTGGCAGACCCTGGTGGGCGCGTGGCCCATCAGCGCGGCGCGGCTGCGCGGCTACCTGGAGAAGGCGGCCCGCGAGGCGAAGCTGCGGACATCGTGGCTGGACCCCGATCCGGAGTTCGAGGCGGAGGTCCGGGCCTGGCCGGAGCGGGTGCTCATCGACCGGGAGCTGTCGGAGGACGTGGCCGCGTTCGTGGCCCGGATCCGCCGCCCCGGCTGGTCCAACTCCCTCGGCCAGAAGCTCGTCCAGCTCACCGCGCCGGGCGTCCCCGACGTGTACCAGGGCAGTGAGCTGTGGGATTTCTCGCTGGTGGATCCGGACAACCGGCGGCCGGTCGACTACCCGCAGCGCGAGGTGTTCCTGGAGCGGCTGGAGACCGGCTGGCTGCCCCCGGTGGACGCCACCGGCGCGGTGAAGATGCACGTCGTGCGGCAGGCGCTGCACCTGCGGCGCCGGCGGGCGCTGACCGGCTACCGGCCGCTGCCCGCGGTGGGGGCCGCCGCCGGGCACCTGCTGGCGTTCGCCCGCGGCGAGGGGCGGCACGGGGACGGGAATCCCGTCGCGGTCACGGTGGCCACCCGGCTGCCGATCGGTCTGGCGGCGGGCGGCGGCTGGCGCGACACGGTGCTGCCGCTGCCGTCCGGGCCGGGGGCCTGGACGGACCTGCTGACCGGCCGCACCCTGGCTCCGGAGCGGACCGACGGCTTCACCGCTCCCCGCGCGGCGGACCTGCTGGACCGTTATCCGGTGGCGCTGCTGGTCCGGGAGTGAACATGCCCGGCCCGGGCGGCGCCGCCGTCGGGTGGGCGTCGTCCGCCGCGCGCGCGGCGCCGCGCAGCGCCTCGAAACGGTCGCGCAGCGTGCGCTCCCGCACGATCTCCCGCTCGTTGTCGCTGATGAGCAGCAACTGGACGAGCACGATCGTCGGCAGGCCGACGCCCAGGATGAGGGGGAGCACGAAGTCGGTCTCCCGTGCGCCGGCCGGCGGGCTGAGCAGCAGCGCGTCGGGGGCGACGTCCACGCCGGTGCCGGCCATGGCGGTGTAGTGCATCGCACAGACGGCGACCCCCATGACCAGTGCGGCGCCGACGCTGGCGAGGCGGCCTCGGACGTACAGCGCGGCCCAGAGGGCGGCGGTGGCGGCGAGGATCGCGATGAGCACGGCGAGCGCCACGAAGGTGCGGTCGTGGTGGAGCGTCCCGTGCAGCCGGACCGAGGCCATGCCGGTGTAGTGCATCGCGGCGACGCCCAGGCCGGTGACGGGGCCGGCCACCAGGAGGGACCAGAGCCGCCCGCGCCCGAGCGTGACCACGGCGAGGCCGAGGCCGACGACGAGCACCGCCAGCGCCAGGCTGAGCACGGTGAGCCCGACGTCGTAACGGATCGCGGTGCCGTGCACGTCGAAGCCGAGCATCGCGATGAAGTGCATGGACCAGATGCTGCTGCACCCCAGGGCGAGGGCCGCGACGGTCAGCCAGCCGAACCGCCGCGCTCCGTCGCTGGGCCGGGCGCGAGAGGTGGCCAGGAGGGCGACGAGCGCGCCGACGAAGGAGGAGAGGTAGGCGAGGAACGGGGTCACCCACCCGTAGCCGAAGTGGTCGATCCCTGACGCCGCTTCCATGCGAAACCCCCGTATTTATCGCACAAGACCAATGATTCGGACGAACAGCGCAATTAGGGACGGCAGCATACAGATGGCCATACCTGACCACAATTTCCCCAGGACACGGAGCGGCGGACGGCCCGTGGCCGGCCGTCACCTTCCGGCACGTCAGCGGGACGCCGGCACGCGCGAACCGCCTCCGGGTCCGCCGAACCGGACATCTGTTGTTAGATTTCTCGTCGTCCCACGTTCACGCATCGCTGGTGCGCCCCGGGGCCGGCCGAGCGCGGGCCCGGCGGGCGGCGGCGGAAGGAGCATCGAGAGAACCGTGTTGCCGTCCACCTCCCGAGGGCTGTCCGCGATCGCACTCGCCGGCGTGCTCGCCGCCGTCACCGGCTGTGGCAGTGACCACGCCGTCCGCGGCCCCGAACGCCCTCCGGTCCCGGCCGACCTGGAGTGCCCGCCCGGCAGCATGTCCGGCTCCGGCTCCAGCGCCCAGGAGAACGCCATGCAGGTGTGGATCGCCGGCTACCAGACCGCCTGCGAGGACTCCCGGGTCTACTACGACGCCATCGGGTCCGGCGGCGGCCGCAGCCAGTTCATCGACGGCGCGGTGGCGTTCGCCGGCTCCGACACCGCGCTGGATCCGGAGGAGGCCGCCGACGCGCGCCCGCGCTGCGCCGACTCCGGCGCCGTCAACATCCCGGCCTACGTGGTGCCGATCGCCGTGGCGTTCCACCTGGAGGGCGTGGAGTCGCTCAACATGTCCCCGGACACCATCGCGCGGGTGTTCGCCGGCCAGATCCGGTACTGGGACGACCCCGAGATCGCCGAGACCAACCCCGGCGTCCCCCTCCCGCACACCCGGATCACCCCGGTCAGCCGCTCCGACGAGTCGGGCACCACCGAGAACTTCACCGCCTACCTCGCCGCCGCGGCCGGCGGCGCCTGGCCGCACGAGCCGAGCGGCCAGTGGCCGGTCCCCGCCGTCGAGGCCGCCCAGGGCAACAGCGGCGTGGCCCAGGCCCTTGAGCACGGCGACGGCGCCATCGGGTATCTGGAGGCGTCGCACGTGGGAGACCTGGCCACCGTCCGGGTGGGCGTGGGCGGCGAGTTCGTCGCCCCGGAACCGGAGGCCGCCGCGGCCGTCGTCGCCGTGTCGCCCGAACGGCCCGGCGGCGGCGAGCACGACCACGCGCTCGACCTCGACTACGCCACCACCGAGCCCGGCACCTACCCGATCGTCCTGGTCAGCTACGAGATCGTCTGCCTGCGTTACCCCGACGCCGCCGACGCCGGACGCGTCACCGCCTTCCTGCACTACGTCCTGAGCGAGGAGGGCCAGCGGGCGGCCGCCCAGGAGACCGGATCGGCGCCGCTGCCGGAGTCCATGCTGACCGAGCTGCGCGCCTCGCTCGACGCCGTCGGCGCGGCCTGACCCGCGGCCGGGTGCGGCCGGTGCCGCGCCCGGCCCGCCCCGGTCCGCGGAAAACCGCTTCCGCGCGCCGGGGCGGGGTCGCTAGGGTCCACCTGACCGCCCCCAGGACGGACGGAATCCCCCTCGGCCACACCCCACCGTCCTGGCCGTCCAGGACGACACGTCCTGAACACCCACGACCTTAGGGACCTCCGTGACCGAGCACGCCCCGGACGACGTCACCGTCATCGAGCCCGCCCAGGGGCGGCCGGAGGTCCGCCGCCGGCACGCCGCCAACCGCGCCGCCTGGGACCAGGCCGCGGTCCGCTACACCGAGGAGCTGCCGGCCGCCGTGGAGCGGCTGCGCGCCGGGCACTCCTCCGTGCACCCGGTGGAGCGCGCCGCGTTGGGCGACCTCGCGCCGTGGTGCCGCCGGGCGGTGCACCTGCAGTGCGCCTCCGGCGAGGACACGCTGTCGCTGCTGACCGAGGGCGCCGGCGAGGTGGTGGGCGTTGACATCTCCGCGGCGCACATCGCCAACGCGCGCTCAACGGCCGCGGCGCTCGGCGCGCCCGCCGAGTTCCACGTCTGCGACGTGCTCGACACCCCGCGCGAGCTCGACGGCACCGCCGACCTCGTCTACACGGGCCGCGGCGCGCTGTGCTGGCTGCACGACCTGGACGGGTGGGCCGCCGTGGCCGCCCGGCTGCTGCGCCCGGGCGGGCTGCTGTCGGTCTTCGACGGCCACCCCGCCGCTTGGCTGTTCGACCGGGAGCCGGCGCACCCGCGCTACAGCGGCATCGACTACTTCGCCCACGCCGAGAGCAACATCGGCTGGTCGGCCGATTACATCGGTGCGCTGGCGGGCGAGCCGTCGGTGAAGTACGAGCGGCTGTGGACCATCGGCCAGGTGGTGCAGGCGCTGATCGACGCCGGTCTGACCATCACCCGGCTGGCCGAGCTGCCGGACGCCTTCTGGGCGGAGTTCCCGAACATGCCGGAGGAGGTCCGCCGGCGGCTGCCGTCGACCTTCCTGCTGCACGCCCGCCGGTGAGCGTCCGCGTGGGGCGGCCGGCGCCGGCCCGCCGTCCGGCTACAGCCAGTTCCGCCGCTTGAAGACGGCGTAGAGCGTCACGCACACCAGCAGCATGAGCAGCAGCGCGAACGGGTACCCGAACGGCCAGCGCAGCTCCGGCATGTCGGCGAAGTTCATGCCGTAGACGGTGCCCACCAGGGTCGGGGCGAACAGGATGGCCGCCCAGGCGGAGATCTTCTTGACCTCCTCGCTCTGCGCGTAGCTGGCCCGGGTGAGATGCTTCATCTCCTCGTTCTGCGCCTGGCTGACCAGGGTGGCGTTGACGGTGAGGATGTCGCCGAGCATCTGGCGGAAGCCGTCGACCCGCTCGGCCACGGTCGTGGCGTGGTCGGCGACGTCGCGCAGGTAGCGCTGCAGCTCCTCGTCGGTGCCGTACTTGTCGAACCCGGCGGCCAGCCCGCCGAGGATGCCCAGCAGCGGCCGGGCCGCCCGCTGGAACTCGATGACCTCGCGGGACAGCTCGTAGATGCGCCGGGACACCGCGGGATCGCCGTTGAACACCTGGGTCTCGATCTCGTCGATGTCGTTCTGCAGTCCGGCGACGACCGGCGCGTAGCCGTCCACGACGGCGTCCAGGATCGCGTACAGCACCGCCTCGGGGCCGCGGGCGAGCAGCGCGGGGTCCGCCTCCAGCCGCCGCCGCACGGCGCCCAGGTCGGGGGCGTGGCTGTGCCGGACGGTGAGCACGAAGTGCGGGCCGGTGAAGACGTGCACCTCGCCGAACCGCACCTCCTCCACATCGTCCAGGTACCGGGCGGCGCGCAGCACCACGAAGAGCGTGTCGCCGTAACGCTCCAGCTTGGGGCGCTGGTGGGCGACGATGGCGTCCTCGACGGCGAGCTTGTGCAGCCCGAACTCCTCGCCCACCGCCAGCAGCTGCGACTCGTCCGGCCGGTGCATGCCGACCCAGGCCAGCGCCCCCGGGCGCCGCGGCAGGCTCGGGTAGATGCCGGCGATCTCGGCGGGCGTGTACTGGCGGTGGCCGTCCACGTAGACGGCGGCGTCGACGACGCTGTGCTCGACCGGGGTGCGGCGGGCGCCGGTTTCGTCAGCGCGCGGGTCCATCGAGTACTCGGGCGCGGGCGCGATGGCGCCGTTCCGGTCGGGCTGCTGGGGTGCGCGCAGGGTGGGCAGCCACCCGCGCATGCGGCGCTGGTTCATTGGAGTCTCCCGGCGATGGCTTCGGAAAGGGCGCCGGGAGGCGCGGGCCGCGCGCTGTGCGCGGGCGCCTGATCGCCGGAACGCCCTGGTTACCGGTGGCTGGTACTCGGAGGTCGGCTCATGATGGCACTCCTCCCGCTCCGCAGCCGCTCGGGCTGAACTCTTCCGCTCCGCAGCCGCTCGGACGGCTTTTCCCGCTCCGCAGCCGCTCGGACGGTTTTTTCCCGCTCCGCAGCCGCTCGGACGGATTTCCCGCTCCGCAGCCGCTCGGCGGTATTTCCCGCTCCGCAGCCGCTCGGGCTGGACCCCCGGTCCGCGCGGCCGTTCGACGGTCTTCAGGGTATCCGATGGCCGGTCCCGCGCCCGGTGGCCGGCCGATCGCCGCGCCGGGCGGCTCACGGGCGCAGCACCATCTTGATGGCGCCGTCGCGCTTGTGCTGGAACATCTCGTAGGCGAGCGGCGCGTCGTCCAGCGACATGACGTGCGTGGTGAGGTCGCCCACCCCGAGCGGGTCCTCGTCGCCGGTGAGCAGCGGCATGATGGCGTCCGTCCAGCGCCGGACGTGCGCCTGCCCCATCCGGATCTGCAGGCCCTTGTCGAAGAGGTCCATCATGGGCAGCGGGTCCGCCATGCCGCCGTAGACGCCGCTGATGGACACCGCGCCGGACGGGCGCACCAGGTCGAATGCCAGGTAGAGGGCGGCCAGCCGGTCCACTCCCGACCGCTCGGACAGGTGCGCGTCCGCGCCGGGCAGCGCGGCGGCGACCCGCCCGGCAAGGGCGCCGATCGGCGGCCCGTGCGCTTCCATGCCGACGGCCTCGATGACGGAGGCGGGGCCGCGGCCCTCCGTCTGCTCCCGGACGGCCTCGATCGGATCGCCGGCGGAGACGTCGACGGTCAGCACGCCGTGCCGGCGCGCCATCTCCAGCCGTTCGGGCACCAGGTCGAGGCCGAAGACCTGCTCCGCCCCGCGTTCCACCGCGATCCGGGCGGCCATCTGGCCGATCGGGCCCAGGCCGATCACCGCGACGGAGCCTCCCGGCGGCACGTCGGCGTCGGCGACCGCCTGCCAGGCGGTGGGCAGCACGTCGGACAGGAAGAGCAGCCGCAGGTCGGGCAGGCCGTCCGGGACGCGGATGGGGCCGAAGTGCGCCTGTGGCACCCGCAGGTACTCCGCCTGGCCGCCGGGCACGTGGCCGTACAACCGGGTGTAGCCGAGCAGCGCCCCGCCCTTGCCAGGGGTCCGGGTGGTCTCGCACTGGGCGTAGTAGTTGAGGCGGCACATGTGGCAGTGGCCGCAGGAGACGTTGAAGGGGACCACCACCCGGTCGCCGGGCACGATCGCGGTGACCTCCCGGCCGACCTCCTCCACCACGCCCATCGGCTCGTGGCCGAGGATGTCGCCGGGTTCCATGTACTCGCTGAGCACCGAGTACAGGTGCAGGTCGGATCCGCAGATGGCGGTGGAGGTGACCCGGATGATGGCGTCGGTGGGCTCGCGCAGCTCCGGGTCGGGGACGGTCTCGGTGCGGACGTCCTCCGGCCCCTGCCAGGTCACGGCTCGCATCGGGTGCCCCTTCGTCGCGGTCCGGCTGCTCCCCTGTCCACTGCCGGTCCGCGCGCCGGATAAACATGCGCGCTCCGGCGCGGAGCCGGGGCCGTTACCCGCTCTTGGCGCTCCCCGTCCGCATGGCGGCGGCCGTCCGGGGTAGCGCTAGGGGCACCGCGGGCCGGACATACCTGTGGCGCGGCTGTGGTGCTCGTCCGGATGTGTCGTCCCACCGGCCCGCGGCCCGTCCCGGCGCGGACGCCGGGTCGTGGACCACCCGGGCCGTCGCCCACTGCCATCCACTCCCGGCGGCCCGGGTGCCCTCCGGCTCAGCCGACGTAGCGCCGGGCGGCGGAGTTCCGGCGAGGCTCGGCCAGGAGCCGCAGCCCGTGCTCGACGGAGGCGGGGATGCGGCGGCGCTCGCACAGCACCCATGGCAGTCCGGCCGCGGCCTCGGCGACGGCCGCGGCGCTGACCAGGTCGCGGGGCGCGCCACGCAGCACGTCGGCGGTGTGCCGCGCCGCGCCGCCGAGCGGACGGCGCAGCCACGCGGTCCACAGCGTGTTGCGGATGCCCAGCCGGCGGCGGCGCCGGCCGTCGCGGTGCGGCGACGGGGCGTGGTGCACCCGCATGTCCTCGATCCAGCACATCCACCAGCCGCGGGCCGCCAGGTCGATGGAGAGGAGTTCCTCCTCCCCGCCCAGCCAGAGCCGCCGGGAGAATCCGCCCACCTCGCGGAAGGCGCTCACCCGCAGCACCGAGGCCCCCGCGAGGATGCCGAGCAGCGCAGGGCCGGGCAGCCCGGGCGGGGCGGGGACCGGTGAGTGGCGCAGCTCCGGGGTGATCGGGTCCTCCCGGCCCCCGGGTTCGACGAGGATGCGCCCGGTGAGCGCCGCCACGGACGGGTGCCGGTCCAGCAGATCGGCGGCGAGCGCGAGGGAGCCCGCCTCCCACCAGGTGTCGTCGTCGCAGAACGCGACGTAGGGGGTGTCGACCCCGGCGACGGCGACGTTGCGGGCCACGGCCCCGAGGTTGGCCGCGAGCCGGATCAGCCGCACCCGCGGGTGGTGGATGCGCACGGCCGCCGCGGTGCCGTCCGCCGACCCGTTGTCCACGACGACGACCGGCGGGCGCTCGGGAAGCTCGGCGAGCCGGTCCAGGGTGTGCAGCACCTCGGAACGGCGTTCGTGGGTGATGAGCACGACGGTGATCCGGGCGGTGGTCATCGCGCCTCCAGAACCCGCAGGTCGCGCTCGACCGCCCTGGGCAGCGGCCGGCGATGCCGCACGGCGCTGGGCAGCCGGCGCAGCGCGCCGCCCAGGGCGAGGCGGGCGTCGCGGTCGGTGACGGAGTCGCGGGCCAGACCGGCGGTTTCGGCGGCGGCGCGCGGTAGTGGCCGGCGCAGCCACGCGGACAGCACGGCGTTGCGGCGCTCCAGGCGGGACCGCCAGCCGCCCGTGGGCCGGTGCCGCGACGGGTGGTGGTGCGCGCGCACCTCGGGCATGTGGCGGCACTCCCAGCCGGCGGCGGTGAGGTCCTGGGCGAGCAGCGCCTCCTCGCCGCAGAAGAAGAGCAGGTCGCTGAAGCCGCCGACCTGCCGGAACGCCGATGTGCGCACGACCGCGGCGCAGGCCAGGAAGCCGAGCACCCGGCGGCCGGGGCCGGGATCGTCCGGCAGGCCGCCGGCCAGCCGTTCGTTGATGGGGTCGGGCCGCTCCGCGTCGCCGACGAGGACCGCGGCGGCGACCAGGCCGAGCCGCGGCCGGGCGGTGAGCGCGGCGGCGGCGCGGTCCAGCGCGCCGGGTTCCCACCACGAGTCGTCGTCGCTGAAGGCGACGTAGGGGGTGTCCGCCAGCGCGACGCCGACGTTGCGGGCCGCCGCACCGCGGTTCTCGGGCAGGGTGACGACGGTGGCCTCGGGGAAGGTCCGGCGGACGAACGCCGCGGTGCCGTCGGAGGAGGCGTTGTCCACGATGATCAGGGGCGGCCGTGGGCGCAGCGCGGTGAGCCGGCCGAGTGTGCGCGCCAGCTCGGCCCGCCGGTCGCGGGTGGCCACCACCACCGAAACCTGGGATCGGGCAATCACGTCGTCAGGTGTCACCCCTGCACCTCCCCGCACGTTCGCGCGGCCCGGGCGCCGCGCGGGGATGCGGGCGGCCGGGCTGCGCCGGGACTTCCTGCCGCGACCCGCTACCCGGGGTCCCGCCGCGCATGCGAATTCCCCGTAAAAGCTTGCTATAACATACCGGCCCTGTTTCATTTCGGGCACGGGTTACCTACACTCGGATGTGTTGTGCCACGGGGTCGGCACCATGTCCTGCGTTTTATCCGGGAACCGGGTTGCGCGCCGGTGAACCGCTGCCAGCGAATGGAGCGGATGATACCCGCCCGACGCGTCGATTCGCAGGTGTTCCGCCGCGGATGACGGCGACGGCTCGGCGGTTGCCCGTGCCCGGATTCATCAACTCAAGCGCACCGCGCAGTTTTCGGTCTTTTTTTCGAGCGCACTGGAGGGCGTTCTTCGATGGCTCCATCGAACACACTCCGCACGGAGAGCCCGGCGCGGGCACCGCAGGCCCGCCGGCCGTCACGACGCGAGTCGGACGAGGAGTACCGGCGCCAGACGCGGGAACTGCTCGCCGAGCTGGCCGGCATCGACCCCGGGGACCCGCGACGGGAGAGGATCTACCACCGGTTGACCGAACTGCATTTACCGGTGGTCCGGCGAATCGCACGGCAGTACCGAAATCGCGGCGAGCCGGAAGAGGACCTGCGGCAGGTGGCGACGGTCGGACTTGTGCAGGCCATCCGCGATTTCAACCCCGATTACGGAAAGGAATTCATCTCCTACGCGCTTCCGATGATGACCGGCGAGGTCAAGCGGCATTTCCGGGACCGCACATGGGCCATCCGGGTGCCGCGCAAATACCAGGAGAAAAGGTCGGAGCTCAACCGGGTGACGGCGGAGTTCGCCCAGGAGCACGGACGCTCGCCGACGGTCGCGGAGACCGCGAAGCTGCTGGAGATGACCGAGGAGGAGACGGTCGAGCTGATCGACGCCTCCGCCGCCTACAGCACCCTCTCCCTCAACGTGCCCTACGGGGCCGACGAGGAGGAGAAGACGCTCGGCGACACCCTCGGCGAGGACGACTCGGACCTGGAGAGCGTGGTGGACCGCACCGCTCTGCGGCCCGCGCTCGCCGGGCTGCCCCCGCGCGAGCGGCGCATCCTGCTGCTGCGGTTCGCGGGCAACAAGACCCAGGCGCAGATCGCCGAGCTCGTCGGATTGTCGCAGATGCACGTCTCCCGCACGCTGGGGGCGACCCTCGCCAAGCTGCGCACCCAGCTACTGCCGGAGTGACCGGAGCGCGAGCCGCCGAGCGCCCGCAGCCGTCAACGCCCTCGCGCGCAGCGCCATCCGTGTTGGCGGTGGAGGGAAGCGAGGCGGCGAGCGCGACCAGGAACACAAAGCGGCGAGCCGCCGAGCGCCCGCAGCCGCCGACGCCGATTGCCGTAGGCCACTTTTGCGTGGGCGGTGGAGGGAAGCGAGGCGGCGAGCGCGACCAGAAACACAGAGCGGCGAGCCGCCGACGCCGATTGCCGTAGGCCACTTTTGCGCGGGCGGTGGAGGGGAGCGAGGTGGGGTGCGCGACCGGTAACACAGGCGGCCACGGCCGGCCGCGGTTCCGGCCGTCGCCCGCCGTGCGGTGCGGCGCTCAGACCGCCGACCAGCCCGCGTCGACGGGCAGGATCGCGCCGGTGATGTTGCTCGCGGCGTCGGAGGCCAGGAACAGGATGGCGGCGGCCTGTTCCGCGGCCTCGGCCACCCGGCCGATGTTGCGCTGGTAGGAGCCGATGACCTGCGGTCCGTGGGCGTCTGCGTCGACGTCGGGGATCAGCCCGGTGCGGGTGCCGCCGGGCGCGATGGCGTTGGCGCGGATGCCCTGGTCCCGGTAGGTGACGGCGAGCGATCTGGTGAGTCCGACGATGCCGTGTTTGGCCGCCGTGTAGGCGGCGCCGGCGGCGCTGCCCCGCAGGGACGCCTCGGAGGCGGTGTTGACGATCGCGCCGCGGCCCGCCGCCAGCATGTGCGGGAGCACGGCCCGGGTGAGCAGGAACGGCGCGGTGAGGTCGATCCGGATGACCCGTTCCCACTCCCCGTCCGTCACGTCGGCCACCGCCGACATGCGGTCCATGATGCCCGCGTTGTTCACCAGGACGTCCACTCCGCCGAACCGTGTCGCGGCGGTCTCGGTCACGCGGTCGACGACGGCCTGTTCGCTCAGGTCTCCGGTGACGGCGACGGCGGTGCCGCCCGCCTCCTCGATCTCACGGACGACGGCGTCGGCGCCTTCGGCGTTGAGGTCGGCCACGACGACGCGGGCGCCCTCCGCCGCGAAGGCGCGGGCGGTGGCGCGTCCGATACCGGACCCCGCTCCCGTGACGATGACGCTGCGGCCGTCCAGTCCGGTGCCGGTCATGAGGTGCTCCCAACGTGTGTGCCCAGGTGCGGCGGGGGTGCCGCCGGCTCAACCTAGCACTTTATGGCGCAAAGTGACACAAAGTCCGGGATGGTTAGACTCGGGACCGGACCGGGGCCGCAGCGCGAAGGAAGGAGCCGCCAGTGCCGGACGTCGCGACCACCCGCTCCCACGGCGGCCGTACGGGACGGCCGCCGCTGACCGAGCACCGCAGGGCGGAGATCCGGCTGGAGATCGCCCGCGCCGCGGTGCACCTGTTCGTCGGGCAGGGGGTGGCCGCCACCACCGGCGAGCAGATCGGCGCGGCCGCCGGCGTGTCCGCCCGGACGGTGTGGCGTTATTTCCCGAACAAGGAGAGCTGCGTCCGTCCGCTGCTCACCGCCGGGATCGAGGCGATCGCGTCGTGCCTGCGGGATTGGCCGCCCGGCCGGCCTCTCGACGAGGCTCTCGACCGCGCCTTCGCGGCCGGCACCACCCTCCTGGCCGCGCCGGACGGCGCCCCCGCCTGGGCGCTGGTCCGCCTGACACGGACCGAACCGGGCCTGCGCGCGGTGTGGCTGCAGGCACGCGACGACGCCGAGCCGGCCTTCGCCCGCGCCCTCGCGGCCCGCGCCGGGCTGCCCGCCGACGACCTGCGGCCGATGACCCAGGCCGCGCTCCTCAACGCGGCCCTGCGCACGGCGGTGGAGTACCACGCGTGGCACACGCCCGTCGAGGAGACGGACACCGCGACGGCGCAGGCCGAACTCGCGGCGACGCTGCGGTCGGCCCTGGCCATCACCGCGCGCGGGTTCGACTAGCACGCGTTCGAAGAACCCGCCCGCCCAGGACGGCCGGTGCCGGATCGGCGGCTTCGGGGCGTGCCGCCCAACACCCGCACAAAGCCTCCGCCACCGGAATCGAGGCCCCGGACGACCCCGCACACCGCGGGCTCCGCACCGTCTCCGCCCGCCCGCGGGGAGGCCGCCGCACCGATACCCGGCGGGCGCTGCGCGCCGCTCCGGCCCCCGGTCACCGGACCGCCGTCGGCCCACCGCATTCGGTGCGGCGCGACCGGAAGGGTCCGCACCGCGCCCCGCCCGGCCGCGGCGGCCGAGCCGAGGCGGAGCGCGGGACCGGCCGGCTCCGCCCCGGCCGCGCGGCTGCCTGCCGCCTCGGCGGGCTCGTCCTGAGGTTCGGGGCCGCCGTCCTGATCACGGCCGTCGGACGACGATCGCCTCCCCCACCCCAGGCGGCTCCCCACGCGCGACCGGAACGCCCTCGGCCATCGATACGCTGACGGGCCGGCTCACGCCGGACGAAAACCGCGCCCGAACCCCGAACGCCAGGGGGTATGCCCGCGTCGGGCAGCGCCCGCTCACCCGCACCGCCGCCCTCTGACGCAACCGGCGGACCGACGCGCCCGTCCAACGCTCACTGATCGCCCACGCCCATGAAGAACACCGGACTCACGCGGCTAGCCGGCCGCCGGCTCGCCGCCGCGGGCGGCGGGCACCGCCGGGCGGGGCGTGGACTCGGCGGGCGCCGTCAGGAACCAGTCGATGGTGCGGCGCAGCCCGTCCTCCATGCGCACGGTGGGGCGCCAGTCGAGCACCTCCTCGGCGAGGCGGAGGTCCGGCCGCCGGAACCGCGGGTCGTCCGCCGGACGGCCGACGTGCACGATCGGCGAGGCGGAGTCCGCCAGCCGGCGGACCAGCTCGGCGAGCCGCAGCATGGACAGCTCCTCCGCGCTGCCGATGTTGACGGGCCCGGTGGCGCCGCTTCCGGCGAGCGCCAGCAGGCCGCGGACGGTGTCGTCCACGTAGCAGATCGACCTGGTCTGCAGCCCGTCGCCGGTCACCGTGATGGGCTCGCCGGCGAGCGCCTGGGCGATGAAGGTGGGCACCGCCCGGCCGTCGTCGGGGCGCATCCGCGGGCCGTAGCAGTTGAAGATGCGCGCAATAGCGACGTCGGTCCCGAAGGTGCGGTGGTACACCATGGTCAGCGCCTCGGCGTAGCGCTTGGCCTCGTCGTAGACACTGCGCGGCCCGATCGGGTTGACGTTGCCCCAGTAGCCCTCGTGCTGCGGATACTGCAGGGGATCGCCGTAGACCTCGCTGGTGGAGGCCAGGACCATGCGGGCGCCGTACCGGCGGGCCAGGCGTAACGCGGTGCGCGTGCCCAGGCTCCCCGCCTCCAGCGTCTCCTCCGGCAGCCGCAGGTAGTCGGCCGGCGAGGCGGCGGAGGCGAGGTGGAAGACGGTGTCGACCGGGCCGGTGTCCGGCAGCGGACCCGTGACGTCGGCCTCCACCAGCCGGAACCCGGGGACGTCACGCAGCCGCCGCACGTTGCCGGGGCGCCCGGTCGAGAAGTTGTCGACGCAGACCACCTCGCCGCCCTGTTCCAGCAGCCGCTCGCACAGGTGCGAGCCGACGAACCCGGCCCCGCCGGTGACGACGGCGCGGACGGTGCGGTGACGTGCCATGTTCGCTCCTCCTCGGTTCGAATCCGCCGGGCGGCGCCCGGTCACGGCCAGGACGACTCACGGGACGGGCAGATGACCATCTCGCGCATCTCGCAGCCGGGCGGCTGGCGCAGCGCGAAGACGACCGCGCGGGCCACGTGCTCCGGCGGGTTGAGCTTGGCGTCCGGACCGGGGCGGTACTGGTCCGGCCGGCCGTCGAAGAAGGCGGTGTCCATGCCGCCGGGGACGAGCAGGGTCACGCCGACCTGACCGGCCGTCTCGGCCGCGAGCGCCCGCGTGAACCCGACGACGCCGAACTTGGCGGCGCAGTAGGCAGTCGCGTCGCTGACGGCGCGCAGTCCCAGGGTCGAGGCGCAGTCGATGACGGTGCCGCCGCTCTCGCGCAGGTAGGGCAGCGCGGCGCGCACCACCGCGGCCGTGCCGAGCAGGTTGACGCGGATGACGTTCTCCCAGTCGTCGGCGGGCACGTCCTCCAGCGGGCCGCAGGCGTCGACGCCGGCCGCGTTGACGACGGCGTCGAGTCCCCCGGCCTGGCGGGCCAGTTCGTGCACCGCCTCCTCGGTCGCCCGCCGGTCGGCCAGGTCGGCCTGGGCGAACGGGAGGTCGCCGGGTGGACGGGCCCGGTCGATGATGAGGGGGCGCCCTCCTTCGGCGAGGACCGACTTGGCGACGGCGGCCCCGAGGCCGGAGGCGCCGCCGGTGATCAGGGTGTTGCCCAACAGGCGCATGGTGCTCCTCTGCGTATACGGTGCGGTGCGGATACAGGGTCAGTCGCTCGCGGCGCGCATCTCCGCGACCAGCCGCGTGGTGGAACGGCCCGGCAGCAGCGGCAGCAGCACCACCTCGCCGCCGTAGCCGGAGACGACGGCGGCCTCCGGAAGGTCGTCCACCGCGTAGTCGCCGCCCTTGACCCACACGTCGGGCCGCAGGCGGTCCAGGATCTCGGCCGGGGTGGGCTCGTCGAAGAGCGCCACGGCGTCCACGCAGTCCAGCGCGGACAGCACCCGCACCCGGTCCTCCTGGGCCATGATCGGGCGGTCCGGGCCCTTGAGGCGCCGGACGGTGGCGTCGGAGTTGACGCAGACCACCAGGCAGTCGCCGAGCGCACGGGCGCGGCGCAGCAGGCTGACGTGGCCGGCGTGCAGCACGTCGAAGCAGCCCCCGGCGGCGACCACGGTGCCGCCCGCGCCGCGGACGCGTTCGGCGAGTTCCACCGGCCCGTCGGCCAGTCCGAGTGGCGGTGTCGCACCGACCGGTCCGCGCTCGGACGCGGTGCCGGCGCCACCGGCGGCGACGAACCGGGTGGCCGCACCGACGGCGCCGGCCACGGCGGCACCGGTGGCGGCGCCGTCGGCCAGCGCCTCGGCCGCCGCGGCGGCGAACCGGTCGCCGGCGCCGCACGGGTCGCCGGGAACGTCGATCCGGGGCGCGCTGAGGTGCTCGCCGGGCCCGTTTCCGGGCGTGGCCCAGGCGACGCCGCACGGGCCAAGGGTCACGGCCACGGCCGCGGCGCGCCACTGGCGGGCGAGCGCGCGGGCCCGCCGCAGCGCACGGCGCGGATCGGCCTCGGGCACCTCGGCCTCCGCGGCGTTCGGGGTGACCAGCCGCAGGCCGGGCACGGGCGCGGCGCCGCGCGGATGCGGATCCCACACCACGGGCACCGATCCGGTGACGGCGCTCAGCGCCGCACGCACCTCCGGGACGGCGGCGACGCCGCGGCCGTAGTCGGAGACGAGCACGGCGGCGGCCGAGTCGAGCACCGGCGCGAGTTCGGCCACCGAGGGACCGGACTCGGCGCGGCCCTCGCCGTCGTCGACCCGCACGAGGGTGCGGCCGTCGCCGAGCAGCCGGGTCTTGGTCGGGGTCCGGCCGCGCAGCGGCAGCCGGACCAGCGACACGGTGTCGCCGAGGAGTTCGCCGAGCCGTGCGCCCGCCGCGTCGCGCCCCAGCGCGGTCACCAGCACGACGGGGCGGTCGCCCTGCGCGGCCAGCCACGCGGCGAGCGCGGCGCCGCCGGGACGGTGCAGGGCGACCGTCGCGTCCAGCACCGGGGCCGGGGCGTCGGGGCAGCGGCGGCGGACCGATCCGCGCAGGTCGATGTCCAACAGCGCGTCGCCGACGACGACGAGCGGGCGGGTGTCGCGGTTCATGGCTGGACCTCCTGACGGACCGCCGCCGGCACGGTCCCGGCCGTGCGGTGCACCTCGGCGTCGACGGCGGAGCAGAGCAGGTGGATGAGCACCAGGTGCACCTCCTGGACGGTGGACGGGGCGGCCGCGTGGACCCGGACAGCCTCGTCGCAGGCGGCGAGCAGCGCGCTCGGGCCGGCGCCGGTGAGCGCCCACGTGCGGACCTCCAGCTCGCGGGCGGCCGCGGCCGCGGCGACGACGTTCTCGCTGGCGCCGCTGGTGGAGAGGCAGACGAGCACGTCGCCGGGGCGGGCGTGCGCCCGCAGTTGGCGGGCGTAGCCGTCGCGGTAGCCGTAGTCGTTGGCGATGGCGGTGAGGCTGGACGTCTCGGCGTGCAGGGCGATGGCCGAGAGCGGGCGGCGCTCACCGTCGAAGCGGCCGACGAGCTCGGCGGTGAGATGCTGGGCCTCGGCCGCGCTGCCGCCGTTGCCGCAGGCGAACAGCCGGCCGCCGGCCAGCAGCACGCGCGCGAGGCGGCGCCCCCACTCCTCGACGCGTGCCGTGTCGGTGCGGCTCAGCGCCCGCTGGAGTTCGACGAGGTGCGGATGCATCACATGCCCTCCCGGGAGAGCGCGGTGGCCACGGCCGGGCGGCCGTGGCCGGGACCGGGCCGCTCCGCACCGCGCGCGGGGCCGGGACGCCGGCCGGCGCGCCAGTCCTCCAGCACCGCGCGGTAGTGGTCCTCGGTCTGCCGCGCGACGAGCGGCCAGGAGTAACGGGCGACCGCCCGGTCGGCGGCGGCGATGCCGTAGCTGTCCTTGCTGACCGGGTCGGCGAGCAGCCGGCGCAGCCGGACCGCGAGCAGGGCGGGTTCCCGGGGCGGCACCAGCAGGCCGGTGACGCGGTTGACGACGGTGTCCAGGTGCCCGCCCACGCCGGAGGCGATGACGGGGACGCCGCACGCCATGGCTTCGACGGTGCTGATGCCGAAGGGCTCGTACCACGGCACGTTGACCGCGATGTCGGCCGAGCGCAGCAGCGCCGGCACGTCCGTGCGTGCCACCCGGCCGAGGAACCGGACGCGGTCGGCGACCTGGGCCCGCTCGGCGATGCGCCGCAGGCGCACCGCCTCGGGGTCGCCCACGAGTTCGGTCTCGCCGGGCCCGCCCGCGACGACGAGCTCGGCGTCGGGGACGGCGACGAGCGCGCGGATGACCGTCTCCACGCCCTTGCGCGGCACCAGGCGCCCCAGGCTGACCAGGCGGGGCCGCTCACCGCGCGGCTCGGCCGGGCCCTCCGGCGTGAAACGGCCGAGGTCGACGCCGCACGGCACCACGGTGATCCGGTCGGCGGGCACCTGCCAGGAGCGCAGCTCCCGGCGCTCCTCGGCGGAGGTGGCGATGACGAGCGCGGCGCGGTGGGCGATGTCGCGCTCGGTGCCGATCCGCTCCGGAGGGCTGGTGTCCCGGTCCCCCTGGAAGCGCCGCTTGACCGTGCCGAGGGCGTGCAGGGTGAGCGCGACCGGCAGGTCCAGCCGTTCGGCCGCCCGCAGCGCGGCCACGCCGCTCATCCAGAAGTGCGCGTGCACGATGTCCGGCGGCGCCGCGGCCCAGTCGCGGGCGAGCGCGTCGCCGAACTTCGGCATGTAGCGCAGGAGTCCGTCCTTGGGCAGGACGCGCGCCGGTCCGGCCGTGACGTGCCGGACCACCACCCCCGGCGCGAAGCCGAGCGTGTCGGGCTGGGACCGTGCGGTCCGCCGGGTGTGGACGGTGACCTCGTGGCCGAGGGCCCCGAGGGCGCGGGCGAGTTCCGCCACGTGCACGTTCTGGCCGCCGGCGTCCTCGCCGCCGAGTGTGGCCAGCGGGCTGGCGTGCTCCGACACCATCGCGATCCTCATCGTGTGACCTCCTGGAGTAGCCGGTCCCAGGCGATGAGGAACCGAGACAGTGGGTACCTGCGGATCGCCGCCTCGCGGGCGGCGGCCCCGGTGCACCGGGCGCGCTCCGGATCGGCGACGAGGTCGCGCAGGGCGCGGTGCAGCACCTGCGGCCGGGTGCTCACCACACCGGCCCCCGGCGGCACGGCCTCGGTCGCCTCCGTGGTGGCGAGGGCGACCACGGGCAGCCCGAGCAGCATGGCCTCGATCAGCGACAGGCCGAGCGAGGTCCACCGGATCGGGTGCAGGTAGACGCGGCGGCGGGCGAGTTCGGCGTGCAGGGCGTGCTGTGGCAGGTCCTCGTGGGCGCGCAGCAGGTGCGGCGGGGTGCCGAGGCGTTCGGGCACGCCCGCCACCCCCATGCCGAAGAGGTCGAGCGGCACGGCCTGGGCGAGGCCGGGGAGCAGGTCCGTTCCGGTGACCCGCCATCGGCGCAGCGGCTCGTTGACGATGACGCCCGCCCGCGCGAGCTCGCCGGTGTAGCGGTGCCCCGGGTCGGGCACCCCGTGCTCGATGACCGCGGTCGGCGACCGGCCGCAGTCCCAGAAGAGCGCGTTGAAGTGGGTGACGTGCACGATGGTGACGTCCGGGCGGTCGGCGAGGGGGTGCCGGGTCGTGGGGACGTCGCCCTTGGGCGTGTTGTGCTCCACGTAGACGGCGGGCAGGTCGCGGCCGGGGCGGCGGCCGAGCCACCGTTCGGCGAGGCCGAGTTCGTGCGGCCGCTGCGCGACGACCACGTCGACGTCGTGGCGGCGCAGGTCCTCGGGCGCGACCTCCACGGCGTTCTCCGGCCAGTCCCAGGTGGCGGCGCGGCCCCGGCCGTCGGGGCCGCGGTCACGGGTCACCGGAAGCAGGCAGGTGTGCCCGCCGGCGACGAAGGCGGTGGTCCACGAGCCGTGCACGTGCCACATGAGGATGCGCAGGGTGCGGCGCGGCCGGGGAGCTCGGGGCCGTGCCGGCCGCGTCGCCGCGCCCGGGCGGGTGGCGGTCATGCTCCCTCCTCGATCAGCTCGTGCACGGCTGCGACGACGTCATCGGCGCCGAGCGAGTTCAGGCAGGGATGCCCGGGCACGGGACAGGTCCGGGCGCGGGTGTCGCGGCACGGCGCCTGCTGGTCGCCGAGCAGCCGGTGCGGGGTGCGGTACGGCGCCCAGTTGCGGGCCGGGACGACGGGGGAGAACAGCGAGACGACGGGGCTGCCGACCGCCGCGGCGAGATGGGCCGGCCCGGTGTTGCCGCACACGACGGCGGCGGCCCGGCGCAGCACGGACGCCAGCGCCGGCAGGTCGGTGCGCCCGCCCAGGTCGATCGCGGAACCGCCGGCGACCGCCGCGGTCAGTTCGCGGTCGGACGCCCGGCCGGTGACGACGACACGGTGCCCCTCGGCGGCGAGCTTGGCGACGGTGTCCGCGGCCAGCCACGGCGGGACGGCCCGGCTGGGCACCGACGCACCGGGATGGACGGCCACGTACCCGTCGGCCCCGGTCAGGTGCGTGGTGTCGGGCAGCGGCCCGCGGACCGCGAGCCGGCCGTCGTCGCCCGGTGGCAGCCGGAAGCCCGCGGCGTGGGCGAGGCCGAGCATGCTCTCGGGCTCGGGCAGGTCGGTCCGCTGGTGCCGGAGGTCGAGGAGGCTGCCCGGGTAGTCCTCGCTGACCGCGCCGATCCACCCGACGCCGGCCGTGCGGAGGATGAGGGCGAGCGGGAGCGCGGACTGGTGGAACGAGGTCAGGATGAGCGCCGCACGCGGCGCCTCGGCGGCCACGGCGGCGCGCAGGTCGGCGACGGCCTTCTCGGTGGCGGCCGGCGGCTCGGGGTCGATCCACGGGGCGCACCAGGTCAGTACCCGGTGCACGCCGGGCAGCAGGTCGGCCGCGGCCCGGCCCCGCGGCCCGGCGAGCAGCACCACCCGGTCGGCACCGGCGGCGACGGCGCGCACCGCCGGGCCGGCGAGCAGCACGTCGCCGACGCTGTCCAGGCGGGCGACCAGGACGGTCCCGCCCGTTCCGGCGGTGGTTTCTGTCATCGGCGCCATCAGGCGGCACCCCCCGCGCTGTCCCGGTCCGGTGCGGAGGGCCGATGGCGTGGGCGGGGGCCGGCGGGCCGCGCGAAGCCCCGGATCGGGCCCCGGACCCCCGCGAAGCGGCCGGGCCGGCCGGGGTCCGGCCGCACCCGGCGGGCGGCGCGGGCCCGCGCGGCCGGGAGCGGTGGCGGCACCGCCACCACCGTTGTGAGCGACAAGGCCGGGAGCGCCAACGCCGTGAGCAGCGTCAAGGCCGGCGCCGCGTCGTACGGGCCGGCCGGCCGCCCCTCGCGCTCGGCGGGCCGGGCGGTGGCCCGCAACCGCCCACGCAGCCGTTCCGCGAGGACGAGCAGCGCGGGCGCGAGGCGTGTCGCGCCGCGCCGCGGATCCGGCGTCCGGTGCGGCGGGGCCGTCGGGGGGCCCGGCTCTGGCCGCGGGGCCAGTGCCAGATCGACGGCGGCGTCGACGGTACGGGCCGTCTCCTCGGCGCCGGTGATCTCCTCGGGCCTGGTCACCGGGGTGGGGACGAGGATGCCGCGCGCGCCGGCGGCGCGGGCCGCGGCCAGGTCGGCGCCGATGTCGCCGATGACGGCGCACTCGGCCGGCCGCACGCCGAGTTCGGCCGCGGCCGCCTCGACCAGGCCGGGGCCGGGTTTGCGGCACCGGCAGCCGTCGCCGGGGCCGTGCACGCACACCTGCCAGGTGTCGAAGGGACCGAGCAGTGCGTCGATCCGGGCGTTGACGGCGGCCAGCTCCTCCCGTGTCAGCAGCCCGCGGGCCACGCCCGACTGGTTGCTCACGACGCCGACGCGCACCCCGGCGCGGCGGGCGCGGGCCACCGCGGCGCGGGCGGTCCGGGTCGGGCGGACCCGGGCGGGGTCGTTGTTGTACGGGACGTCCCGGACCAGGGTGCCGTCGCGGTCGAAGAGGATGGCGCGCACGGCGGGGCGCCGGTGCGGGCGCGCCCCCCGGTGCCGGGCCGCGCCGAGCAGCCGGTGCGCGCACGCGACCGGCGGGATGAGGACGCTGGTGGCCGCCATCGCGGCGATCTCGCCGGGCGTGCGCGGCCCGGGGACGATGCGGCGGCGGGCGAAGTCGGCGGTCAGCGCCAGCCAGGCGGCCGCGAGCGGCGGCGCGGCCCGCCGGGCGGCCGGGTGCCGTCGCGCCAGAACGGACGTCGCACCGGCGGCGGCGAGGGTGGCGGTGGTCAGGACGTGCCACGGCAGCCTGCCGGCCGGCTCGCCGACCCGCTCGCGCCAGCGCGGGCCGTGCAGGCGGCGCATGAGCGCGTCGTCGGCGTTGCCGCGCTGCCGGCCGAGGCTGTACCACGGCCCGGCCTGCAACGGCGGGTGGGTGATCTCCCGTTCGCCGCGCACGAGCTGGTAACCGGCGTTGAACACGCGCAGTGCGAGGTCGGTGTCCTCCCGGTAGGCGCGGGTGAAACGGGTGTCGAAGCCGCCCACCTCGGCCAGGACCGAGCGGCGGTAGGCCATGTCGGCGGTGATCCAGGCGGCGCCGGCCAGCGCGAGCGTGCCGCGTTCGGAGTCAGTGGGCCGCCGGCCGGCCGGGGCCGGGACGCGCACGCGCGCCTGGCTGCCGGCGGTGTAGAAGGGCAGGCCGGCGAGGTCGGCGGCCAGCCGGTCCGTCCACCGCGGGCCGGGCCGCACGTCGTCGTCGAGGAAGACGATCCACTCGGCCCGGGCGGCGCGCCATCCGGCGTCGCGGGCGGCGGCCGGTCCGCGGCCGCCGGAGCGCAGCACCCGGACCCCGGGGAGCCCGGCGACCGGCAGCGGCGGAGCGCCGCCGGGCCGGTCGTCCACCACGATGACCTCCTCGGGGGCGGTGCGCCCCGCCGCGAGCAGCCGTTCGGCCATCGAGCGCAACCCGGGCCGCCCCACGGTGGGGATGACCACGGCGTAGCGGACCTCCGCCGTGCGTGCGGGCCGCCCGCCGGCGGCTCCGGACGTTGTGGATGGCACGGTCTAGCGCCTCCCGTGGACGTGGCTGCGGCGGACGACGAAGGGGCCCAGCACGAGCATGTCGATGGGCGCGGCCCCGAAGCACTCCAGCGCGTCCCGAGGGGCGTCGACCATGGGGCGGCCGGCCGTGTTGAGGCTGGTGTTGACCAGCACCGGGACCCCGGTGTGCGCCTCGAAGCGGTAGAGCAGCCGGGCGAGGAGCGGGTCGCCGGCGACCGCGACCGTCTGCACGCGGGCCGTGCCGTCGGCGTGCACGACGGCGGGGATCCGGTCCCGCCAGTCCGGCGCGACGTCGTGCACGAAGAGCATGTACGGGCTGGGCAGGGGGCCGCGCAGGAAGATGTCGCCGGCCCGTTCGGCCAGGACGATCGGGGCGACGGGCCGGAACTGCTCGCGTCCCTTCACGTCGTTGAGCCGCTCCAGGTTGCCGCGGTCGGTGGGGTTGGCGAGCAGGGAGCGCCGGCCGAGCGCCCGCGGGCCGTACTCGGAACGGCCCTGGAACCAGGCGACGAGCTCGTTGCGGGCGAGGGCGGCGGCGACCGTCTCGGCGAGGTCGTCCGGCTGCTCGTAGGGCAGCGCCGCGGTGTCGAGGGCGGCGGCGAGCTCGTCGTCGCTCCATCCACGCCCGAGGTCGGCACCGTGCATGGGGATGATGCGGTCCCCGGCCTGCCGGGCGAGGTGCAGCGCGCCGCCGAGCGCGGTGCCGGCGTCCCCGGCGGCCGGCTGCACCCAGACGTCGTCGAAGCCGCTCTCGGCGGCGATCCGGGTGTTGGCGACGCAGTTCAGCGCCACTCCGCCCGCCATGGCGAGCCGGCGTGCCCCGCTCTCCCAGCGCAGCCACCTGGTCAGCTCCACGAGGACGTCCTCCAGGCGGCGCTGCACGCTGGCGGCGAGGTCGGCGTGGTCGGGGGTGCACTCCTCCTCGGGGCGGCGCCGCTTCACGAGGGCGTCCCAGTCGAAGGGGCCGACCCGCACCCGGCCGTCCCCGGTGTGCCGGACGAGCCGCCGAAGTTCCGCCTCGAAGCGGGGCGTCCCGTAGGAGGCCAGCGCCATCACCTTGTACTCGTCGCTGGAGCGCTGGAAGCCCAGGTGCTGGGTCAGGTCCTCGTACATCAGCCCGAGCGAGTCGGGCAGGCTCTGGCGGGCCAGGACGGTCAGCTCGCCGTCCCGGTAGACGCCGGCCAGGTGGGAGGCGTCCTCGCCGCGCCCGTCGGCGACGAAGACGGCGTAGTCCATGCCGCCCCCGTGGGTGGGCGCGGCCAGGCCCGCGGAGGCGGCGTGCGCGACGTGGTGGGGGACGTGGTGGACGCGCGCCGGGTCGAGTCCGGGCAGTGCGCTGGCGAGGAACCGCGGGGCGCGCTCGGCGTAGAGGGTGCGCAGCCGTTCCCAGCCCGGGGCCAGCCCGCCCTGGGCGGGGCGCACCAGGGAGGGATCGTAGGAGTAGGCGACTCCGTCGAGTTCCTCGGGGGTCACGCCGGCGAAGCGCAGGCACCAGCGCATCGCCTGTTCGGGGAGTTCCCACGCCGAGAAGGGAACGGGCTGCTTGCCGTGCTTGCGCCGGCTGAACCGCTCCTCCTCGGCGGCCGCGACGATTTCGCCGTCGACCACGAGAGCGGCGGCGGGATCATGGAACACGGCGTTGACACCGAGGAAACGCATAGACACTGCTCCCGTCTCTCCTGAGCGCGGCGTGCTCCGTGCCCATCGCCGGGCACGGGCACTCGACTACCAAGCGCAGCGGTTCTCAAACGTGGCGGAGCCGAACACCAGCGGGATGCCCATGCGACCCCCACCTTGCTGGTCACGGAGCGTAATTTCATGACAGCGGAGAATTGACAGGACACGCTCCGTTATTACCGAATGCAGACCGTGCCCCGTCCCGGCACGAAGCGGCCGGAGCCCCCGTTGCCCGCCGAACGGCTATTTACCTTGCCGGCCTTCACCTTTAGCCATCCGATGGCTACAGAGTGTTTCAACTTGGGACATATCACCAGAACATGGGTGGGTGGCCGCCCGTCGCCGGGCGCGCCGCCGATCCCAGCGAAAGGAACACGCCTATGCCGCTCATGGCCACCTCCGTCCTGCGCCGCGCCGTCTGCATCGCCATGGCCGCGCCGGTGCTGACGTGCGCCGCGCCCGGCCTCGCCGCGGCCGAGTCGGCCTTCCGGCATTCGTTCACCCGGACCGGGCCGGACGGCTCGGAGCTGCACGTGATCGAGACGGTGGCCGGCCCCACGGGGACGTGGTACATCCGGACGGTCCACCATGTGGGGCCGGACGGGGCGTGGACGAAGAAGTTCCGGTCGCGGGCGCGCTGACCGCGCACCGGCGGGGCCGGGTCCGGGGCCCGCAAAACCGCGACGATATTCCGGTCAAGGACCGTCGCACGGGGGCGACCGGCGCGGTCGCCCCGGCCTAGCGTTCGAAGATACGGCGCCGTTCGCCCGCGGCGGGGCGCCGCGGCCGAGCGACCATCCACTGTTTGGGGCAGCCCTATGTCAGTCACGTCCGCGCACCGCACGCACCAGGACCACGCGCACACCCACGGCGAGGGGTGCGGACACGTCGCCGTCCCGCACGGTGACCATGTGGACTACGTGCACGACGGCCACCTGCACCGGACGCACGAGGGGCACGTGGACGAGTGCGAGAGCGGCGCGCACACGGTGCACGAGGACCACGCGCACACCCACGGCGAGGGGTGCGGACACGTCGCCGTCCCACATGGTGACCATGTGGACTACGTGCACGACGGCCACCGCCACGCGCCGCACGCCGGGCACTGGGACGAGCACTGACCGCCTGACGCGGCCCGGGCCCGCCCGCGCGCCCACGGCGGTCGCACCCGACCGAGTCCGGCCCCGGCATGACCAACGGAAACCCGGGGCCGGACTCGGGGCAGGGCACCGGCGCCCGCGCGCCACGAAGCGCGGCCCCTGCCGTACGGACGCCTCCGGAGAGGGGGAACCAGAGGTTCGTCCGCATGCATGACGGTATCGAAGCCCTCTGCGGAATTCCGGTGATTCGCGCAAGATGGCCGAGAAAACCGAAAAATCGCGTTGGCAGCGCCCCGCGCGCGAAATTCACCCTCCCGTCCGCCCGCTCCCCCTCCGTCGGGCCCCTCCCCCGCACCGGCCGGCACACCGGCCCCGACGCGGTCCCGCCCCGCCCGCCGGCCGCGAGCCGGCGGTCAAGATCACCGGAACCGTGCGTTGGGTGGCATACTGCCCACCGAGCGCGACCGACCACCGGCGTCACGGGCCGCGCGCTCCGTCTCCGGTGCCGCGCCGTCGGACCTCCTCCGTCCGGCGCCCCGGACCCCCGCGTCCGCGTGCTCTGGCGCGCAGAGCGGCCGACGCGCCCGCGATCGCGCCCACCCCCGGGAAGGACCCATGCCGCACCTCCTGCACATCGACTCCAGCTCACTGGCCGAGGGATCGGTCTCCCGCGACGTGGCCGCCTCCTTCCGCGCGGTCTGGCAGGAGGCCGAACCGGGCGGCCGGGTGACCTACCGCGACCTCGCCGCCGAGCCGCTGCCGCACATCGACCGCGCCGGTGTCACGGCCCGCACCACGCCCCGGGAACTGCACACGCCGGAGCAGCGGGCGGCGATCGAACTGCAGGACCTGCTCATCGGCGAACTCCGGGCGGCGGACGCCTACCTGTTCAGCGTGCCGATGTACAACTGGTCGGTGCCGTCGGCCTTCAAGGCGTGGGTGGACCAGGTGCTGGTCGCGGGCCGGACCGCCAGCATGTCCGGCAACCCGCTGGAGGGACCACTGAGCGGCCGGCCGGCGATCGTCATCGCCTCCCGCGGCGGCTCCTACGCACCCGGAACGCCGCAGCACCGCAACGACTTCGTCATCCCCTTCCTGGACAAGCTCCTCAGCGGCACCATGGGGCTGGACCTGCGCATCATCACGCCGGAACTGACGCTGGCCGCCGTCAACCCGGCGATGCACCACCTGCGGGAACTGGCCGACACCTCGCTGGCGCACGCGCACGCCGCCGCCGAGGAGCACGCTCTGTCGCTGGTGGAGCGGCTGCGCGGCCTGTGAGGCGCACCGGCCCGCCGCGCCCGCGGCCGGTGCGGCGGGCCGGAAAACCGATGGCCGGTGGCCGGCCCCGGATGGCAGGCTGACGGCATGGCAACGGAGACCGGAGACCGGGGGACGCCGCGCGGATTCGGCGAACTCCTCACCGAGGCGGCGGCCGCGCCCGTCGAGGGCTGGGACTTCTCGTGGCTGGAGGGACGCGCCAGCGAGGAGCGTCCCCCGTGGGGATACGCGCGGATGATGGGCGAGCGCATGGCGCGGGCCTCGGCCGCCCTGGACGTCCAGACCGGTGGCGGAGAGGTGCTGGCCGGCGTCCGCACCCTGCCGCCGCTGGCGGTCGCCACCGAGGCGTGGCCGCCCAACGTGGCCCGGGCGACCCGGCTGCTGCACCCGCGCGGGGTCGCGGTCGTGGCCGACCCGGACGAACCCCCGCTGCCGTTCGGCGACGAGGCGTTCGACCTCGTCGTCAGCCGCCATCCGGTCACCACGTGGTGGGAGGAGATCGCCCGTGTCCTGCGGCCGGGCGGCCGCTACTTCTCCCAGCAGGTGGGCCCCGCCAGCATGTTCGAACTCGTCGAGCACTTCCTCGGCCGGCAGCCGGCGGAGGTCCGCGCCCGCCGCGACCCGGAGGCCGCGCGCGCCGCGGCCGAGGCGGCCGGCCTGGAGGTCATCGACCTGCGCACGGCGCGGCTGCGCGCCGAGTTCCACGACGTGGGCGCCGTCTGCTACCTGCTGCGCAAGGTGATCTGGCTGGTGCCGGGCTTCACCGTGGACCGGTACCGCGCCGAACTGCGGGCCCTGCACGACCACATCCGGGCGCACGGCCCCTTCGTGGCGCACGCGACGCGGTTCCTGATCGAGGCCCGCAAACCCGGCTGACGCCACCGGGCGTCCGGACCGACCGGCGCGGTGCGTCCGTGGCCCGCGCCCGGGAGCGGAACCGCCGCCGGGCCCGTCCCCCTGGACGGGCCGCCGGGCGGGCCCCTAGCGTACGGCGTGACCGACCGCCGGCCGCCGCGTACCGCCGGCGACCGCGGATGAACCGTCTGCTGAGGAGGAGACCGTGCCGGATTCCTGGCTGGATTCGGACACCCACCGCGCGTGGCTGGACGCGGAGGCGCGGCGGCTGACCGCGTTCGCCTCGGGCGCCGCCGACCCCCGGGGCGGGTTCGGGTGGCTGACCGCGCGCGGGGACCTCGACGGCGACCGCCCCACGCAGACCTGGATCACCGCGCGCATGACGCACGTGTTCGCACTGGCGCACCTGCGCGGCGAGCCCGGCGGCGGCGCGCTCGCCGACCACGGTCTCGCCGCGCTGCGCGGCCCGCTGCGCGACGCCGGGCACGGCGGCTGGTACGCGGGCGCCGACCCCGCCGACACCGTGAAGGCGGGGTACGAGCACGCCTTCGTCGTCCTGGCGGCCGCCAGCGCGACCGCCGCCGGGCGGCCGGGCGCCGCCGACCTGCTGGCCGAGGCGCTCGACGTGGTCGAGAAGCGGTTCTGGGACCCCGCGGAGGGGCGCTGCCTGGAGAGCTGGGACCGCACCTGGAGCGACCCGGAGCCGTACCGCGGCGCCAACAGCAACATGCACATGGTGGAGGCGTTCCTGGCGGCCGGGGACGTCACCGGCGACCCGGTGTGGCGGCAGCGCGCCCTCGGCATCGCCGAGCGCATCGTCCACGGATCCGCGGCGCGGAACGGGTGGCGGCTCGTCGAGCACTTCGACGCCGCGTGGCGGCCCCTGCTCGAATACAACGCCGACGCCCCCGACCATCCCTTCCGCCCCTACGGCAGCACCGTGGGCCATTGGCTGGAGTGGTCCCGGCTGCTCCTGCACCTGGAGGCGGGCATGGCCGAGCCCCCCGGCTGGCTGCTGAGGGACGCCGTCACGCTGTTCGACCGCGCGGTGGAGTACGGGTGGCGGGCCGATGGCGCCGACGGCTTCGTCTACACGCTCGACTGGTCGGACCGCCCGGTCGTCCGGCCGCGTATGCACTGGGTGGTCGCCGAGGCGATCCTGGCCGCCGCCGCCCTGCGCCGCCGCACCGGCGAGGCGCGGTTCGAGGACTGGTACCGGACGTGGTGGGACTACGCGGCCCGGTACCTGCTGGACCACCGGGCGGGCAGCTGGCACCACGAACTCGACGCCGAAAACCGGCCGGCCCGCACCGTGTGGGCCGGCAAGCCGGACGTGTACCACGCCTACCAGGCCGTGCTGCTGCCGCGGCTGCCGCTCGCCCCGGTGGCGGCGGTGGCGTTGCGCGCCGGGGGCTGACCGCGGCGCGGCCTCGCTCGCGGGGCCGGGGCTACGGCTCCGCGAGCGCCGCGTCGAGGAGGGCTTGGGCGGCGGTTCGGGCGTGCCGGCCGCAGGCGGTGTCGTTGAGGACCATGGCCCGGCTGGCGGCACCGTCGGCGAGCATCGCGAGCTGCTCCCCGAGGGCACCGGGCTCGGCGGCGCCCAGCCCGGTCAGCAGCTCGGCGAGGCGCAGGGCGAATCGCCGCTTCTGCTCGCGGGTGTAGGCGTGCACGGGGCTGCCGGGGTCGGGGAACTCCGCCGCCGCGTCGACGAACGGGCAGCCGCGCACGGGACCGGTGCCGTCGTGCGGGATCGTGAACAAGGCGAGGATCCGCTCACGGGGATCGAGGTCCTCCCGGTCGAGCACGCTCTCCAGGGTCCGTCCCGACTCGGTGAGGTGGCGCAGGTAGGCCACCACGAGATCGTCCTTGGCCGGGAAGTGCGCGTACAGCGTGCGTTTGGAGACCGGCGCGGCGGCGGCCACCTGTTCCATGCCGGTGGCGTTGATGCCGTGGGCCGCGAACAGGCTCGTGGCGGCGGCGAGGATCCGCTCCCGGCCGCCCCGCCCGCGGCGACGTTGCCCCGTGTTCCCGCCGTCCATACCGCGAACTATACACGACCGTTTACTTAGTCCGGCGGCGTCCGCTACAGTCACCCTCATAAGTAAACGGTCGCGTATACCTTGGCGGCCGGACGCCGAGAAAGGACCACCGTGATCACCGAATTCGCACCCGCGTACGCCGAGCGGCTGATCCGTGGCCGCCGGGCCACCCGCGCCTTCCGCCCCGACCCGGTGCCGGAGGACACGCTGCGGGCGATCTTCTCCCTTGCTGGGGCGGCGCCCTCCAACTCCAACACCCAGCCGTGGCACGTCGAGGTGCTCAGCGGCGCCGCCCGCGACCGCCTCAGCGCCGCCCTGGTGGCCGCGCACGCCGCGCGGCGCGTCTCCATGGACTTCCCCTACCGAGAGGACCTGTACCACGGCGTCTACCAGCGGCGCCGCCGGGACGCCGGCGAGCGCATGTACACGGCGGTGGGCATCGACCGCGCGGACCACGCCGCCCGCGACGCCTACAACGCCGAGAGCCTGAGGTTCTACGGCGCCCCGCACGTCGCCGTCCTGTTCACCCCGCCCGACGCCGACGCCCGGATGGCGGCGGACGTCGGCATGTACGGGCAGACGCTGCTGCTCGCTATGGCCGCCTACGGTGTCGCCAGCTGCCCGCAGGGCCTGCTGGGCTTCTACGCCGACACCATCCGGGAGCAGCTGGGGGTGCGGGACCGCAAGGTGCTGTTCGGCGTCTCCTTCGGGTACGCCGACAGTGCCGCCCCCGCCAACGCCGTCACCATGCCCCGGGCGGACCTGGCGGAGACCACCAGGTTCCATTCCTGACGGCCGCGCGGCGGGCTACCCGGCGGCGGCCGGATCGCGCGCGTCCTTGGCCGGTGGCGGGCGCCGGGCGCGGCGGGACGGCACGATGCGGAACCGCCCGGACAGCCCCGTGACGTACAGCAGGCGGGCGATCCGCTGCGTGGGGGCGCGCAGGACGATCCGCAGGCCGGCGCGGTCGGCGTGGTTGGCGGCCCGGACGAGGCCGCCGAGACCGGCGGCGTCGCAGAAGGCGACGCCGGACAGGTCCACCGTGACATCGCGTCCGGTGCGGTCGGCGGCGGTGGTGAGCGCGTCCGCCAAAGCGTCCGCGGTCGCGACGTCCAGCTCTCCCCTGGCGACGACGACGGCGCGGCCGTCCGGCCCGTGCACGGTGACGACGGACGCGGGCGGCGCGGCGGGCGGGACCACCGCGCCTTCCGTCGGGTCCGGCGGGTGGTGATCGGTCATGTGGGTGGTTCCCTCCTCGGCTCCACGATGCCGTAGTCGCTGGTCGAGAATGAGGGACCAAGGTCCCTTCCGGCGCCCGGAAGCGGGATTTCCAGGTCGTCGTGGTCGAAGTCGAGCCGGCACCACACGTCGACCACGCCCTCGACGGCCCGGACGGCGTGCGCCAGCCGCGGCACGTCGGAACGCCGGGGCACCCGGCCGTCCAGGAACGCCTCGCCCCCGTGGACGGACACGCGAACGCCGCCGCCGTCCTGCGGGACGTCGTCCGCGAGCGCCCGGCGGACGCGCTCGCACAGCACGGCGTCCGGCACGGTGTAGACGCGCAGCAGGTCCAGCCGGCCGAGGATCCCGACCAGCCGGCCACCGGAGTCGACCACCGGCAGCCGGCCGACGTGGTGCCGCCGCATCAGCTCCGCGGCATCGCGCGGGGTGGCCTCCGCCGTGGTGGTGACCGCCGGCGCGGTCATGAGGTCGCGGGCCGTCGCCGCACGGCACTTGCGGCGCTCGGCGCGGCGCCGGTGCTCCTCGAAGACGCCGCCCTCGTCCGGGTCCGGATCGGCGAGCTTGACCAGCAGGTCCGTGGCCGAGACCACCCCGGCCACCCGCCGTTCGGCGTCGACGACGGGCAGCGCGCCCACCAGGTGCCGCCGCAGAACGGTCACGATCTCCCGGAACTCGGCGGCCTCGGAGACGGCGACGACGTCGCGGGTCATCAGCGTCCCCACGGTGGTGGCCGCCCGCGCCGGGCCGGTGGCCGCCCGCCGCCGGGCGGCGCCGTGCCGGTCCCCCGTCCCGCCGGTCATGCCGCCCCCTCCTCACCCGCCGCGGGCGCGGCGCCGCCGGACGCACCGCGCACGACGGCGATCGGAACGCGGGCGTGGTGCAGCACGGTCTGGCCGACCGAGCCGAGCAGCAGCCCGCGGACCCCGCCGCGGCCCCGGGAGCCGACGACGATGAGGTCGGCGTGCGCCCCGGCTTCGAGCAGCGCGTGCGCCGGCTGGTCCTGGGGCACGTCGATCCGGGTGGTGAGCCCGGCGGCCCCGCCCTCGTCGGCCTCGTCGATCATCCGGGCGATCCGCTCGTGGCTGCGCACGACGAAGGCGTCGTGGTCGAACGCGTAACCCGCGGCCGGCACGGTGAGCGGGTCGTCCCAGCCCGGCGACTCCCAGGCGTAGACGGCGAGCAGTTCCGCGCCCTGCCGCCGGGCCTCCCGCAGGGCGAACGCCAGCGCGGGAGCGGACCGCTCGGTCCCGTCGACGCCGACGACCACCTGCCGCCACCCGCGCCCGGGGTAGCCGAGCGGGGCGGGGACCACGACGACCGGGCACTCCGCCTGCGCCGCCACCCGTACCCCGACCGAGCCGAGCAGCACCGAGCGCACCGCGCCCAGCCCCCGGGAGCCGAGGACCACCCGCTCGGCGCGGCGGCAGGCGGCCAGTAGCGCCTCGGGGGCCGACAGCGTGGAGACCTGGGTGCGGACGGAGACGCCGGGGGCGAGTCCCCGGACGCGTTCGAGGGCGTCGGAGAGCAGCGCGTCGGCCCGGCCGACCGTCTCCAGAGTCGGCCGCGGCAGCATCGGCTGCTCGAACGGGACGTTCGCCAGCGGCGTGTTCAGCGCGTGCAGCAGGCGGAGCGGCCGCCCCACGACCCTGGCGACGTCCACCGCCCACAGCAGCGCGGTCTCGCTGGCCGGCGAACCGTCCACCCCCACGACGATCTCGCCGCTCCCGCGGAGTCTCGCCTCCTCGTGCCCACCGCCGGTCTCCGGCGGTGGGCCTGCCCCTGGCCTCACCCGCGGCTCCCTTCCCGGGCGTCGCTTCCCCGGCCGCGCCCGATCACGGCCGCTGATTCCTGGTTATCCGTGGCTTCGGACGCGTCGCCAGGGGCGACGGAACCGCCCGCGCGGGACCTACGTCCCATACCCGTGACCGGCGTGGATCGCTTGTAGCCTTCCGTCGCCGGCCCGCCGCACGCGTCCACGATCGCCGCTGCCGTGGCGCCGCGCGTCCTTCGGCAGAAAGAGGAGAACCGCATGTCGCAGCACCGCCTGACCGTCGTCGTCCACCGTGAGGGCGACAGCTACGTCGCCCAGTGCCTGGAGGTCGAGGTGTCGAGTTTCGGCGACACCCGTGAGGAGGCGGAGCGGATGATCACCGAGGCACTGGAGCTGTACCTGGAGGACGCGGAGGCCCCGGCGCCCCTGGAGGAGCCGGTCCTCAGCGTCGTCACCGTGGAGACCGGCCGTGGCTAGCCAGAAGTCCGGCAACGACGTCATCAAGGAGATCACCGGCGAGTACCGCGGCTACACGGACTCCCAGGGCCGAAAGGTGCAGGTGGTCGGCCAGAAGGGCAGCCACGTCAAGATCGGGCTGTGCGCCGACGGAGGGCGCAAGCACATCGGCCCGTCCGTCATCGTTCCCGTACACGGGAACAACTCCATCCCCGCCGGCACGCTGAAGAGCATCGAACGGCAGGCCCGCGCGCTGAGCTCGTTCGTCATCAAGCACAAGGCCGCCGACCTGGCCAAGCAGGCCGCCGCCCAGCGCGGCACGCGGGCCGGACTCAAGGGCGCGGTCCAGCGTGCGGCCAACGGGAAGAAGTCCCGTGATGCGTCCTCGGCGCCCGACCGCGGGGGGTCGGGCCGCAAGGGACGACGAGCGCGCTGACGCCCGCTCATCCGCGCGGTCCGCCGCGCCCATGACGCCCCCACCGTGACGCGGTGGGCCGTTCTCGGCGAGACTGGGCGGCAGAGGCCGGTGCCGCGCCCGCCCACGGCCGGACCGCCGTGCGGGGGCGCGGCGCCGCCCGGTGGCCGTGCGGGGTGCCCAGGCCGCGCGACGCCCGCGAACCGGTGCGCCGCGGCGAGGAGCCGAGAAGCGTGGAGAGGTAGTCGTATGAGGGCGCATTACAACGTGCTGGTGCTGGGAGCGGGCCCGGGCGGCTACGTCGCCGCGATCCGCGCCGCCCAGCTCGGTCTGACGACGGCGGTCGTGGAGGAGCGCTACTGGGGCGGCGTCTGCCTCAACGTCGGCTGCATCCCCTCCAAGGCGCTGCTCCGCAACGCCGAACTCGCCTACACCCTGACGCACGAGGCCAAGACCTTCGGCATCGGGGGCGCCGACGGGCTGACGTTCGACTACGGCGCGGCGTTCCAGCGCAGCCGCAAGGTGGCCGACGGCCGGGTCAAGGGCGTCCACTTCCTGATGAAGAAGAACGAAATCACCGAGTACACCGGGCGCGGGACGTTCGTGGACGACCACACGCTGCCGGTGCGGACCGCCTCCGGCACCGAGACGGTCACGTTCGACAACGCGATCATCGCCACCGGCGCCTCGGCGAACCTGCTGCCCGGCACCGCGCTCTCGGACCGGGTGGTCACCTACGAGGAGCAGATCCTGTCCGACCGGCTGCCGGGCAGCGTCATCATCGTCGGGGCCGGTGCGATCGGGATCGAGTTCGGCTACGTGCTGCGCAACTACGGCGTGGACGTCACGATCGTGGAGTTCCTGGACCGGGTGGCGCCCACGGAGGACGAGGAGGTCTCCGCCGAGCTCGCCAAGCAGTACCGGCGCCTGGGCGTCAAGGTGCTCACCTCGACCCGGGTGGAGTCGATCGACGACTCCGGCGACCGGGTGCGCGCGGTGGTCGCCTCCGGCGACGGCGAGACGCGCACGCTGGAGGCGGACTCGGTGCTGCAGGCCATCGGCTTCGCGCCGAACGTGGCCGGTTACGGGCTGGACCGGACGGGGGTCAAGCTCACCGAGCGCGGTGCGATCGACGTCGACGGCCGGGGGCGCACCAGCGTGCCGCACATCTACGCCATCGGCGACGTCACGGCCAAGCTGATGCTCGCGCACGCCGCCGAGGCGATGGGCATCATCGCGGCCGAGACCATCGCCGGCGCCGAGACCCAGGAGATCGACTTCCGGATGGTGCCGCGCGCCACCTACTGCCAGCCGCAGATCGCCAGTTTCGGCTACACCGAGGCGCAGGCGCGCGAGGCCGGCTTCGACGTGCGGGTGGCGAAGTTCCCGTTCACCGCCAACGGCAAGGCGCACGGCCTGGGCGACACGCGTGGCTTCGTCAAGATCCTGTCCGATGCCCGCTACGGCGAACTGCTCGGCGCCCACATGATCGGGCCCGAGGTGACCGAGCTGCTGCCGGAACTGACCCTGGCCCAGCAGTGGGATCTCACGGTGCACGAGGTCGCCCGCAACGTGCACGCCCACCCGTCGCTGAGCGAGGCGGTGAAGGAGGCGGTGCACGGGCTGGCCGGGCACATGATCAACTTCTGAGACCGGCCGGGCCCACCGCCGCCGGCAGGTCAGCGGGCGGGGTGCGGGGCGGGCCGGGGCGCCGTGGCGCCCGGCGCGTTCAGCGCGCCGTGCACGACGCGGGACACCGCCTGTACGCTGTCGATCCCGTACCGCATCCCGTCGTTGCCGTCGGTCAGCACGACGAGCCGGTAGTCGCCGGCGGGCGTTCCGCGGAAGGCGCCGACGCTGTTCACCCGCCACACGTCGGTGCCGTCGTGGGGCAGCCAGCCGTTCTTCACGTGGACGCGGGCGCCGGGCGGCGCCCCGGCCGGCACACCCCAGCGCTGGTCCTCGGCAACGCCGGCCATCAGCCGGCGCGCGTAGGCCCGCTGGACGTCGCCGAGGACGGGGTTGCGGTCGGTGATGAGCCGCAGCAGCCGCAGCTCGTCCCGAGCGTTGATGCGCATCAGGCCGACGGCGTCGCCGGGATCCAGCCGGGTGCGGGTCATGCCCGCGCGGTCCAGGAAGCGCTGGAGCCGGGCACGGCCGAGTGAGTCGCGCAGCCGGACGGTGGCGTCGTTGTCCGAGACGGTGATCATGGCGACGGCGAGCCGGTGCTCCTCGCGGGTGAGCGGGCGGTGTTCGTCCATGGTGGTGCGCAGCAGGGCGCCCAGGACGACGACCTTTCCGACGCTGGCGGCGTCGAACGCCCGGTCGGCGCGGTAGCCGCAGGCGAGTGCGCCGTCGAACGCCGACACCCCGACGGCGATGTCGCCGTGGCGGGCGTCGGCCACCGCCGCGATCCGCTCGCCGAGCCGCTTGGCGAGCGTGGGGTACTTCCGGGACCCGCAGACGGCGCCGGGCGCCGGCGCCGGCCGTTCGGCGGTCGGCGCGGTGGCCGCCGGGGAGGCCGGCGCCGCCTGCGCGGGCGCGGCCGGTCCGACGGCCAGGGCCACTCCGAGTCCGAGCGCGAGGACCCGGGCGAGCCGGGGTGACCTGCGCGATCGGGCGGGCAGCAAGGTCAAGCATCTGCCAGTTCGCGGCATGTATCACGTTCCGGGTAGGTGACGCGGACGGCGGTCCTCGCGGCGTTCACGGCGCCGATCTCCCGCGCCGGTATAGGCCGGGAAAAGGATCGCCTCATCACTGTAAACGGAACGCCCGGAACAAACCAGCAGGTCAGCGGGCGATTCACACCCGCTTCGGGCGCGTGCCGGACCGGCGGCTCAGAACTTGTCGGCGCCTCGCGCCGCGTGGGCGGCGGCGACGACCTCGGCCAGCCCGGCCCCCGCGGACGCGGTCATGGCCGCCGCGACCGCGCCCTCCACGAACGGAGCGTCCACGAGCACGGCCTGCGGCCGGTCGAGGTCGGCCAGCACCGTGCGCGCGGTGAGCACGGCGCTGCCGAGGTCGGGGATGACCACGACCCCGGCGCCGCCGTCGGCCCGCCGCACGGCCGCGGCGACGAGATCGTGGCTGGTGCCGATCCCACCGTCCTCGGTGCCGCCGGCGGTGGCCAGCGGGAGCGTATCGGGCACGAGCTGCGCGAGCAGATCGCGCAGCCCTTCGGCGAGTCGGTGGCTGTGGGAGACCAGGACGATGCCGACGGGCGGGTTCATGGACACCGAGGGTAGCGCCGCCGTCGGCGGAGTGACAGCGGGCGCGGCGGCACCGCCCGGCGCGCCGCTCAGCCGGACACCGCTTCGGCGACGGGGTGCCGCGCGTGCCCGGCCACGTACATCCGGACCCCGGTCCGCGACGGGCCACCACCGGCCGGCGGGTGCTCGCCGCCGTGGGGGCCGTGATCCCGCGCCGGCTCGTCAGCCGCGGCGGGCCGGGCCGACCGCGGCGGCGGATCCGCGGCGGGAACGTCGGCACACCGGC
Source organism: Marinactinospora rubrisoli (assembly GCF_042664915.1). Lineage (NCBI taxonomy): Bacteria > Bacillati > Actinomycetota > Actinomycetes > Streptosporangiales > Nocardiopsidaceae > Marinactinospora > Marinactinospora rubrisoli. Next base: position 84,072 of record NZ_JBHTBH010000016.1, read on the forward strand.
CGCCCGCTCGCGTTCGCGCGGGGACGTGGGCGGCGGCCGCGCCGGACCGGAGGCGAGGACACCGGTCCGTGACGCGCGGGTCACCAGCCGTGCCGGCCGGGAACGCCGCCGTGGCACAGGGGTCTTCCGACATCTGCCGGTAACCGCACGGCCATGTACCGGTCCGCGGACCGGCGCCTGGAGTGACGACAATCATGTCCCGGTCGCACGCCCCCGCTCCCCCGGCGGGGGGACGCCGCGCGCCGCGTTCGTGAGAGGACGGACACCGTGGCCCCACCGTTCCAGCGGCGCACGCCCGGCCGGACGACCACCCGCGTGCTCGCCCTCGTGCTCGCCGGCCTGCTGCTCGCCATCGGGGCCGTGGGCACGGTCGTGTGGCAGCGGCTCGGCACCGGCCGCACCACCGTCCACGGGGTCATCGGGTCGGAGAAGGAACCGTACTTCGAGCATCCGGACGTGGTGGCGCGGTTCGCCGAGCTCGGGTACGAGGTCGTGGTCGAGACCGCGGGATCGCGCGCCATCGCGACCTCGGCCGACCTGTCCGGCGTCGACTTCGCGTTCCCGTCCAGCACGCCGGCCGCCGAGGAGATCGCCCGGCGGTGGGACGTGGATCGCCGATACGAGCCGTTCTACTCCCCCATGGCGGTGCTGAGCCGCGCCTCCGTCGCCGAGACCCTCGCCGCGGAGGGCGTCGCCGAGCGCGCCGCGGACGGCACCTGGACCTTCGACATGGCCGGCTACCTGGAACTCACCGAGGAACGCACCCGGTGGCGGGACCTCGGCGGCCAGGAGTCCAACCGCAACGAGGTCCTCGTCCGCACCACCGACCCGCGCAGCTCCAACTCCGCCGCGATGTACCTGGTCGTCACCGGCTACCTGCTCAACGGCGAGGAGGTGGTCCAGGAGGGCGACGCCGACGGCGACATGATGGACGAGGTCGCGCGGCTTTTCCTGGCCCAGGGCGACCCGCCGCAGACCTCCCAGCAGCCCTTCGACCAGTTCGTCGCCCTCGGCGCCGGGCACACGCCGCTGCTGTGGGGGTACGAGGCGCAGTTCGTGGCCGCGAAGCTGAACATGGCGAGCTTCCCCGAGGACATCGTTCTCATGTACCCGGGCCCCACCACGATCTCCACGCACACCGTGCTGCCGCTGACCGAGGCCGGCGACGAGATCGGCCGGCTGCTCAGCGAGGATCCGGAACTGCAGCGCCTGGCCGCCCGGCACGGGTTCCGGACCAACGACCCGGACGAGTTCGCCCAGGTGGTGGCCGAGAACGACCTCCCGGTCCGCGCGCAGATCGCCGATGTCGTCAACGCGCCCGCCCACGAGGTGCTGAACGGGATGATCGCCGAGGTGGAGCGCCGCTACAGCGACTCCGGAGCGGGGCCGCCCGCGGCGGACGAGGGCGAACTTCCCGACATGCCGGAACTGGACGAGGAGGCGGCGTGACGCGTGGTGGAGGGCACCGGAACGGGACCCCGCGCACCGGCGCCGCGGGACACGGGGCGCGCGCCGCGCGGCGGCTCGCGGCCACCGCACTGGCGGGCGTGCTGGCCTGCGCCGGCTGCACGGCGCCGGGCGGCGACGCGGACCTCACCGGCCCGGGACGGGCCGGTGAGCTGCGGGTGCTGGCCGGCAGCGAGCTGGCGGACCTGGAGCCCGTCCTGGAACGGGCGGCCGAGGCCACCGGTGTCACCGTGCACATGGAGTACGCCGGGACGCTCGACGGCGTGCAGCAGATCCTCGGCGGGCAGACCGACCAGCGCTACGACGCGGTGTGGTTCGCGTCGAACCGGTACCTGAACCTGTACGCCGAGGCCCGGACCGCGCTGCGCGAGGAGACCGCCGTGATGGCCTCACCGGTGGCGCTCGGCGTGACCGAGGACGCCGCCGCCGGTCTGGGCTGGGGCGACGGCACGGAGGTCACCTGGTCCGACATCGCCGAGGCCGCCGCCGACGGCGATCTCGCGTACGGGATGAGCAGCCCGGCCGCCTCCAACTCCGGGTTCTCCGCGCTGGTCGGCGTGGCGTCCGCGCTCGCCGACACCGGGACCGCCCTGGAGACGTCCGACATCGACGAGGTCGCGCCGGAGCTGCGGGCGTTCTTCTCCGGGCAGGAGCTGACGGCCGGCTCCTCCGGCTGGCTGGCCGAGGAGTTCGCGCGGCGCTCCGCGTCCGGGGACGCCGGGCTGGCCGGCCTGGTCAACTACGAGTCGGTGCTGCTCTCGCTGAACGCCTCGGGCCGGCTCGACCGCCCCCTGACCATCGTGCGGCCCGCCGACGGAACCGTCACCGCCGACTACCCGCTCTCCCTGCTCGACTCCGCCACCGACGAGGTCGCCGAGAGCTACCGGGTGCTCGTGGACCACCTGCTGTCGGCCGAGGTGCAGCGCGAGATCCTCCAGGAGACCCACCGCCGCCCCATGAACCCGGAGGCGCTCGGCGAGGCCGGCCTGCCCTCGGTCACCGAACTGCCGTTCCCCACCCGGGCGGAGACCGTGGACCGGCTGATCGCGGCCTACTTCGACGAGATCCGCAAGCCGGCCCGGACCGTCTACGTGCTCGACGCGTCGATCTCCATGCAGGGCGAACGCATCGAGGCGCTGCGCGCGGCCATGGAGACGCTGACCGGTGGCGACGACTCGGTCTCCGGCCGGTTCCAGCGCTTCTACGGGCGTGAGCGGGTCACGCTGCTGCCCTTCGACGGCGCCGTCCGCCCGGCCGTCGACCACGAGCTGTCCGAGGAGCCGGACCCGGCGACGCTGGACGCGATCCGTTCCGAGGTCGACGCCCTGGAACTGGGAGACGGCACCGCGGCCTACGACGCGGTCGCCGAGGCGTACCGCCTGCTGGAAGCCGAGGATCGCGGCGACGCCGCCGAGAGCTTCACCTCCATCGTGCTGCTCACCGACGGCGAGGTGAACACCGGCCGGACTTTCGCCGAGCTGCGCGACGAGACGCACGCCCGCCTGCCGGCCGGGCTGCGCGACGTGCCGGTGTTCACGGTGCTGTTCGGCGAGGGCGACGCTGCGGAGATGACGGAACTCGCCGAGCTCACCGGCGGCCGGACGTTCGACGCCCGCTCGGACTCCCTCGACGCCGCGTTCCGGGAGATCCGCGGCTACCAGTGAGGCGGTGGGCGTGGCGGTCCGGGCCGCGGCGCCGCGGCCCGGCCGCGGCCGGCCGGACGCTTGACAGTGACCCAGCGCACTCCTAGCGTCCCACTCAGCGGCCGCCCGGCCCCGGCCCGCCGGGCGCCCCGGCCGGGAGCCCGCCCCCGGCGCCCGGGAGGCCCGGCGACCGGCCGGGCCGTGCGTCCGTCCGCCGAGCCCGCGGGAGTCCCGAGTGAAGAAGTTCCTCAACACCGCCGAGTCGTTCGTCGCGGACGCGCTCACGGGGCTGGCCGCCGCCCACCCGGAGCTGCGGGTCGACGCCGCGGCCCGCACCGTGGCGCGCGCCGCGGGCGCCGTGCCCGGCAAGGTCGGGGTGGTGTCGGGGGGCGGTTCGGGGCACGAGCCGCTGCACGCGGGGTTCGTCGGCGAGGGGATGCTGGACGCGGCCTGCCCGGGAGAGGTCTTCACCTCGCCGGTGCCCGGCCAGATCCTCGCCGCGGCCGCCGCGGCCGATGGCGGGGCCGGCGTGGTGTTCGTCGTGAAGAACTACACCGGCGACGTCATGAATTTCGAGCTGGCGGCCGAGCTCGCCGCGGACGAGGGCATCGCGGTGCGCACGGTGCTCGTGGACGACGATGTGGCCGTGCGCGACTCCACGCACACCGCCGGGCGGCGCGGCACCGGCGCCACCGTGTTCGTGGAGAAGCTCGCGGGCGCCGCCGCCGCACGCGGCGCCGGCCTCGACGAGGTGGCCGGCATCGGGCGGCGGGCCAACGCGGCGTCGCGGTCCTTCGCGGTCGCGCTGACCGCCTGCACCACCCCGGCGGCGGGCCGGCCGGGCTTCGACCTCCCCGCCGACGAGATCGAGGTGGGCGTCGGCATCCACGGCGAACCGGGCCGCGGCCGGGAGAAGCTGCGCCCGGCGCGCGAGATCGCCGCCGAGGCGGTGCGCGCGATCCTGGACGACCGCCCGCTGCCGCGCGGGGCGGAGACGATGGTGCTGGTCAACGGGCTCGGCGGCACCCCGCTCAGCGAGCTGTACCTCATGTACGGTGAGGTGGCCGCGGTGCTGGCCGGCCGGGGCGTCACGGTGGCCCGCAACCTCGTCGGCGACTACGTCACCAGCCTCGACATGGCCGGATGCTCCATCACGATCTGCGCGGTGGAGGAGCCGTTCCTCGACCTGTGGGACGCGCCCGTGCGGACGCCGGCCCTCCGGTGGGGCTGCTAGTGCGCCTGTTCCCGGTGCGCACCCCGCACGGCATGCCCATCACCCGGTACCCGGCCGGCCCGGAGATCGGCGCGCGGCGGATGCCGGGTGCCCTGCTCGAAGCCGAACCGCGCCTGGCCGCCACCGGACCACGGCCGCCGCTGATCGCGGACGAGGGTTTCGCCACCGAAAACTCCGAAGCGGAGCCGGCCGGGCGGGAGATCACGCTGCTGCGGGCCACGGTCGAGCGGGAAGCGCCCCGGCCGGGGGAGCACCTGCTCAAAGGGCTGCGGCGGTCGATCGATTCGGTCAACGGCACCCTCAAGGACCGGCCGGCCCCCGAGCGCCACGGGGGCGGAGGTTTGCGGGGCCTCGGTCAGAGCGCGCCGCTCACCAGGCCCCTGACGCCTACGGCCACCGACCACGGCGAAACCACTCGTCCAGGGGCGCGGCCGGGGGGCGGCCAGGGAATCCGGGGAAGGAGAGCGCGGTGGACATCGATCTCGCCTGTGCCTGGCTGCGGGCGGCGGCCACGGCGGTCGAGGTGAACCGGGACCATCTGACCCGGCTCGACTCCGCGATCGGCGACGCCGACCACGGCACGAACATGCACCGCGGCTTCACGGCGGTGCGCCACGTCCTGGACGGCTACCGGCCCGCGACGGTCGGCGACGTCCTCGTCAAGGCGGGGAACACGCTGATCTCTCGGGTCGGCGGCGCCGCGGGGCCGCTGTACGGGACGGCGCTGCGCACCGCGGGCCGCGACCTCACCGGTGCGCGTGCCGCGCCCGCGGAGCTGGCGGCCGCCCTCGACGCCGGCCTGGCCGCGGTGCGCCGCCTCGGCTCGGCCCAGGTGGGCGACAAGACCATGGTGGACGCGTTCGCCCCGGCGGTCGACGCGCTCCGCGCGTCGGCCGAGGCGGGCGGCGACCTGGCGTCCGCCGCG
>NZ_JBHTBH010000017.1:0-68326 GCF_042664915.1 Marinactinospora rubrisoli
TGCGGGGGCGATCGTGTCGGGGTCTTCGGGTACGGCCGCGGCGAAGAAGGTGGCGTTGGAGGCTGCGGGGGTGCGGGTGGGTAAGACCCCGTCGGAGACCGCCGCTCTGGCCCGCCAACTCTTCTGAGCAACTGGGCTCACCCAACGGGCCCATCCGGCTGACGAACGCCCGCCGCGTCGACCTGACGCGGCGGGCGTCGCCTTCTCACCCACCCTGGCCGGAGACCGCCCGATGCCGGCCGCCACTGACGGCTCTGGGTTCACACATGGCGATTCGTTGGCGGTTGATAGCCGAGGCGGCCTCGGGTGGCGGCGATCAGCGCGATGGAAATTACCGCGGATGTGATCAGTAGCGCGTGCTGCGCGTCGCGGTGGACGTCGAGTTCGGGAAACATCGGCAGCCACAGGACGGAGGTGGCGTTGTTGATGCCCGCATGGAGCAGCATCACGGCCGGCAGGCTCTCCCCGGTCCGGTTGAACACCCAGGTCATGGGGATGCCGATCACGACGGACGTCACGAGGAATTCGATGATCTGGACGGGGTCCACGTGCGGCCATCCCGCCCATTCGGTCAGGAAGAGCGGCAGGTGCCAGGCTCCCCACAGCAGCCCGAGGATGAGCGTTCCGGCCAGCGGGCCGTGGCGATGTTGCAAGCGGGGTAGGGCGAAGTCACGCCAGCCGGGTTCCTCGGCGACGCCGGTAAAGGCGACCTGGACCGCGAGGAACGGGAGGTAGACCAGCAGCGCGCTGATACTGGGAAGCTGAACGGTCTCCCATGCCTGCGGTAGGAAAAACGTGCCGAGCACCTGCGCGGCCGGAACGCCGAGCAGGATCAGCAGAAACCAGCACCAGCCGATCCGCCAGCGGAACAACCGGCGCGCCCACGTCCGAAGGCCGGGTTCGCCCTCGGCGATGGTGATCACCAGATAGGCGGAGAAGAGCGGCCCGAGATAGGCGCCGGGCAACATACCGAGGGTCTGCGGGCTGCCCAGGACTTCGGGAAAGCCGAAGCTCAGCAGTCCCATGCCGTTGTCGGACAGCACGTACGGCGTCCAGGCCAGCCAGGTGAGCGTGAAGCATAAGAAGAGGTAGCAGGCCAGCGGATGGCGGCGGACGAGTTCGGCGACGCGTTCGCGCCGAGGCGGTGTTGCCGCAGGCGGAACGCGTGCGGCGGTTCGGTGCTGTCGCGGCGTGGCCACTGGTGGTTCTCCAGGGTCGTCGGATTTCTGCCTGGAGGAGTGCACCATGAACGGCTCGTTCGGATCACTACGCCCAGTGGGCCCATGGAAGGTAGGGCTGGGCTACCCGGAAGCCGTGTCCAGACCGGACCGGGCACGAGGGTGGGGCCCCTGGATGGTCGCTCACCCGGGGTGGTAGCGGAAGGAGCCGAGGAAGTAGGCGGGGAAGTCGGGGTCGTCCGGTTCGGGGTTCGCTGACGCGGCCATCCGGCCGGGAGGCACCGTGTACACGTGGTCGTGCGGCATCCACACGTAGCGTGCCCGGTGCCGGCCGTGCCGCTCGGCGGCGTCGATCCAGGACTCCCAGTCGGAGAACCCGGTCAGGAGGTCGCGGATCGGCTCGGGGCCGGCACCGCCCGCCTCGGAGTGGTCGTGGTCGAACCAGCCGATCGTGTCGTTCTCCTCGTCGAACCCGGTGTTCAGCCAGATCGACACCCATCCTTCCTCTTCGTGGAGATCGTCACTGAAGTACGGCTCGTCGTCGGTGTCCGAGGACATGCGCTCACCTCCGCCTGGTTCAGCCGTGAGTTGGTCGGCGGGAACACGGTAGACAAGCCCGCGGACGGTTTCGGGCGGTGGTCGGGTGCCGCTTTCCTGATGGCCGGATACCGGGAACCCGTGGTCGGTCCGCGGCGCATCCGCCGGTCAGCCGTCCAGTACCACAAATCACCGCGATTCCCCCGGACAACACGCCCGGCCGGTTCCCTCGTCTCATGTGGCCCGGCTGGGAGCATGGAACGGTGAGCGCGCCAGCAGGTTCTCCCGTACGCCGTGGTAAGTCCCGTGACGGCGGTCGCCGTGCGCCGGGTTCGGGACGCGGTCGCCCCGCCTCCCGGCCGTCGGTCCCACCGGGCGCCGATACCCGGCCGCTGTACACGGCGGGCGGGATGGCCGCGGCGTCGGCGGCGGGCATCGGGCTGAGCACGCTGGTCACCCTGACGCTGATCGGCTGGGTCGCCGCGCCGCACGCCACCTTCGGTGAGGACATCGGCGATGTGTTCCGGGTGGCGGTTCAGGCGTGGCTGGTCGGTCACCACGCCGGGTTCGGCATTCCGGGCGGGCAGGTCAACCTGCTGCCGATCGGCCTGCTCGTGCTGCCCGGCCTGCTGCTCTACCGCTCCGGATGCTGGCTGGCGCGCAGTTGCCGGCTGCCGCGGCTCCGGCACGTGTTCCAGGCCGCGCTGGCGCTGGCCGGGCCGTACGCGGCGATCTCCGGGACGCTCGCGCTGGTCGGGCAGACGGAGGTGGTGCGGCCCAGCATGGTGCAGGCGCTGGCCTCGGGATTCCTGCTGGCGTTCGTCGCGGGTGGGCTGGGGGTGCTCCGCCAGTTGCTGCGCGACAAGGAGATTCCGTGGGGCCGCCTGCTGGGCATCATGCCGGCCCGGCCGCGTTCGCTGCTCGTGGGCACGCTCAGCGCCACCAGCACGCTGCTGGCCGCCGGAGGGCTGCTGTTCCTGGCCGCGCTGCTGCTGAGCATGCCGGAGGTGGTCGCCGTCACGCGCGAGCTTGCGCCCGGCCCGGTCGGTGGCACGCTGCTGGTCATCATCCAGCTGCTGTACCTGCCCAACGCCGTCATCTTCGGAATGTCCTACGCGGTCGGGCCCGGATTCACGGTGGGCGCGGACACCATCGTGGCGCCCACCGGGGTGGCCCTGGGGCCGTTGCCGGAGCTGCCGATGCTCGCCGCGCTGCCCGGGAGCGGGGCGGCGCCGGTCGCCTCTTTGGTGGCGCTGACCGCGCCGTTCGTCGCGGGGGGCGTCGGAGGCGCGCTCACGCTGCGCAGCGCTCCGACGGTGGTCAGCGAGGCGGCACCGTTGTGGGGGCTGGTGTGCGGCGTGACGACCGGCCTGACCTGCGCCGGGCTGTCGTTCCTGGCGGGCGGGTCCATCGGCGCCGAGCGGCTCGCGGAGGTCGGGCCGTCGGCCTGGCAGGTGGGCGTGATCGTGGCGCTGGAGGTGGGCGTCTCCGCCGCGATCGTGGCGTGGGTGGCCAACTGGCTGTCGTTCCGCCCGCCGGCCATGCCCGTGTACCGCTCCACGTCGGCGCGGGCCCGCCGCCCGCGACCGGCGGGGAAGGGGCGGACACCGGCGGGGCTGCCCCGGCGGCTGGCCCGGACGGCGACGAAGGGCCGGACGGCGCGGGCGGCCTCCGAAGCCGCCGAGGCGGCCCGGCCCGGCGACCGGCACGACGGTCCGGGACCGGCCCCGGAGTCGCGGCTCCCGGACGGCGCCCGCAGGGAGCGGCGCCGATGGGCGCCGTCCGTCACCGCCTGGTGGCCGCGTCGGCGCCCGGAGGAGGACGAGGAGGAGACCGGCGAACTGTTCGGCATCAGCTACGAGGCCGACGCGGGCGACACGGCCGGCCGGGCCGATGCCGACGGCGGCGATAGTGGGGAGACGGCGTCGGAGGGCGGGGGAGCCGCCGCGGTGGACGCGCCGGACCGTCCGGCGGCGCCGGCACGGACCACGCGGCTGAAACGGTTGCGCTTCGACGACGGCGCGTCCATCACCTTCCTCAGCCGCCGGGAGCCCGGACCGGAGACCGGCGGCAACGGCTGACCGCCCACGGCGCGCCGCCGCCACGGTGCGGCGGGCGCCGTGGCGGCCGGGCGGCGGAACGTCGGCCGCGCCCGGTCGGCCGCCGCCATGGTCCGGCGCCGCTGGAACCGGCCACGCCTCGGCCGGGGCTCCCGTGCACGGTGAGCGGGAGGGGCCGTGCCATGACCGCTCCGGCGCTCGCCACTTGCCAGGTACCTTGTTGTGCAAGGTACTATGTACGGCATGAGCACGGATTCCCCGCCCAAGACCATGAGTCAGCTACGGCGCGGCACGGTGGGCTACTGCGTGATGGCGCTGCTCAGCAGGCGGGAGCGCTACGCGGTCGAACTCGTGCGGGAGCTCGCGGCCCACCAGGCGCTGGCCGCCGGGCAGGGAACGATCTACCCCTTGCTGTCTCGCCTGCGCTCCGACGGGATGGTCGCCACCGTGTGGAAGGAGTCCCCCTCGGGGCCACCGCGCCGCTACTACTCGCTCACCGACAAGGGGCGGGCCGCACTGGAGAGGTTCCGTGGCGAGTGGAAGCAGTTCAGTGCGGCCGTCGACACCTTCATGGAGGACTGAGATGAGCACCCGACTCGACACGCCGAGGAGCAACCGGATGGCCGAGACCGACCCCCCTCTCGTCCGGCGCTACCTGCAGCGCCTGCGCCGCGCCTCCTCCGACCTGCCGGCCGGCACGCGCAACGAACTGCTGGACAACGTCCAGGCGCACATCACCGAGACGACGGCCGGGGCCGACGAGGCCGGTGTGCGCACGGCGCTGGATGAACTGGGCACCCCCGAGGACGTCGCCGCGGCGGCTCGCGTCGAGACCCGGCCACGCTCCTCGGGCGACCGCTTCTACGACATCGCCACCGTGTTCATCCTGTTCGCGGGCGGTTTCGTCGTGCCGGTCCTGGGGTGGATCGTGGGCGTGGTGATGCTGTGGAACGGCCCGCGGTGGACGCGTGCGCAGAAGGTCATCGGTACCGTGACCTGGCCCGTCACGATGGCGATCCCTGTGGGTGCGGCGCTGGTCCCGCTCCTGGACGGCTGGTCCACCCCGCTGTTCGGCCCGGTGCTGCCGGTACTGCTCGTGCTCGCGGCGGTCGCCCTGGTGGCGGTGTTCGTCCACCTGCTCCTCGCCGCGGCGCGGGCGCGCACCTGACCGCGTCCCGGGCGCCGGGGGCGCGCTCGGTGACCGCGGCCATGGCGTCCGGGGCGCCACAGCGGCCGAGGCCCCACCGGTCCATCGGTGCGGCCTCGGCGTCCGCCCGGCAGGAACGGCGGCTACATCCCGCTCGGCGACGGAATGCTCTCCGGCGGAAGACCGGTGCGTTCGGCCAGGCTCTCGCGCAGGCCGTTGTCGCAGTTCGTCTGCGTGGCCACGGTGTGCGCCGCGGCCGAGCAGTCCCGCCAGGTGGTGTACTCGCTCCAGAACATGGCGTACCCGGCGATGGCGAACACCGAGAACAGCACGCCGATCCAGCCGACGATCACGCTGAGCAGCGCCCCGGGAGCCAGCCCGTTGCTGGCCTTGGCCGCGCGGCGCGCCCGGTGGCCCTGGGTGATGCCGAAGACCGACAGCAGCAGGCCGAAGGGCGGCAGCAGCAGCCCGGCGGTCGAGAAGAACAGCCCCCACAGGCCGCCTCGTTCCACGGTGGGCTCTCGCCCTTCGGCGTCCGGCGTGGGCGGCTCGTTGGTCACAGGGGCTCCTTACTGCGGGGAGGTTCGTCTCTCTGATAGACGCTACCCGCAGGTCCGATGGTTCACGTCACGCGGCGGCGGCCCCCGGCCGCGGCCAGGCCCCGCCACCAGAACCGCCCGCGCGGGCGGGATAGGCTGGTCGCGCAGGTGGCCGTCCAGCCGCCCCTGTTCCTGTCGTGTGCGAGCGGACCGCCCCGGGCCCCGACGCACGGCCCGGACGCCGCGCGGGCCGGGACCGCGCCCCGAGACCGGGGAACCGCGTCCCCGCACCGCCTTTCCCACGAGGAGGAAGCACACTGTCGGCGCGAGTAGTCGTCCTCATCTCGGGCACGGGCAGCAACATGGCCGCCCTGCTCGACGCGGCGGCCGACCCGGACTACGGTGCCACCGTCGTCGCGGTCGGGGCGGACCGGGAGGGCACCCAGGGCATCGAACGCGCGGCCGAGGCGGGGGTGCCGACCTTCGTCACGCCGTTCTCCGCCTACTCCGACCGGGCGCGGTGGAACGCCGCGCTCGCAGAGCGGCTCGCGGAGCACCGGCCGGACCTGGTGGTCTCGGCGGGCTTCATGCGCATCCTCGGCCCGGAGGTGCTGAACGCCTATCCGGTCATCAACATCCACCCGGCGCTGCTGCCGGCGTTCCCGGGCGCGCACGCCGTGCGCGACGCGCTCGCCTACGGCGTGCGGGTCACCGGCGCGACGGTGCACTTCGTCGACGAGGGGGTCGACACCGGACCGGTCATCGAGCAGGTCGTGGTCCGCGTGGAGCCCGACGACGACGTGGCGAGCCTGCACGAGCGCATCAAGCGGGTCGAACGCGCGATGCTGGTCGACGTCGTGGGTCGCCTCGCGCGTGAGGGGTGGACCCTGGAGAATCGGCGGGTGAGGTGGGGCGCCGCCGGCACGGAGAGCGGCGCGGGTTCCGCGGGCGGTCCCCGCGGCCGCGGAACGGACTACCCCGGAGACGGAACAGAGGAGAACCGGTGAGCCAGCAGGCCATTCGGCGTGCGTTGATCAGCGTCTATGACAAGACCGGCCTGGAGGAGCTGGCCCTGGGTCTGGCGGAGGCCGGGGTGGAGATCGTCTCCACCGGTTCGACCGCGGCCCGTCTCGCCGCGATCGAGGTCCCGGTGACACCGGTCGAGGAGGTCACGGGATTCCCGGAGTGCCTGGAGGGCAGGGTCAAGACGCTGCACCCGAAGGTGCACGCGGGGCTGCTCGCGGACCAGGCCAAAGCGGAGCACCGGACCACGCTGGCCGAACTCGGCATCGAGCCGTTCGACCTCCTCGTGGTCAACCTGTACCCGTTCCGGGAGACGGTCGCCTCGGGGGCCTCGCCCGAGGAGTGCATCGAGAAGATCGACATCGGCGGCCCGGCCATGGTGCGCGCGGCGGCGAAGAACCACGCCAGTGTCGCGGTCGTGGTGGACCCCTCCCGCTACGACGAGGTGCTGGAGTCGATCCGCGTCGGCGGGTTCACGCTGGAGCAGCGCAGGCGGCTCGCCGCGCAGGCGTACGCGCACACCGCGAGTTACGACGCCGCCGTGGCGTCCTGGTTCGCCGCCGCCTACGCCCCTGACGACGTCGCCCGGGAGACCGGCTGGCCGGACTTCACCGCCGCCGCACACCGGCGCGCGACGACGCTGCGGTACGGCGAGAACCCGCACCAGCGGGCCGCGCTGTACCTCGACGAGGCGGCCTCGGGCGCGGGGCTGGCCGGAGCCGAGCAGCTGCACGGCAAGGAGATGTCGTACAACAACTACGTGGACGGCGACGCCGCCCTGCGCGCCGCCTACGACTTCGCCGATCCGTGCGTGGCCATCATCAAGCACGCCAACCCGTGCGGCATCGCACTGGGCGCGGACATCGCCGAGGCGCACCGCAAGGCGCACGCCTGTGACCCGGTCTCCGCGTACGGCGGTGTGATCGCCACCAACCGGCCGGTGACCGCGGCCATGGCCGAGCAGGTCGCCGAGATCTTCACCGAGGTCGTGGTGGCGCCCGGCTTCGAGCCGGCCGCGGTCGACGTGCTGACCCGCAAGAAGAACATCCGGCTGCTCCAGGTGGTGCCGCCGGACCGCGCCGCGCGGCCGGAGTCGCGTGCGATCAGCGGCGGCGTGCTGCTGCAGACGTCCGACGCGATCGACGCGCCGGGCGACGATCCGGCGTCGTGGGAGCTGCGCGCCGGGACGGCCGCGGACGCGGCCACGCTCGCCGACCTCGCGTTCGCGTGGCGGGCGGTGCGTGCGGTCAAGTCCAACGCGATCCTGCTGGCCGGCGACCGTGCCACGGTGGGGGTCGGCATGGGGCAGGTGAACCGGGTGGACTCCGCGCGCCTGGCGGTCGCCCGGGCGGGTGACCGGGTGCGCGGATCGGTGGCGGCGAGCGACGCCTTCTTCCCGTTCGCCGACGGCCTGGAGGTGCTCACGGAGGCCGGGGTGCGGGCCGTGGTGCAGCCGGGCGGCTCGGTCCGCGACGAGGAGGTGATCGCGGCCGCCGAGCGTGCCGGGATCACGCTGTACTTCACCGGGACGCGGCACTTCTTCCACTGATCGGCACCGGTTCCGTCCGGCCCGCTTCGCGGGTCGGTGTCCCTGACGGTCCCGGCGGCGTGTCGCCCGGACGTGCCGCGGGCCCGCGGGAGCCGCGCCGGCCGGCGGCCGATCAGCCGGTTCCGCCGGTCCCGGCGGCGGGCCGGATGGAACAATGGTGCCCGTGAGTGCACAGATTCTCGATGGCAAGGCCACCGCCGCGGCGATCCGGGCGGAGCTCAAGGAGCGGGTGACCGCGCTGAAGGCCCGGGGGGTGACTCCCGGGCTGGGCACGGTGCTGGTGGGCGACGACCCCGGCAGCCACTCCTACGTCGCGGGGAAGCACCGCGACTGCGCGGAGGTGGGAATCCACAGCATCCGGCGGGACCTGCCGGCCACGGCGACCCAGGCCGAGGTCGAGGCGGTCGTCGACGAGCTGAACGCCGACCCGGCGTGCACCGGCTACATCGTCCAGCTGCCGCTGCCCAAGGGCCTGGACGAGGGGCGGGTGCTGGCGCGCATCGCCCCCGACAAGGACGCCGACGGGCTGCAGCCGGCCAACCTGGGGCGGCTGGTGCTGATGCAGGACGGTCCGCTGCCGTGCACGCCGCGCGGCATCGTGGAGCTGCTGAACCGCTACGACGTTCCCCTCAAGGGCGCCGAGGTGGTGGTGGTGGGCCGCGGGGTGACCGTGGGCCGGCCGCTCGGGCTGCTGCTGACCCGGCGCACCGAGAACGCGACCGTCACGCTGTGCCACACGGGCACCCGCGACCTCGCCGAGCACACCCGCCGCGCCGACATCGTGGTGGCGGGGGCCGGCGTCCCCGGGCTGATCACCGCCGACATGGTGCGGCCGGGCGCGGCCGTCCTGGACGTCGGGGTGACCCGGACCGAGGCGGGGCTGGTCGGCGACGTCGCGCTGGACGTCCGTGAGGTGGCGGGTCACTTCTCGCCGAACCCGGGCGGTGTCGGGCCGATGACGCGCGCCATGCTGCTGGTCAACGTGGTGGAAGCGGCCGAGCGTGCCGCTGCCGGCCGGTAGCCGGCGACACCGGAGGGGAGCCGGGGCGCGCGGCGCCGCGGAAGGCTGAGGGGCCCCGGTGGTGAAGCCCCTTGCCGTGTCGACTCGTCGCGCTCGCCCCCTCGCTTCCCTCCGCCGCCGACATCGTGGGGGCTGCGCGTGGGGATGTCGACGGCTTCGGACGCTCGGCGGCTCGCTAGCTCGCTTTGCGTTCCCGGTCCAGCACGGGCATCGGCCGCACCAGGCCGAGGGCCACGACCTCGTTGGCCAGGCGGGTGCGGCGGTTCGGGCCCTCCGGGATCCGGAACTTCTGGTAGAGGCGGAGCAGGTGCTGTTTGACCGCGGCCTCGGTGACCACGAGGTCCTCGGCGATTTCGCGCGCGGTGGCCGGCGAGACGAACGCCTCGTCGGAGAGCGCGGGCCGGCACAGCGACGTCAGCACGTCGAGCTCGCGCCGGGTCAGCTCCGGCGCGGCGCCGCGGCGCAGTTCCACATCGGGGTTGAGCTCTTCGTGCGGGAGGCCGCCGATCTTGCAGCGGGCGGCGCCGAAGCTGACGACGTCGCCCTCCTCCAGGACCCTGCGGGCGATGGGCCGGCCGTTGACGCGGGTGCCGTTGCGTGACAGGCCGAGGTCGACGACGTACACGTAGGGTCCACGCCGGATCAGTTCGGCGTGCAGTTGCGAAACACTGGGGTCGGTCAGCCGGATGTCGACGCCCTGCCCGCGTCCGACCGTGGTGACCTCGCTGCTGAGGGGCTGGATGTCACCGCTCTCCTCGACCCGTATATAGGGCCCGTCCACGGTTGCTCCTCCCAAACTCGGGCGCGACCGATGAGGGTGTTTGCGACGGGGCGTGACAGGGTGTGCCTGACCCGGCGTAGGCCGCGTGGGGGTTGCTGGTCGAGTGGGGTTCATTGGGGGCTGTCCTCGCTCACCGTGGCACTCATCTCATGACTGGTTACCCGGCGTACGCCGGTTCTACGCGCTTACTCGCGGGTAAGGGCGAGGGGCAAGCGGGACATATCCATGTTCAGGGAGATACGGCCCGCCGAGTCGGTGATGTACGTGTGACCGATTCGACACCCTCCGGCGGACGGCCCGCCCGGCGCCGGTGAGATGTGCCCGCACCTGTCCAGTTACAAGGGGTAGTCGGCCGGCCGCGTACGCCTCGATGCTCGCGCGCACACCGGGGTTTCGGTCCCGGCATAATCGGGTGTGGCCGGACCGCGCCACAGGGCGCGTCGCCCCCTCGGCCTGTTCCGCAATCGGTTGTGCGCTAGCGTGAGGTTTACGGTGAGCCAGAAAACGGTGGAGGCAGCGGTAGCACCCGACCCACACGCGCCCGAGGAGGAACCGGAGCGGCAGGACCCGCCGGGTGAGGACCCCGGCTGGCTGTCCCAGGTTCCCTACTTTCTGGTGCTCGCCACCATGGCGGCCGGCATCGTCGTGGTGGCCGCCGCCTACTTCAAACGCGGCCCGGCGCTGATCGCCGGCGCCCTGCTGCTGGGGGCCGTCTTCCGCGCCTTCCTGCCGCCGGAGCGCGTCGGCATGCTCGCGGTGCGGCGCCGGTGGATCGACGTCACCACGCTGGTCACGCTCGCCGTGCTGCTCATCGTGTTGGCATGGGTGGCCCCACAGCTGTGATCGCGCCCTCTAATAAGCTTGATGTCGAGATACCGACGTGTTTCACCGAAGGCCCCGTTCGTCCGGGCCCGGCACCCCGCCGCAGCCGGGACGACCAGGGATCTTGCGGCGAGCTCATGAGGCACGACGCGGTGGGCCGGCGGACCGCCGGGTCCCGCGCTCCCGCCTCCAGCCACATGATGGCTAGCCGAAACGAAGGGACAGCCACACCACCATGGCCAAGATCAAGGTTGAGAACCCCGTAGTCGAGCTCGACGGCGACGAGATGACCCGCATCATCTGGTCGTTCATCAAGGAGCGGCTGATCCTGCCGTACCTCGACGTCGACCTGAAGTACTACGACCTCGGCATCGAGGAGCGGGACCGCACCGACGACCAGATCACGATCGACGCCGCCAACGCCATCAAGGAGCACGGTGTCGGCGTCAAGTGCGCCACGATCACCCCGGACGAGGCGCGGGTCGAGGAGTTCGGCCTGAAGAAGATGTGGCGCTCGCCCAACGGGACCATCCGCAACATCCTGGGCGGCGTGGTGTTCCGTGAGCCGATCATCTGCTCCAACGTGCCCCGCCTGGTGCCCGGCTGGACCAAGCCGATCATCATCGGCCGCCACGCCCATGGCGACCAGTACAAGGCCAGCGACTTCAAGGTCCCCGGCCCCGGTACCGTCACGATCAGCTACACCCCCGAGGACGGCGGCGAGCCGATCGAGCTGGAGGTGGCGAACTTCCCCGAGGGCGGCGGTGTCGCGCTCGGCATGTACAACTACCGCAAGTCCATCGAGGACTTCGCGCGGGCCAGCCTCAACTACGGTCTGGACCGGAACTACCCGGTCTACATGTCCACCAAGAACACCATCCTCAAGGCCTACGACGGCATGTTCAAGGACGTGTTCGCCGAGATCTACGAGACCGAGTTCAAGGAGCGCTTCGAGGCCGCCGGCCTGACCTACGAGCACCGCCTGATCGACGACATGGTCGCGGCGGCGCTGAAGTGGGAGGGCGGCTACGTCTGGGCCTGCAAGAACTACGACGGCGACGTGCAGTCCGACACGGTCGCGCAGGGCTTCGGGTCGCTGGGGCTGATGACCTCCGTGCTGCGCACCGCCGACGGCCGCACCGTCGAGGCCGAGGCCGCGCACGGCACCGTCACCCGGCACTACCGCCAGCACCAGCAGGGCAAGCCGACCTCCACCAACCCGATCGCGTCCATCTTCGCCTGGACCCGGGGCCTGGAGCACCGCGGCAAGCTCGACAACACCCCGGCGGTGATCGAGTTCGCCACCACCCTGGAGGACGTCGTCATCAAGACCGTCGAGGGCGGCCAGATGACCAAGGACCTCGCGCTGCTCGTCGGCGGCGACCAGGGCTTCCTCACCACCGAGGAGTTCCTCGCCGCCCTGGACGAGAACCTGCAGAAGCGCCTGGCCTGACCCGCGCCCGCCCGGCGATCCCGATGCGGCCCCGGTGGCCCGGGGCCGCCGGGCCCGCCTGCGGGATTCACCTGCGGAATTGACCTGCGCGAGGGGCGATCCCTGGACGCCCTTTACCCGGCGGCGGCTAACGTCGGTGGCGACGCGATCACCTCGGATCGCCGACGTTGCCGGCCGCGCGGCCGCTGGGGGGTAGGCACGCGGACCGCAACGTCACAGAGGGCCCGCCACCTGTCTGATCAGGTGGGCGGGCCCTCCTCGTGTCATCCGTGCTCGCCGGTCGTGCTCCTTGGGGGGCGCTCGCCGTCTCGCTTCCCTTCGCCGCCGACGCGGATCGGCCTTCGGCATTGGCGTTGACGGCTCCGGGCGCTCGACGGCTCGCCGCCCGTGCCCTTGGGTCGCGCTCGCCGTCTCGCCGCTCAGTGTTTCCGGTCGCGCTCGCCGTCTCGCTTTCCTTCGCCGCCGACGCGGATCGGCCTTCGGCATTGGCGTCGGCGGCTCCGGGCGCTCGACGGCTCGCCGCTTAGTCCTGCAGTGCCGACTCCGGGATCTCCTCGCCGTTCTGCATGGCGGTGAACATCTCGGTGGACAGGGCCTCGTCCCACTCGACCACCGAACCGAGGGTCGGGTGGGTGGGGGTCGAGCCGACCGGGATCGTGGTGGTCGCCGGGTTCTCGCGCATGGCCAGGGCCATGGAGGCGAGGTCGGACAGGTGGTCGCCCTCGTCGACGTCGAACGTCGAGGTTCCTTCCATCACCAGCGGCACCGACCGGAACGGGTTGATGAGCGTGCTGGTGTCGGTGGCCTTGCTGATCAGCGCGCTGAAGAACTCCCGCTGCCGCTGGATGCGGTCCAGGTCGGCGCGGATCGAAGCACGGGTCCGCACGTAGCCGAGCGCGGTGGCGCCGTCCATCTCCTGGCAGCCAGCCTCGATGTCCAGGCCCGCCTTGGGGTCCTCCATCGGCTCCTCGGGGCACATCTCCACGCCACCGACCGCGTCGACGATGTCCACGAAGCCCGCGAACCCGATCTCGACGTAGTGGTCGATGCGCACGCCGCTCTCCTGCTCGAAGGTCCGCACCAGCGTGGACGGCCCGCCGCCGAGATCCTCGGAGAACGCGGCGTTGATCTTGTTCTCGCCGATCTCGGGGATGTCGACGTGAGAGTCGCGCGGGACGCTGATGATGGACGGCCGCCCATCGCGCGGGACGTACAGCACCATGATGGTGTCGGTCCGCTTGCCCTCGGCGTCGCCGGTGCGCAGGTTCTGCATGTCGTCGTCGGTCAGCCCCTCACGGCTGTCGGAGCCGACGATCATGTAGGTGGTGCCGGGCTGGTCCGCCGGGCGTCCTTCGTAGTCGGGCAGGGCGGCCACGCGCTGCAGCCGGGAGTCGGCCCAGAAGTAGAAGAGGGTGGGCACCAGGAGCAGGACCACCAGCAGTGTGACGAGGACGGTGCGCCGCCGCCTGCGCCGGTGCTCGCGCTCCCGGCGGGACCGCCCGGTCCCGTCGTAGACGCGTCCGCCCCGGCCACCGCCGCTGCGGGCCGGGCGTGGTTCGTCGAGGTCGAGGTCGTCGACCGGAGGCATCCGGCGGGTCGGCCGGGGGGCGGTGCCGGCCCGCTGTTCGGACCTGCGCGGCCGGTACAGCTTCTCGATCTCCTCAGGCATCCCGCCGCCGGGTTGGCGCCGGAACACGGCTGTGCGGTCGTGGTCGTCGGAAGCCGCGGCTCCCGGCGCCCCGTCTGGCCTGTCGCCCATCGCAGTGTTCGTCCGTCCGTTGGGTCGGGTCGGTGTGGTGTCTCGTCGGGTTGGACTCGGCATATCGTAGTTCGGTTCAGTCCGGAAGCGACGGAGTCGTGAAGGGCGTGTGCCCGGGGCACCGTTCCGCACCGTTCTTGGCACGCCGTTGCCTCATCCGCGGCGGGTAGGTGCCCCCATCGCGGCGGACCTAACCTTGCGATCCGCCACATTCACCTTCGGGCGCACCGGCGGGCGCCTTGATGGGCGGCGGGCGGGCCGCCGCCCATCAAGGCGCCCGGAGGACCCGGACGGCACTGGGAGCACGGCCCGCCCCGTCACCGCACCCGATGCGCTCCGGCGGACGGGGTGGCGACCCGCAGGGCCGGAGTCGCGTGGCCGCGGGCGGCGAATGCCTCGGTGACGCCGTTCCGGACCGCGTCCAGGCGGTCCTCCGCCACGAGCGCGATGGCGCTGCCGCCGAATCCGCCCCCGGTCATCCGGGCACCGCGCGCGCCCGAGGCGACCGCGGACTCCACCGCGACGTCCAGTTCGGGGCAGGAGATCTCGAAGTGGTCGCGCATGGACAGGTGGGAGGCGGTGAAGAGGGCGCCCAGCTCGGGCAGTGCGCCGGCCCGCATCAGCCCGACCGCGGCGTTCACGCGGTGGATCTCGGTCACCACGTGCCGCACCCGCCGGCGCAGCACGGGATCGGGCAGTTCGGCCAGCGCCGCCGAAAGGTCCTCGACGTCGCGCAGCGCCGCCACGCCCAGGAGCCGCGCGGCGCGGTCGCACTCGGCGCGCCGGGCGGCGTAACCGCTGCCCGTGTCGGCGTGCCGGTGCTGCACCCGGGTGTCGATGACCAGCAACCGCAGTCCGGCCTCGCCCAGCGGCAGTGGGACGTTGCGCGCGCCTTCGGTGCGGCAGTCCAGGAACAGGGCGTGGTCGGCGCGGCAGCGTAGCGACGCGCTCTGGTCGAGGATGCCGGTGGGGGCGCCCACGAACTCGTTCTCGGCGCGGCGGGCGAGGCGCGCCATGGCGGGGCGGTCCGCGGCAAGCTCGGCGAGGCCGAAGGCGTCGGCCACCGCGAGCAGGGTGGCGCACTCCAGCGCCGCCGAGGAGGAGAGCGCGGCGCCGACCGGAAGGTCGGAGTCGAGCCGGATCCGCGCACCGACGGTGTCGCCGGTGAGGTGACCGGACTCGCGCAGGGCCCAGAAGACCCCGGCCACGTAGTCGCTCCACCCGGTGTCGCGCCGGCGGTCGCGGTCCAGGTCGGCGGTGCTGAACCGGACGGACTCTCCGGGCCGCTGCGCGCTGCGGATCTCGATCACGCCGTCGTCGGTGGCGGCCAGTGCCAGGGAGACGCCCCAGGGCACGGCCATGGGCAGCACCAGGCCGTCGTTGTAGTCGGTGTGCTCGCCCATGAGGTTGACCCGTCCGGGGGCGCGCCAGACGCCTGCCGGGGCGGTTCCGTAGTCGGCGGCGAACGCGGCGGCCAGATCGTCGGGGTCCACGAGGTCGCTGACCGGCCACCGGTCGCCATCGGGCCGTACGGGAGTGGGGGCCGGGCGGCTGCGGGTGAGCCAGCGCCGGATGCCGCCGGCCATCACCGGCCCCCGGCCGGGCGCGCGGCCGCCGCTTCGGCGCGGGGGCCGCCCGAGTGGAACGCCCAGGCGTCGGCGATGATGGTGGCCAGCTCGGACCTGCGCGGCCGCCAGCCCAGTTCCGCACGGGCGCGCTCGCCGGAGGCGACCAGGGCGGCGGGATCGCCCGGGCGGCGATCGGCCGGCACGACGGGGATCGGATGCCCGGTGACCGCACGGCAGACCTCGACGACCTGGCGCACGGAGAACCCGGCCCCGTTGCCGAGGTTGTAGATCCGGTGCCGGCCGGGGACGCAGTGGTCCAGCGCGAGCAGGTGCGCCTCGGCGAGGTCGGCGACGTGGATGTAGTCGCGCACGCACGTGCCGTCGGGGGTCGGGTAGTCGGTCCCGAAGAGGGACACCGACTCCCGGCCGCCCAGCGCGACCTGCAGGACGAGGGGAACCAGGTGCGTCTCGGTGGCGTGCCGCTCGCCGCGGCCGTCCTGCGCGCCGGCGACATTGAAGTAGCGCAGGCTCACGGCGCCGATGCCGTGCATGCGCGCGTGCTCGGTGAGGGCGGCGTCGATGGCCGCCTTCGTCGCGCCGTACGGGTTCGTGGGGCGCACCGGCGCGTCCTCGCGGATCGGCACCCGCTCCGGTTCGCCGTAGACGGCGGCGGTGGAGGAGAAGACGATGCGGCGCACGCCGGTGGAGCGCATGGCCTCCAGCAGCGCGAGGGAGACGCCCACGTTGCCGCCCCAGTACAGCTCGGGGTGGGCGACGGACTCCGGCACGATCGACTTGGCGGCGAAGTGCAGCACCGCCGCCACACCATCGGCCAGCACCTCGGCCGCGCGGTCTCGCACGTCCCCCTCGACGAACGTGCACCCGGGCGGGACCGCGTCGCGGTGGCCGGTGGACAGGTCGTCCAGGACCACCACCTCGTGCCCGGCCGCGACCAGCTGGGCCGCCACCACGCTGCCGACGTAGCCGGCGCCGCCGGTGACCAGAACTTTCACAGCGCTCCCTGTTCCGTGTGGTCGGTCGCGCCCGCGGGGACGGGGTCCAGCACCGCGCGCAGCCGGCCGGCGGCGTCCTCGGGGGCGACGTCGTTGATCCATGCCTCCATGCCCGACTCCGAGCCGGCGAGGTACTTCAGCTTGCCGGCCGCGCGGCGCAACGTGAACAACTGTAGGTGCAGGCCGAAGTCGGGGTCCGGGACGCCCGCCGCGTCGACCGGCGCCTGGTGCCAGGCGGCGATGTAGGGCGCGGGGGTGGGGAAGAGGCGGTCGAAGGCGCGCAGCAGCGCCAGGTAGACGGCGGCGAGGTCGTCGCGCTGGGCGTCGTCCAGTCGGTGCAGGCCGGGCACCCGGCGGCGCGGGAACAGCCGCACCTCGTACGGCCAGCGGGCCGCGGCGGGCACGAACCCGATCCAGTGGCTGGTCTCGATCACCACGCGCCGGCCCGCGGCGCGCTCGGCGGCCACGACGTCATCGAACAGGTTGCCACCGGTGCGCTCGCGGTGTGCGCGTGCGGCGGCGACCATCCGGCGGATGCGCGGCGGGGCGAACGGATAACCGTAGATCTGCCCGTGCGGATGGTGCAGCGTGACGCCGATCTCCTCGCCGCGGTTCTCGAACGCGTAGACGTTGGCGACCTCGGGCAGCGCGTTCAGCTCGGCGGTGCGGTCGGCCCACGCCTCGATGACGGTGCGGGCCCGCCGGGGCGTGAGGTCGGCGAACGAGGCGGTGTGGTCGGCGGTGAAGCAGACGAGTTCGCAGCGGCCGGCTCCCGTGCGCGCGTCGAGCGCCGGGTCCGTCGGCGGTTCGGGCGCCGGGCCGGCGGGAGTGGCCAGGGAGGGGAACCGGTTCTCGAAGACGACGACGTCGTAGTCGGCGGCGGGGATCTCGGTGAGCCGGTCGCCGTGGGTGGGATCCAGGGGGCACTGGTCGGGCGGGGGCAGGAAGGTGCGGTCCTGACGGTGCGCGGCGAGGACGACCCAGTCGTCCAGGAGCGGATCGCGGCGCAGCTGCGACATGGCGGCGATCGGTGGGAGGGGGCGGCGGTCCTGGACCGCGGCGCGGCCGGTGGCGGGGGTTTCGTCGTAGTAGATGATCTGGCGGCCGTCGGCGAGTCGACCGGAGGATCGCCACACCTGAGAGTTCTGCACGTTTTCCCGCCGTTGGAAGGTCGTCGGTCGGACAAATCCGATCATATTCGATCGTTCGCGGTCAATGGAGGAGGGAGGGGAGTGGTGTTCGCCGCCGTGACGGGCGCCCGCGGCACGGCGGCCGGTTCCCGGCGGGCGCCGCGCGTCCGCTTCGGCGCGGCGGGCCCGCGCGCTAACGTCGGTCGGCACCGGCGGCGGAGCGACCATGGAGCGCGGGTGGCGGTACGGGATCGGGGGATCAGGGCGCGCGTGCGGGAGTACCGCGACGCGGCGACCGAGGCGTACTGGTCGCTGCGCCGGAACCGGCCCGTCCTCGACCACGTGGTCCGCGCGGTCGAGCGGTACGCCGACCGGGGCGGCGACGTGCTGGCCGCCTCGGTGACCTACTACGCGTTCCTTTCCTTCTTCCCGCTGCTGGCGCTGGCCTTCGCGGCGCTCGGCTACCTCGCCGAGTTCAATGTCGAGGTCCGCGGATACCTGGAGCGGGCCGTCGCCGAACAGCTCCCGGGTCTGGCCGAACGCCTGCCACTGCAGGCCATCGAGCGCGCCCGGACCGGCGCGGGCGTGCTGGGCCTGGCCGGGCTGCTCTACTCGGGGCTCGGAGCGGTGTCCGCGCTGCGCACGGCGCTGCGGACCATCTGGCTGCGCGACACCTCGGCGGGCAATCCGGTCAAGACGCGGCTGCTGGACGCGGTGCTCATGGCCGGGCTCGGCGCGGCACTGCTGGCCTCGGTCGCGCTGACCGGGGTCGTCCAGGCCGCCACCGGCTGGTTGCTGTCGTGGTTCGGGGCCGACGGATCGCTGTTCGCCCAGCTCGCGCTGCGGACGCTCGCCGTGGTCGTCGCGGTGGGAATGGACCTGCTGATCTTCCTGGTGCTGTTCGCACGGCTCTCGGGCGCGGGAGGCGCCCTTGCGGCGCAGTGGCGGGGCGCCCTGCTGGCGGCGGTGGGGTTCGAGGCGCTCAAGGCCGCCGGAGCGCTGCTGATCGGCGGGACGCTGTCCAACCCGGTGTACGCGTCCTTCGCCGTGCTCGCCGGGCTGCTGGTGTGGATCAACATCGTCCTGCGGTTCCTGCTGTTCGCGGCGTGCTGGTCGGCCACCTGGCTACCCGTGCCGCCGCCGTACCAGGGGACGGCGGCGCTGGCGGCCGAGCCGCCCGCCGTGGCGCCGCCCACGGCCGGCCCCGCGCGGCCGGGGACGACCCGGCCGGAGCGTGGACGGCGGCTCTCCCCGGCGGCGCAACGGATCGCCGGTGCGGCGGTGGGAGCGGCGGCCGGCGCGGCGGCGGCCGGATGGTTGCTGCGCCGGCGCGCGAGCCGGGTCCGCGCGCGCTGACCCGGCCGACCTGCGATTTCAGGATCACGGGCGGCCGAGACCGAGACGGATTCGGTCATGGTTGGGTAGCGTAGGTCGAAGGTGTCTCGTTTACCACCCGGTGGTGCGGTCGGCCAACGGCGGCCGGCTAGTCATGTTCGGGCGGGGACTCCTGGGGCGGATGACCCGTTGCGATGGGGCGGCGTGGTCATTTCGGATCATGCTGACGGGTTTCCCGGCGCGTCCGCCGACACATCTGAAATTCTCTGTTCTCGTCACCGGCCGCCAACCGGTGCCGTTGAAGGCGGCGGATCACGCCACGCGTCAATCGTCAAGGAGTGCAACCGGTCATGGGACGCCCTGACATCGATCCCGATGTCTGGCCTAGTGTGCGTCACATGTCGGTGTGCCCACCGACCGGTAGACAGCGCGGAGGTTGATCGTGGCCATCGAATTCAACGCGTCCGACCACGCCACCCTCGGGGTGGAGTGGGAACTCCAGCTCGTCGACGTCGGGTCCCGCCACCTGCGGCAGGAGGCCCAGCAGGTGCTCGCCGATCTGCCCGATCTCAGCGAGACCTCCGACCGGCCCCCGCTGCGGCACGAGCTGATGCAGTGCACCGTCGAGGTCGTCACGGGCGTCTGTGAGACGGTCGAGGAGGCCAAGACCGATCTCGCCGAGAACATCCGGCGGATGCGCGAGGTCATGACGCCGCGCGGGGCCGAGCTCATGTGCGCGGGCACCCACCCCATGGACGACTGGCGCGACCAGAGCCTGTCGCCGGTGCAGCGCTACGGCGAGCTCGTCGACCAGATGCAGTGGCTGGGCCAGCGCATCCTCACCTTCGGCGTCCACGTGCACGTCGGGATCCGCGCCCGCGAGAAGGCGATCCCCATCGTCAACGCGCTCGCCAACTATCTTCCGCACTTCCTCGCCCTGACCGCCTCCAGCCCGTACTGGATCGGCCGCGACACCGGGCTCGCGTCCAGCCGCTCGGTGGTCTTCGGGGCGCTGCCGACCGCGGGGCCGCCGCCGCACCTGAAGGACTGGGCGTCCTTCGAGGAGTACATGGACACCCTGCTGCGCGCCGGCACGATCTCCAGCATCAAGGAAGTGTGGTGGGACGTCCGCCCGCATCCGGACTTCGGCACCGTCGAGATCCGGATGTTCGACGGCATCCCGACTCTGCGCGAGGTCGGCATGGCCGCCGCCCTCTCGCAGAGCCTCGTCCACCTGTTCGACCAGCAGTTGGATCGCGGCTACCAGTTGCCCAGCCCGCCATCGTGGGTGGTCAACGACAACAAGTGGCGGGCGACCCGGTACGGCCTGGACGCGCGTGTCATCACCGACGAGCGGGGCACCACCGTGCCGCTCCGGGATGATCTGTACGAACTCGTTCGCGAGCTGCAGCCGGTGGCCAAGCGCCTCGGCTGCGCCGAGGACCTGGACGTGATCTCCGAGATCCTGCGGCACGGCGCCTCCTACGAGCGCCAGCGGGCGATCATCGACCAGGGCGGCACGCTCAATGACGTGGTGGACGCGCTGGCGGCGGAGTTCCGGGCGGGAGCGCCCGTTCCGCCCTCCGCCGGCACCGCACGGGGAGAAGCGACAACGGATGACAACGGGGCGCCGGCCGGCAGCGCACCGGGTGCGGACGGCACCGGCCGAGAACATACGTCGAGACAGAGGGGGCCCTCGCATGCAGGGGCGTGACCTGCAGGAACAGCTGACCGCATTTCTGGCTCGCCGGAAGCGGGAGATCATCGAGTTCCGGCGAGACCTCCACATGCACCCCGAACTCGCGTTCGCCGAGCACCGGACCACGCAGCGGGTGGCCGAGCGGCTGCGCGCGGCCGGGCTGGAGCCGGTGGTGCTTCCGCAGGGCACCGGGCTGATCTGCGACATCGGATCCGGCGACGGCCCGATGGTGGCGCTGCGCGCCGACATCGACGCGCTGCCGCTCACCGACGAGAAGGACGTCCCCTACCGCTCCACCGTGCCGGGGGCTGCGCACGCGTGCGGCCACGACGTGCACACCACCGTGGTGCTGGCCACGGGCGTGTTCCTCGCCCAGCAGGCCCGCGCGGGGGCGCTGCCCGGCCGGGTGCGGCTGCTGTTCCAGCCGGCCGAGGAACTGCCGGGCGGCGCCCGCGAGGTCATCAACGCCGGTGGGCTCGACGGCGTGGACCGCATCTTCGCCCTGCACTGCGATCCGCGGCTGAAGGCCGGCCAGGTGGGGCTGCGGGTGGGCCCCATCACGGCGGCCTGTGACCAGTTGCTCGTCCGCCTTTCCGGCCCGGGCGGGCACACGGCCCGTCCGCACCTGACCGCCGACCTCGTCTACGCGCTGGGCAAGGTCGTCACCGAACTGCCCGCGGCGCTGTCCCGCCGGGTGGATCCGCGCGCCAGCTTCAGCCTGGTGTGGGGGCGGGTGGCGGCGGGCTCCGCCCCCAACGCCATCCCGGACGACGCGGTCGCCGAGGGCACCGTGCGCTGCCTGGACGACGCCGCCTGGCACGCCGCCCCCGGCCTGATCAGGGAACTGCTGGACTCCGTGGTGGGCGCCTACGGGGCCAGCGTGGAGCTGAACTACCGGCGCGGCGTCCCCCCGACCGTCAACGAGGCCGACAGCGTGCAGATGCTGCGCGACGCCTGCACCCAGATGCTCGGCGAGCAGTCCATCGCTTCCACCCCGCAGAGCCTGGGCGGCGAGGACTTCGCCTGGTACCTGGAGCAGGTGCCCGGCGCACTGGCGCGGCTCGGCACCCACGGCCCGGCCTGGGACTCTCCCATGCTCGACCTGCACCGCGGCACCTTCGACGTCGACGAGAACGCCATCGGCGTCGGCGTGCAGTTGATGGTGGCCACGGCCCTGACCGCGCTATGGGACGGCCGCCGGCCGCGCACCGAGGAGCCGGTCGAGGACGCCGCGCTGGCCTGACGCGAACCGCGTGGCCCGCGCCTGGGAAACCAGGCGCGGGCTTGTGACGGAGCGGCGAGTCCCCGAGTGAGCGGAGGCGGCCCCGCCTTTGGCCGGAGGCCCTCCTCGCGGGGCCGGTGGAGTGGAGCGAGGGGGCGAGCGTGACCGGTGGTGGGTACGGCGAGTCCCCGAGTGAGCGGAGGCGGCCCCGCCTTTGGCCGGAGGCCCTCCTCGCGGGCGCGGTGGAGCTGAGGTGACTGTGGACACCGCGTTCCGCGCCCGTCCCAGGTGGCATGCTGAGAATCATGAGCCACCAGCTGAGCTTGGACCAGATCCGGCGTGCGCCGAAGGTGCTGCTGCACGACCACCTCGACGGCGGGCTGCGGCCGGCCACCGTCGTCGAGCTCGCCGATGCCGCCGGCTACGCGCGGCTGCCCACCCGTGATCCCGCCGAACTCGGGGCGTGGTTCGAGGCGGCGGCCGACTCCGGATCTCTGCAACGGTACCTGGAGACGTTCAGCCACACCGTCGGGGTGATGCAGACCCGCGAGGCGCTGACCCGGGTCGCCGCCGAGTGCGCCGAAGATCTGGCCGCCGACGGGATCGTCTACGCCGAGGTGCGGTTCGCCCCCGAGCAGCACTTGGAGGCGGGCCTGCTGCTGGACGAGGTCATCGAGGCCGTCCTGGAGGGCTTCCGCATCGGCCAGGAGCGGGCCGCCGAGCAGGGCCGGTCCATCCGGGTGGGGACGCTGCTCACCGCCATGCGGCACGCGGCCCGGTCGCAGGAGATCGCCGAACTCGCCGTGCGATACCGCGATGTGGGGGTGGTGGGTTTCGACATCGCGGGCGCGGAGGCGGGGCACCCGCCCACCCGGCACCTCGACGCCTTCGAGTACCTGCGCCGCGAGAACGCCCACTTCACCATCCACGCCGGGGAGGCGTTCGGGCTGCCGTCCATCTGGGAGGCGTTGCAGTGGTGCGGCGCCGACCGGCTCGGCCACGGCGTGCGGATCGTGGACGACATCGACGTCTCCGACGGCAAGGCCCGGCTCGGCCGGCTGGCCGCCTACGTTCGCGACAAGCGGGTGCCGCTGGAGATGTGCCCGAGCTCCAACATTCAGACCGGGGCGGCGGCCTCCATCGAGGAGCACCCCATCGGGCTGCTGCGTGACCTGCGGTTCCGGGTGACCGTCAACACCGACAACCGGCTGCAGAGCGGCACCACGCTGTCCGCCGAGTTCGCGAAGCTCGTCGACGCCTTCGGCTACGACTGGGACGACCTGGAGTGGTTCAGCGTCAACGCCATGAAGTCGGCGTTCCTGCCGTTCGACGAGCGGCTCGCGCTCATCAACGGCCAGATCAAGCCGGGCTTCGCGCGGCTGAAGTGGGCCGTGGAATGACCACCTTCACCCAGCCGGCCCCGCGCGTGCTCGGCTGGATCTGGATCGTCGTGGTGGCGCTGAACCTGGTCGACCTCGCGGTACGCGGGCGCAGCTACGCTGCCGTGGTGGCCGGCGCGGTGCTGATTCTCAGTGCCGGCGCGGTGTACGTTCTGGCGCTTCGGCCGCGGGTGGTGGCCACCGAGCGGGGCGTGCGGGTGGTGAACCCGCTGCGCGAGGTGTTCGTGCCGTGGGCCGCCTTCACCTGGGCCGATGTCACCGACGTGCTCCGGGTGCACGCGGGCGACCGGGTGTTCCGGTCCTGGCCGCTGCGGGAGACGAAGCGGGCACGTGTGCGTGACAACCTGCGGCGGGTCGCCGACCAGGTGGACGTGACCATGGTGGACGACCGCGATCCGCGCGACATGCGGCCCACCGAACGCGTCGCCCTCCAGCTGCGGCAGGAGGCCGAGCGGCGCAGAGCACGGGTGCCGGCCGGTCCGCAGGACGGGCCCGCGGGCACCGAACCCATGGTGCTGTGGTCGCCGGACGCGCTGGTGGCGCTGGGGGCGCCGGTGCTCCTGCTGGTGGGGGTGCTGCTGTTCGCCTAGACGAGTGGCGGTTCTGGGGCGCCGTCCCGATCACGGCCATCGGGGAACGGCCCGGAATCTGGCGAACGCGTCCTTGGCCGCGCGGCCGATTTTCGGTGACGGCTTGACCGCGTACCGCCCGGGATGGTTAGGTTAGGCATGCCTAAGGGATTCTGTGGCGGTCGCGGTGGCTGCGCGGATCACCGTCCGCCGAGCGCCCATTGGCACTGCGGGTCAACTGAATAGCGGGCGCGCCGCCGCGTATCGCCACGCGCGGCAGGGGCCGGGACGTCGCGGGGACCGACCGGGCACCCCCATGGCGCGCAGTACGGGAAGTGGAACACGGTCCGCACCGAAGGCGCGTCTGCGGGGACGCGCCGCGGGCCGTGCGGAGACCGCGCCGCCGGTGCCCGGGGCCAGCGCCTCCCCGGCAGTGCTACTGACGGGTCGCTGCTCGCCACGCAGTGCGGGTCGCGGGACCGGCACGCGGTCTCCGTCCTCACCCCGGGGAGGGACGCGCACCCCTGGCGCGGAAGGGGGCGGCGTGGCTCTCCCCGGGACTTCCCTCACAGCCGCAGCAGGATCTTGTTCAGGAGCCCGCCGAGGTCGTGGGCACGTTCGTGGGCGATCGCGAGGACGCCGTCGGCCGTCACCAGCCGGCCGGTCGGCGTCAGCGGGTCGTACGCCGCCAGCGCCAGCCCGATCACCTCGGCCCCCATCTCCACGGCCGCGATGGCCTCCAGCGTGGTGGACATCCCCACGAGGTCGGCCCCCACGGTGCGCAGCATCCGCAGCTCCGACGGTGTCGGGAACTGTGGCCCCGCGATCTGCGCGTAGATCCCCTCGGCGAGCGACGGGTCGGTCTCCAGCGCCACCTCGCGGAGCCGCCGGCTGTAGACGTCGCTCAGGTCGACGAAGTCCGGGCCCAGCAGCGGCGAGCGCCCGGTCAGGTTCAGGTGGTCGTGCACCAGGATGGGCTGGCCCAGCGCGAAGTCGGTGCGCAGCGACCCGGCGGAGCTGGTCAGCAGCACGGTGCGGGCGCCCGCGGCGACCCCCGTGCGGACGGCGTGCGCCACCTGTCTGGCGCCGAAGCCGTCGTACAGATGGGTGCGGCCGCACATCAGCAGCACGAGCTTGGCGCCGACCCAGACCGCGCGCGCGGTCGCGCTGTGGCCGGGGGCCGAAGGCGGCACGAAACCGGGCAGTGTGGCGGTGTCGATCTCCAGGTCGGGTGCGCCCAGGGCGTCGGCGGCGGGTGCCCATCCGGAGCCGAGGACGATCAGGGCGTCGTAGGAGTCGGCGCCGGTGCGGGTCCGTAGCTCGTCGGCGGCCCGGACGGCGAGGTCGATGGGTTCGGCGATCGCGGTGGCATAACGTTCTTGGGTGGATTCGCTCACATTCTGATCGTAACTCTTAGTAATCAATGCGTGAATGATTGCCACGCTGCGTGTTGATTTCTGGTAATGGCGGCCCGGGCGCGCGTGGCGGGTGCGGCGTGCCGTGCCCGAGGTGGATCAGCGCACCGGGCGGAACGGGCCGTGATCTCCCGCGCGCCGGAGCGTCACAGGTCGACGGACGCGCACGGTCGCGACCGCAGCTCCGCGACATAGTTCGCCGGGGCGCCCGCCTTCTCGGCGGCATCGGCGATGGCGCCCAGACTCAGCGCCGAGGGCAGCCCGCCCTCGTAGTCGTTGAGCACGTAGACCCACGCGGTGACGTCGCCGTCCAGCAGGGTGCGCGCCCGGATCCGGATGCGCGAGTAGACCCCGTTATCGGTGCCCTCCCAGGAGTCCAGCAGCGGCTCGTCGCAGGCCGGCACATCGTAGAGGGCGACGAAGACGCTGGAGGCGGGGTCCTCGACCAGCGTGGTCAGTGCGCCTCCCCACTCGCTCCCGCCGCCGCCGAAGGTGAGCCGCCAGCCGGTGAGCCACCCGGTGCTCCACAGCGGCGAGTGCGGCGCGCGCCTGGCCATGATCTCGGGATCGAGGTTGCTGCCGTATGCGGCGTACAGAGGCACGCGGGCCATGCTACGTGCTTGATCAGGGGAGCGGTGCGAAAACCGACACCCGCCATGACGGACAATGGACAGTGCGACAGGCGAGCAGAGCCTCCCGTGGCGAGATCGGGGGGACGAGTGGCGGTTTGCCCCGCAGATGCGCCCAGGAAGGCGGTGCGTGTCCCGCGCCGGGGGCCGAGCCCGCCAGAAGGAGTGAGAACAGACGTGACCAAGGTCGTGATCATCGGTGGCGGACCCGGAGGCTACGAGGCCGCGCTGGTGGCGGCGCAGCTCGGAGCCGACGTGACGGTGGTGGACCGCGACGGCATCGGGGGCGCCTGCGTGCTGACCGACTGCGTCCCGTCCAAGACCCTCATCGCCACATCGGTACGCATGAACTACGTGACGGACGCCGCGAAACTCGGCATCAACGTGGGGAACGAGGCCGAGGACAAGGACATCGTCCGGATCGACCTGAGAACGGTGAACGACCGGGTCAAGCGCCTCGCGCGGGCGCAGTCCGACGACACCGCGGCGCGGGTGGTCAAGGAGGGCGTCCGGATCATCCCGGGGACCGCCCGCCTGGTCGACCCGCACATCGTCGCGGTCGGCGAGGAACGGCTGCACGCCGACGTGGTGCTCATCGCCACCGGGGCGCACCCGCGCGAACTGCCCACGGCGCGGCCCGACGGCGAGCGAATCCTCACCTGGCGCCAGCTCTACGACCTGGAGACGCTGCCGGAGCGGCTCATCGTCGTCGGCTCCGGCGTCACCGGCGCGGAGTTCGCCAACGCCTACCAGGCGCTCGGCTCCGACGTCACGCTGATCTCCTCGCGCGACCGGGTGCTGCCCACCCAGGACCAGGACGCCGCCGAGGTGCTGGAGAACGTGTTCCGCCGTCGCGGCATGAACGTGCTCGCCAACGCCCGCGCCGAGTCCGTCACCCGGGTCGGCGACGGCGTGCAGGTGCGGCTCGCCGACGGCCGCACCGTCGAGGGCACGCACTGCCTCATGACGGTGGGCATGATCCCCAACACCAGCGGCCTGGGCCTGGAGGAGATCGGCGTCCGGCTGGACCAGGGCGGATTCGTCGAGGTCGACCGGGTGTCGCGCACCTCCACCCCCGGGGTGTACGCCGCGGGCGACTGCACCGGGGTCAACATGCTCGCCTCCGTGGCGGCCATGCAGGGCCGCATCGCCATGTGGCACGCGCTCGGCGAGGCGGTGGCGCCGCTGAAGCTGTCCACGGTGGCCTCCACGGTGTTCACCAACCCGGAGCTGGCCGCCGTGGGCTGCAGCGAGGCCGACGTACGGTCCGGCAAGGTGGACGCGCGGGTGGTCAACCTGCCGCTGGACACCAACCCGCGCGCCAAGATGCACGGCACCAAGGACGGCTTCGTGAAACTGATCTGCCGTCAGCACACCGGGATCGTGCTCGGCGGGGTCATCGTCGGCCCGCGCGCCAGCGAGCTGATCCTCGCGGTGTCCGTGGCGGTACAGCAGCGCCTGACGGTCGACGACCTCGCGCACACCTTCTCGGTCTACCCGTCCCTGTCCGGCAGCGTCACCGAGGCCGCCCGCTCGCTCATGCAGGCGTCGCCCGAGTAGCCCGACTCCCGCACACGGGAACGGGGCCCGGCCGTACGGCCGGGCCCCGTCTGCTGTCTGGACGACGGTGACCGAGGAAGGTCGAGCGTCCGGCTAGAAGTCGCCGAACCCGCCGAAGTCGCCGCCCTCGAATCCGCCGCCTCCGAAGTCGCCGAATCCGCCGAAGCCCTCATCGCCGCCGCCCACGTCGGCGGCCGCCCCGGCGTCGGCGGCGCCCATGTCGGCCATGCCGGCGCCCATCATGGAAGCCCCCATCATCGAGCCCATCATGTTGCCGATCATCATGCCGGTGAACATGCCCATCATCATGTCCATGCCGAAGTAGCCGCCGGCGTAGGGCGCGTAGGCCGGACCGGCGTCGTAGTACGGCCGCCGGTGGCCGTCGACCTCGACCATGCGGACGTCGGGGTGCGCGCCGGTCAGCACCGCCTGCGAGCAGGTGACACAGGCCGGAACCGAGCGCGGCGCGCCGCCGGGCGGCGCCCACATGACGTCCTGCTGCGAAGGGCCGTGCTGCGGGTTGAAGAAGCACGGCTTGCGGCGCTCCGGCACCGGCCGGCCGTCCAGCCGGGCGCGGGTGGCGGTCATGAAGTAGCGGCCGTCCTCCAGCGCGGTGGTGACCTGCTGGATCTCCTCGGGCCGCTTGATGGAGTCCAGCGCCGTCTTGGCGCGGTCGTAGGAGTCCATGGCGTGCGTGTAGTCGCGGCGGGTCTCCTCGTCGACCTTGGTCAGGTCGATCTCCAGCTGCGCGACGTCCTCACCGAGCCGGGTGACGTCCTCGGCCGCCATCTTCTTGATGTCGGCGAGCTCCTGGGCGGCCTTGGCCTCGCGCTTCTTCTTGGAGTTGTACAGGAAGAAGCCGCCGCCGACCACGGCGAGCGCGAGGACGCCGAGCAGTACGGCGCCGAAGACGCCGGAGGCGTTGGCGGCGCTGGCCTCGTCGTTGATCTCCTGGACGTAGGCGTTCAGGCCGTCCACCGGCGTGCCCTGTTCGCGGGCCGCCGCCTCGGCGTTGTCGACCGCGCTGTCGCTGAGCACGGTGGAGTCCGAGGCCAGGTCGGTCCCGGACACGATGACGTAGGTGCCGTCGCCGATCTCCGACTGCACCTGCCCGGCGAAGGAGCCGGCGGCGGTGCGCGAGGTGAAGGTGCCCTCGGGGAAGACCGCGATGTAGACCGGGGTCTCGGAGTTTCCGGCGATCTGGGTGAGCGTGCCGGCGTCCGTGGACGACAGCGTGTCGGCGTCGGGGTCGACGTAGACGTGCTCGCTTTCGAGCGCGCGGACGACCTCGTTGACGTCGGGATCGGCTGCGGCGCCCGCGGGCGCGGCTGCCAGGACGACGGTGGACACTGCGGCGAGCAGTGCGGGTATTACCAAGCGGCGCAACATGTCTGTTCCTCTCGCCTCCCTCATCTGTCTCAGACGAACGGCACCGGCCAAGGGTTCCCAAAAGCGGCGAGCCACCGAGCGTCCGGAGGTGTCGACGCCGATGGCCGTAGGCCCCCTCGCGTGGGCGGTGGACGGGAGCTGGGCGACTGACCGCCCGCCCAGCAAATCGCGGGGGCGGACCACCTTTACGGCGGCCCGCCCCGTCACCATTGGGAACGACGCCGGGGTCAGCGTGTCCCGGTGGGCGAGGAGCCGGCGGCCGGGGCGTCGCTCGCGGCCCCTGCGGGCTCCGGGACGGCGCCGTCGCGCCCGTCGCCGTCTTCGGGGTCGGTGTTCGCGGTGTCCGGCTCGGCCACGAAGCCGTCGAGGCCGCGCCGCGCGTGGTAGCGCTCGACGTCGAGGATCTTCTCGCGCTTGGCGACGACGGCGGGGATGAGCGCCTGGCCGGCGACGTTCACCGCTGTCCGGCCCATGTCCAGGATCGGGTCGACCGCGAGCAGCAGCCCGACGCCGTCCAGCGGCAGGCCCAGCGTGGACAGCGTCAGCGTGAGCATCACGGTCGCACCGGTGGTGCCGGCGGTCGCGGCGGAACC
The DNA here is from genome assembly GCF_042664915.1 of Marinactinospora rubrisoli. Lineage (NCBI taxonomy): Bacteria > Bacillati > Actinomycetota > Actinomycetes > Streptosporangiales > Nocardiopsidaceae > Marinactinospora > Marinactinospora rubrisoli. Next base: position 29,392 of record NZ_JBHTBH010000017.1, read on the forward strand.
GATCACGGAGACGAAGACGATCAGCAGGTAGTCGGTGAGGCCGAGGGACAGGCCATAGAACTGGGCGACGAAGATCGCCGAGATGGCCGGATAGATCGCCGCGCAGCCGTCCATCTTCGTGGTGGCGCCGAACGGCACGGCGAACGACGCGTACCCGCGCGGCACACCGAAGTTGGTCTCGGCGACCCGCTGGGTGACCGGCAGCGTGCCCATCGAGGAGCGCGACACGAATGCCAGCTGCACGGCCGGCCACACGCCCGTGAAGAACTTGACCGGTGAGAGGCCGTGGAGCCGGGCCAGCAGCGGATACACGACGAACAGCACGATCACGAGCCCGGCGTAGATGGCGGCGGTGAACTTGCCGAGCGCGCCGATCGTGGTCCAGCCGTAGCTGTAGACGGCGTTGCCGAGCAGGCCGACGGTGCCGAGCGGCGCGAGGCGGATGACCCACCACAGCACCTTCAGGACCACGTCCAGCGCCGAGCGGGTGAACGCCAGGAACGGCTCGGCGGAGCTGCCCACCTTGACGGCGGCGACGCCGAGGGCGATGGCGATGGCGATGAGCTGCAGCGCGTTGAAGTCCAGCGAGGTGCTCAGGACGCCGGCGTCATCGGCGGAGGTGCCGGCGCTCAGCCCGAGGAAGTTGGCCGGGACGATGCTCTCCAGGAACGCCAGCCAGGATCCGGTCTGGCCGGGCTCCGCGGCGGTGCCGGCGTCCACCCCGCTGTTCACGCCGGGGCGCACGGTCAGGCCGAGGGCGATGCCGATGGCGACCGCGATCAGCGCCGTGATGGCGAACCACAGGAGAGTCTGGCCGGCCAGCCGGGCGGCGTTGGTGACATTGCGCAGGCTGGCGATGGAGGAGATGACGGCGAGCAGGATCAGCGGCGGGACGATGGTCCGCAGCAGGGTGACGAACGTCGAGCCGATGGTGTCGAGCGTGACGGCGAGCCAGTTCGGATCGCCGTCACCGACGGGGCCGATCTGACGGGCGACGACACCGAGCGCGACGCCGAGGACGAGGGCGACGAGTACCTGTACGGCGAAGGGGATGCGGCGTAGGGCGGCTAGCACGGGGTGACTCCAGGATCAGGGTGCGAACGGAATCGGCCGGTCAACGACTCCGGCGGATGCCGATAGGTGCGGCACTGCCGCGCGGCCGCCCGATGGGGCGTGAGACGCGGCGAAACGGTGTGTGGCGGCGGGTGTGGTCAGCCGCGCCGACACGCGTCGCTGGCGAGCCGGCACAGGTCGACGTGCCGCCGCCGGGTCAGGCCCCAGAGATTTTTCACAAAGGTGACAATATCCGGCGGAATCGGATTATTCCTAGTTCCCGACCGGCGAGGCGTGAAAACCGTTGCCCGAGAGCGGCGAGCCGCCGAGCGTCCGGAGGCGTCGACGTTCATCGCCGAAGCCCCTGTGTGTCGGCGGTGGAGGGGAGCGAGGTGGTGAGCGCGACGAAGTGGCACAGGGCGGCGAGCCGCCGAGCGTCCGGAGGCGTCGACACCCCTGGGCGTAGCCCCTGTGTGTCGGCGGTGGAGGGGAGTGAGGTGGCGAGTGCGGCCCAGGGGACAGGGCGGCGCGCCATCCAAACGCCCGGAGTCGTCGGCGTGGTCGCTGTAGGCATTTCCGGGTCGGCGGTGAAGGTAGCGAGTGCGACCGCAAGCCCTGTCCCTGTCAGAGGCGGGCGGTTGGATGAGGCGGCACGGTCGATCGTCGGCCGACCAGCGCGGCGGGCCGGGGAGGCGGCGACGGGGCCTGGGACGGGAGAAGGGAACGCGATGGGGGCACTCGAACCGGTCACGGCGGCACATCTCCTGCAGCGATGGGTTCCGGGCCATCCCGGGACCGGGCTGCCGGCATACCGGGTCATTCCGGTCCCGGGAAGCGCGCCATCCCCTAAGGAGCGGCCGTGGATCTCGGTGCCGGCCCCGGGGGAGGTCGCGGAGTACGGCCGGTTTCCGGAGACGTTCGTGGGGTCGGCGGGGCACCGGCACCCGGTGGCCGTCGAGCCGCTGAACCATGGCGTCCACCACCCGGAAGCTCCGTGGACCAGCGCGCTTCCGCCCGGTGAGGTGGCCGACCAGGTCGGTCGGCTGCTGGCCGACGTGCTCGGCTCGGGAGCCGAGCCGCTGGACGAAGCCGCCCGCGAACTGGCCGCCGCACTGGCGCGGGAGGTGGCCGCGGGCTTCCGGGATCTAGTGCGCGTCCACGTCGCCGCGGAACCGGGAGGCTCGCCCCTCGATGGTGAGCTGCACCTGCTCGGCCGCGATCTCGGCGGACGCACCCTCCGGCTGTCCGTCGCGCCCGCGCCGTCCGGGCCGCCGCCCGACGGACGCTGGCCGGACCCGCGCCGGGCGCGTGACGGCGAGATCGCGCCGGCCGGCATCCGCACCGAGGCCGAATACCGGCAGGCCGCTCTGGCGGTCCGCGCCGACTGCGCCGCGGCCCTGCTCGGCGAGTTCGTGTGGCTGACGAACAACGACCGGATGGACATGCGGGCGTGGGCCGAACCGCTCGGGCTCGACGTCGACCTTGCCGCCGTGGACACCACGGACGCCGCCGTCCGCGCCTGGTGGCCGCGGTCGGAGCTGCGGGAGTGGTCGCTGGCCGAGGAGTGGTGGGGGGAGGACGACGAGGACGCCGAGCCCGAGCCGCGCCGCCTGGACGAGGAGACGCTGGCCGCCGTTCTGGCGGAGTTCGAGGAACACAACATGGCGCAGGCCCGGAGCGGGGCGTGGGCGATGGGGGAGATCGGAGACTACGACGTTGACGACGATCCGCAGCCCAGCTTCCCGGGCGACCGCCTCGTGGGGTTCCTCGGCCGGGACCTGGTCGCCACCGTCACCGCGCGGGTCGCCGACGGCTCCGATGGCGCGCGCCCGCTCGCGTACGGGATCGGTCTGCCGTTCGATGCCGCGGGCGAGGACGACGGCGTTCGGGCGTGCCTGCTCCTGGTCGGCTCCGCGGCCGTCGGCGTCATCGCCATCGACGCGACGGCCTGACGCCGCACGCCGCCGCCGGCGTGACGCGGATGGTCGAGGCCGGGCGGAACCGTGCGCGGGCGGCGGCCGTCCGAATCGTGCGCGGGCCGGGGCTGGACCGGTGGCGGAGACCCGGCGGGCGAATCCGGAGAACTGGCCGGATCCGGTCACGGCCCGGCCTTCGTGGTGTGCCGCACAACTGGTAACAAACGACGGGGGCGGAGGACGGCGGTTAACGTGGTGTTGTTTGTCGCGTCAAGGGACCTTTTTCCCGGCGGGGATATGATTCTGCCCCGTCCTCGGACGTCGCCCCGCGGTGGACGCACCCGGCCAGGCCGATCCGGCCGCCGTCGTGTTGCCCGATGAGTGCGCACCCCTCGACCACCAGGAGACATGACACCGTGCGACAGCGCCTAGCCGCCGTGATCCGGGGCGTCCGGTCGGGCGCCTCATCGGGCACCATCGTGGTGCTGTCGCTGGCCTTGGTGTGCACGGTCTTCGGCGCCGGCGCCATGGGGCGGGCCGCGCAGCTCTCCGACGGGCTGGTCTGGCTGTGGGACAGCGAGGACGGCCGAGCCAACGAGGTCAACACCCAGGACGGCGGGGTCGAGGCCGTCTCCAACCTCCCGGAGTCCGCCGGGCACCCGGTCGAGGTGACGCAGACCGACGAGTACCTCATCCTGCACGACCTGGAGACGGGCCGGATGACCTCGATCGACCTCACCCAGATGGGCTTCTCCGGGCAGCTCGACACCGACCAGAGCGGCGACTTCGGGTTGGCGATGTCCGGTGACTCCGCCGTGGTCGTCGACCGGCAGGGCGGCGAGGTGCGCGCCATCGACCCCGGCACGCTGCAAGCGACCGGCGAGGCCCTCAACCTGCCGGGACCGCTCGTCGGCGGCCAGTTCGACGACGAGGGCGTCCTCTGGCTCGGCGCGCCCACCCAGGGCACGGTCGTAGGGATCACCGTCGCCGATGGCACCGCCGAGGTGCGGCAGACCGTGCCGGTCGCCGATCCCGAAGACGACGTCGACATCAGCGTCCTGGACCACGGCGTGGCCGGCGTGAACCGCACCGACGGCACCCTGATCGGCGTCCGGGGCGGTGAGGCCGTCGAGATCCCCGCCGGGACGGACCTCGCCGACGCACGCCTCCCCGCCCGCACCACCGGCTCACAGCTCGCCGTCACGCTGCCCGGCGAGGTGCTGACCGTCGCGGACCTGCGCGAGGGCGCCGAAGTGCAGAGCTTCGAGATCCCCGAGGGCACCGCCGACGAGGACGCCGTGGCGGTGCCCTACCAGGGCGCGGTCTACCTGCCGTCCTCCGCCGACGGGGTCGTGCGCGCGTTCACCCTCGACGGCGAGCAGATCGAGGTCGTCACCGTTCCCGACGCCGGCGGGCGCCTGGAACTGGAGGTCCGCGAGGGGCACCTCTTCGTCAACGCCCCCGAATCCGGTAACGCCGTGGTCGTCGGGCCGTCCGGCGAGGCCCAGGTCGTGGACGAGTACCAGCCGCCGCCCGGCCCCGGCGGCGCGGCCACCCCGGGCGAAGGCGGTACGCCCGCCCCGGGCCAGGAGGGGACGGCGCCCCGGGCGCCCGACCTCCAGCCCGGGACCGAGCTGCCCGGTCCCGCCCCGACGCCCACCCCGGAGCCCGGCGGAGGGGCGCCGCCCCCCGTGCAGCCGCCGGTCGTCCCGGCGGGCGGCTCCGGGACCAGCGGCGCGGCCGGCGGCAACACCCCCGGCGCCCCGGTTCCGGTGCTGGCCCAGGCGGGTGACGGCTCGGTCATCGTGTCGTGGTACGAGGCGTTCTCGCCGACCGGTGTGGTCGACGGCTACGTGGTGAGCTGGGCGGGCGGCAGCGTGACCGTGCCCGGTACCGAGCGGCGCACCGTGGTCGAGGGGCTGGCGAACGGCACCGCGTACCGCTTCTACGTGCAGGCCACCAACGCCTTCGGCGCCGGGCCGACCGCCGTCTCTCCCGAAGTCCGGCCGTCGGAGCAGGCGCCTCCGGCACCGCGCGGTGTCGCCGCCGAGGCGCGCACCGCGAGCTCGCTCGCCGTGGAGTGGGAGCCGGTGGACGCGCGCGGGGAGGACGTGGACTACGTGGTCACCGCCGTGACCCCCGACGGCGGGCGGATCGGGACGCGCACGACCACCGAGCCCGAGATCGTGCTCACCGCCCTCGCCCCGGGACAGACCTACCTCGTCGAGGTCGCGGCGCGCACGGGCGCGGGCGTCACCAGCGAGCCCACGGCCAGCGAGCCGGTGACCCTGCCGGAGGTGCCGGCTCCGCAGGACGTGTGGTTCGAGGTCGCGGCGGACTCCACCGTGCACGTGTACTGGCGTGCCTCGCCCGGCGCCGTCCGGTACGTCGTCACCCCCGGTGCCTCGGGCGCGCGGCAGTTCGCGCCCGTGACCGTGGACCGCGGCGAGCCGCGGGTCGTCGACCGCGTCCCCTACCAGACCGCGGCGTTCCCGCGCGCGGGCGACAACTGCTACCAGTTCACCGTCCAAGCCGTCGACGCCGACGGCAACACCAGTGAGGACAGCGAACCCAGCGACATCCAGTGCCACCGGTCGCCGAACTGACCCCCGTCGGCGGCCCCGACGGCGCCGCGCTTCGGCGGCGGCGTCCGTAGTCCGCCGGCCCCGATCCGAAAAGGAACAACCGTGACCACTCCGACCAGCCGCAATGACGCCGACGGCTCCATGGGCGCGGCGCCGTCCGCGAGGAAGGTGGCGGCCGGTGCCGACCTCTTCAACCGGATGGCCTCGGCGATCGACTCGGTCGTGCTGGGCAAGCCGGAGGTCGTCCGCCTGGCGCTCGTGGCGTTCTTCGCTCAGGGGCACGTGCTCCTGGAGGACGTGCCCGGTGTCGGCAAGACCACGCTGGCGCGGGCGATCGCGGCCTGCGTCCAGGGCAAGTGGCGCCGGATTCAGTTCACCCCCGACCTGCTGCCCTCCGACGTCACCGGCGCGCCGGTGTACAACCAGAGCACCTCGGAGTTCGAGTTCCGGCTGGGGCCGGTGTTCGCCAACGTGGTGGTCGCCGACGAGATCAACCGGGCCTCGCCCAAGACGCAGTCGGCGCTGCTGGAGGCCATGGAGGAACGGCTGGTCACGGTCGACGGTGCCCGGTACGCGCTGCCGTCGCCCTTCCTCATCGTCGCCACCCAGAACCCGGTGGAGATGGACGGCACCTACCGGCTGCCGGAGGCGCAGCTCGACCGCTTCCTCATGCGGCTGTCGCTCGGCTACCCCGATAGCGAGGCCGAACTGGCCATCATGCGGGGACGGATCCTGTTCGCCGCCGAGGACCTGCAGCCGGTGACCCGCACCGAGGAGGTCGAGGGGTTCACCCGGGTGGCGCGCACGGTGCACGTATCCGATGACGTGCTCCACTACGTGCTGGGCATCGCGCACGCCACCCGGCGGCACCCGGAGCTGCGGGTGGGGCTCTCACCGCGCGCCACCACCGCCCTGGTGCGGGCCGCCCAGGTGCTCGCGATCAGCGACGACCGCGACCACGTCACCCCCGAGGACGTCAAGCGGCTCGCCGAACCGGTGTGGGCGCACCGGCTGATCCGCACCCCCGAGGCGGCGGTGAGCGGCCGGACCGGCGGGCAACTGCTCGCCGAACTCCTCGACGGCGCCGCGGTCCCGCAGCCCGTGACGGTGGGGAGTGGGCGGTAGATGCCGGGCCGTGACCGGGCGCGCTTCCGCGCCCGTCGCCGCGTGACACGGTACGGGACGGCGGACTGATGCCGACGCCCCGAGGCTGGATCGTCGCGGCGGGCGGCGCGGTGCTGCTCGCCGCCGGAGCGCTGCTCGGCTACGCCGAACTCGCCGTGCTCGGCGGCGTGGCGGTGCTGGCCGTGCTCGCCGCCGTCGCGTTCGTGCTGCTGACGCCGCCGGCCAGGGCCACCGTCACCCGGACCGTGACCGCGACCCGGCTGCGGCCGGGCACGTCGACGCGGGTGCGTATCGCCGTCGGCGACTCGGGCACCACGCGCCGCCGCCGGCCCGGGCGGCTGACCGAACGCATCGCCGACGCCGACGGCGCCCGCAGCGCCGCGTTCCGGATCGTGGGGGAGTCCGGGGAGGTCGGCTACGACCTGACGGCCGAGCGCCGCGGCGTGGTCGAACTGGGACCGGCGCGGATCGGCGGCGCCGACCCGCTCGGGCTGGCCCGCTGGCGGCGCAGGCGCGGCGGGACCGACCGCGTGTGGGTGCACCCGCGCTGGCAGGCGCTGCGCACCCTCCCGGTCGGCGCGGCGCCGGACCCGGACGGAACGCTCGATGGCGTCCGCGGCAGCGGGCTCACGTTCCATGCGCTGCGCGACTACGTGCCCGGGGATGAGGCGCGCCACGTGCACTGGCTGAGCACCGCGCGGCGGGGACGGCTGACCGTGCGCGAGTACGCCGACACCTCCCACCCCCGGCTCACCGTCCTCGTGGACGACCGCGCCACCCCGGCGGGACGCGGCGGTCTGGACGCCGTGGCCGACGCCGCGGGTTCGGTGATGGTCACCGCGGTCCGCGCCGGAGTGGAGTGCGAGGCCCACCTCCTGAGCGGCCGCGGCGCCGACACCTCCGCCGGGCTCCCGCCGTTGCTGGACCTGCTGGCCGAGGCACGTCCGGACCGCGCCGCCGACCTGCCGGCCGCCTGCGCCCGGGTGCGCGATCGCGCCGTCGGCGACGCGGTGGTGCTGGTCAGCGGCGCCCTGACGGCGGCCGACCTGCGGGCCTTCGCCGAGCTGGGGAGCCGCTTCCCGGCCCTGGTCGCCGCGATCGTGGGCCCCGAGGTCCCGGCGAGCGCATCGGGCGTGACGGTCGTGCACGGCGAGAACGCGGCGGAGTTCGCCGACCGGTGGAACGAGGCGCCATGGGCACGGTGACGGCGGGGACGGGCGGCACGCCACCGGCCCTCGGCGCGCTGCACCGCGGCCCGCTCCGGCCGGGCGAGCGGGGAGACCCGGTCGCACCGGAGCTTGCGGACACAGGGATGGGGAAGGCGGCGGCATCGGTCTCTCGCGGAGTGAGAGGGAGGGGATCCACTCGTCGACCCACTCGCCGACCGGCGAGTCCACCGCCGAGCGTGTCGGGCCACTGCCCACACCGGAGCGTCGCGAGCGGGCCGCGTTCAGCGCGGCGATGCGTGGCCGACGCGCGGAATCGCCGCCCGGGGAAGGTGCGCGGGAGCGAGCGCGTGATGGCTGAGGCGATGGTGCGCGCGGCGTCGGTGACGGGGCGCGTCGCCGAAGGTGGCGTCTCCGTCGGTAGCGGCTCCACTGGCGTGGGGAGCGAGGGGCGGGGGAGCCTGTCGGCCGGCGGCGGAGAGGGGCGATGGGGCGACCGGTGTGGCCGGAGAGCCGCCGCGGTGCGTGGGCGGATCCGCCTGAGACACGGTGCGCCGGTGTGCTCAGCGGCCGGGTGGCAGGACGGGCGTCGGGGTGGAGTGGGAGCGTGTGGTGGACGGTGTGGTGGTGCGTCCCGGTGTGGCGGCTCCGACCGGCCGGGGCGGCCGGGTACGGCGGCACGCGGATTCCCATCGGGGGCCGTTGAGCACGTGCCGGCCGGCGCTCGAAGCGTTTCCGCGCACGGGGACTCTCGGGAGGAGACGGGTGTCGTGGTCGAGATAGCGGTACGCCCCGCTGCGCCGGGTGCTTCCGTGGCCGCCGGGCGCGCGGAGCCGCGGCCCGGGGGACAACGGCGGGCGCGAATTCCCGGCCGGTACCGCCGCGACGGTTCCCCGCTGTGGGCGGGAGCGCTCGTGCGAGCAATGGCCGTCGAGTGGAGGAGGCACGTGTCGTGGTCCAGGTGACGGCGCGCCCCGTGACGGCGGCTCCATCGGCGGAACCGGCCGGGCCCGGGCCCGGCGATTGGGCGGCGCATGTCGCCGTGGTGGTGCTGTGCGCCGCGGCCGGCGTCGCGCTGGCGCCCGGCTACGTGGAGCCGCTGCTCGTGGCCGGTCTCGTGGCGGGATGGGCCGCCGCGGGCGTGCTGGTCACCCGGGTGCTCGCCGGGCAGTTGCCGTCCTTCGCCGTGGTCGTGGCCGGGGTGCCGGTGGCGCTCGCCGGGATCGTCGGGCTCGCGGTGTGGCGGCCCGGGCCGGTGGCGGGGCCGCTGGGCGGCGCGGTGGATGCGCTGCTGCGGTCGGGCGCACGGATTCTCACCGGCGCCGTGCCGCTCCCGGTCACCGTCGACACGCTCGCGCTCCCCGTTCTGGCGGCCTGGCTGTCCGCCGTCGCCGCCACGCTGGCGTGGCGGTCGGGGCGTGCGCTCGTCGCGGTGCTGAGCGGGGTGCTGCCGCTGGCCGGTGCCGTGGTGCTGACCGCGGGGCCGGTGGCGGGTCCGCCGGCCTACCCGGCGGCCGGACTCGCGGCGGTCGCCGCGGTCGTCCTGCTCGCGCTGTCGGCCGGCCGGGGCGAGGGCGCGAACGGCAGGGCCGCCGTCGGCACCGCGCGGATCCGGGTCACCGACGCCACCGCGGCGGGTCCGCGCGGCGCCGGGACACGCGGGCGGCTGGTCGCCGTGGCGACCGCCGCGGTCGCGGTCGGGCTGGTCGCCACGCTGGGCGCTCCGGCGGCGCTCTCCGGCTGGCGGCCGGCGCCCGTGGATCTGCGGGCCGGGATGAGCGCGCCCATGCGGACCGACCAGGCCCTGAACCCGCTCAGTTACCTCTCCTCCTGGGCGGCCGACCCCGACGAACCGCTCCTCACCGTGCGGTCGGACCGCCGGGTCGAGCTGCGCTGGGTGGCCCTCGCGGAGTTCACCGGCAGCACCTGGCTGCCCGAGCGCGGCTACCAGGCGGCGGCCGGAACGCTGGCCGCCCCCGATCCGCCGGTGCCGCACGCGTCCCTGGTGAGCGCCGACGTCGAGGTGGCCGACCTGCCGGGCACCTGGCTGCCCGTCGTCGGGGTACCGCGCACCGTCGAAGGCACCGATATCGGCTACGACAGCGTGTCGGGAACCGTGGTGGGGATCGACGGCGGCGCGTCCGGCCGGCGGTACACGGTGTCGGGGGACGTCGCGGACTGGGTCCCCGAGGAACTCGCCCAGGCCGGAGTCCCCGAAGAGGGGGCGTTCGACCGGTACCGGCAACTGCCGGGCGACCCGCCCGCGCGGCTCTCCGACATCGCGGCGCAGGCGGCCGGTGACGGCACGCCCTACGAGCGAGCGACCAACCTGGCCCGCTACCTGCGGCACACCTACACCTTCGACCCCGCCGTGCCCAACGGGCACGGCTACGCCCGCCTCGAACAGATGCTGGTGCCGCCGGGCGAACGCGGCGCGGGCGGCACCTCCGAGCAGTTCGCCAGCGCGTTCGCGGTGCTGGCGCGCGAGGCGGGCCTGCCGAGCCGGGTCGTCGTGGGCTTCGGTCCGGGCGCCCGCAGCGGCCAGCGCGAGTTCGAGGTCACCACCGGCGACGCCATCGCGTGGGGCGAGGTGTACTTCCAGGGGGTCGGCTGGGTGCCTTTCGACGTCACCCCCGGCGGCCGGGAGGAAACCGGGCAGGACGACCGGCCGTCCGATCAGGGTGGATCCGATACCGCAGCGGAGAACGGGGACGACACCATCGCCGACGAGCGTCCGCACGAGCCCGCCGACCCGCCCACCGCTACCGAGGACACCGGTTCGGCCGGTACGATCACGGCCACGGTGGGCATCGGCGGAGCGCTCGTGGCGGCGGTGATCCTGGTCCCCGTCCTGCGGGCGGCACGGGCACGGCGGCGCCTCTCCCTCCGCGCCTCGCCGCGCGACCGGACGATGGGCGCGTGGCGGGAACTGCGCGACGGCATCCGCCTCGCCGGTGCGGCGACACCCCCGACGCGCACCGTCGCCGAGGTGGTCGCGACGGCCGAGGGGCTGCTTCCCGAACGCACGGAGGGCCCGTGGCTGCGCGCACTGCACCGCGCGGTGAACCAGGCCGGGTACGGCCCTGGTGGAGCCATCGAGGCGCACCCGGCGGCGACCGCGGCGGACGAGACGCGCGCCTACCTGCGGGCGCTGCGGGCGAGCCTGCCTCGGACGCGCCGGCTGCTGTGGTGGCTCGACCCCCGTCCGCTCTTCTGGCGGGCGCCATGACCTTGGAGGGCACACGAGATGGCCGCTGAAGACGATCTGCCGGTCGTCCCCGGCTACCGCGTCACCGAGCGGCTTCCCGCAGGCGTGGGCGCGGACCGCTACCGGGCGCGCGGCGAGCGGGGCGGCGAACGCGTGCTCGTGCGCGTCCTGCGCCCTGCCGACGGCGGACCGCGGCCGGCGGACGACCGTCCCCGGCCCTACGCGGTGGTGGCCGAGGAACCGCCCGACTCCTACGCGGCGCTGCTCGGACGGCACGGACCGCTCCCCGTGGAGCAGGTCATCGAGGTCGGCCTGGCGATCGCCGCGGAACTGGAGTCGCTGCACGAGGGCGGTCTCGTGCACAACGACGTCCGTCCCGAGACGCTGCTGATCCGCGGCGCGAGCGCCGAACTCGCGCCCGGCCGGGACGTCGGTTCCCGCGCCGGGGAGACGTTCCCGCCGATGACGGTGGACTGGCGCGGCTACGCCCACGTGCCCCCGGAGGCGTTCCGCGGGGGCCTCGTGTCGCCGCGTTCGGACGTCTACCGGCTGGCCTCGACCCTGTGGACGCTGCTCGCCGGGCACGCGCCGTTCGTCGACGGCCCCGATGAGGAGCCGGAGCCGGAGGTGTATCGCGAGCGCGTGGCGGCCGGGACCCTGCCGCGGACGCCACGGGAGGACGTACCGGCGGGACTCGCGACCGTCCTGCGCACGGCCATGGCGGGCGAGCCGCACGATCGGCACCGTGACGCGGCGGACTTCTCCCGTGCGCTGACGGTCGCCCGATCGGGCGGGGGCGCCGCCGCTGACCGGCCTGTCGAGGCCCGGCCCCAGGGGACGGAACCCCCGGCCGCGACCGGCCCGTCCGTCGAGTCCGGGCGGCGCGCCGACCCGGCGGGTGAGCCGGAGACGGCGCCGGTCGCCGAGCCTTCCGCGCATGTGGCGGAGTCCCCGTGGGCCGCGCCGGTCTCCGGCGAGCAGGCGTCCGCCGCCGGTCAGGACGGGTCGCCGGACGGCACGGAGCACCCCGGCGTCCAGCCGACGACCTTCCCGGAGTACCGGTTCGAGGACGCGCAGGTCTCTCCTGGAGCCGAGGGACCGGCCGCGGCGTCAGGTGCGGACGAGTCCGCCGCGTCCGGCACCGCCACCACCGAAGCCGATTCGGCCGCCGCCGCGGACGCGATCGCGGCGTGGGCACCGCCGGTCGGGCCCGGAGACGACGACGTGCAGGCGAGACGCACGGGCTCCGGTCCGGGCGCGGGAGCCGACGCGGAGCCGGAGACGCCCGCGTCCACCGATGCCGCGACCACGTCGTTCCCGGACGGCGCGGCGGCGGAGTACCAGCCGTTCGCCGAAGAGCGCGATCCCGCCACCACTTCTGGTGCGGAGACGTCCCGTACGTCCGCGTCGGAGCCGAGCGCCGAGGGCGCTCCGGTGGAGCCGGTGCGGGAGGAACGGTTCGATCCGGCCGGGACAGGGTCCGCGATGACTCTGGAGCGGTCGGTGCCGGCAGGCGCGGACACGCAGCCGCCGGACTCGGCGGTCGCGCCGGAGCCTGAGGTCGCGGACGACACGTCCGCCACCACTCCAGTGGAGGCCGCGCCCGAGGCAGGCCCGGCCGTGTCGTGGGCCGCAGAACCGGCCGCGACGTGGCCGAGTCCGCTGCCGCAGGAGCGTTCGGAAGCGGACGCGGCCCCGATCCAGCCGGACACGGATCAGGCGGATCGCCCCTGGTCGGAGGAAGAGACCGAGACCGGGGCCGAGACGGCGCCGGAGCCGTCGGCACAGCCCGGCCGCACCGTCCGTCCGGTGACGCCCGCGACGGTCGGCGACGCCGGCACGTCGCGCACCCCGGAGGACACCGCTGCCACCACCCGGCCGCCCGACCACCAGGTGGCAGAGTCCGAACTTCGACGTGGCCTGGATCCCGCACCGGAACCTGCGCCCGAGGGGGCAGCGGACGCGGCGGCGGCCTCCGATGGTGCACCGGACCGCCAGCCGGCCGAGCCGTCGTTCTCCTCCCTGCCCGGCGCCCGGCCGGGCCAGGCGGGTGAGGGCGCCCCGAAGCCGGGACGCGTCGGGCACACGTCGGGCGCGAGCGCCGACACGGAGTCGGAGACGGACACGGCCGCTGCACCCCGGGCGGGGGCCGGCGGCCCGGCGGCGCCCCCGGAGAGTGCCGCTGCCACGACCCGCCTGCCCGACCACCGGCCGGCCGTCCATTCCGCACCGCAGTCCGCGCCCGAGACGGTGACCTCCGAGGCCGCCGCAGCGTCCGGTACCGGGGCGTGGCCGACCGGGCCGGTGCACCCTCGGTACTCCGGCGCCCAGCCGGGCGTCGCCGCGCCCGGGGACCCGGCGGTGCGGCAGGCCGCCCGGCCGGAGCCCGCCGTCGCCACCCCGCCCCCCTCCGTGGCCGCCGCCGCGTCCGCCGGGACCGAGCCGTCGGCCATCCCGTCCACCGCGCCCCCGCGCCGCACGTCGTCCATGTCCGACGAGACGCGCGCCCGGCTGTCCGGGATCGGGCGGCTCGTCCTCGGCTCGGTCCTGACGGCGAGCCTGGTGATCGCCGTCCTCGGCGGCGTCGCGCTGTACGTCGCCTCCCGCCAGGCGGACGACCCGGCCCCGTCGCCGAACGCCAGCATGCCTGCCACCGCGCCGGACGTGACGGAGATCCCGCCGGAGGCGGGCGTGAACCCCGAACTGGCTCCGACGGGCGCGGAGATCTCCCTGGACGCCGGAAGCACCGTCCGGATCACCTGGCAGGACAACACCCAGGGGCGGGCGGAGTACTACGTGGTGGGCGGCCCGCTGGGCACCACTCCACGGACGCTGGCCGGCGCGGAGCAGTACTCCAGCCAGGTGGAGATCACCGGGCTCAACCCGTCGGTCGACTACTGCTTCACCGTGATGGCCATCGTCGGCGTGGACGAGGTCGCGCCCAGCCAGGAGGTCTGCACCAGCCGCTCCCAGGGGGCGTGACCGCGCCGTCCCGGTCCCGCGCCCGGGCGGTCGCCCGGCGTCGGCCATGTCCTTCCGGGGCCGTTCATCGGACTCGAAGCCGAAGCCCTGAGCAGCTACGACTTCAACGCCATGGGGCAGGAGGGCGCGAGATCATGGAGGCTCAGATCCGGCATCTAGTCGAACTGGGGCGTCGCCCGAACGTCAACATCCAAGTGCCGCCGTTCGACATTGATGCTCACATGGTGTCGGGCTGCCGGTTCACCATCCTGCAGTTCTCCTGAAACGGCGGGAGCTCTGACGCCTGCGCGTGCGGCTCGGCGGTCGCCTCTGCCGTGACGTGCGCCTGCGCGGGCGCAGGGCCCAGGCGCACGAAGAGCGCCGGACGCTACGCCGTCAGCGCCATGTCCTCAGTGGTCAGGTCGCTGGCGCTACCCTGCCAGCCGGACTGGAGCGCGCCGGAGGTCTGGACGGTGTTCTGTCCGTCTCCGGCCGGTGCGTGAACCGCGCCGACCGCGCTGGAGACGCCGTAGGGGCTGTCCTGTTGACCGGAATGGAGGGCGGGCGTGGCATTGGCCTGCTGTGCCTCGGTGTTGTCCGACCCGTCGAAGAGGTTCCCCAAGCCGCTGACGAGCGACCCGAGGATGCCGATGATCGCCTGGATGAAGTTGCCGCCGAGGACGTTGGGCAGCCCGTTGTCCTGGCCTTCTTGCTGGTTCTGCCCCTGGTCCTGGCCGTCGGCGTTCTCGCTGTTGTTCTGGGTCTGCTCGTCGTTCTTCTCCTCGTCGTCGCCGAACGCGCCGTCCCAGGCGGCTTCCAGGCCCTTGTCGGCGAGGAAGCCGCCGACCGCGGCGGCTCCGGCGATAAGGATGGGGACGAAGAAAGCCATGTCACTCTCCTTGCGTCACGGTTGTCGTCCGGCGGGTCACGTCCCGGAGGGGCGGGCCGGCCGGGTGGGTGGGGAAGGGCGGGGTGGGTGCGGGTCCGGGCGGACGGTGGTGGGCGCCGGGTGACGGGCGACGCGGGTCACGGCGGTGGGCAGCGGCGACGCCCCTGACGGTGCGGAGCCACGCGTGCGCCGCGCCGGGGCGCTTCGGGCGCCGGCCGACCGCTGTAGCAGCCGGCACGCCGTGATCAGCCCTTCGAGGAAGGACACGCTGCTCTCCAGCCGGTGCAGCACATCGGCCAGCGGCCCGTGCTCCGGAGCGTCCCGGGAGAGCATCGCCAGCTCGGACCGGACCATGCCGGCCTGCATCGCCCGCCGGAACACCTCGGCCTGCAGCGCCGCGATGTGCGCGTCGGTGTCGTCCAGGACCGCGCCGTCGGCCGTCGACAGGCCGACGGCGAACATCGCGCCGCCCAGTGAGGGGCCGAGCGGTGCGGGGGTGTCCGGGCCGGGCATGCCGCCTCCTCGCCGGTCGATCAGCGGCGGGAGCGGCGCCCCGCCGTGGGGCCGGCGCTCTGGACACCGTAGCCCGACTCCAGAGAGGAACCGCTCGACTGGAAGGACTCCATCACCCAGCCGAGCACCCCACCCTTGGCGCTGTCCACGATGTTCTTCGGGATCTCCATGAGGCTGCTGAGCATGTTGCCCAGGCCGAACTCGGCGCTGAACCCGTTCCCGCCTCGGCCGAACCCGGGAACGCCGAACCCGTCGCGGTCCCGGTTGTTGCCGTTGCCGTCGTTGTCGCGGTTGTTCCCGTTGTTGTTGTCGTTGCCGTCTCGGTTGTTGCCGCCCCTGTCACCGCCGCCGCGCTTGACCTGGGTGGCCTCGAAGCTGACCGGGGCGGCGAACGCGGCGTCCAGATCGGGGCCGCTGTTCGCCGACACGAGCGTGGTGCTGCCTCCAGCAGGCATGGTGTCGTCCTTTCCGGTGGATCGGCGGCTGAGCCGCGCTTCGGACGTTCGACCGGGTCGTCTTCTCGGTGGCCGCCGGGCCGGAACACGCGGGCCGGACCAATCGTGGATCGGACGCGCCCCCGGGCCGGAGGGTTCCCGGCCGGGGACCGTTTCCGGCCCGGCCGCTCGGCGGCCGCGCTGAGCAAGGCGATCCCGTTTCCGTGGTGAGCCTCAGTGCGTGAAGGAGACGTGAACGTGGTCGTTGTGATCCTCCGTGTCATTGCCGAGCGTCTTCATCGGCCGCCAGCAGCTCGGAGGCGAAGAGCCCACCGTGGACTCGCCCGGGCACGGCTCGTCGCCGATCGTCGGGTTCCAGATGCGCTGCCGCCAGATGATGTACTTGATCCCCATCTGCTCCGCGTTGGTCATCAGCCAGCGCGCCAGCTCGTCCCCATTGGCGTTCTCCTCGGCCGTTCCCGCGTCGCCGCGATTGTTGGTCATGAAGTCGCACGCCTGCCCCTTGCCGTGGTCCTGCGGATCGCCGGGCCGGGTGCAGTGCGCGCCCCAGTTCACGTCCGGGAAGTTGGCGAGCACCGACCGGTACCCGAGGCAGGTGAGTTCGGTCGTGGGGCCGTTGCCCACGCCGCAGTCGTAGTTCGCCCCCGTGGCGGACACCTCCGAGGCGTGGTAGCTGATCTCACCCGCCCGGATCGAGCCCGCGCCGCCGCCCGAGCCCGCGCCGTAGACGTCGGCCGCGAAGACCGTGGCGACCAGGGCGAACACCCCGGCGCCGCCCACCGCGAGGCCGGAACCGATGCCGACTTCGCTCTCACCGGCGTCGCGCCCTGATCCGCGGCTCCGGCGCCGCAGCCGCTCCCGCAGGCGTGCCCACATGTCAGGCGGCCCCCTCGTCCATCTCGAGTGACCGTGCGTCCAGCACGCCGCTGACGCCCCACCCGCGACCCTCGCGGCTCGCCGTGACGTAGTACTCGCCGATCTCCTGAGCGCCGCCGCCCGCGCCGGCCGGGCGGGCCCCGAGCGTCATGTGGAAGGTGACGCTGTCGGTGCCGATCGTGGCGGCCCGCAACACCTCGACCGTGCCCTGGTAGTCGCCGCCGCTCTCGCGCAGCGCCTCGGTACGAGGAGTGGTCTGCTGGCTCGTCTCCAGCGTGGCCGCGTACGCGGTGGTCGCGGTCGCCGAGAGCCGCGCCAGGTAGGCGGCGGGTGTCTCGCCGCCCTCGATCGTGCCGTAGGCGGCCGCGTGCCGTGCGGCCACCTCCAGCGCCGCGTCGAAGTCCGCTTCCTCCAGCGGCAGTAGGTCGCTCATCGCCTGCTCGGGCAGTTCCACGGGTGCGCCGTCGTCCGGTGCGGCGGACTCCTCGGCCGCGGGGCTCTCCGTCGCCGCCTCGGAGTCCGGCGGGGTGCCGCCGTCGGGCCGGGTGAGGATAAAGGCCGCGAACAGGCCGATCGTCAGCACCAGCATGCCGAGCAGGATCCAACCGCGTGCGGAGAAGGAGGATTCATGCATGGCGGACTCGTTTCGGGGTCGGGGGCGCGGGGTCATACCTGGGTCGAGCCGGAGCCGGAGCCGGACGGTGCCAGGTGGCTGACGCGCAGCACCTTGATCAGCGGCGGGCGAGGCCAATTCGGGTCGTCGTAGGCGTGCTCGGTGATCTGGGTGCCGGTGGCATATGCCTCGATGATCCTGTTATCGCCGGTCCACATCGCAACGTGCGAGGCGACGCCGCCGTGGCCTTCGAGGATCAGGTCGCCCGGCTGGATCTCGCTGAACGGCACCACCTCGCCGCCGTCCCACGCCTGCATCATCTGCGTGGTGCGCGGGATGTTGATGCCGGCTTCGCGGTAGGCCATCATCAGCAGGCCGGAGCAGTCGTACCCGGCGGGGCCGACGCCGCCCCAGATGTAGGGCAGGCCGATCTTGGACCGGGCGAACTCGATGGCCACCCCGGCGGGACCGTCGGCGGCCGCGGCGGTGGTGTCGCACTGCTGGCTGCCCACCGGCGGGGCGACCTCGTAGTCACCGTTCTCGTACCGCTCGGCGTTGGGGAAGACCTCGGCGACGTAGGGGCCGTTGATGCCGGAGCCATGGTAGCGGCCCACCGCCCAGCGCAGGGACTGGCCGTTGTCGACGAAGTGCCGCAGGAACACCGCGGTGGAGAAGATCGCGTCGTGCGGGTCCCACACGTTGACCCGGCCGTCGCCGTTGCCATCGACGCCGAAGTTCGCGCCGGCGGTGCCCGGCGCGGTCGTCCGGTCGGCCGCGGGTTCGTCCGGCAGGCCACCCCAGGTGTTCCCGGCGCTGCCCAGCGGGCCACCGGGCTGGCGGGTCTCGGGGTCGACCACGCCGAACTGCATCGGCCCGGCCGCTCCGTAGGGGTTGCGGGTGCCGTAGGCCAGGCCGGACGGCCAGTCCGGCGTGATCATGGCGGGCAGCCGGGCGTGCTCGGTCTCCTGGCGGCCGATGGCGGCCAGCACCGACCACGGAATGTCGTACTTCTCTCCGGCGGCCTGGTAGATGGGCAGCAGATCCTCGGGGATCGACATGGGGTCGTAGCCCCGTGGCGAGTCGCCGAGCGTGATCGTGCAACTGCTGCCGCCGCCGGAACCGAACCCGAGGTATTCGAATATCTGGTCGCCGCTGATCACCATGAGCGTGGAGCCCATGAACAGCGACGCGGACAGGCCGACCGCGGTGCCCGCCCGGCCGAGGTCCCCCCGGCCCATCGGACGGCGCAGCCGGGCGCGCAGCCGCCGCCAGACGCCGCCGCGGCCGCTGCCGCGGCCGGTCACGCTCACGCCGACGCTCCCGCGTCACCGGCGGCGGCGTCCTGGACGTCGATCACCGCCCAGCGGCCGTCCTGTTTGACGACGGTCACCGCGAAGCCGTACTCACCGCTGGCCGAGCCGTCCCGGGTGGTTTCACCGCTGACGACGAAGACCGCGCTGTCCTCGGCGATCGTCCGGATGCCGGTGACGGCGGCGCTCGCGTCGGCGTCGCCCTCGGGCAGCGGTTCGCCCATCAGGTCGGTGTGCCGTTCCTCGGTGGAGGCGAGCAGGGTGAGGAAGTCCGCGTCGGTGAATTCGGCCAGCCGCTCCATCCGGTCCTCATCGGTCCGGACGTAGGCGTCGGTGAAGCCCTGTGCGGTCCGGGCGGCCTCCAGGAGGTCGTCCTCGGTGTTGGGCAGCAGGGCGAACAGATCGCCGGGCTCGCCGCCGCTGCCGTCGCCGGATCGCTCGCCGCCGTCCCCGCCGCTGCCGCCGGCCTCCTCCTGCCGGCCGGACTCGGCGGGCCCGGCGGCGTCCGGTGCGCCGTCATCGCCCATGGTCTGGACGAACATGAACCCCAGGAGCAGCACGGCCAGCAGCAGCAGGGTGCCCATGACCACGAGCTGCTTGCGGTTCCCGCCGAAGTCGTTCACGGTCCCTCTCCGTCAGGGCGGTCGTTCATGGTGTGCCGGTCGCCGGGCCCGGGGCCGCGACGTGCGCCGCACCCTACGAGGTTTCGGTGACAGGAGCCGAGGGCGGGGGCAGGGCTCGGCGACCTTTCGTTTTCGTGTCAGGGGAACGACGCCCGGTGGTTCCGTGCAGGTCATCGCGTTTTCGGTTTCCGCGGCGAGTGTGCCGAGTCCGGAAAGGCGGTGTCGCTCCTCTGGTGCGGACGTTCGGGTCCTTAGAGGATGGTTGGGGGTCCGGGGTTCCGAATTCCAGTGGTTGTGATTCAGATCACGTTTGATGGAATTGTGTGAAGGGTGTAAACATACTCACCGGCGCACTGTCGCCTTCGGGGGTATCGGGGTGTTTCCATGGGAGAACGAATCGACTGTTTTCCCAGGTCAATGATGGTTCCGTGTTCTGTCGGTCCCGGGTGGCACAGTGTGTGGAGTCGGACGGTCTCCATTCGCCGGCCTCGATCCGTCCCGCGCGCTTTCCTTCCCCCCAGTTCGTGGATCGCCGTTCAACGAGGACAACTCCCAGTTCATCCCAGGAGGTAGTCGCAGTGATGCGCGTGTTCGGCCACCGCGGCGTGAGCGCGGAGGAGGCGGCAGCCGCACACGGGAACGACCCGTCCGATGAGGGCGTGCAGGCGGTCCTGCTCGGCTGCCATGGCGGCGCCGGGGCCAGCAGCATGCAGGCCCTGCTGGGCACGCCGTGGAACCTCGGCTGCTACTCCCCGGAACTCCGCCGGATCGAGACCTTCGGCCGACCGCTCGTCCTCGTCGCGCGGGACAGCGCCTCGGCCGCCGCGCGGGTCATCGAGGCCGTGACCGGGGTCACCACGGCCGGCACCGCCATCGCCTGTCTGGTCATCATCGCCGATGGCTCCGGGCCGGAACCGAAAGAGGCCACCGGGCGTCTCAGGCTTATCGAGGACCGGGTCGGCACGGTCGTCCGCTTTCCGTTCGTCGCCGGTCTGCGGTACGCCGACGCGAATGAGGCGGACAAGGTGGAACTGCCGAAGAAAGCGGTACGGGCACTGACGGATATTCACGCGGCATGCGCGAACGCCATGTCCGGATCTCCGAACGAACTCATCGGATAACTGAAGGAGATGAACGTGAGTTTACTGCTCAGTGGATTCACGCGTTTGCAGGTGGAGGTCTACGCCCTGCCGTTGCCGGCCACCAATATCGACGGTGACACTTTCAATCCGGGCATCCGGCTCCCGAACAGCGACGACAATGCCGGCCAGGAATCGATTCAGACCATCCTGTCCTGGGGCCAGGGCATCGTGGTGGTCATCGGGATCATCGGGGTGCTGTTCTGCGCCGGGAAGATGGCGGTCGGCAAGTTCGGCCGCTCGGACCTGGCCGCCGAGGGTGTGGGCGGTCTGGTGTGGACCGTGCTCGGCATCTCGCTGATGCTCATCGCCGTTCCGGTGATCATGCTGCTGCTCGGTTCCGGCGGCGGCGAGCAAATCTGACCGCCAAGGCGACCGCGCGCGTCGCCCGGTGTTGTCCCGAGAGACGACGGAGACCCCCTTGAATTCGTTACTGACTCTGGCCACCCAGCTTCAGGTCGAGCTGCCACACCCGATGGCCATGGCACTGCTCGGCGTCCCCATGAACGAAATGGACCTCCAGAACGGGGACAGTTGGGACCCGTCCCCGCAGATCCCCGCCGGGGCCGTCGATCCCATCGACACCATCTTCGCCTGGGGCCGCGGCATCGTGGTGGTCATCGGGATCATCGGGGTGCTGTTCTGCGCCGGGAAGATGGCGGTCGGCAAGTTCGGCCGCTCGGACCTGGCCGCCGAGGGTGTGGGTGGTCTGGTGTGGACCGTGCTCGGCATCTCGCTGATGCTCGTCGCGGTGCCGATCGTCACGCTGCTGCTCTGATCCTTCCGGGCCGGCCGGCATCGCACGGCCGGCCCGGCCCTCCTCGGACCGTCCGTTCGGAGAAAGGAGCCCGGAACGATGACGTCTGCCGAATTCACCGCCGGGTCCGTCAACGGCGTCCTGCTCGCGGCGGATCCCGACCAGTACGACTGGTCCATCCCCGGTCAGACGATCCTCAGCTGGATCATCGGGGTCGGGGTGGTCATCGCGATCATCGGCGTCCTCATCGTCGCCGGGAAGATGATCCAGGCCAACTTCACCGGCGACCCGTGGATCGCCGCCCGCGGTATGGGCGAGCTGCCGTGGATCGCGCTCGGCATCGTGCTGCTGCTGGTCGCCGGGCCGGCGATCGGCATCCTGCTCAGCCGGGACCAGGGCCGGGGCGACGACTGGGGCGGTGCGATCGTCAACATCCCGTGGATCAGGCCCGCGGAGCCCGACAACGACGATGATGATCCGCCGCTCAATGTCTGACGCCCCGACCAC
Organism: Marinactinospora rubrisoli; assembly: GCF_042664915.1. Taxonomy (NCBI): domain Bacteria; kingdom Bacillati; phylum Actinomycetota; class Actinomycetes; order Streptosporangiales; family Nocardiopsidaceae; genus Marinactinospora; species Marinactinospora rubrisoli. The sequence continues at coordinate 51,088 of NZ_JBHTBH010000017.1, forward strand.
AGCCGCTCCGCACAGCCCAGCACGGCGTTCCCCCGACCCGCTGACGGCGGGGCGCGGGATGTTCCCCGGTACCCCCTCCTAGTTCAGGATTGTCAGACATGGCCGACCTGGAACAGATGAGCCAGGATGTCAGCGAGAAGATCCCCGACCTGGTGGAGAACCTGTACACCAGGTTCTGGTTCTCCGACTTCGTGGACGTCACCGGCAACCTGGAGCAGAACCCCGGCATCCTCGCCTTCCACGGGATCATCTTTCCGCTGGTGACCTTCCTGGCCACGGCCGGGCTGCTCGTCGCCGCGGTCCGCCTGCTGTGGTACCGCAGGCTCGATCCGATGATGGACACGGTCAAGGCCCTGCTCACCCTGGTCTTCGTCACCTTCGTCGGCCTGTTCGTCACCCAGCTGCTCGTCAACTTCAGCAACCGGCTCTCTTACTACATCCTGGCCCGCCGCGAGGTCGGCGACACGTTCCGGAACCTCGGCGAGCTGCTGAGCGACACCAACCCGCTGCAGGAGGTGTTCGGGGCGGCCGGCTTCCTGGTCGGGGTGCTGCTGGGCATCGCCGTCATCGTCGGGTTGGTCATCCAGATCGTCGCGCTCTTCTACACCCAGGGCGTCATCTACATCTGCGCCGCGGTGCTGCCACTCGCTGCCGCCGCCGCCCTCATCCCCGGCCCCGGGACGAGCATCTTCACCCGGGTCACCGGCTGGATGGCCGGCTCCATCCTGTTCAAGCCGGTCATTTCCATCATCTACGCACTGGGCTTCATCCTCATGGGCCAAGCCGGGCGGGGCAGCGGCTACGAGGAGAACGACGGCGGCATCGTCTTCATCGACACCTCCAGCGCGAACGACGCCAACGACGGCGCGGTCTTCCAGTACCTCGTCGGCGTCGCGATCGTCACCATGGCCACCGGCGCCCTGCCCCTGCTGTGGAGCGTGCTCAGCAAGATGTTCGCCGGGCTGTCCGCCAAGATCGGCGGGAGCATGCTGGGCGGCGGTCTCGGAGGTGGCGGCGGCGGTGGTGGTGACCGGAACGGCGGCAACCGCAACAACGGCAACCGCGCCACCCCCTCCTCCTACGACGGTGCGGCGTCCGGCATGGGCGGCGACGCCTCCACCCGGGCCGCCACGATCAGCAACGGGCTTCCCTCCCCGGAGATGGCGGGCGTCGGTGCCGGTGGCGGCGGATCGGCCCTGGCGGCTGGCGCGGGCGGCGGCAGCGGCGGCGGCGGATCGAGCGCGTTCGGCGTTGCCTCGAACGGCATGACGGCCCAGGCCGCGAGCATGAACGGGCAGGGCTCCGGGACGGGGACCGCCGGTGGCGGTTCGGGCGGCACCGGAACGGGCGCCGGGGGCGGCTCGGGCTCGGGCGGCGGCGCGACGGCCCTGCCGGCAGGCGCGGGCAGTGCGAGCAGCCTCGGCTCGGCGGCCGTGGCCGGGGGCTCGGGCGGTGGTTCCGGCGGCGGTTCGGGCGACGGCCCGGGTGGCACCGGCTCCGGCACCGTGCTGCCCACCGGCGCCGACGGCGGCGACGGCCCCGGATCGACGGGCGGACCCGGCGCGGGCGGTGACGGCCACGTGATGCCGACCGGCGCCGGTGACGGCGGCGACATCGGCGCGGCCGGTGGCGGTGGTTCCGGCGGGCCCCTCGCGACCGGCGCCGCGGGCGCCGGTGGCAGCGGCGGATCGTCCGGCGGGGGCGGCTACCCGGGTGGGGGCGGAACCTCCGGGGGCGGGACGTCCGCGGGCTACTCCACCGCGTCCGTGCCCACCCCGAGCGGCGCCTCCACGGTGTCCGGCGGCGGTACCTCGGGAGGAGGTGCGCGATCGGGCGGCGACGGCGGCGGCAGCACCGCGGTCCCGCCCGGCGCCGGAGGGACGGACACCTCGGCCGGTCCGGGAGCCACCTCGGCGGGATACGGCGACGACTACTACCAGCCCTCCGGGGCGGGCGACCACCACCAGCCCACCGGCGCTGAGGACTATTACCAGCCGACCGGGGCCGGATACGATCCGGCGCCCGCCGCGGACCCGCCTGTGGCGTCCGGCGCCTCGGGCACCGACTGGGAGGCCCCCTCGGGGGCGACGAGCTACCCGCGCGACGACGACTGGGGCGGCGACCTGCCCACCGGCGCGGTCTGACCAGGACTGATCGAGTAAGGACGAGGAGATGTCGCAGCGTACCTACGGCGGATGGCGCCGCAAACGCAGCATCGGGCTCATGGGGTTGGGCTTCGCTTCGACGATGACCCTGCTCGGCAGCCTGGTCGTGTTGATGATCGTGGCGTTCATCGACCAGACGATCGCGGCCTACCTGGTCCCGCCGCTGGTCGTGGCCTTCGCGCTGGCCCTCATCCCGGTCCAGGGCGGTTCGCTGCTCAGCTTCCTGCTGACCCGCATCAAATGGTGGTGGGCGACCGTCCGCGGCCGCACCCGCTACCGGGCCGGCGTCCTCGTGGAGCACCCGCGCGCGTTCCAGCTGCCCGGGGTGCTCGCGCCGGTCACCCTGCTGTCGGCGGAGGACGGCCGCGGCGGCCGGTTCGGCATCGCCTGGAACCGGCGGCTCGGCCACATGACCGCCACCATCCTCGTCTCGTCCAACTCGGTCTGGCTGGCCGAGGACGGCGATGTGGACACCTGGGTCGCCAACTGGCACAACTGGCTGGCCGGATTCGGCTACATGCCGTGGGTGCAGTGGATCACCGTCACGGTGGAGTCCAGCCCGGACCCCGGGTCGACCCTGCGCGACCAGGTGTCCGCCGAGATCGACCCGAACTCGCCGGAGGCCGCGCGCAAGATCATGGGCGACCTCGTGGCGCTCGCCCCCGCCGTGAGCGCCCAGGTGGAGACCCGGGTCGCCATCACCTTCGACCCGCGCCGGTTCCCCACCAGTCCGAAGAACCGCCTGGAGGCCGCCGTCGAGGTGGGCAACTTCCTCAACCAGGTGGAGAGCGGGCTGGGCAGTTGCGGGGTCAGCGTCATCGGCCGGGCCACGCCCGAGCAGCTCGTCACCATCGTGCGCAACGCCTACGACCCGGCGCGCCGGGGCTCGGTCTCCCAGGCGCTCGCCGCCAAGGACGTCGTCACCAAGGACTGGTCCGACGCCACGCCGGTCGGCGCGGAGACCATGCACGACCACTACGTGCACGACAGCGGCATGAGCGTGGCCTGGATCTGGCAGCAGGCGCCGCGCACGCACGTCACCAGCACCGTGCTCTCGCAATTGCTGGCCCCCACCCGCTGGACCAAGCGCACCACGCTGCTGTTCCGCCCGTGGCCGGCCGCGTCCGCGGCCCGGGCGCTGGAGACGCAGAACTCCGCGGCCCAGTACAAGAGCGAACTCGCCCTGCGGGTCCGGCACCGGGTGAGCGCCCGCGACAGCCAGGACCTCGCCTACGCCCGGCAGGCGGCGCGCGAAGAGACCATGGGCGCCGGGCTCGTGCAGATGAGCCTGTACGCCTCGGTGACGGTGGAGGATCCCGACGAACTCGACCGCGCCGTCTCCCACACCGAGTCGGCCGCCGAGACCTCGCGGATCCGGCTGCGCCGCGCCTGGGGCAGCCAGGACGTCGCCTTCGCGACCACCCTGCCGCTCGGCGTCTGCCCGCCGTACCTCATCCAGCGGAACATGAGTTAGGAACTCCGCCGTGGTCGTGACGAACAAGGACGCACCGTTCGCCGGGGGCCCCGACGCCTCCATTCCGCCGGGCAATCCGGGCAAGATGTCCCGGCGGGAGCGCAAGGCGGCGAAGAAGGAACTGCGCGAGGCCGCCAAGCGCGAGAAGCGGGAGAACCGGCGCGCGGCGAAGGGCCGCCGGGCGCCCTCCGGGCGCAGCCGCGCCGGCGAGCGCGAGGCCCAGGACCTCGCCACCGGCGCCGACAAGGACGAGGTCGTCGCGCCGCTGATGGGGTGGCCGCACGTCGGCGGCGGAATGTCGGCGAACATCCCCAACGTCCCGGAGTACCAGGCCACCACGGCGCAGGCGTGCGGGCTCTTCCCGTTCGTCACCAGCAGCAAGCCGCCGGCCGTGGGCACGCCCATCGGCCGCGACCTGCTCTCGGGCGAGGTCGTCTGCCTGGACCCGCTGGCGTGGCTGCGCGCGGGACTGATCACCAACCCGGGCTGCTTCGTGCTCGGCCAGCCCGGCACCGGCAAGTCCACGCTGGTCAAGCGGATGGTCACCGGCGCGGTGTCGTTCGGCACCCAGGCCATCATCCTGGGCGACACCAAGCCCGACTACACCAACCTGATCCACTACCTGGGCGGCCAGGTGGTGCGGATCGGCCGCGGGCTGGACCGGATCAACCCGCTGGACGCCGGCCCGCTGGGCGTCTCGATGTCGCACCTGAGCGAGTCCGAGCGGGAGAAGCTCCGCTGGGAGGTGCGCTCCCGCCGCATCTCGCTGCTCATGGCGCTGTGCACGCTGATCCGCGAGGACCGCATCACCAACGCCGAGGAGGTCGTCCTCGGCGCGGCCATCGACCTGCTGGACGAGCGGCTGGGCGCCACCCGCCAGCCCACCGTCATCGACGTGCTCCAGGTCATCGAGGAGGGGCCGGAACGGCTCCGGTCCCTGGCGCGTGCCGGCAGCCGCGACCGCTACGACGAGCGGGTCGACGGGCTGGTCTTCACGCTGCGGCTGCTGTGCACCGGCTCGCTGGCCGGTGTGTTCGACGGCCCCACCACCAACCCGATCGACCTGGAGGCGCCCGGCGTCAGCGTGGACATCTCCCGGGTCGGCGCCGCCGGCGACAAACTGCTCACCGCGGCCATGCTCTGCACCTGGAGCTACGGGTTCGGCATGGTCGACGCCGCGGCGGTGCTCTCCGACAACGGCCTCATCCGGCGGCGCTCCTACATCGGCGTGATGGACGAGCTGTGGCGCGCCCTGCGCGGCGCGCCGGGCCTGGTGGAGTACGCGGACTCGCTGACCCGCCTCAACCGCAGCAAGGGCATGGCCTCGGTGATGGTCACGCACTCGCTCAGCGACCTGGAGGCGCTGGCGACCGAGGAGGACCGCGCCAAGGCGCGCGGGTTCGTCGACCGGTCCGCGATCACCGTCCTGGCGGGCCTGCCGCCGCGCGAGCTGGCCAGCGTCAACCAGATCACGCCGCTCACCGGCCCCGAGCAGGGCCTGGTGTCGTCGTGGTCCTCGCCGGACTCCTGGCAGCCCGGGACCCTCCACCCCGGGCGCGGCAAGTACCTGATCAAGACCGGCGCCGAGCGGCTCGGCATCCCGGTGCAGATGACGCTCACCGGCGACGAGTACGAGCTGTACGACACCGACCAGGCGATTCGGAGGGTGTGATCGACGGTGTCCTCGCAGAGCAAGAACAACAAGTACCAGCCGCGCGGCGGCGCCATGGCCGCCGGCACGCCGCCGCTGCTGGTGCTCGGAGCCATCTGGGCGCTGGTCGGCCTCGTCTTCCTGGTGTGGCTGGCGGCCTGGGTCGCCGCGCTGCTCAGCGGCGGTGACGTCGGCGGCTTCGGTGCCCGGTGGGCGCTGGCGCTGTTCACCGGCGACACCGCCACGGCGTGGCCGGGCACTCCGACCTTCCTCGTGGTGCTGGTCTGCGCCGCGTTCGGCACCGGGCTGTTCTTCGCGGGGCGATTCGCCTTCCGGTTCATCAGCGGACGTTTCGGCGACGAGGGCGATCCGGTGCGGGCGCTCAACGTCGGCAACAAGTGGGTGGCGGAGCTGGCCCGCCCGGAGGCGGCGGAGAAGGCCATCCGGCTGCGCAAGCACACCCTCAAGGGGCGCACCGGCAAAAGCCTGCAGCAGGAGGAGGTCGGCCTCGTCCTCGGCGACATCAAGCTTCCGCGCGGACGGACCGGGTCGCGGCTCTTCGCCTCCTGGGAGGACACCATCCTCGCCTACATGGCGCCGCGTGCCGGAAAGACCACCGGACTGGCCATCCCCTACGTGCTGGACGCGCCGGGCCCGGCCCTGGCCACCAGTAACAAGGGCGACGTGTGGGCGGCCACCGCGCGCATCCGCGAGCTGCGCACCGGCGAGCGGGTGTGGCTGTTCGACCCGCAGCGGATCACCCACCAGCCGCAGGCGTTCTGGTGGAACCCGCTGGGCACCGTGCGGACGGTGGAGGAGGCGCACCGCCTCGCCGGCCACTTCGTCCTCACCATCGACGATGACGACTCCAAGAAGGACATGTGGGGGCCGGCCGCCAAGGCGCTGATCTCCCAGCTCATCCTCGCCGCCGCGCTGGAGGGCGAGTCGCTGGAGACCGTCGGCGAGTGGCTGCACGACGCCAAGCAGCCGCGGCCGGTGGACATCCTGTTCGAGCACGGGTTCATCGCCTACGCCGAGGCGCTGCGCGAGACCCAGAACATCGTCAGCGAGACCCGCGACGGCATCTACACCACCGCGCGCACCGCCGCCCGCTGCCTGGACGACCCCGAGATCATGGAGTGGGTCTGCCCGCCCAAGGACGGCCGCGAGCTGGACGAGTTCAACCCGCGGGAGTTCGTGAAGTCCAAGCAGACGCTGCACCTGCTGAGCAAGTCGCGGTCGGCCGCCGCGCCGCTGATCGCGGCCATGACCGACGCCATCTTCATCGCCGGTGAGGAGGGCTCGGAGGGGATGGGCGGCCGGCTCGACCCGCCGCTGGTCGCGGTGCTGGACGAGGCCGCCAACATCTGCAAGATCTCCGACCTGCCCGACCTGTACTCCCACCTCGGATCGCGCGGCATCATCCCGGTCACCATCCTGCAGAGCTACCGGCAGGGCGTGCGGGTGTGGACCGAGAACGGCATGGAGGCCATGTGGTCGGCCGCGACGGTCAAAGTGTTCGGCGCCGGTCTGGACGACCACAAGATCGTGGACGCGCTGTCCAAGCTGATCGGCCAGCACGACGTGTCGACCACCTCGTTCAGCTACGGCGACGGCAAGGGCAACCACTCGGTGCAGCTGCGCCGCCAGGAGATCATGGAGGGCGCCGACATCCGGCGCATCGAGAAGGGCGAGGCGCTGATCTTCGCGACCGCCGCGCAGGCGACGCTGGTGAAGATGTGCCCCTGGTACAAGGGCAAGGACGCCGCCACGGTCACCGCGGCCATCAAGGAGGCTGAACAGGCCATCACCGAGGGCGCGCAGCGCAGGTACGGGGCCGGGGCGGGCAGCGCGGCGGTGGAGTCGTGAGGGCGCAGTAGCGTGCCACAGCGGCATTCGCCGCAAAGGTGAGGAGTGAGGAATGGCGGACGAGAAGGGTCCTTCAAGGCCTTCGGCTGACCCGCGGCAGAGGGGAAGCCTGGACGGGCGCGTGGACGCCGATCCCGGGCGCGCAGCGGACGACAAGGCCGAGAAGTTCCGGCAGGCCGACATCGACCGGGCACGCGCCAGGGGAGTGAACCTCAACGGGCCCGGCTTCGCGGGGTTCGGGCACGCCAACGGCCACGGCCTGGCCGACACCACGGCCAACGTCGCGCAGCAGAACGTGGCCGGCGCTTTCCGGTCCGTGCAGTGGGCGCGGCCGGCGTTGCGTGCGCTATGGAGCTCCACGAAGGGCGTCGGACGTTTCGGGAAGCGGCTGCTGCGCTCGCTGCTCGGGGCTCTGAGCCGACTGCGCGCCCGCCGGGCGCAGCGCGCGGAGCAGCGCTGGCGGCCCGACGATCAGATCACCCGGCCGGAGCTGCCGGAGCGCGTCGCTGAGGACACGGCCGCCGCCGTCCGCGGCATCGACCCCGTGCGGCTCGCCAACGTGCTGCGCGAGGCGCTGAAGGACCATCCGGAGATCCCGGAGGCGGTGCTGCAGCGGCTCACGGACCCCGCCGAGCTCGCGAAGATCCTCCAGGGCGTCGACGCGAAGGCGGTCAACATGGTCGTGCGGACGAACTTGGACGATCTGCACGACAGCCTCAATGAGGTCTGGGGTGAGCGGCTGGGCGGCATCGCCCGGTTCCCCGAGTACCGCGACTTCGAGCGGACCTGGCGGGTCACCGAGGACCCGAGGTGGCAGATCACCAACGCCTCGGCCGACGACCTGATGGCCGTCATGGCGAGCGCCGCCGCGTCGTCGGACCCCGAGGCCCAGAAAGCGCTTGGACGGGCCGAGTCGGAGCTTCGCGAGCGGTCACCCCTGATGTACGACGCGTACCAGCGTGAGAAGCAGGCCGTCGAGGCGGCGGGCCCGGCCAAGCCTGCCGCTGAAACCAGGGCCCAAGCCGTGCTCGCCGGACTGGCCAAGGCGGCGCTGTACGAGACCGAGCCCCGGATGCCGGTCGACGAGTTCCACCGGGCGAAGGTGGAGTACCGGGAGTGGCTGAGCGACACCGATCGGGATCAGGTCAAGGACACGGTGGACGCCCTCCAAGCCCGGGCGGAGGCGGGGGACGAGGACGCGCCGGTGCTGCTCGACAAGGCGATGCTGCGGCTCTCTGCCGAGAACCCCGAAGTGGCGGGACGTTACCTGGAGCTCATGTTCGAGGAGCCGGTGCGGGATGCCGCCGACGTCTTCAAGCAGATCCGGGCGGAGACGGACGGCCACCCCTTTGACCCCGGCGCGAAGCTCAAGGTGGGAGGCGAAACCAAGTCCGCCGATGCGTCGAAGACGGCCGAGAGGACCGACGAGAGGAGCCGGTCGCAGCCGATCGTCAACGTGTTCGTCGTTGCGGGGGACGATGTCCGCGGAGCCGACCCGGGCGGACGCCGAGGACCACTGGAACGGGCCGGGGACCACCTGCGGAGGCACGGCGGCGTGCTGAACGCCTCCGGCGAAGGCGGACGGCGCGGACGCTGAGGCCGCCCGACAGCGGCTTGGACGGATACACGATGACTCAGGCGGGCAGCGTGGCGAGACGGACCGGAATGCCGCGCTGCCACGGCCCGCATCGAATGAGGGAGCGAGGATGAGCGAGAACACCACCGCCGCCGTCCGGGACCGCCGGAGCGCGGGCAGCCTGGACGGCGGTCCGGAGGGCTCGGAAGGACGTGGCGGATCCGGCGGATCCGACGAGGACGGCCGCCAGGTACGGGGCCACGAGGACCGGCGCCGCCACCTCATGACGAGCGCCATGGGCGGCCAGGCGGCCGCCGCCTTCCAGAACGCCTCCGGCGGGGTCTTCGACGTCATGGAGGCCGCGCTGATGAGCCAGCTCGGCATGGCCGTGCGGATGCCCACCAAGGTCGGCCGGTCGTCGATGGTGCGGTCCGGTATAGGCATGAGCGCCGCGATCTGGGCCCGGCTGCGGCGCAACCGCGACGTGCGGCGGGGGGCCGAGAACAACCAGACCGTCTACCCCCAGTCGTCCCCTCAGGCGATCTTGCAGATCCTCATCGTGATCCAGGCGGCCGACCCCCAGCAGGTCGCGCAGGCGACGGCAGCCGACCTGGAGGGCCGTACGGACCTCTCGCCGGAGGCCAGGGCCGCGATCTCCGATCCGGAGAACGTCGGCCGGATCCTGGCGGGCCTCAAGCCCGAGGACGTCGACCAGATGCTGCGCAGCGTCGGCCGCCAGGAGCGCCTCATCGGCCGGCTGGAGGGCATCTGGGACGCCCGGCGGGAGAACATGCCGGGCCTGAAGGACGTCCCGGATTTCGGCAGCGCCTGGAAGGTTGTACAGACCGGCGAATGGGACCCGAAGACCGCGCCCCTGGAGGAGTTGAACGCGGTCTGGGCGAGTTCGCTCGCCTCCACCGACCCGGAGGCGCGGGCGACCCGGATCGCGATCGAGGCCGCGGTGCGGGAGCGCGAGCCGCAGATGTACGAGGCGTACCGGCGGCACCTGCTGTTCGATGCCGCGGCCAACGGGACCGGAAATCTGGAGTCCGACCGGCTGGACCGGCTGACCGCCTTCGAGCAGGCGCTACTGTACGCGGGCGAGGAGCCCATGCCGATGAACGCGTACTGGCAGACGCCGTTCAACGCCAATGAGTACAGCGCGCAGCAGGTCGCGGACATGGCGGACGCCGCGCACCTGCACGCGGCCCGGGGGCACACGGCGGCGGGGCAGCGGCTCGACACGATGATGTGGGAGCTGCGGGACCAGAACCCCGCCGTCTCGGACCGCTACTGGGACCTCCGCAACGAGGGGAAGTCCCCGGCGGAGGCGATGAACACCGTCCGCGGCGAGATCGACGGGCACCTGCACCCCACCGATGCCGACGCCAAGCTCGCCCCGAAGGACATGACGGCCACGGCGACGGTCAAGGAGGTCAAGGAGGACGAGGCCCGGCGGGACGCGGTCGATCCCACCCGCGTCGAGTCGGCCGAGGAGCAGCAGGAACGCACCCGTCGGCAGACCGTGGACGAGAACCAGCGCCGGACCGCGGCGAGTGGGCCGGAGCTCAGCCCCGCGCAGGGCGATGAGCTCGACCGGGCGATGACCGCCCTGCAGCACTCTCCCAGTGCCACCGAGCGGCAGACGGCCGCCGAGTACTTCAAGCTCCGCTACGACGAGAAGATGTCCCCGGCCGAGGCCAGGGACCAGCTGCGCTACGAGCGGGCGACCGATCGCGTCGGATCGCTAGGAGACGCGACGGCGCAGCCGGCCGCCGAGGATCGCCGGACCGCCGCACCGGCCGACGAGCCCCGGGTCACCGTCCAGAGCGACCGGGAGCGCGCCACGTCGGCCGCCCAGGACATCCGGTCCGGGCAGACGACCGGGAAGGAGGTGCAGCTCTACTCGGCGCTGGATCACCCCCGTGGGCTGCCCGAGACCCCGGAGGAGAAGCGGACCGCCGCAGCCAAGCTCGGCAAGTACCAGGCGCGCCGTCAGGAGCAGGCCCAGACCGAGCGCCGGGTCGCGGCCGCCTGAGCGGCGCCGCTCCCGTCCCCCGACCTGACCAGTTCGACCAGAGGAAGAGCGCATGACGACCACGTCCGAGGAGCAGACCGACAACGCCCCGGCGCCGGACACCACCGACCGGTCCACCGTGACCGAGGCGATGAACCAGCAGGCCGACGGCGACGATTCTCCCCAGCCGGTCTTCAAGAACGTCGAGGAGTTCGTCACCTACCGCTTCCTGCCGATGTACTGCCGCCCCGAAGGCGGCCAGTTCCGGTGGTGCCGGCAGTGGTGGAAGCACCCCGAGGCGGTGTCCCGGTTCCACGCCCTGTGGCACGCCTGGGAGGTGCTGCGCTGGGAGCCGGGCACCGGCATGGCCGTGTGGTACCGCGACCACCTCGACTACCAGATGACGATCCTGCTCGGCGACACCGGCCCGTTCCGCGAGTGCACCTCACGCCGGCACCAGGACCCCAAGCCGCTGCCGGCCGACCCGGCGCCGGAGGGCTGGTTCGAGGACGAGTGGTAAACCGGCGGCCCTCGCCGGGGTGGAACTCGCCACGGCCGGGGCCGTCGTCCTCCTCCTGGGCGGGCGGTTCGGCGTCCTGGGACGACCGGCACGGGCCGCCACTCCGGCCGGTTCCGTGGGACGCACGGTGATCAGGAAGTTAATTCTCGGCGTCGCGGGACCACACGGGCCGAGCGAGACTTCGGGCGAATGGTAACAAGGGGGATGTTCGACCCGATGTGAGCACGTGTGGTCCGGAGTGGTGCGCAATGGACGGTCTCCTGGAGGCGATGAAGACGTTCGTCGCCGGGCTCGGGAGCGACCCCGCGCGGCTCTGGCTCACGCTCGGCGCCGGCGTGAGCGTGAATTACATGCGCCACTGGTACATCGCGAAGATCAGCAAGGCCAAGGCCCTGTACGCGGAGATCAGAGGGAACCTGGCCGGCGGCACGATCAGCAAGTTCGTGACGAACCTTGAACGTGTCCACCTGCACAACCAGGCGCAGGCGGAGCGGATGCGCGCCAACGTCGTCGCGCGGAGACAGCGTGCGGAGGCGGCCGTCGCGGTCGCCAACGAGGCGCACACCCGTCGGAAGACGAGGTCGGACACGCTGACGAAGATGACCCCCGAGGTCATCCAGGAGATCCAGAGGTGGCAGCAGGGGCAGCGGGCGAAGCAGACCACCCCCTCAAGCTCGTGGATCCTGCCGGGGTCGCCCGGCTTTTTCACCGGCCCGCCGCCCCAGCAGGGACGGCCGCGTTCCGCCGGGCGGGCCCGGTGACGGGGGGAACCGCGCGCCGATCTCTGGGGCGAACGTGAGTGACGTGGTCCAGGTGTTCGCGGTGTCGGGCGCGATGACCCTGTTGCTGGTCGCGCACCGGAGTCTCGCCGGCCTGCGGAGGCGGCGCGGTGTGGCGCCCCTCGGTGAATCGCAGATGGCCGCGCTCATCGACGAGCGGGAGCGGCTGAACCGTCGCGACCTTCGGCTGGCCGAGGACGTCGGCCAATTGCTGGCCCGCGAAGCCGGCGTCCGGGAACTCGCCGATATGCACGAAGCCGGTTCCGGCGACCCCGCGCTGATCCAGGTGCGGGACGTCGCCGGATGGATCCGGCGGTCCGACGCGGTGCTGGCGCGGGAGCGGTCGCGATGATGAACGGACCGACGCCGCGGGCGGCGCGGCAGGGCTGGACCGCAAGGCCAGAGGGCAGGGAGTGGCCGTGGCCGGGGTCCTGATCGTGATCGGAGCCGTGGCCCTGTACGGCGTGCTGCGTCATGCCCTGAGCCGCGAGAACAAGGCTCAGTGGAAGCTCGCGGACGCGCGGAAGCGCGAGGCGCGCACCACGCAGGAGGAACGCATCAACCGGGTCAGCGGCATGCTGGCCGCCCAGGACGAGACCTGGCGCTACCTCACGGAGGACGCCCGACGTGAGGATCAGGTGAGCGTCACGCGGTACACGACGGCCATCGACACCGTCTGGAACGAGGTGTCGATGGGGCAGCTCGAAACGGCCCAGATCGACCACCGCCTCGTCGAGGCGGAGGGGGTGCTGACGGCCACCGCGGACGGCATGCCGCCCCTGCTCATGCGAGACGCACGCGGGTGGCTGCGTGTCTCGCCCGACATCGACCAAGAGGAGCTTCCCGCGACGCTTCGGACGCTGGTCGCCCAGTACTGCCGCGCGTACAACGCCGAAGCCGTTGACCTGGCGGCGCGGTACCGAGCGGCCCTGTCGCACCTGGAACCCGTCACCCGAGCGAACCAGGAGCGGGAGCTCACCGAGGACGTGGAGCCCTTCCAGCCGACCCCGGTGACGACCGACTACGACCGCCCGTCCTCCTCCAGGACCTCCTGGCTCGGCCGGGCGCTGGAGCGGGTGGCGTCCAGGAAGGACGCACACCTCGACTACCGGGGATCGGCGCGACGGGAACTCGACGGCATGGTGGAAGCCCACCACAAGAAGGGGCGGGCGTGAACGGCGCGGCGGCCGGAGCGCGCGTTCGCCGGGCGCGGGTGAGGGGTGGAGACCGGTGAACGAAGGGTCCCTGCTGGCGATGCTCGGCGTCTACTGCGTCAGCGTCACAGCCTGGATCGTGCGGACCACCATCGAGAATCGGCGGCGGCCCTCCGACACCCTGCTCGGCTTCGACCTGGAGAACCGGGCGGCCGCAGAGCGGCTCCGGCTGCTGGAAGAAGGGGTCCGGGACCGGCTGGCCGCCGTGCGGGCGGCCGAGCGCCGCGTCTACCGGCCTGAGATCTTCCAGCCGGGGGCCGGGCAGGACGCCCGGGGCGCGGCCGCCGCGACGGCCGAGGAGACCGCCGTCGAGGCGGATCGGCTGCGCGACGAGTTCCGGCGCATCGAGCAGCGGGAGGAGCGCCTGGCGGCCGAGCTGGACGAACGGAACCGGTCCACGCTCGCGGCGCGCCGACGCACTCTGGCCGCGCTCGGCCGGGTGGAACTCATCACCTGTGGTCTCGCCGCCGCTCTCACGGTCTGGCTGCTCGTCGTTCTGGTGAGGTGGTCCGTGTCCTGAGAGCCCCTCTCAGGACTCATACGGCGCTCCCCCGACCCCCGCCGGTCCGGCTCTGCCTCCCCGGTCACGGAGCCGGTCCGAGAAGGCGACGAACGGGCAGGAGTCAGCCGGCCAGGACCAGGGAGACCCCCTGGATACCGGCGCCTGCGACGAGCACGATGCCGACCACCAGCAGCACGATCTCCACGCCGAGCGCGATGCGGCGGTTCCGCTGCTTCACGGCGAGTGCCTGTTCGCCCTCGCGTTCGATCCGCTCCTGCTCGGCACGGGAGTCGGCGTCCAGCCGGAGGACCTGCTTCTGTACCCGCTCCGCCTCCGCGCGGATACCGGCGAGGTCGGGCGGCGGGCCTTCGGTGGTGAGGCGGCGCGCGTGCGCGTCCAGCAACTCGTTTCCTCGGCGCACCGCGGAGACACGGACGTCCAACTGAGCGGACTCGACGGTGTTGCGCACGAAGAGGTCCGGGACGTCGAGCATGAACTCGAAGATCCGCCGGAGGGACCTCGCGGCCAGGACGGTTCCCGCCACCAGGACGGCGGCCAGCGCTAGTTCGGGCACGGGCATATCCTCATCATCCACTGCGTCCTCGGACGGACGGTGCCGACTCTGGCGGCAACGCCGTCACATCCGTCACTGGCCGCGGCCGAACCGGCGCCGCGGCGTATCGGCTCCGCGCCTGCGCTCGCCGGTTCCGGCCGCTTGCCGGCTCTCTCCGTTGCGGAACCGCCCCATCACGGCACCGAGCCCATGCGCCGAGGTGGCCGTGTTGCCTTCGCCGAGTTGCGGCGCCGTTCGGGTGTCCGGGCCGGTGACCTGCGCGCGGTGCCGTGCTCTAGCGGCCTTGACCCGTTCTAGCCGAGGACCGGTGATCTCCTCCAGGCGGGCGTCCGCCTCCAGACGTTGCCGCAGATCCAGTTGCTTCAGGAGCTTGGTCCTGAGCTGGGGCGAAAGCGTTGACGTATCGCCCTCCTCATAGGACTTCGTGAGGACACCCGACTCCACGAACTCATCGAACCTGCGGGTCATCTCCTCCGGTCGGGCGTCCGGCGCCATGGCGTGCCACTGGTCCAGCTCCTTCGGGAGCTTGACCCTGATCTCGGCCGCGACGCCGGTGGTGTCGCCCATGGCGTAGACGGTCTTGAGGAAGCCCATGTCGACGAGCTTGTCGAACTTCTCGGTGATGCTGGGCTTCTTGAGGTCGATGTCGAGCTGGATGCGCGTGATCTCGTCGCTCGTCTTGGCCTGCTTGTGGAGCTCCGCGGTCTTGGCTCGGCGGATCTCGTCCGGGCGTTCCTGCGCCTCCCTGAGGTCGGCCAGCGCCGCATCGTGCTCGCCCCGGCTCCCCAGCGCCTTCTGCAGGTTCTCCTCACGGGTGTTGCCCGCTGACACGAGCGCCTGTCTGAGCTGGACGCCCAGGCTGACCCCGAGCGTGGTCAGTACAACGGCGACGGCGCCGACGACGATGGTCACCACTGTTTCATCACCCCCATGTACGGCGCGCTACAGCCCCGTGGCGAGAAGCGCGATGAGAACGGCGGCGAGGATCACTTGGCCGCCCGCGATCGCGACCGCGGTCGGCGTGAACCAGGTGGCGCCGGATGAGCGTCGGTCCCGTGCCAGTCCGTCGGACAGCCGGCCGTTGAGCCGAGCCAACTCGGCTTCGAGGTCATCCGCAGTGCGCGCGGCCGTCCCCGGTGGCGCCTCCTCACCCACCGCTGCGAGATCCCTGAGTACCAGGGACTTCTCGACGGTGAGCGCCTCCAGTTCGGCGACGTCGGCGAACCGGCGTTCCAGCCGTTCGGCGTCCGCCGCCTCCACGTCCCGCCCTGGGGCGCCCCGTCCGTAGACCCCGGTGCGGCGCATGAGCGACTCGTGGACCACCTGGGCCACGAGTGCGACCACCGCCGTGACGGCCAGTGCCGTGATCACGGTGTCCATCACTGCCCGACCTCCCTCGGGTCCATGCCGCGAGCACGGTTCACAGGGTCCCCCGGTTACGGCGGACGCTCTCCCGCAGCCGCTGCAGCCGGCCGCGCTGGGCGGGAGCCGGCGAGGAGGACTGCGATGCCTGCTGGCCCTCGGTTACCGCCTTCAGGATGTCGTCCAGGCCGGTGTTGATCCGGTCGTAGGCGGTCGAACGCTCGCCGAGCCGTTTCGCGAGGGTGTCCAGATCGCTCGTGTGCTCCTTCACGCGTGCGAGGTCGCGTTCGGCCGGGCGTACGGCGGTCTTGAGGTCCTTAATCTGCCGCTGGATGTCGTTGATGGCGTTCTGCGGAACGAGGTCGATTTCGGCGAGCGGCGTCTTCGTGCCCGGAAAGTACTTGGCCCGCTTGGGCAATTTCCCGGTCAGCAGCGCGCGCCTGGACCGGTCGGTCTGAAAACTGACGTACGCCTTCGCGCCGAAGATCGCCGTGAGGGAAGCACTGGAGATGAGGCCGAGACCCCAGACCCCCAGCTGCACCCACTGCGGCAAGGCGCTGAGGAACGCACCCAACTCGACCTCCCCCTGATCGGCCCGAAACGCCGCGCGAGTTCATCCGCGCCGAGCCTATCGAAGCCAGTTTGTTGGTTTTTGTCCAGGGGGTTACGGATACCCGAATTCGTGAATGCGCGTTGACCATACGAACGGTGCGGTGACCGAAGCCGGTCACCGCACCGATCCGCCATCCGAAGCGCGCTCAGGATGCCTTGATCTCGCAGACCACCCCGCCGTTGCTCACCGTCTCGCCTGCGGCGACGGTCAGCCCGGTGACGGTGCCCGACTTGTGCGCCGTCAGCGGCTGCTCCATCTTCATGGCTTCGATGACCACGATCGTGTCGCCCTCGGCCACCTCCGCGCCGTCCTCGGCCACGACCTTCACCACGGTGCCCTGCATCGGGGAGACCAGTGCGTCGCCGCTCACCGCCGCCGCCTGCTTGGCGCCGCCGCGGCGGGTGGGCTTCGGGCCGGTGGAGCGGGCCGGGGTGGCGGTGGCGCCCAGTTCGGCGGGGAGCACCACCTCGATCCGCTTGCCGGCGACCTCGACCGTCACGCGCTCGCGCGGTTCGGGCTCGGCCTGCTCGGTGCCGCCCTCGTACGGCGGGATGGTGTTGTGGAATTCGGTTTCGATCCAGCGGGTGTGGACGGTGAATTCCTGGCCGGTGGGTGGGGCGAAGGCGGGGTCGGTGACCACGTGCTGGTGGAAGGGGATGACGGTGGGCATGCCGCCGACGTGGAATTCGGCGAGGGCCCGGCGGGAGCGTTGCAGGGCTTGTTCGCGGGTGCGGCCGGTGACGATGAGTTTGGCGATCATGGAGTCGAAGGCCTGGGGGACGGTGTAGCCGGCTTGGCAGCCGGTGTCCACGCGCACGCCGGGGCCGCCGGGCAGGTCGAGGGTGGTGATGGTGCCGGGGGCGGGCATGAAGTTGCGGCCGGGGTCTTCGGCGTTGATGCGGAATTCGAGGGAGTGGCCGTGG
>NZ_JBHTBH010000018.1:0-64828 GCF_042664915.1 Marinactinospora rubrisoli
CGCGCCGGCCGCCCGCACCGCTCGGTACCAGCGGCATCACGGCTCGCCGCCGGAGCGCGCGGCCGTCCGGTGCCGTTCGCGGCCCGGCGCGGCGAGCGCGCCGCCGCCGCGCCGGGCGGGCCCATGCCGGGCGCCGCACCGGCGGAGGCGTCGTCCACACGGTGGCCCGAGCGCCTTACGATCTGAAGCAGTCATGCTGAGAATCCTGCGACCCGCACTCGCCCGGCTGCTGTTCCCGATCGGCAGGGGGCTGGCCAGGCTGGGCGTCACCCCGAACATGGTCACGCTCGTGGGAACCGCCGGTGTGGTGGCCGGCGCGCTCTTCTGCTACCCGCGCGGCGACCTCTTCGTCGGCACCCTCGTGATCACGCTCTTCGTGCTCTTCGACATGCTCGACGGCGCGGTCGCCCGCGCCACCGGCGCCACCAGCAAGTGGGGCGCCTTCCTGGACTCCACCCTGGACCGGCTGTCCGACGCGGCCGTCTTCTCCGGACTGCTGCTGTGGTTCATGACCGAGGGCCAGGACTCCGTGCTGGCCGGCGTCGCGCTGTTCTGCATGGTCGCCGGATTCGGGGTCTCCTACATCAAGGCCCGCGCGGAGGGACTGGGCGTCAACTGCGATGTCGGCGTCGCCGAGCGCACCGAGCGGCTGATCCTCGTGCTCGTCTCCGTCGGGCTGCACGGCATGGGCGTCCCCTACGTTCTCGCCGGTGGGCTGTGGCTGCTCGCCGTCCTCAGCGCGGTGACCATCGTGCAGCGCCTGCTGGAGACCCGCGCCCGCCTCATGGAGGCCAGCGCGGCCGGCAGCGCCTGACCGGGGAGAGAGGGGCATGGCCGAACGGCTGGCCGCGGCGGCCTACGCCGCAGGCTGGACGCTGGTGCGCCGGGTGCCCGAGCCCGTCGGCCGCTGGGTCTTCACCCGGATCGCCGACCTCGCGTGGCGGCGGCGCACGGCCGGGGCACGCCGCCTGGAGGCCAACCTGCGCCGGGTGGTCGGCCCCGGCACTCCGCCGGAACGGTTGCGCGCCCTCGTGCGCGCCGGAATGCGGTCCTACCTCCGCTACTGGTACGAGGTGTTCCGGATTCCGGCGATGAGCCGCGCGACCATCCTCGACCGCACCCGCTCCAGCGGCGTGGCGGTGCTGGACCGGCACCTGGCCTCGGGGCGCGGGGTGGTCGCCGCCCTGCCGCACATGGGCAATTGGGACCACGCGGGCGCGTGGATCGCGCTGCGCGGCGCCCGGCCGACCACGGTCGCCCAGCGGCTGCGTCCCGAGGGGCTGTTCGAACGGTTCGTCGCGTTCCGCACCGCGCTGGGGATCGAGGTGCTGCCCCTCACCGGTGGCGAGCGCAGCACCGCCGGGCTGCTGGCCCGCCGGTTGCGCGCCGGTGGCCTGGTGTGTCTGCTCGCCGACCGTGACCTCACCGCCCAGGGCGTCCCGGTGACCTTCTTCGGGGAGCCGGCCCGAATGCCGGCCGGGCCGGCCGCGTTGGCCGAGCGCACCGGCGCCGCGCTGCTGCCGGTGTCGCTGTGGTACGACGGCCCGCACTGGCGGATCCGGGTGCACGAGGAGATCCCGGTCCCCGACGCGCCGGACCGGCCCACCCGCGTCCGCGAGATGACCCAGCGGCTGGCCGAGGTGTTCGAGCAGGCCATCGCCGCGCACCCCGAGGACTGGCACATGCTGCAGCGCGTGTTCGACGCCGACGCGGAATCCCACCGTCCGGCGCCGTCCGCGGATAACTTGGGTTGACAGTCCCGGTGCCGGCCCCGCCGGGCCGAGGGCTGCTCCGGTGGTCCGGTCGTCTGGTCGAGTGTGCGGTGAGTCGATGCGTGTCGGTCTGGTCTGCCCCTACACCTGGGACGTCCCCGGAGGGGTGCAGCAGCACGTCGGCGACCTGGCCGAGGCGCTCATGGCGATGGGGCACGAGGTGTCGGTACTGACGCCCTGCGAGCCCGGCACCGAGCTGCCCGCCCACATCGTCCCGGCCGGTGGCGCCGTGCCGGTCCCGTACAACGGGTCGGTGGCCCGCCTGGCGTTCGGCTTCCGCGCCGCCGCCCGGGTCCGGCGCTGGATCCGCGACGGCGGGTTCGACGTGCTGCACGTGCACGAGCCCGCGGCGCCCAGCCTCTCCCTGCTGGCCTGCTGGGTCGCCGAGGGCCCCATCGTGGCGACCTTCCACACCTCCAACCCGCGCTCGCGGGCCATGTCGGCGTCGGCCGCCGCGCTGCGCACCGCGCTGGAGAAGATCAACGGCCGGATCGCGGTCTCGGAAGCGGCGCGCCGCACCCTCGTCGAGCACCTGGGCGGCGACGCGGTGCTCATCCCGAACGGCGTCGCCGTGCACCGGTTCGAGCACGCCGCGCCGCTGGACGGCTGGCCGGGCCCCGGCGGCGCCATTGGTTTCCTCGGCCGCATGGACGAGCCCCGCAAGGGCCTGCCGGTGCTGCTGAGCGCGTTCGGCCTGCTCGCCCGGCGGCGTCCCGGCCTGCGGCTGCTCGTCGCCGGTCCCGGCGACGGCGGGGAGGCGCTGGCCCGAGTCGACCCGGAACTGCGCTCCCGCGTGGTGCTGCTCGGCCGGGTCGACGAGGCCGACAAGGCGCGCGTCTACCGTTCCGTCGACGTCTTCTGCGCGCCCAACCTGGGCGGCGAGAGCTTCGGGATCGTGCTCACCGAAGCGATGTCGGCCGGGGCGCCGGTCCTGGCCAGTGACATCCCCGCGTTCCGCCACGTGCTGCGCGACGGCGCCGCCGGGGCGCTGTTCGACGCGGGCGACCCCGCGCACCTGGCGCACGCGGCCGGCGCGCTGCTCGACGACCCGGACCGCCGCGCCGAGCTGTCCGGCGCGGCCCGGTCCGCGGTGCGGCGCTACGACTGGCGTACGGTCGCCGCCGACGTCGTGCGGGTCTATGAGACGGTGGTGCCCACCGGAACCGACCACGCCCGGCCCGTCTCCGTCGGCCGCGCCGGCCTCCAGTAGGCGAGGAGAGAACCCCTGATGCTCGCCGACATCGTCTCCACCGTCACGACGGTGTTCGCGCTGCTGGTGCTGCTGTCCTTCTACGTCTCCTGGCGGGCCGGCCGGCTGGACCGGCTGCACACCCGGGTGGAGACGGCGCACGCAGCCCTCGACGCGGCGCTGCTGCGGCGCAGCGCGGTCGTGCTGGAGCTGGCCGCGGCCGGCGAGCTGGAGCCGGCCTCCCGGGTGCTGCTCGCCGACGCCGCCGGGCGGGCGCGGCGGGCCGAGGGGGCACGCGAGCGGGAACTGGCCGAGAGCGCCCTGTCACGGGCGCTGCGCGCGGTGGTCGGCCAGCCGGGCTTCCGGGAGGGGCTGGGCGCCGGCGCCGCGTCGGGGGGCGACGACCTGCTCGGCGAGGTCGCCGCCGCGGCCCGCCGGGTGCACATCGCGCGCCGGTTCTACAACGACGCGGTCGCGGCCACCCGCGAGGCCCGCGCCGGCCGGCTGGTCCGGACGCTGCGGCTGGCCGGCCGCGCGCCGCTGCCGGACTTCTTCGAGATCGATGACGAACCGCCCGACGTCGATGGGGCCGGCGGGCCGGCGTGAGGGGGAGCGGCCGCACCCGCCGGGCGGCTCCGGCCTCGACACACTGGAAAGTCTCCTGTCTGTCTTATGCCGACATGTCATGAAAGTGGGTTTCGCGGAGGTTTTACCATGGAGAGAGCGCAGGAACGGCCACCCGGCCGGCGCGATGTCCAGATTCATCCTCCGCGCATCCGTGTCCGTTCAGAACT
Source organism: Marinactinospora rubrisoli (assembly GCF_042664915.1). Taxonomy (NCBI): domain Bacteria; kingdom Bacillati; phylum Actinomycetota; class Actinomycetes; order Streptosporangiales; family Nocardiopsidaceae; genus Marinactinospora; species Marinactinospora rubrisoli. The sequence continues at coordinate 3,756 of NZ_JBHTBH010000018.1, forward strand.
TGGAGTCCGCAACCGTGGCCAACACCGCTGAGAACTCGACCGAGAGCACGGTCGGCACCACCCGTGTCAAGCGCGGCATGGCCGAACAGCTCAAGAACGGTGTGATCATGGACGTGGTCACGCCCGAGCAGGCGAAGATCGCCGAGGACGCCGGCGCCGTCGCCGTCATGGCCCTGGAGCGGGTGCCCGCCGACATCCGCCGCGACGGCGGTGTGGCGCGCATGTCCGACCCCGACATGATCGACGGCATCATCGAGGCCGTCTCCATCCCGGTCATGGCCAAGGCGCGCATCGGCCACTTCGTCGAGGCCCAGGTGCTGCAGGCCCTGGGCGTCGACTTCATCGACGAGTCCGAGGTCCTCACCCCCGCCGACGAGGCCTACCACATCGACAAGTGGGCGTTCACCGTCCCCTTCGTCTGCGGTGCGACCAACCTCGGCGAGGCGCTGCGGAGGATCGGCGAGGGTGCCGCCATGATCCGGTCCAAGGGCGAGGCCGGTACCGGCAACGTCGTCGAGGCCACCCGGCACATGCGGCAGATCCGCGGCGAGATCCGCCGGCTGGGCACCCTTGACGAAGCGGAGCTGTTCGGCGCGGCCAAGGAGCTGCGTGCCCCCTACGAGGTCGTCAAGGAGGTGGCCAGGCTCGGCAAGCTGCCGGTGCCGCTGTTCTCCGCCGGCGGTGTCGCCACCCCGGCCGACGCCGCGCTGATGCGCCAGCTCGGCGCCGAGAGCGTCTTCGTCGGCTCCGGCATCTTCAAGTCCGGCGACCCGGCCAAGCGCGCCGACGCGATCGTGCAGGCCACCCTGCACTACAACGACCCCGAGGTCATCGCCAAGGTGTCCCGCGGCCTCGGCGAGGCCATGGTCGGCATCAACCTGGACGAGCTCGACGAGAGCCAGCGCTACGCCGGCCGCGGCTGGTAGCCGGCGGCCGGTGCCGCGTCCGGTGCGTTCCGCCGCGCCGGACGCGCGGTGCCCCGTCCGCGAACGTCTAGGGTGAGGAACGCGGTCCGCCGGGCGGCGGACCGCGTTCTCCCGCGGCCAACACAAGTGAGGTTGCCCCGTGTCCGCCAGTCCCACCATCGGCGTGCTCGCCCTGCAGGGCGACGTCGCCGAGCACCAGCGCGTCCTGGACGGGCTCGGCGCGCGCAGCGTCGCGGTGCTGCGCGCCGAGCAGCTCGACCGCGTCGACGGGCTGGTCATCCCCGGCGGCGAGTCGACCACCATGTCCAAGCTCGCGGTGCGTTACGACCTGATGGAGCCGCTGCGCAAGCACGTCCGCTCCGGCCTGCCGGCCTACGGCACGTGCGCCGGAATGATCATGCTCGCCGACCGCATCCTCGACGGCATCACCGGGCAGCAGACCGTCGGCGGCATCGACATGACGGTGCGCCGCAACGCCTTCGGGCGGCAGACGGAGTCCTTCGAGGCGCGGGTCGCCGTCGAGGGCGTGACCGGCGGACCGTTCGACGCGGTCTTCATCCGCGCACCCTGGGTGGAGTCCGTGGGGCCCGATGTGGCGGTGCTCGGGCAGGTCCCGCGTGGAGAACGGGCCGGTAGGATCGTCGCGGTACGCCAGGGGAGCCTTCTGGCGACGTCGTTCCACCCCGAACTCACCGGGGACGCGCGCATCCACCGGCTCTTCGTCGACATGGTGAAAGGACACGCATGAGCGGCCACTCCAAGTGGGCCACCACCAAGCACAAGAAAGCCGTCATCGACGCCAAGCGCGGCAAGCTGTTCGCCAAGCTGATCAAGAACGTCGAGGTGGCCGCGCGCACGGGTGGCGGAGACCCCGAGGGCAACCCCACGCTGTACGACGCCATCCAGAAGGCACGTAAGAACTCCGTCCCGCTGGACAACATCGAGCGCGCCCGCAAGCGCGGCGCCGGTGAAGAGGCGGGCGGCGCCGACTGGCAGACCATCATGTACGAGGGCTACGGCCCGGGCGGCGTGGCGCTGCTGGTGGAGTGCCTGACCGACAACCGCAACCGCGCGGCCTCGGAGGTGCGGGTGGCCGTCACCCGCAACGGCGGCTCCATGGCCGACGCCGGATCGGTCTCCTACCTCTTCAACCGCAAGGGCGTCGTGATCGTGCCGAAGGAGGGCACCAGCGAGGACGACGTCATGCTGGCCGTCGCCGACGCCGGCGCCGAGGACGTCAACGACCTCGGCGAGGCGTTCGAGGTGATCTCCGAGGCCGGTGACCTCGTCGCGGTGCGCACCGCGCTACAGGAGGCCGGAATCGACTACGAGTCGGCCGAGACCAACTTCCTGCCCAGCCTGGAGGTGCCGGTCGACGAGGAGAACGCCAAGAAGGTGCTGCGCATCGTCGACGCCCTGGAGGACTCCGACGACGTGCAGAACGTCTTCACCAACGCCGACATCCCCGACGACATCATGGAGCGGATCGGCTGACGCCGACCGCACCGCGCCGGGCCCCGACCGCGCCGGCCGGACCGGTGCGCGGCGTCCGCCGCCGCGCGCACCGGTCCGGCCGGCGCGTCGCGTCTCGCCGGTGTCCGCCCGTTCGCGGCCGGGCGGGAGTGTCCGGATCCCCGGTGACACCGGCGACCGGTAGGCTCTGCGAACGGACGTTCGAGGCCGGAGCGGGACGGGAGAGCGCGCGTGCGGGTACTGGGGATCGACCCGGGGCTGACCCGGTGCGGGGTCGGAGTGGTGGACGGGTCGGTCGGGCGGCCGCTCACCCTGGTCGCGGCCGGCGCCGTGCGCACCCCCGCCGACCAGGAACTGCCCGACCGGCTGCTCGGCGTCGAGCGCGGCGTGCAGGAGTGGCTGGAGGAGTACCGCCCCGACGCCGTGGCCGTGGAGCGGGTGTTCGCCCAGCACAACCTCAGCACCGTCATGGGCACCGCCCAGGCCAGCGCCATCGCCATCGCCTGTGCCGCACGCCGCGGCCTGCCGGTGGCACTGCACACCCCCAGCGAGGTCAAGGCCGCCATCACGGGCAGCGGTCGCGCGGACAAGGCCCAGGTGGGCACCATGGTCGCCCGGCTGCTGAACCTGGACGGCCCGCCCCGGCCCGCCGACGCCGCCGACGCGGTGGCGCTGGCCATCTGCCACATCTGGCGGGGCGGCGCGCAGCAGCGCGTGGCCCGCGCCCAGCAGGAGTTCGCCCGTAAGGTCGAACTCGCCCGCCAGGCCCGCGGCCGGTGACCGCACGGCCCCCGCGCGCGGGCGGCGCGGCGGCAGTGGACGAACCGTCGACGAACGAGGAGCAGCAGTCGTGATCGCCTCCCTGAGCGGCAGGGTCGCCGCGCGCAGCGCCGGATCGGCCGTCATCGAGGTGGGCGGGGTCGGCATGACCGTGCAGTGCACCCCGGCGACGCTGTCGCGGCTGCGGGTGGGCGAGCCGGCGACCGTGGCCACCTCGCTGGTTGTCCGCGAGGACTCCCTCACCCTGTACGGGTTCGCCGACGCCGACGAGCGTGACGTCTTCGAACGGCTGCAGACGGCCGGCGGAGTCGGCCCGCGGCTCGCGCTGGCCATGCTCGCCGTGCACAGCCCGGACGCGCTGCGCCGCGCCGTGGCCACCGAGGACACCGGCGCGCTCACCCGGGTGCCGGGCATCGGGAAGAAGGGCGCGCAGCGCATCGTGCTGGAACTGCGCGACAAGCTCGGCCCCGCCGCCGGTGACCAGCCGGACCCGGCCCGGGAGGCGGCGCCCGCCCCGGCGGCCTGGCGGCCGCAGGTCGTGTCGGGGCTGGTCAACCTCGGCTGGTCCGGCCGCGACGCCGAGCGCGCGGCGGACGCCGTGGCGGCCGAGGCCGAGTCCGGCACGGCCGACGTCGCCGTCCTGCTCCGCAGCGCCCTGCGCAAGCTGAGCCGGGCCTAGGAGGACGACATGGCCGACCACACCGAGCACGCGGAACAGGACCGGGACATCGTCTCCCCCCAGGCCGACCCGGACGACCGGGCCGCCGAGGGAGCGCTGCGGCCGCGGTGGCTGGCGGACTTCGTCGGCCAGGAACGGGTCCGCGAGCAGCTGTCCCTCGTCCTGCACAGCGCCCAGCGCCGCGGACGCGCACCCGACCACGTGCTGATGTCCGGACCGCCCGGACTCGGCAAGACCACGCTGGCCATGATCATCGCCGCCGAGCTGGGCGCGCCGCTGCGCATCACCTCGGGGCCGGCCATCGAACGCTCCGGCGACCTCGCCGCGGTGCTCTCCACGCTGCACGAGGGCGAGGTGCTCTTCCTCGACGAGATCCACCGCATGGCGCGGCCCGCGGAGGAGATGCTGTACGTCGCCATGGAGGACTACCGGGTGGACGTGGTGGTCGGCAAGGGTCCGGGCGCCACCGCCATTCCGCTGGAGATCGCGCCGTTCACCCTGGTCGGCGCCACCACCCGGGCCGGACTGCTGCCCGCGCCGCTGCGGGACCGGTTCGGATTCGTCGCGCACATGGACTTCTACCGCGCCGACGAGCTGGAACGCATCGTGCGCCGCTCCGCGGAGCTGCTCGGTGCGAAGCTGGACGACGACGCCGCGGCCGAGATCGCCGGCCGCTCCCGTGGCACGCCGCGAATCGCCAACCGGCTGCTGCGCCGGGTCCGCGACTACGCCGAGGTGCGCGCCGACGGCCGGCTCACCCTGGCCACCGCCCGCGCCGCCCTGGAGCTGTACGAGGTGGACGAGCAGGGACTGGACCGGCTGGACCGGGCCGTGCTGCACGCCCTGCTGCGCCGGTTCCGCGGCGGTCCGGTCGGGCTGTCCACCCTCGCGGTCTCGGTGGGGGAGGAGCCCGAGACCGTCGAGGTGGTGGCCGAGCCCTTCCTCGTGCGCTCCGGCTTCGTCGCCCGCACACCCCGCGGGCGGGTGGCCACCCCCGAGGCGTGGCGGCACATGGGCATCGAGCCGCCACTGGACGCCGCGTTCGGCGCGGCCGCCGCCCTGGCGGAGCAGCCCGGCGCGACGCCCCCCGGCCCGGAGAACGGTGGTCCTTGACCGTGCGTTGCCGGAAAACGGACGCCGATCTTGCCCGTCGGCGCGTTCGGTGGCGGGCCGTTGGGGTACCCGGGCGTAGCCTGGAGACCGGCCCGGCAGGTAGGGGGCCGCACGCGCCCGGACCCGGACGAGGAGCACAGCGCCGTGACGATCCGTCCCGCCCGAGGTGGCGCCGGGGAACGCGCGGCACCTCCCGCTCGTTGGAGCAGGGCACGCCCTACGTGCGCCGCCGTATCACGCGCGGCCACCGCGACACCCTAGGAAGGACGCCCACGTGCAGGGGCTCATGACTTATGCCGCAGCCGCCCAACAACCGGGCATGCTGCAGACGCTCATCCCGTTCGTCCTGATCATCGTGGTCTTCTACCTGCTGTTCTGGCGCCCGCAGCAGAAGCGCCGCCAGCAGGAGATGCAGATGCAGAACTCGCTGGTCCCGGGCACCGAGGTGCTCACCAAGGCCGGCATCTACGGCACCGTCGTCGAGGTCCACGACGCGGACGTGGAGCTGGAGATCTCGCCCGGCACCCGCATCCGCATCGTCAAGGCCGGCATCGGCGACGTCATCACGCCGCAGGAGCCGTCCGACGACACCCCGGTCGAGGACCGTCCGGACTACCCCGGCAACGGCGGACCGGACGACGACAAGCCGCGGCCCTAGCGCCCGCGCGGGCCGCCGGCCACCGGCGCCGCCTCCCCAGCGGGGGCCGCGCGGCCGACCGGCCGCGGGACACACCAGACACGGTCGTACCGGCCCCGCTGGCGGGGCCGGTACCGTCGTGCCCGCCCCCGCCCCGCCCGTCCCGCCCGGGACACACCCGAGAACAGCGAAGGCCATGCCGCACGACCTCACCCCCCTCATCGAAGCGCACGTCCGCGACATCCCCGACCACCCCCAGCCCGGGGTGGTGTTCAAGGACATCACGCCGCTGCTCGCCGCTCCCGAAGCCTTCTCCGCCGTGGTCGACGGGCTCGCCGCCGCCTGCGACCCCGACACGGTGGACGTGGTCGTGGGCCTGGAGGCCCGCGGCTTCATCCTCGGCGCGCCCGTGGCGCTGCGCCTCGGGGCCGGCTTCGTGCCGATCCGGAAAGCCGGAAAACTCCCCGCGGCGACGCTGGGGGAGTCCTATGCTCTGGAGTACGGGTCCGCGACGGTGGAGATGCACGCCGACGCCATCGCCCCGGGCAGCCGTGTCCTGGTCGTTGACGACGTGCTCGCCACCGGCGGCACCGGGCAGGCCGCGGTGCGACTGGTCCAGCGGGCCGGTGGTACCGTCGTTGGATTCTCGGTCCTCATGGAACTCGCCTTCCTCAGAGGCCGCGAGAAGCTGTCCGACGTGAAACTGCACGCGCTGAGCACGGTCTGAATCTGCGGCGGGGGCGGGCGGTGGGCGCCCACGGGCGGTCCGCGGGCCGGTCCCCGCATCCCGCGGAGCCGGCCGCCCCGCACGACTGACGTGCGGGGATCCTCGGCCCGGGGCGATAGACTGACGGGCACAACGGCACCACAGCGGCACGTCAGCAGCGGAGAAGTCGTCGTTCACGACACCGGGAGCCGGCGGCCGGTGACGAGGGCGGAACGCGTCATCTCCGCCGCCTTCCGCCCCGGCGCCGACGGTCCTCCGGGGCAGCGTCCTCGGGCGGCGTCCGGTGAGGTTGCTCGGCGATCCGGCGGGCCCGGACCGTCGAGGTGAGCCGCGGGAGGTATGCCCCATGCGAAGTGAAGCGGTTTCGGCCGGAGCGGTGCCCCCGGACACGGGCGCGTTCACGGCCGCGCGAGACTCCACGGGTGCCGCCGTCCCGCCCGCGGACGAGCGGCGCGATCCCGAGTGTCGGGAGGGCGCCGCGCAGGACGTGTCGCCCCGAGACTCCGACCACCCGGCCCCCGCGGCCGAGACCACCCCGGAACCGCCCGGCCCGGCCGCCGCCCCGGCCCCGGACGGCCCACCACCGCCCTCCGACCCCCAGCGGACTGATGACGCCTCCCATGCCCGGCCCGCCGCCACCACCGCGCCCAGTTCGTCCTCGACCGTGCGAGTCCGCCGCCGCCTGGCGCGGCTCGGCGCGCAGCGGGGGGTGACCATGAATCCGGTCCTCGAACCACTGATCAAGACGGTCCGCGCGACCCATCCCAAGGTCGACGTGCGGCTCATCGAGCGCGCCTACGAGGTCGCCGCGCACCACCACCGCGACCAGAAGCGCAAGAGCGGCGACCCCTACATCACGCACCCCCTCGCGGTCGCCACCATCCTCGCCGAACTGGGGATGCAGGAGCCCACGCTCGCCGCGGCGCTGCTGCACGACACCGTCGAGGACACCGACTACACGCTCGCGGAGCTGCGCGCCGACTTCGGCGACGAGATCGCCGAGCTGGTCGACGGCGTCACCAAGCTGGACAAGGTCAAGTACGGCGAGGCCACTCAGGCCGAGACCGTGCGCAAGATGGTCGTGGCCATGGCGCGCGACATCAAGGTCCTGGTGATCAAGCTGTGCGACCGGCTGCACAACATGCGGACGCTGCGCTACCTGCCGCAGGCCAAACGCGAGAAGAAGGCCCGTGAGACGCTGGAGATCTTCGCCCCGCTCGCGCACCGGCTCGGCATGAACACCATCAAGTGGGAGCTGGAGGACCTCGCGTTCGCCACGCTCTACCCCAAGCGGTTCGACGAGATCGCCCGGCTGGTCTCCGAACGCGCACCCCGGCGCGACGTCTACCTCCAGGACGTCATCGAGGCGGTCTCGGCCGACCTGCGCGAGGCCAAGCTCAAGGCGACCGTGCGCGGCCGGCCGAAGCACTACTACTCGATCTACCAGAAGATGATCGCCCGCAACTGCGGCTTCGACGAGATCTACGACCTCGTCGGCATCCGGGTCCTGGTGGACAGCGTCCGCGACTGCTACGCGGCGCTGGGCACCATCCACGCGCGCTGGAACCCGGTGCCGGGACGGTTCAAGGACTACATCGCGATGCCGAAGTTCAACATGTACCAGTCGCTGCACACCACGGTGATCGGACCCGCGGGCAACCCGGTGGAACTGCAGATCCGCACCCGCGCCATGCACCGCCGCGCCGAGTACGGCATCGCCGCGCACTGGAAGTACAAGGAGGACCGGGCGGGCGGCCGTGACGGCGGCGGAAGATCCAAGGGCACCGGCGACATGGCGTGGCTGCGCCAGCTCATCGACTGGCAGCAGGAGAGCAAGGACCCGGGGGAGTTCCTGGAGTCGCTGCGCTTCGACCTGTCGGTCCAGGAGGTGTTCGTCTTCACCCCGCAGGGCGACGTCATCTCCCTGCCGCAGGGCGCCACGCCCGTGGACTTCGCCTACGCCGTGCACACCGAGGTGGGCCACCGCACCGTCGGCGCACGGGTGAACGGCCGGCTGGTGCCCCTGGAGCGGGAGCTGACCAACGGCGAGACCGTGGAGATCCTCACCTCCAAGGCGCAGGACGCGGCGCCCAGCCGCGACTGGCTGAACTTCGTCAAGAGCCCGCGGGCGCGCAACAAGATCCGGCAGTGGTTCACCAAGGAGCGGCGCGAAGCCGCCATCGAGCAGGGCAAGGACGCCATCGCGCGGGTCATGCGCAAGCAGGAGCTGCCCATGAAGCGGCTCTTCAGCGGCGAGGCCCTGCTGGCGCTGGCGCGCGACCTGCGCTACTCCGACGTCGAAGCGCTGTACGCCGCGGTCGGCGAGGGCCACATCGGGGCCCAGCACGTGGTGCAGAAGCTGGTGGAGTCGCTCGGCGGCATCGAGAGCGCCGAGGAGGACCTGGCCGAGACCTCGGTCCCCACCCGGCAGCGGCGCAGCCGGGCGCGCCCGGCCGGCAATCCGGGCGTGGTGGTCGAAGGCGACGCCGACGTGTGGGTGCGGCTGTCCAAGTGCTGCACACCGGTGCCCGGCGACGCCATCATCGGGTTCGTCACCCGCGGCAACGGCGTCTCGGTGCACCGCGAGGACTGCGTCAACGTCTCCGCCCTGGACCCCGAGCGGATGGTCCAGGTGCAGTGGCAGCCCACCGAGGATTCGATGTTCCTGGTGGCCCTGCAGGTCGAGGCGCTGGACCGCACCCGGCTGCTGTCCGACATCACCCGGGTGCTCTCCGACCAGCACGTGAACATCCTGTCGGCGACCGTGCAGACCAGCCGCGACCGGGTGGCGCTGAGCCGCTTCACCTTCGAGATGGCCGACCCCACCCACCTCGGGCACGTACTGCGCGCGGTGCGCGGGGTCGACGGCGTCTACGACGTGTACCGGATGCGCAGCTAGCGGCGCCCGGCCGTCCCCGGAAACGGCGACGGCCGCCCGCACCCTCGGGCGCGGACGGCCGGACGCCGGCGGGTGGGGCTCAGCTCAGTTCGTGCAGCGCCTTCTCGGCCTCGTTCAGCCACGAGCGCCGGGCGGTCAGTGCCTCCTCGGCCTCGCGGACCTTGCGGTCGTTGCCCGCCGCGCGCGCCTTCTCCAGCTGGGTCTCCAGCTGTTCGATGGAGCCGCGCAGCTGGCCGACCGTGGCCTCGGCCCGGGCGCGGGCCTCGGGGTTGGTGCGCTGCCATTCCTGGTCCTCGGCCCGGCGCACGGCCTCCTCGATCTTGCGGAAGGCGCCCTCCAGCCGGTCCCGGGAGTCGCGCGGCGCCGGGCCGGCCTCCTCCCAGCGCTCCTGGTAGTCGCGCAGCCTGGCGCGCGCCTCGCGCGGGTCGCGGACCGGGAGCAGTTCCTCGCGGGCCTCCTCCAGCAGCCGCTCCTTGGCCTCGGCGTTGACCCGCAGCTCGGCGTCGCGCTCGGCGAACACAGCGTTGCGCGCCTCGAAGAACGCGTCCTGCGCGGCCTTGAAGCGCGCCCACAGCCGGTCCTCGCTGGCGCGGTCGGTGCGGCCGGCGGCCTTCCACTGCTGCATGAGTTCGCGGTAGTAGCCCGAGGTGACGCCCCAGTCGGTGGAGTTGCTCAGGGCCTCGGCCTCGGAGACGAGCTTCTCCTTCTCGGCCCGCACCTGCTCGCGCTGCTCGTCCAGCCCGGCGAAGTACTGCTTGCGGCGCTTGGAGAACGCGTTGCGCGCCGCCGACATGCGCTTCCACAGCGCCTGCTCGGTCGGGCGGTCGGTGCGCGGCGCGGCCTTCCACTCGTCGATCAGCTGGCGCATGCGCTCGCCGCCCGACTTCCAGTGGGTGGTCTCGGTGGCCACCCGTTCGGCCTCGGCGACGATCCGCTCCTTGATGGCGCGGGCTTCCCCGCGCGCCTGCTCCTGGGCGTGCTTCTGCTCGACCCGCCGCTTCTCGGCGCGCTCGGTGAGCAGGTCGAGCCGTCGCATGAGGGCGTCGAGGTCGCCGACGGCGTGCGCGTCGGTGACCGCCGTGCGCAGCTTCTGCACGCTGGACAGCGCCTGGCCGGCGGAGAGGTCGGTGGTGTTGAGCCGCTTCTCCAGCAGCTCCACCTCGGTCACCAGGGCGTCGTACTTGCGCTGGAAGAAGGCGAGTGCCTCCTCGGGGGCTCCTGCCTGCCACGACCCGACGACACGTTCGCCCTCGCTCGTGCGCACATAGACCGTGCCGTCGTCGTCTACGCGGCCCCAGGGGTCCGTGGTCACCGTGTCCTCCTGCAGTCATGAGCCCTGCCAGGGCTCCGTGTGGTCGTGACAGCGCTGGCGCGAACCGTCCCGGCCTCTCGCGGGTCACCAGGTCGGTGAATGCTGCCGTGACTAAGCACGATATCTATACGCATGCGCTGATATCGACCTGTGTTGTCGCATTTCAGCGGCAGTCCGCCGGTCGCCGCGCGGTGCCGTGCGCCCAGCCGGGCGGGCACCGGCGGTCGCCGCGGCCGAAACCGCTGCCGACGCCGCGCAGCGCCCACCGCTCGGGCACGACCAATATGACACCGTCCCGCCGTCAGGCAAAGGGGCCGCGGGGCCGCGGTGACCGAATGGTGATGATCGGTGGCGAGCGCCGGTACCGTCCCGTGGATTCCCGGTCGCCCACCGTCCGCGACCTCGGTAGGCTCGGAGTGCCGGACGGGTCCCCGGCACGTCGCGGACGGTCCCGGACCAGCAGCGCCCGCCGCGGCCCGGCCGCCCGCCGGCCCGAGGGACACGCACCACACCAGCAATCGCAGGAACCCGGAAACGAGGTCAGCGCCCGTCGTGCTCATCGCCGCATTCCCCGCCGGACCCCTGGCCGCCAACTGCTACGTGGTCGCCGCCGACGCCGATGGCCCGTGCGTGATCGTCGACCCGGGCCAGGACGCGGTGGACGGCGTGGCCAAGCTGCTGACCGAGCACCGGCTGACCCCCGAGGCCATCCTGCTCACCCACGGTCACTTCGACCACGTGTGGTCGGCGGCCGAACTGTGCGAGGCGCACGGCGTCCCCGTGTACCTGCACCCGGCCGACCGCGCGCTGCTGACCGACCCCGCCGCCGGGCTCGACGCCGGGCTGGCGGCCCAGCTCTCCGCCCTGCTCGGCGACACGGCACCCGGCGAGCCCGCCGATCTGGTGGAGATCGCCGACGGCGACTCCGTGACCCACGCCGGGCTGGAGTTCGCGGTGGCGCACGCGCCCGGTCACACCCCCGGGTCCGTTACCTACGCCCTGACCCCCGGCGCCGGCCGGCCGGACATCCTGTTCACCGGCGACCTGCTGTTCGCCGGCTCCATCGGCCGCACCGATTTCCCCGGCGGCGACCACCCCACGATCCTGCGCAGCCTCGACCGCGTCTGCCTGAGCCGCCCCGACGACACCGTGGTGCTCCCCGGGCACGGGCCGCAGACCAGCATCGGGCGCGAGCGCAGCGGCAATCCGTTCCTGCGCGGCATCACCGGCCGCTGAGCCGCCCGGATCGCGGCTTCCACCACCTCGCACGAGCCACCGGTTGACCGACATGACGAACCACCACCCGCCAGCGGGCTCCTCCGGCGCTGCCGCGCCGCGGCGGCGAGATACCGGCACCGGCCCCGCCGGACACCCGCACCGCCGCGATGATGAGACCATCGAAGAACAGCTGAAGGAGAAGACCGTTGATCCGCACGCATGACGCGGGCACGCTACGCAAGGAGTCCGCCGGCACCGAGGTCGTGCTGGCCGGCTGGGTGGCCCGCCGCCGCGACCACGGCGGTGTCGTCTTCCTCGACCTGCGCGACGCCTCCGGGATCGTGCAGGTCGTGGTCCGCGAGGACGAGCTCGCGCACGACCTCCGCTCGGAGTACTGCATCAGGGTGACCGGCGAGGTCCGGGTCCGCCCGCAGGGGAACGAGAACCCGGAGATCCCCACCGGCGACGTCGAGGTCACCGCCGCCGAGATCGAGGTGCTCAGCGAGGCCGCGCCGCTGCCGTTCCCGCTGGACGGCTCGCAGGAGGTCTCGGAGGAGGCGCGGCTGCGCTACCGCTACCTCGACATCCGGCGCCCCGAGCGCGCCGCCGCGCTGCGGGTGCGCTCCCAGGCCAGCTATGTCGTGCACGACGTGATGCGCGAGCACGGCTTCCTGAACGTGGAGACGCCGTACCTCACCCGGTCCACCCCCGAGGGCGCCCGCGACTTCCTGGTGCCGGTGCGGCTGCAGCCCGGCCACTGGTACGCCCTGCCGCAGTCGCCGCAGCTGTTCAAGCAGCTGCTCATGGTGGGCGGCCTGGAGCGCTACTACCAGATCGCCCGCTGCTTCCGCGACGAGGACTTCCGCGCCGACCGGCAGCCGGAGTTCACCCAGATCGACATCGAGATGAGCTTCGTCGACCAGGAGGACGTCATCTCGGTCGGCGAGCAGCTCGTCGCCCGGCTGTGGAGCGAGGTGCTGGGCTATGAGATCCCGCTGCCGCTGCCGCGCATGCCGTTCCTGGAGGCCATGGACCGGTTCGGCTCGGACAAGCCGGACCTGCGCTTCGGGCAGGAGCTGACCGAGCTCACCGGGTACTTCGCCGAGACGCCGTTCCGCGTCTTCCAGGCTCCCTACGTCGGCGCCGTGGTGATGCCGGGCGGCGCCTCGCAGACCCGGCGTGAGCTGGACGCGTGGCAGGACTGGGCCAAGGCGCGCGGCGCCCGCGGGCTCGCCTACGTGCTCGTGCAGCCCGACGGCACGCTCGGCGGCCCGGTCGCCAAGAACCTCTCGGAGACCGAGCGGACCGGCCTGGCCGCGGCGGTCGGCGCCGCACCGGGCGACTGTGTCTTCTTCGCGGCCGGCGCGCGCCGTTCCGCGCAGGAACTGCTGGGCGCGGCCCGGCTGGAGATCGGCAGGCGGCTCGGCCTCATCGACGAGTCGCAGTGGTCGTTCCTGTGGGTGGTCGACGCCCCGATGTTCGAGGACGACGGCGAGGGCGGCTGGACCTCCGTGCACCACCCGTTCACCGGCCCGAAGCCCGAATGGGCCGCCACCTTCCAGGACGACCCCGGCAACGCGCTGGCCTACGCCTACGACATGGTCTGCAACGGCCTGGAGATCGGCGGCGGCTCGATCCGTATCCACCGCGCCGAGGTCCAGCAGCGCGTCTTCGACGTGCTCGGCATCAGCAAGGCCGAAGCCGAGTCCAAGTTCGGCTTCCTGCTGGAGGCGTTCAAGTTCGGCCCGCCGCCGCACGGCGGGATCGCGTTCGGCTGGGACCGCATCGTCACGCTGCTGACCGGCGGCGACTCCATCCGCGACGTGATCGCCTTCCCCAAGACGGCCTCCGGCGGCGACCCGCTGACCGGCGCGCCGACCCCGATCACCGTGGTGCAGCGGCGTGAGGCCGGCATCGACGCGGTCCCGGAGCTGCCGGACGGAGCCGACGGCGCCTCCTGAGCCGGGGGCGCCGGGTGCCGTAGGGTGGGCCCGGGCAGCCGTCGTGCGTGCCGCCGGCAGGGGAGACGGGTACGGTGCGCGGTACCCGTCACGTCGGTGTAACGATTTCGGCAAAAGGCGACCAGGTGGGACCGGCGATTGGCTGGGATTTTCCGCACCTGGTCGCATTTTGTATTGCTGTGGCGTGTTGTGTGCGATGTTCTGAAGGAGGAACAAAGCGGTTCCGGTGCAGCGCGGACCGCGGTGGACCAGCTGTTCTCTGCCTGCTGCGACAGGCGGTCATGTCGTTAAACTAAGCCGAATCGGATGTTCTTGGGGGAGGCCCGCGCAGGCGGGTGGGGGCATTCGTGCGACACAGGGATGATCTATAGGTGAACGGCACAACCGGCACGACCGACGGCTTCGCCGGTTCCGGGGGTTTGACCGATGCCGCCCTCACGGCGGAAATGGGAGATCCGGCCAGGGCCGCGTTTCTGCATGCGCCGGCGGCGATGCTCGTGGCCGACCGGTCGGGAGTCATTCTGCTGGTCAACCACGCTTTCGCGGACCTGACCGGTTTCACCCAGGACGAGGTGGCGCACCGCCCTTGGCCGGAGCTGCTCGCCGAGCCCGACGTGCGGCACGGATGGGAGCTGCACCGCCGGGCGCTGCAGACCCCGGAGGAGGAGCCGCAGCGCGGTGTCGAGCTCCGCTGCGCCGATGGAACGCCGCGCCGCACCGTCGTACGCCCCCGCCCCCTCGCCTTCGGGCACCGGCCCGCAGGGGCGGACGCGGAGGAGAAGACGGAGCCGCCGGAACCGTCCGGCGTCGTCGTGCTCTGTCATGGCCCCATGCGGAACGAGGAGACGCTGCGGGCCATCACCGAGCTGCGCACCGAGAACTCCGACACCGCGCTGTGGACGCTCGATCTGGCCACCGGCGAGATCGGCGAGCTGTTCGGCCCCTCACCGCTCGGCCGCCTCCTCGCGGGCGACAGCCGCACCATCGAGGAGATCCTCGCCCGGGTGCACCGCGACGACATCGCCCGGCTGCGCGACGCGCTGGAAGCCTCCTACCAGGGCGGCGACTACGAGCAGCGGTTCCGGATGTTCGACCAGGTCGGCGACGAACGCTGGCTGCACGCCCGCGCCCGCTTCGTCGACGGCGCCAGACCCCGGCTCGTCGGCATCATCGACGACGTGACCGAGCACGTGCAGCTCGTGCGCCGGCTGGCCGACCGCCGCCGGATCGAGGCCGCACAGGGCCGCCAGGTCACCGAGCTGGCCGCGAAACTGGTCTCGGCGACCACCCTGGAGGAGGTCACCGGACTGCTCACCGAGGAGTTCGTGCCCATCTTCGGCGGCAGCACCGCCACGGTCCTGCTGGTGGAGTCGGGCAAACTCCGCCTCCCCGCCTCGGCCACCGAGTCCTACGGCACCCGGCAATGGATCGAGGGCCGCGACGCCAGCGACACCTCCTATCCGATGGGCGCCGTCATCCAGGACCGCCAGCCGCGGTTCTTCGAGAGCCGCGCCGAAGTGCTCGAGCGCTTCCCCGCCGTGCAGGAGATGCTGCACCACACCAACGCCCAGTCCTGGGCCACCGTGCCGATCTTCGGCGACCGCCGAGTGGCGCTCGGCGTCTGGCAGGTCGCCTGGACCCAGCCGCACCACGCCACCCCCGACGAGCGGGCGCTCATGCTTACCCTCGCCGGCCTGGCCGGCCAGGCCCTGCAACGGGTCAACCGCCAGCAGGCCGAGCTGGAACTCGCCGACGCCGTGCAGCGCCGGATGCTCCCGCCCCAGCTGCCGGACTTCCCCACCCTCGACGTCGCCGTCCGCTACCTGCCCTCACGCGCCGGGTGGCGGGTGTGCGGCGACTTCTACGACGCCATTCAGCTCCCGGACCGCAGGGTCGGCCTGGTCGTCGGCGACGTGCAGGGGCACGGAGTCGAGGCCGCGGCGGCCATGGGGCAGATCCGGGTCGCCTTTCGCGCCTACGCCACCAACCAGGTCGACCCCGGTGTGGTCGTGGCCGAGACCAACCGGCTGCTCACCGAGACCGGTGAGATCCCCTTCGCCACCTGCGGGTACCTCGTCCTGGACCTGGAGAGCGGCGAGATGCAGGCCGCCTGGGCCGGCCAGCCGCCGCTCGTCATCGCCACCGAGAACGACTTCGAGGTGTGGGAGCCGGAGACCGGGCCGCCGGTCGGGGTCGACGGCGACAGCAAGTACCCGGTCAGCACCCGGCGGCTGCACCCCGGCGAGACGCTGCTCATGTGCTCCGACGGCCTGGTGGAGAGCGCGGAGGTCCCCATGGACGAGGGGCTGGAACGGGTCGGACGGGCGCTCCTCGGCATGACGGCCGACGTGCACGCCGCCGCCACCTCCCTCGCCGAGCTGACCCCCGCCGGGCGCGGCGACGACATCGCGATCCTCATCGCGCGGATGCGCTGATACGGCGGCCCTCCCGCGCGGCGGCCGGTACGGTCGAAGAGCGCCGTCCGCGCCGCGCGGTGCTGCGGATCCGCGAGGCGGGAAGGCGGCGGCGCAGCCACACGGCGAAGCGGAGGAGCGGTATCTCGTGGCGAACGAGCAGACGGCGGAGCCGGCCGTGACCGGGCCACGTCCGATCATCGCCGGTGCCGTCGCGCTGGCCGCGTTCGCCGTGCTGGCCGCCGCCTTCGTGGCAGGCGCCGGCCTGCCCGCCTACCAGGCGGTGGACACCGCCGTCACCGCCGAGGCGCTGACCACCCGCACCGCGGCCCTCACCCCGATCGCCCTGCTGCTGCACCACGTTGGCGAGTGGCCGGGGACCGGGGTCCTGGTCGCGGCGGTGGCCGTCCCGCTGCTGGCCGCGCGCCGGTGGTCCGCCGCGCTGCTGGTGGCCGGCTCCTGGCTCGTCACCTCCGCCGTGCTGGTCCCCCTGCTCAAGGACGTGTTCGACCGGGTCCGGCCCGCCGAGCAACTGGTCCCGATGGACTCACCGGCCTTCCCGTCCGGCCACGCGGCCTTCGCGGCCGTGCTGGGCATGGCCCTGGTGGCCGTCGTGCCACGGCACCGGGGATGGGTGCTGGCCGGCGCGCTGGTGTGGACCGCGCTCATGGCGTGGAGCCGGATCTACCTGGGCGTGCACTGGCTCTCCGACACCGTCGCCGGCGCCCTGCTCGGGTGGGGCGTGGGGCTGCTGGCCTGGGGGATCGTGGACCGGCGCGGCACCCGCGGCGGCGGCACCGGACCCGGGGAGCCACCCGCCGGGCGGCCCGGAGGCCGGTGAGCGCACCGTCGCCATCGCGCGGCGGGCCGCGTCCGGCGGAGGCCCTACGCTGGAAGACGTGTCCGAAACACTGTTCGACGACGCCGGAGCCGAAGCCCAGCGCGGTCAGGAGCCCCTCGCGGTGCGCATGCGCCCGCGAACCCTCGACGAGGTGGTCGGACAGCGGCATCTGCTCGGGGCGGGCAGCCCGCTGCGCCGGCTCGTCGAGGACGACGCGCCGATGTCGCTCTTCCTGTGGGGCCCGCCGGGCACCGGAAAGACGACGCTGGCCACCGTGGTCAGCCGGGTCACCCGGCGCAGGTTCGTGGAGCTGTCGGCGGTCACCGCCGGTGTGAAGGACGTGCGCGCCGTCATCGACGAGGCGCGGCGGCAGATGGGCATGCGCGGCACCCGCACCCTGCTGTTCGTGGACGAGGTGCACCGCTTCAACAAGACCCAGCAGGACGCGCTGCTGCCGGCGGTGGAGAACCGCTGGGTGAGCTTCATCGGCGCCACCACGGAGAACCCGTTCTTCTCGGTGGTCAGCCCGCTGCTCTCCCGCTCGCTGCTGCTCACCCTGGAGCCGCTCGCCGACGACGACGTGCGCGCGGTCGTGGCGCGCGCCCTCACCGACGAGCGCGGCCTGTCCGGCCGGCACACGCTCAGCGACGAGGCCGCCGGCCACCTCGTGCGGCTGGCCGGCGGCGACGCCCGGCGGTCGCTCACCTACCTGGAGGCGGCGGCGCTGGTGGCCGGCACCCGTCCCGAGATCACCGTGGACGACGTCGAACGCGCGGTCGACCGGCACGCCGTGCGCTACGACCGTTCGGGCGACCAGCACTACGACGTCATCAGCGCCTTCATCAAGAGCATGCGCGGCAGCGACCCCGACGCGGCCCTGCACTATCTGGCACGGATGATCGAGGCCGGCGAGGACCCGCGGTTCATCGCCCGGCGGATCGTCGTGCACGCCAGCGAGGACGTCGGCATGGCCGATCCGAGCGCCCTGCAGGTGGCGGTCGCGGCGGCCCAGGCCGTGGAACTCATCGGGCTGCCCGAGGCACGGATCAACCTCGCGCAGGCGGTGATCCACATCGCGCTCGCCCCCAAGTCCAACGCGGTCGTCACCGCCATCGACGAGGCGGCCGCCGACGTGCGCGCCGGCCGGGTCGGCGCGGTTCCCGCGCACCTGCGCGACGCGCACTACCGCGGTGCCCGCGAGCTGGGCCACGGGCAGGGGTACAAGTACGCCCACGACTACCCCGGCGGAGTGGCGGCACAGCGCTACGCTCCCGACTCGGTGGCCGGCCGCGAGTACTACCGGCCCACGACCCACGGCGCGGAACGGCGGTTCGGCGAGGTCCTGGACCGGATCAGGAGCGTGCTGCGATCCGAGCCCGACGGACGCTGAGCCCCGTGGGCTTCAGCGGCCAGCGTGCCGCCCTCCGGAGCCGGGGCTAGATCGTTGGTGCGCGCTTGGTGGCGTTGCGGGCCGGGCTGGTTCTTCCGTCTCCGGATGACCGCCTCGATGCGCATGTGCGGCCGGCCCGGGTAGACGCCGGGGGGCGTGCTCGTCGCGGCGGGCCGGGCGGATGAGCACGTGGCCCAGGCCGACGGCGGCCTTCTCGCCCCCGGCCCTGGAGCACATTCCTGGGCGTGGAGCAGGTGGCGGGCCTGCTCGCGTTCGCCGGGCTCCTTGGGGCCGGCCGGGGAGAACGCGCGTACCGCGCCGTCGGTGGTGGTGAGCATGAGTTCGGCGCCCCGGTGGAAGGCGTGGTGGGACTCGTCCATGCCGTGCCCGGCCACTTCGCCCGGGCCGGAGCGGTTCACCGTGACGCGGGAGGTTCCGCAGCGCACCGGGATGCCGTCAATCGACCAGAGTTTCCTGGTAGGTGGGGGTGGTGCGGGTCGGCCACAGGGCCACCGCGAAGAGCACCGGGGCCGGGGCGGGCAGGTGCCGGTTGTCCTCGGACCGGCAGGGCGGGCGCGGGGACGGGTGCCCGATCCGCGAGGGCGCTACGCGCGGCCGGTGGTGCTCGGTGTCGCGGCGCGGCGGTATCTGGGCGGTGGCGACGCGGACGGGGTCGGCGTTGGTGAGCAGGTGGGGCCGCCCGGGTCTGCGCCTCGATGGGCGGGGAGGCCAGGACATGGTCGTAGCGTGCGGTGAGAAGGGCGTCCAGGTCGTTGGTCGCACATCGATCGTGGGCGCCCTTCGCCATGCCCGCAGCCGGTTCCGTGATCTCCCAGCAACGATCTAGGTGTACTGACCCGAGAGGTTAGGGACGCGGGTGGGCCGCCGATCGCGGTGTGGAACCGGTGGTGATGATGCGGCCGGCTCGCGAACGCCTCTCGGCGTTGGGCCTCTGAGGGCGCGGAGTTCGGCCACGCGGTGTTCGCGGCGGGCGGGGGTGCGCGCAGCCGAGCGGTGGCGGCGGGGCCGTGGGCGCGGTAGCGGCCCGCCCAGCGCTGGGCGGTGGTCACCGCGGCCTGGAAGCGTTCGGCCGCGCGGTGCGGGGCCATCCGTCCTCGACGACGCAGTGGGCCAGGGCCGGGCGACCGGCAGGGGGCAGGCGGGCGTTGGCGTGGGCGGTGTGGGGCGTTGAGGGCCTTCCAGGTGGTGGGACGTCAGGCGTCCACACCGTTACCGGAGGCCCTCTTCGTTGATTCCGCCGGGGCTGGTGTTACCAATCTCTGTGGTCAGTATATCTAGCCGGTGGGCGGGAAGAGCTCGGTGATCGCCACGATCTCCGGCACGCCGTCCGGTCCCGGCTCCTCGGCGAACGTGACCTCCGCGATCACCACGCCGCCCCAGCTCAGGTAGTTGATGAAGTCCTGTCCGGTCACCGGGTAGCCGCCGCGGCCCTGCTCGTCGCTGGCCGACTCGCCCGCGGCGAGGCAGAACTGGGCGCACAGCACCTCGGCGTCGGGGGCGATCCGCGCCTCCTCGGGCTGCGCGGCGTCGGTGACGTCGCTCCAGCGGGCGCTCCACTCCTCGGACGTGACGGGCCCCGCGTTCCCGGGCGGCGTGCCGTCCACGGGCGCGACCTCGGTGTACACCCACGGCCCGTCCACCGGGTCGGGCTGCGGGATCGCCCCGAAGCGGACCGTCGCGGTGCGCTGCGCCGGGCTCGCCGCCGCCTCGGGGTCGGTGGAGCCGCCGCTCTGCGGGGACGGCTCGGCCGACGGAGTGGCCTGCGGCTCCGGCCGGTCCCCGAGCGCGCCGGCCGCCGCCCACGCGCCGGCGCCGATGGCTGCCGCGGCCACGGCGGCTCCCACCGCGATCAGTACGGCGCGGCCCCTGCGGCGCTCCGGGCGCTCCCGGCGGTCGTCAAGGTGGATGACGCGGGGCAGCCACGCGGGTTCGGAGATGCCCGGCCACTCCCGGTTGAGCAGCCGGGTGACGGCGGTGCCCGGCGCCGCTCCGGTGTCACCGGGCACCGGAGCGGCGGCGCTGGCGGCCGCCTCCCAGGCGGCGAGCACTCCGGTGAGCAGTTCCCGTCCCGTCGGCCGGTCGTCCGGCTCCTTGGCGAGCGCACGGCGCACCAGCGACGCCAGTTCATCCGGGACGCCTGCGATGTCCGGCTCTTCCGACAGCACCCGGGCGGCCACGGTCTCGGGCTCGCCCATGCCGAACGGGAACCGGCCCGTGGCGGCGAACGCGGTGACCGCGCCCCACGCGAACACATCGCCCACCGCGCGCGGCGGCTCGCCCCGGTGCCGCTCCGGCGCGAGCCAGCCGGGGGCGAACCGGCGGGTGATCTCGTCCCCCGGCAGCGCGCAGTCCAGCAGCCGCGGCCCCGAAGCGGCGAGCACGATGTTGCCGGGTTTCAGGTCCCCGTGCGCCAGCCCCTTGCCGTGTAGCGCCGCCAGCCCTTCGGCCACCGCGGCCGCCAGCGCGACCAGCCGTCCCTGCGACAGCGTGCCGCGCCGCCGCACGAACTGGGCGAGCGGCACCCCGCCGACGTAGGGCATCGCGAGCCAGGCGGGGTCGCCGAACGCGTCGAACTCCAGTGGCGGCACGTAGCAGCGCCCGTCCACGGTGGCCAGGACGCGCAGCCGCTGGTCCAGCCGCCCGCGCGTGGCCTCGTCGGGCACCCGGGCGGGGCGCACCGTCTTGACCGCCAGTACTCGTGGCGTCGCCGCCTCCGGGTCGACCCCCGCGTAGACCGTGCCGGTCTGTCCCGAGCCGATGCGGCCGATCAGCACGTAGCGGCCGATCGTCCGCGGGTCCTCCGGGGCGAGCGGGGAGAGGTCGGGCGGAACCAGGACGGAGATCGTCCGTTCGGAACGGCGGCTCATCGGGATCCTGTCTGCGCGTGGGTCCGGGTGGGCGGCGGGGCGTGCCGGCGTCCGCCGGGCCGGAGCGGGCCCGGCTCCGCCGTCTGGCGGATCGGGCGGGGCGGAACCCGGCGCGGCGCAATCGTAACGAACCGTGGACCATCCCCATTGTCCGTCATGCGAATCCGTTCACCGATCGTCACGTGACCGTGCTCACCGCCGCGGCGGGCCCCCGCGGGCACCGGTTCCACCTCGGCGGGTGGCGGAGCGTGACGGAGTGCTGCCGGTACGCACCCGGACGCGTGAATAATCTCTTGAGGACGCGCGACGGGAGAAGGGGGTTGCCCCATCCGTGGACGCGATAGGGTCGGGCCTATTCCGAGCTTCTGGTTCCGCCGGCCGGGACGCACCGCGTGGGGACTCACGACGCGGCGCCGCCCCGCCTGCGGACACCGGTGGCGTCACCGTCGTCCTCGGTGACGACGCGCCGCCGGTCCCCGTCCCGCTCGCCGACGCCACACCCCCGACCGTTAAGCGGAGTCCGCATGCTGACCGGAGGAGAAGTCGCCGCCCTGATCGCCGCGGTCGTCTGGGCGGTTCTGGTCGCGTTCCTGTGCGTGGCCCTCGTCAGGCTCACCCGTCTGCTGAACGAGACCACCAAGGCCGTGTCGGAGTTCGGCGAGCGGGCCCGCCCGCTGCTGGACGACATGGCGGCGACCGTGCGGCGCGCCAACACCTCCCTGGACCGCGTCGAGGAGATCACCGCGAACGTGTCCACCACGACCGAGGACGTGGCCAGCGTGACGGCACTGACCCGCTCGGTGGTGACCGGCCCCCTCGTGAAGGTGGCGTCGTTCTCCTACGGCGTGCGGCAGGTGCTCGGACAGCGCCGCGCGCTCGCCCTGGTCCGCACCCGGCGCCGCAGGGGGGACACGTGATCGGACGCCTGTTCAGCTTTGTCGCCGGAGCGGCGCTCGGCGGGTATCTTGTGCACAAGCTCAACCGCACCGCTCGCGCGTGGAGCCCGGGTGGCATCGCCGACCGCGTCGAGAGCCACGTCGCCGACTATCGCGCCGCTCTCCGCGAGTTCAACGAGGACGTCCAGGACGCCATGGAAGAACACGAGGCCGAACTGCGTCGTCGTTACCACGCGTCGAGACCGGCCGCCCGACCGGCCTCGCCGAGGCCACTCCCGGCACCGCAAACGAAGCCCACGACACTGAAGGACGGCCGCTGATGGAGACGGCAGAAATCGCTCGCCGCTTCCTCGCTTACTTCGAGACGAACGGACACACCGTGGTGCCGTCCGCGAGCCTGATCGCGGAGGACCCCACCCTGCTGCTGGTCAACGCCGGCATGGTGCCGTTCAAGCCGTATTTCCTCGGCCAGCGCACGGCCCCCTACGACCGTGCCACCAGCGCCCAGAAATGCGTCCGCACCATCGACATCGACGAGGTGGGCAAGACCGCGCGGCACGCGTCCTTCTTCCAGATGCTGGGCAATTTCTCCTTCGGCGACTACTTCAAGGAGAACGCCATCCCGTTCGCGTGGGACCTGCTCACGCGCTCCGTCGCCGACGGCGGATTCGGGTTCGACGCCGAGCGGCTCTGGGTCACCGTCTTCCACGACGACGACGAGGCCGAGGCGCTGTGGCGCGAGCGCGTCGGTGTGCCGGCCGAGCGCATCCAGCGCCGCGGCATGGCCGACAACTTCTGGTCGATGGGCGTGCCCGGCCCGTGCGGGCCCTGCTCGGAGATCTACTTCGACCGCGGCCCCGAGTACGGCCGCGAGGGCGGGCCGGTGGCCGATGAGAACCGGTACCTCGAAGTGTGGAACCTGGTGTTCATGCAGTTCGAGCGCGGGCCCGGCTCCGGCAAGGACGACTTCCCGATCCTCGGTGAGCTGCCCAGCAAGAACATCGACACCGGCATGGGCCTGGAGCGCATGGCCGCACTGCTGCAGGGCGTCGACAACATCTACGAGACCGACACGCTCGGCCGGATCCTGCACCGCGCCGCCGGCCTCACCGGCGTCCGCTACGGCGACGACGACCGCTCCGACGTCGGCCTGCGCGTGGTCGCCGACCACATGCGCACCGCCACCATGCTCGTCGCCGACGGCGTCCGCCCGGGCAACGAGAAGCGCGGTTACGTGCTGCGCCGCATCCTGCGCCGCTCCATCCGCAACCTGCGGCTGCTCTCCGGCGACGACGCGCACTACCTGCACGACCTCACCGACACCGCCATCGAGGCGATGGGCGGCCAGTACCCGGTGCTGCGCACCGACGCCGACCGCATCCACAGCGTGATCGACGCCGAGGAGCGCAACTTCGCCGACACGCTGCGCTCCGGCACCGTGCTGTTCAACCGCGCCGCCGAGCGCACCAAGGCCACCGGCAGCGCCGAACTCTCCGGCGCCGACGCGTTCCAGCTCCACGACACCTACGGCTTCCCCATCGACCTCACCCTGGAGATGGCCGGCGAGCAGGGGCTCACCGTCGACGAGGCCACCTTCCGCCGCCTCATGCAGGAGCAGAAGGACACCGCCAAGCGCGACGCCCGCGCCAAGAAACTCGGCAACGCCGACATCAGCACCTACGCCCGGCTGCTCGACGACTCCGGTGCCACCCGCTTCCTGGGCTACACCGACCACGAGAGCGAGGCGCGGGTCCTCGGCCTCATCGTCGACGGCGAGGCGGTGCCCGCCGCCCGCACCGGTGACAAGGTCGAGGTGGTGCTGGACAGCACCCCGTTCTACGCCGAGAGCGGCGGCCAGCTCGCCGACCAGGGCACCATCGCGGTCGACGGCCGCGGCGTCGTCGACGTCGACGACGTGCAGAAGCCCATCGGCGGGCTGTTCGTGCACCGCGGCACGGTGCGCTCCGGCGAGATCGTGGTCGACGACCAGGTGCACGCCGCCATCGACACCGACCGCCGCGCCTCGGTCTCCCGGTCGCACTCGGCCACCCACCTGATCCACTCGGCGCTGCGCAACGCCCTGGGTCCCTCCACCGGCCAGGCCGGCTCGGAGAACCAGCCCGGGCGGCTCCGCTTCGACTTCACCGCGAACAAGGCGCTGGACACCGCCGAGCTCGCCGCGGTCGAGGAGGAGGTCAACACCGTCCTGGCCGGCGACATCCAGGTGCGCGATTTCCAGACCTCACTGGACGAGGCCCTCGCCATGGGCGCCCTGGCCATGTTCGGGGAGAAGTACGGCGACCGGGTCCGCGTCGTGGAGATGAGCGACTACTCGCGCGAGCTGTGCGGCGGCACGCACGTCGCCGCCACCGGGCAGCTCGGCATCGTGAAGCTGCTCGGCGAGTCCTCGGTGGGCTCCGGCGTGCGCCGGGTCGAGGCCGCGGTGGGCATCGACGCCTTCCGGCGGCTGTCGCGGGAGTCGCTGCTGGTGAGCCAGCTCGCCGAGCAACTCCGGACCCCGCGCGAGGACCTGCCCCAGCGCGTCGAGGGCATCGTCACCCGGCTGCGCGCCGCGGAGAAGGAGATCGAACGGCTGCGCGCCGCCCAGGTGCTGCAGGCCGCCGCCGGTCTCGCCGCGGGAGCCCGCGAGCACGGCGCCGCGCTCGTCGTCACCCACCGTGCTCCCGACGGCACCACCGGGGACGACCTGCGCAAGCTGGCGCTGGACGTGCGCGGCCGGCTGGGCGAGGACCGCGCGGCCGTGGTCGCGGTCGCCAGCGTTCCCAAGGACCGCCCGGTCGTGGTGGTCGCCGTCAACAAGGCGGCCCAGAAGCTGGGGCTTCGGGCCGGCGACCTCGTCGGCACCGCGGCGCGTGCGCTCGGCGGTGGCGGCGGCGGCAAGCCGGACGTCGCCCAGGGCGGCGGCACCGACGCCGGAGCCGTCGACGACGCGCTGCGGGCGGTCGAGCGGCAGGCGGCGGAGGCTCGATGACGCTCGCACACCGGGTGCCGGGCCGCGGAACGGCCGGCACGCCCGCTGCCGTGCCCGTCGCGGGGGAGCCCGCCAGTTGAGGCACGGCGTACGACTCGCGGTCGATCCGGGCGACGCCCGGATCGGCGTCGCGCGCAGCGACCCCAGCGGCACGCTGGCCACACCGCTGGAGACCGTCCGGCGCGGCCCGGGCGACCTCGACCGCATCGCCCGCCTCGTGCTCGAACACGAGGCGCGCGAGGTGATCGTCGGCTACCCGGCGTCGCTGTCCGGAACGGAGGGGCCGGCCGCCCGCAAGGCGCGGTCCTTCGCCACGGCCCTGGCCCGCGTCCTGGCACCGGTCCCCGTGCGGCTGGTGGACGAACGGCTGACCACCGTCACCGCGCAGCAGCAGTTGCAGGGCGGGGCGAGCCTCGGCCGGCGCGGTGCGAGCGGCGGCCGCGCCCGGCGCGCGGTGATCGACCAGGCCGCCGCCACCGTGCTGCTGCAGAGCGCCCTGGACACCGAACGGCAGACCGGCCAGGCGGCCGGAAATCTGGTGGGAGTCGGCGATGAGTGACCGCGACGACTACGGGCCGCGTCGGCGCCGCGCCCGTCACGGCCGGCACTCGCGCGGTGGCGAGGACACCGCCGGCCGCGCCGCGCGAGGCGGCCCCGACGAAGCCGAGGACGACACGCCCGTCGGGCCGCACGCCGAGCCGCTCCGGCGCCGCAGACCCACCGGTCGGCAGCCGGTGGACGATCAGGACGCCGCCGCGTACGAGCTTCGGGAGCCCGCGGCGGCCTCCCGGGGCGGGCGGCGGCGGCGCCCCGGCTCCGCCGTGGACGACGATCCGCTGGGACCGCCCACGGGTCCGCGCGACTTCGGCGACCCCGCGGAGACGCCGTCCGAACCGCGCGGCCGTCGGCGGCGCGGCGCCTCGGCGCAGCCGGCCGAGCCGCCGCTCCGCCGCCGGTCGCTCGACCCCGACCCGGCCCTGGACGCCGAGAGCCCGGTCACGCCCCGCCGTGGCGTCCGCCGCGCCGCACCGGAACCGTTCGACGAATCGGAGCCCCGCGGCCGGCGCGCCCGGACCGATGACGAGCCACGGCCCACTCCGATGGACGGGCTCATGGCGCTCGGACAGCCGGTGGAACCCAAGGACGCCCCGGCGGCCGGGCGTCGGCGGCGCCCGGCCGCGACCCCCGTCGACCGCACCCCGGTGGCCGGACTCGACCTGGGACTCGGCGAGGAGGAGCCGCCCCGCCGCGGCTCGCACCGTTCACTCGCCACGGCAGGCTCCTCTGACCGTTCACTCGCCACGGGAGGCTCCCGCCGCGCGCGCACGGCCGAACCCGAGCCGGACGACGGCCCCGACGACGAGGCGTGGGACGAGCAGGAGGAGGCCGAGCGCGAGGATCGCGAGCACGAGTCCGAGCAGGGCCGGGGCGGTCGCCGCGGCGCCGCCCGGCGTGCCCGGCGGTCCGGCTCGGAGCCGTCGGCGGGCCGCCGAGGCGGCGGCCGGCGCGCCACCAAGCGCCGCCGTCGGCGCGGTCGGCTGTCGCCGGCCGTCCTGGTCCTGGTGGTCGTGCTCGTCGCCGGAGCCGGGACCGGTGGGGCCGTGCTGGCGCGCAACTACGTCTTCCCGCCGGACTACGACGGGGAGGGCAGCGGCGAGGTCGAGATCGTCGTCGGCTCGGGCGACACCGGCACCGACGTCGGCGAGACCCTGGAGGAGGCGGGGGTCGTCGCCAGCGTGCGGGCGTTCACCAACGCGCTGGACGGCGCGCACCTCGCGCCCGGCACCTACCGGCTGCGCGAGCAGATGAGCGCGGACGCGGCCATGGAACTGCTGATGGATCCGGAGTCCCGGATCGGGGTCCGGGTGACGATCCGCGAGGGGCTGCGCGCCAGCCAGATCCTCGCCGAGCTGTCCGAGGCGACCGAGATCCCGCTGGAGGAGTTCGAGGCGGCCTACGAGGACACCGCCGCGCTGGAGTTGCCGTCGTATGCGGAAAAGGGCGCGGAAGGCTACCTGTTCCCGGACACCTACATGATCGACTCCGGCATGTCCGCCGCCGAGATCCTGAATCACATGGTGCGGCGGTACGAGGACGCCGCGGCCGAACTGGAACTGGAGCAGCGGGCCGAGGCGCTCGGCTACACGCCGAACGAGATCATGGCGGTGGCGGCGATCGTGCAGGCGGAGTCCGGCGGGAAGGACGACATGCCGAAGATCTCCCGGGTCGTCTACAACCGCCTGGACGAGGGCATGAAGCTGCAGATGGACAGCACCTGCTTCTACGCCATCGGTGAGTACGGCATCGCGATGAACGCCCAGCAGCAGCAGGCGTGCCAGGACTCGGGGAGCGAGTACGAGACGTACTTCCGCGAGGGGCTGCCGGCCGGCCCGATCGTGAGCCCGGGCGCGGACGCCATCAACGCCGCGCTGGAGCCGGCCGACGGCAACTGGCGGTTCTTCGTCGCCACCGATCCGGAGAACGGCGTCACCGAGTTCGCCGAGACCGAGGCGGAGTTCTGGGAGCTGGTGAACCGGTTCAATCAGAGCCGGCAGTAGCGGTGCGCCGGAGGCACGGCGCGAGGGGACGGAAGGGAGACCACGGAGATGGTGAAGCGCGCCGCGGTGCTGGGCTCGCCCATCGCGCACTCGCTGTCGCCGGTGCTGCACACCGCGGCCTATGCCGAGCTGGGCCTGGCCGGTGAATGGGAGTACCAGCGTCACGAGTGCGCGGAGCCGGGGCTGGCCGCCTTCCTCGACGGATGCGACGCGTCCTGGGCCGGGCTGTCGCTCACCATGCCGCTGAAGCGGGCCGCGCTCTCGCTGGCCGACACGGTGCACGAGCCTGCGGCCGCGGTCGGCGGCGCCAATACCATCGTGTTCCGCGGCGGCCGGCGGCACGCGCACAACACCGACGTCGCGGGGATCGTCGCGGCCCTGCGCGAGGCGGGGATCGGCCGGGTGCGCACCGCGACCGTGATCGGCGCCGGCGCCACGGCCGCCTCGGCGCTGGCCGCGCTGCGCGAGCTGGGCGCGACCGAACCGCACGCGGTCACCGCGCTGGCGCGCTACCTGGGCCGTACCGCGGAACTCTCGGCCGCCGCCGAGCGGATGTCGGCCGTGGTGGACTTCGCGCCGCTGTCCGGCATCGAGCGGCACCTCGACGTCGACCTGGTCGTCTCCACGGTGCCGGCCGGTGCCGCCGATCCGCTCGCCGCGACGGTGGCGGCCGGGGGCGCCGCGGTCTTCGACGTCGTCTACGCGCCGTGGCCGACCCCGCTGGCCGCCGCGGCGGAGGACGCCGGGCGGACGGTGGTCGGCGGGTTCGAGATGCTGCTGCACCAGGCGGCCGTCCAGGTGGAGCTGATGACGGGCGTGCCGCGGGCTCCGGTCGAGGCGATGCGGGCCGCCGGTGCCGCGGAGCTGCGGCGACGCGCGACCGCCTCCGCCTAGCCGGGTTCCGGGAATACCCGAGTGGTCCGGAACCTTGATACAGTAGGGGTCTGACCTGATCCGGCGTCTCGGCGCCGGACACGTAAGCGGAGGCCGATCCTCCCACCTACCGGGGCGAGCCCCGTGTAGGTCCGGTACACGGAACCGAGCCGGCAGCGCGGTGATCCGCGTCGATCGTCGGCGCTCGGCGTCGTGGCACACCGGTGGCGACCCTGGTCGCCGGCCGGAGTGTGCTTCCGGTGGATCACCCCGCTTGCACCCGCTGGCGGGGTTTTGCTTTGTGGTCCGAACGGACTCGGGCGGCCCCCCAACACACACAGCGACACGACAGAGCTAGGGAGGGGTCCCATCAGCGCTGAGCCCCGCATCAACGACCGTATTAGGGTTCCAGAGGTCCGACTCGTCGGACCCAACGGCGAGCAGGTCGGCATCGTCCCGGTCGGGGACGCGCTGCGTCTCGCGCAGGAGGCCGACCTCGATCTCGTGGAGGTCGCGCCGACCGCCCGCCCGCCGGTCGCCAAGCTGATGGACTACGGCAAGTTCAAGTACGAGTCCGCGGTCAAGGCGCGCGAATCGCGCAAGAACCAGTCGAACACGATCATCAAGGAGATCAAGCTCCGCCCGAAGATCGACCCGCACGACTACGAGACCAAGAAGGGTCACGTGGTGCGGTTCCTCAAGGGCGGCGACAAGGTCAAGGTGACGATCATGTTCCGCGGCCGGGAGCAGTCCCGGCCCGAGCTGGGGTTCCGGCTGCTGCGCCGGCTGGCCGAGGACGTGCAGGAGCTCGGCCAGGTCGAGTCTCAGGCGAAGCAGGACGGCCGCAACATGGTCATGGTGATCGGCCCGCACAAGCGGCGCTCCGAGCACAAGGCGGAGGCCCGGGCCGCGGCCGAGGGCAGGCCCCGGCGCGTACCGCGTCCGGCCGCCGGAGCCGAGCAGGGGAGCTGACCGCCGCCGTCCGCCGGCGGTGCCGCGCACCGGTCGCCGGACGGCAGGCCATGGGTCCGACGGACACCTGGGCCCCACCCGCCCACGACGAGCGGGGGGATTCCGCGCCGTGGCGCCCTTCGGGGTGGAGCGGTGCGGGGTCGCCCCCGCGCCCGTGTGTGCCGGTGGGGGCGTTCGGCAGCGCCCTTCGTGGTGTGCCCGCGCCCACCAGCACACAGCACAGAGCGATCCAGGTTCCGTGCCGCCGGCCCCCGGCGGCACGCCGAGTGAGTAGTCGAAGGAGACGACGGCGACCATGCCGAAGAACAAATCACACAGTGGAGCCAGCAAGCGTTTCCGGGTGACCGGCTCCGGCAAGATCATGCGCCGCCGTGCCAACAAGAACCACCTCCTGGAGCACAAGCCGACCAAGCGCACCCGCCGCCTGAGCGCTGATGTCGTGCTGGCCACGGGCGACGCGAAGAAGATCAAGAAGCTGCTCGGCTAGCACGCCGAACGTCCGGGGTCCGCCGCGCGTGGGCCCGAGCCGCCACGGGCGCGCGCGCCCCCGAGCGGTACCCCAGCCCCCCGGCGGGCACGTCCGATCCGATCGGCCGCCGGTTCGCCCAACCGGAACGGCCGCCCGGTGGCGCACAGAACGCGCCCCGGTTACCCAAGAGGAGTCACAGTGGCACGCGTGAAGCGGGCTCTCAACGCCAAGAAGAAGCGCCGGGTCGTCCTTGAGCGCGCCAGCGGGTACCGCGGCCAGCGGTCGCGGCTGTACCGCAAGGCCAAGGAGCAGATGCTCCACTCGATGACCTACGCCTACCGGGACCGCAAGGACCGCAAGGGCCAGTTCCGCCGCCTGTGGATTCAGCGCATCAACGCCGCCGCCCGCGCCAACGGCCTCACCTACAACCGGTTCATGCAGGGCCTGAAGGCCGCCGGCATCGAGGTCGACCGCCGCATCCTCGCCGACCTCGCGGTCAGCGACGCCGCCGCGTTCGCGACCCTGGTCGAGACCGCGAAGAAGGCGCTGCCGGCTCCCGCCCAGTCCGCGGCCTGAGCACGGCGGTCGTGATGGCGGGCCACGAGTTCACCAGCATCCGGTCCCCGAGGATCAAGGGGGCTCGTCGGCTCGCCAAGCGCGCCTTCCGGCAGCGGGAACGGCGCTTCCTCGCCGAAGGCCCGCAGGCCGTGCGGGAGGCGCTCGCCCGTCCCGGTGTCGTGCACGAGCTGTACACGACCGCCGAGGCCACCCAGCGGCACGCCGACCTCGTCGCCGCCGCCTCCGCCTCCGGGGTTCCGGTCCACCGGGTCACCCTGGAGGTCATGAGCGAACTCGCGCAGACGGTGACCCCGCAGGGGCTGCTCGCCGTCTGCTCCTTCGTCGACGTGCCGCTGGCCGCCGTCTCCGGCGCTCGCCTGGTGGCGGTGCTCTCCCACGTGCGCGACCCCGGTAACGCCGGCACCGTGCTGCGCACCGCCGACGCCGCCGGGGCCGACGCCGTGATCTTCACCGACGCCTCCGTCGACCCCTACAACGGCAAGTGCGTGCGCGCCTCGGCCGGCAGCCTCTTCCACCTCCCGGTCGTGGTCGGGCCACGGGTGGCCGAGGTCGTCGAGCACCTGCGTGCGGCCGGCGCCCGGGTCCTCGCCGCCGATGGCACCGGCGAGCGCGACCTCGATTCCGCGGCCGATGGCGGCGACCTGTCCGGCCGGGTCGCGTGGATCTTCGGCAACGAGGCGTGGGGGCTGCCCGAGGAGACGCTGGCGCTCGCCGACGCCGCGGTGCGCGTCCCCATCTACGGCGGCGCCGAGAGCCTGAACCTCGCCACGGCCGCCGCGGTGTGCCTGTACACCACCGCCCGCGAGCAGCGCCGCGCCCCCGTCCCCGGCTAGCCGCACCCGCCGCTCCCCGGTCCCGCCGCACCGTCGGGTGCCGCCGCGCCGATCGGCACCGGTCCGGCCGTCCCGCCATCCGTGGGCTCCCCGTCCCGGCCACCGCCGAGTGGCCATGGGCCCGTTATGCGCGCGGAGACTCACGACCCTTAATCCGGGTAGCCCGGTATCCCCCCTGTTCCCCGCCCTGATCGCCGGACATTCGGCTACAGAGTGTGGTGGTTCACCCCAGAATCACCGAAAAATAGGGGCAATATCGGGGCGTCGTGATGTTGCTCGCCTACCCTCAGTTGCCGATACGCTCAAGCTCTCACCTCACGGCCGCTCCGGCGGCCCGTCCGACGGACCGCGTGGGACGGGGAGGGGCGAGATGCGAGGTCAGGCGCGTAGCCGGCCCGGGCAGCGGGTACTGACCTTCGGTGTCATGGCCGGAGCGTGGCCGTTCGGTGACGGTCGGCACACAACATGGGCGGTTGCGCACTCCAGCGGCGCGGATGTTCGTATATGGCTTGGGGAGGCGGTCGTGCGCGGCGACCAGTCGGCGGATGGAGCCGGTCGGCATGCTCAAGGGCTCTCTCCTGAGGACCTGCCCGACGGGGTGCTGGTCGCCGACCGCCACGGCCGCGTGGTGATCTTCACCCGCATGGCCAGCCGGCTCACCCGGGTGCCCGCCTCGGCTGCGCTGGGCCGGGACTTCCGCGACGTCCTGCCGCTGCACGACGCCGAGGGCCGCGACTGGTGGAAGTACAGCGACCCTTACGGAGGGCTGCGGATCCGCACCCGCCAGCCCGAACGCACCCTGCTGCTCGCCGACGGCCGTGAGATCCTCATGTCCGCGCGCTACGTCCGCGAGGAGCGCGGCGGCGACGTCGTGCGGCTCGTGGTGACCCTGCGCGACGCCGCCCACCGCGTCCGGAGCGAGCGTGACCGCGCCGACCTGGTCTCCACCGTCGCGCACGAGCTCCGCTCCCCGCTGACCAGCGTCAAGGGCTTCACCGCCACGCTGCTGGCGAAGTGGGAACGTTTCACCGAGAACCAGAAGCTCATGATGCTGGAGACCGTCAACGCCGACGCCGACCGGGTGACCCGGCTCATCGCCGAACTCCTCGACGTCTCGCGGATCGAATCGGGGCGGCTGGAACTGCACCGGCAGGTGGTCGACCTTCCCGAGTGCGCCCGCAAGGTCGTCGCCGGGCGTGTCGCGTCCGGCGATCCGGTGGAGCGGTTCCGGCTCGCCGTGCACGGCCCGCTGCCCGAACTCTGGCTGGACGCCGACAAGGTCGAGCAGATCATGGCGAACCTGGTGGAGAACGCGGTACGGCACGGCGCTGGTACTGTCACCATTGTGATCGAGCCGCACGAAGGAGGCGCAGCGGTGTCCGTGCGCGACGAGGGCGAGGGCATCGCGCCCGATGCCGTTCCGCGCGTCTTCCGGCAGTTCTGGCGCAGCAAGCGCCGGGGAGGCACCGGCCTCGGTCTCTTCATCGTCAAGGGGCTGATCGAGGCCCACGGCGGCTCCATCACGGTCGGGCGCGCTCCCAGCGGCGGCGCCGAGTTCCGATTTACCGTGCCCGCCGGCACTCCCGAGTTCGCCTGAGCGGACCGGACACCAGGCGGCGGGCGACACCAGCTACCTTGTCGGCTTGCGCCCGCCGTGCCGCGGCGGGCCGTGACGGCCGCCCGGCCCCACGGCGCGGGCGGTGAGGCTACTTGACCATGTCTGCACCGAACAATTCCTTTGATCCCGTCGAGGTGACCCCGTTGCACCCGGACGAGGTCGCCCGCATGCGCGAGGAGGCGCTGGCCGCCATCGCCGCGGCCGGCGACCTGGCCGCCCTCAAGGAGGTCCGCCTCGCGCACGCCGGCGACCGCTCGCCGCTCGCGCTGGCCAACCGCGAGATCGGCGCGCTGCCGCCCGCCGCCCGCGCCGAAGCCGGCAAGCGGGTGGGCGGCGCCCGCCGGGACGTCTCCGAGGCGCTGAAGCGCCGCCAGGCCGAGCTGGAGGAGGAGCGCGACGCCCGCGTCCTCGTCGAGGAGGCCGTGGACGTCACGCTGCCCTGGAACCGGCGGCCGCGCGGCGCCCGGCACCCGCTCACCACCATCGCCGAACGCATGGCCGACATCTTCGTCGGCATGGGCTTCGAGGTGGCCGAAGGGCCCGAGGTCGAGGCGGAGTGGTTCAACTTCGACGCCCTGAACTTCCTTCCGGACCACCCGGCCCGCACGATGCAGGACACCTTCTTCGTCGAATCGCCCGGCGGTGGCGACTCCGGGCTCGTGCTGCGCACGCACACCTCGCCGGTGCAGGTGCGCTCGCTGCTCGACCGGGAGCCGCCGGTCTACGTCGTGGCGCCCGGCCGGACGTTCCGCACCGACGAGCTCGACGCCACCCACACGCCGGTCTTCCACCAGCTGGAGGGCATGGTGGTCGACGAGGGCATCACCATGGCGCACCTGCGCGGCGCCATCGACGAGTTCGTCGCCGGCATGTTCGGCGCGGGACTGCGCACCCGGTTCCGGCCGTCCTACTTCCCCTTCACCGAGCCCTCGGCGGAAGTGGACATGGAGTGCTTCGTCTGCCGCGGCGCCTCGGTCGGCAACCCCGAGGCGCCCTGCCGCACCTGCGGCTCCGAAGGGTGGATCGAGATCGGCGGCTGCGGCGTGATCAACCCGCGGGTGCTGGTGGCGGCCGGGGTCGACACCGAGCGCTACAGCGGCTGGGCGTTCGGCCTCGGGGTCGAGCGGACCCTGATGTTCGCGCACGGGGTCCGCGACATGCGCGACATGGTGGAGGGTGACGTCCGGTTCACCTCGGCGTTCGGGATGGAGATCTGATGCGCGTCCCTGTTTCCTGGCTGCGCGAGTACGCGCCCCTGCCGGCCGGCGTCACCGCACGCGAGCTCGCCGCCCGGCTGATCGCGGCGGGGCTGGAGGTCGAGACCGTCGACGAGCTGGGGGCCGACGTCACCGGCCCGCTCGTGGTGGGCCGGGTGCTCGCCATCGAGGAGCTCACCGGGTTCAAGAAGCCCATCCGCTACTGCCAGGTCGACGTCGGCGCCGCCAATGGGTCCGGCGAACCGCAGAACATCATCTGCGGCGCGCGGAACTTCTCCGAGGGCGACCTCGTCGTGGTGGCCCTGCCCGGAGCGGTGCTGCCGGGCGGCTTCGCGATCGGCGCGCGCAAGACCTACGGGCGGATGTCGGAGGGCATGATCTGCTCGGCCGCGGAGCTGAACCTGTGGGAGGACCACGCGGGCATCATCGTGCTGCCCGAAGGGTTCGCCGAGCCGGGCACCGACGCCTTCGGGCCGCTCGGGGTGCGCGACGACGTCCTCGACATCGCCGTCACCCCCGACCGCGGATACGCGCTGTCGATCCGCGGAGTCGCGCGCGAAGCGGCGATCGCCTACGGGGTGGAGTTCCGCGACCCGGCCGACGTCCCGCTGCCCGAGACGGCGGACGGCGCCGCCGGCTACCCGGCATCGGTGGCCGACCCGGCGCTCTGCTCCCGGTACGTGCTGCGCGGCGTCACCGGTTTCGACCCCGACGCGCCGACCCCGCTGTGGATGCGCCGCCGCCTGGCCATGACCGGGGTGCGCTCCATCTCGCTGGCGGTCGACGTCACCAACTACGTGATGATGGAGCTGGGCCAGCCGCTGCACGCCTGGGACCGCGCCCGGGTGCGCGGCCCGATCACGGTGCGGGCCGCGCACCGCGGCGAGCGGCTGGAGACGCTCGACCACGTCAAGCGGGCCCTGGATCCCGACGACATCCTCATCACCGACGAGTCGGGGCCGATCAACATCGCCGGTGTCATGGGCGGTCTGGACACCGAGATCGGCCTGGAGAGCACCGAGGTCCTCATCGAGGCCGCGCACTTCGACGCCGCGCACATCGCGCGGACCTCCCGCCGTCACCAGCTCTCCTCGGAGTCCTCCCGCAGGTTCGAGCGGGGGGTGGACTCCGCGGTCCAGCTGGCCGCGGCCACCCGTGCGGTCCGGTTGCTGGCCGAGCTGGGCGGTGCGGTCGTCGAGGACGCCGTCACCCACCTCGACCTCGGCGCGGCCCGGGAGCCGATCGCGCTGGCCGAACGGCACGCCGCCCGGGTCGCCGGGGTGGACTACCCGCCGGGTGCGGCCGCCCGCCGGCTCCGCGAGATCGGGTGCGCCGTCACCGAGGCCGAGGACGGCGGCACGCTCCTGGCGACCCCGCCGTCGTGGCGGCCGGACCTGAGCGACCCCAACGACCTCGCCGAGGAGATCATCCGCCTCGAAGGCTACGAGAACATCCCGTCGATCCCGCCGCGGGCGCCGGCCGGGCGCGGGCTGACCCCGGGGCAGCGGCTGCGCCGGGCGGTCGGCCGCGGGCTCGCCGGGGCGGGCTTCGTCGAGGTGCTCAGCTACCCGTTCGTTGGGGAGCGGGACCTCGACGGCCTGCAGCTGCCGGCCGGGGACGACCGGCGCCGCGCGCTGCGGCTGGCCAACCCGCTCAACGACGACGAGCCGCTGCTGCGCACGACGCTGCTGCCCGGGCTGTTCAAGGCCCTGGCGCGCAACGTCGGCCGCGGGTTCGGCGACGTCGCGCTGTTCGAGACGGGGCTGGTGTACCACCCGCGCGCGGGGGCACCGGACCGGGCGCCGATGCTGGCCGTGGACCGCGGGCCGACCGCCGAGGAACTGGCTGCGGTCGAGGCGGCGCTGCCCGAGCAGCCGCGGCACGTCGCCGCGGTGCTGACCGGGGAACGTGAGCCGGCGGGCTGGTGGGGGCAGGGCCGCCCCGCCACGTGGGCGGACGCGATCGAGGCCGCGCGCGAGGTGGCGCTGGCGGCCGGCACCGAGCTCGTCGTGCGCGCGGCGCAGCACGAACCGTGGCACCCGGGCCGGTGCGCCGCGCTGTACGTCGTGGGAGCCGAGGGGGAGGTGGCGGCCGGGTACGCCGGCGAGCTGCATCCGCGCGTCATCGCGGCGTTCGGCCTGCCGGCGCGTACGGCGGCCATGGAGCTCGTGCTGGACCGGGTCGAGCGGGCGGGCGCGCCGCCGACCGCCCCGGAGGTATCGGCCTACCCGGTGGCGACCCAGGACGTGGCGCTCGTGGTGGACGCGGCGGTGCCGGCCGGCGAGGTCGAAGCCGCGCTGCGCGACGGCGCGGGCGAACTGCTGGAGAGCCTGCGGCTGTTCGACGTCTACACCGGCGAGCAGGCGGGAGCCGGCCGCAAGTCCCTGGCGTACACGCTGCGGTTCCGTGCGGCGGACCGGACGCTGACGGCGGAGGAGGTCTCCGCCGCCCGCGCCGCCGCGGTGGCCGCCGCCACCGAGCGGACCGGCGCCGCCCTGCGCGGCTAGCCGGCACATCGGCCGGCCGGGGTGCCGGGCACGGCCCCCGGCCGGAGTCCGGCGCTTTCGGCCGGCCTGTCTTCTTCCTGGAAAGATACTTCCGGTTACACTGAGGGGTGTCGGCCACGTGCCCGTGGCCCGGGGGAGGGGAACATGACCGTCGAAGGCGATCGGGTGGCCGCAGCGGAACCGGACGACGACGAGCTCATCACGGCCTGGGGCCTGTTCTACGAGGCGCTGCACCTGACGTCCCCGCTGCTGCTGGAGGGGATCGATCCGTGCGGCAAGGATCTGTCCGGGCCGTGGTTCGAGGTGCTGCTGCGGCTGCAGCGCTCACCGGGCAACCGGCTGCCCATGAGCGAGCTGGCCCGTCAGGTGTCGCTGAGCAGCGGCGGATTCACCAAGCTGGCCGATCGCCTGGAACGCCGCGGGTACCTGGCCCGGCAGTCCTGCCCCTCCGACCGCCGGGTGACCTATGCGGCGCTGACCCCCGAGGGGCTCGCGCTGGCCGAGCAGGCGCGGCGTAAGCACGTCGCCCTGCTCCGCACGCACCTGCTCGCGCCGCTCGGAGCGGAGGGCGTCCGGCAGTTCGCCGCCCGTGCCCGCGAGCTCCGGGACAGTTCGGCGCGCGCGGTCGGCTGACGGAGCGGAACCGGCTCTGCGGCGTGATCGTCCGAGGAGTGCGGGAGAACCCGCAAACCACGCAAACCCGCCCGCTACGCTGGCGATGATCTTGGATCCGTCACCACCGGATCCACCGCCATCGTCCGTGGTCCGAGCGGGGACCGGCCGGCCGTGCGCCGGGAGCGGACGCGTCCAGCATTGTCGAGCCAGGGGAGATTCCGTTGAAACTCGTCGCCAGCGCGGCCCAGATGCGCGCAGTGCCCCGTTCGTCGGAGTTCCGCAACGGCGGCGTCTCCTTCTGGTTCCGCCAGACCGGCCTGCCCGACCGCCGCCCGGCGCTCCCCGGGTCCGCCGACTACGACGTCTGCGTCGTCGGCGCCGGCTACACCGGACTGTGGACCGCCTACTACCTCAAGAAGGCGCAGCCCGACCTGCGGATCGCGCTCCTGGAGCGCGAGTTCGCCGGGTTCGGCGCCTCGGGCCGCAACGGCGGATGGCTGTCCGCGCACCTGGCGGGCTCCCGGGAGCGCTACGCCGCCCCCCACGGCAAGGGCGGGGTGATCGCACTGCAGCGCGCCATGATGGCCGCCGTCGACGAAGTGATCCAGGTCGCCGCCGCCGAGGAGATCGACGCCGACATCGTCAAGGGCGGCATGCGCGTGGTCGCCACCAACCCCGCCCAGCGCGCCCGGCTCCAGGAAGAGGTGCGGTTCCTGCAGGAGTGGGGCTACTGGCCCGAGGACATCTACCTGCTCGAACACGACCACGAGCCCCGGCTGCGCGTGGACGGCACGGTGGTCGCCGCCCACAGCCCGCACGCCGCACGGATACAGCCGGCCCGGCTGGTGCTCGGGCTGGCCCGGACGGTCGAGCGGCTCGGCGCCGACATCTTCGAGAACACCCCGGTCACCGAGATCCGGCCCCGGGACGGCGACCAGCCGGCGGCCGCGGTCACCGAGCACGGCACCGTGCGCGCCGGGCACGTCATCGTGGCCACCGAGGCGTTCACCGCGTCGCTGCACGGCCAGCGGGCGCGCTGGCAGCCGGTGGGCAGCGCCATGATCGTCACCGAGCCGCTCAGCGCCGACACCTGGCGGCACATCGGCTGGGAGGGCCGCGAGGTCCTGCGCGACGCCGCGCACGCGCACGTCTACGCCCAGCGCACCGCCGACGACCGCATCGCCATCGGCGGCCGCGGCGCCCCGTACCGGATTCGCGCCGGGAGCGACACCAACGGTGCCACCCAGCCGCAGGCCATCGCCGAACTCTGGCGCGCACTGGCCCGCCTGTTCCCCGCCGCCTCCGACGCCCCGGTGGCCCACGCCTGGTCCGGCGCCCTGGGGGTCCCCCGCGACTGGTGCCCGACCGTGGACCTCGACCCGGCCACCGGCCTGGGCTGGGCCGGTGGCTACGTCGACAGCGGGGTCACCGCCAGCAACCTCGCCGGCCGCACCTTGCGCGACCTCGTCCTGGACCGGCAGAGCGAGCTCACCCGCCTGCCCTGGGTCGGCCGAAGAGCCCGCGGCTGGCAGCCCGGGCCGCTGCGCTGGATCGGCACGCAGGTCTCCCAGGGCCTGCTGCGCACCGCCGACCGCCGGGAGGCGCACCACGTTTCGCAGACGTCCACCCTGGCCTCGCTCGCGGAGAAACTGTCGGGGCGGTGAGGCGGTTTCCGGGACGGCGACCGACTTTTTTAGTAGATCGAAGGTCATGTACGCGATGCCCGAGGTGCCGTTCCCGGAACTGATCAACAGGCCAAAGGCCACCATGGCCAAGCTGGCGCAAGCCCGTCCCCACGGTTTGCGGCTACGACGCCGGGACGATGTCGATCTGGTGCTGCGTGAGGTTCCGGCCGATGACCCGCGCACCAGGACGGTCGACATCGCGGTCAAGCTCCTGGCCGAACTCATGCAGCACGCGGACGTCAGGCGGCTGGTCGTCGCCGACGTGGCCCCTCAGGTCTTCCCCTGGATTCGCTTCCTGCCCAGGGAGGCGGGAGAGGAGTTCCTGCAGCAACTCGCCGACCTGCTCCGGGCCACCGAGGAGCTGGACGACCCGGCCCCGGTCCTCCACCTGGTGACCGAGTGGCAGCACACCGCCGAGGTGTACGCGGATCCTGAGCTGCTGGCCATCCTGATGCGCGGCGACGATGAGCACGGCGATTTCGGGCCAGTTCCCCCGCCGCCGGGAGCGGGGACACGAGTCCGAAGCGTGGAGATCGGGCCGCCCCTCACCTGACCAGCAGGAACGCCCCGGTCGCCGCGGTGACCGCCAGTGTGGCGGTCACCGCGCCCGTCAGGACGAACCGCGCCCACGGGACCCGCACCCCGTGACGGCGTAGGTGCCCCAGGCAGATCAGGGTGGCCAGCGACGCCCACGGCAGGGCGAGGGGGCCGGCGTTCACGCCGATGAGCAGGCCGAGCAGGCGGTCCAGGTCGCCGGCGGGCAGGACGCGTTCGGCGGCCAGGTAGACGGGCAGATTGTTGAAGAGGTTCGCGGCGACGGCTCCGGTGGCCGCCGCGCGGATGACGCCGGCCGGTCCGGAGCCGTCGCCGAGCAGCGCGCGCAGAATCTCGCCCAGGCCATTGGCCGCGATGGTCTGCACGGTGAGGAACAGGCCGGTGACCAGTACCAGCAGCCGCCAGGGCAGCAGCCGGACCCGCAGCGCCGTGCGTCTTCGGACCAGGAAGGCGCCGGCCAGCACGGCGACGCAGCCGGACGACACCCAGGCGACGCCCACCCCGCTGACGGCGCCCGCGGCGAAGACCGCACAGGTGGCGAGTGCCAGCCGGAACAGCACCGGGTCGCGCGGGCGGTGCCCGGGCGGCGACCGGTACCGGCCACCGGTGGCGTTCGCATGGATCGCGCCGCGCCAGTAGCCCGCCCACAGGCATGCCGCGGTCACCGTGATCGCGGCGAGTTGCGGGCCGATCATCAGGGCGGCGAACCGCGGTGCGCTGAGCGCGACCCGGTCGGCGGCGAGCAAGTTGGTCAGGTTGGAGACCGGCAGCAGCAGGCTCGCGGTGTTGGCCAGCCACAGCGCCGTCATCGCCAGGGGGAGCGGGGACAGACCGGTGCGGCGCGCCACGGCCAGCATCACCGGGGTGAGCAGCACGGCGGTGGTGTCCAGGTTCAACGTGATGGTGGTGACCGAGGCCAGCAGCACGCACAGCGCGAACAGTGCGGCGGGGCGACCGCCCGCCAGGACCGCCATCCGGTCGGCCAGCACGTCGAACACCTCGGCCTCGGCGACGAGTTCGGCCAGCACGATGACCGTCGCCAGGAACAGCAGGATCGGCAGGGTCCGGCGCATGGTCTCCGCCGCGTCCGCCCACGGCAGCGCCCCGGTCAGCACGCAGAGCACACCGAGGGCGAACAGCCCGGCCGCGACCGCGTCCAGACCTCCGATCCGCCGCACCTGCGCCCTCCCGTCCAGTACCCGTCGTCCCATTGTCGGATGTAGAGCCGGCCGCCGTGCTCCTCAATTCTTATGCAGCGGCTTGCATAAAATTACGACAGCCTGCAATATGGAAGCCTCGGCCGACGAGCAACGGGGGTAGAGCGGCGATGGGATACACGGCGGCGGTCGCCGGTGCCAGCGGGTACGCGGGCGGAGAGGTGCTGCGGCTGCTGCTCGGCCACCCGGAGATCGAGGTCGGAGCGGCCACCGCCGGCGGCAACGCCGGGAACCGCCTCGGCGAGGTCCAGCCGCACCTGCTCCCGCTGGCCGACCGTGTGCTCCAGGAGACCACCGCCGACTCGCTCGCCGGGCACGATCTCGTCTTCCTCGCGCTGCCGCACGGCCGGTCCGCGGCGGTCGCCGAGCAGCTCGGCGACGGCACCGTGGTCGTCGACTGCGGCGCCGACTTCCGGCTCGCCGACCCCGCCGCCTGGGAGAGCTTCTACGGCACCCCGCACGCCGGCACCTGGCCGTACGGGCTGCCCGAACTTCCCGGGGCGCGCGAACGGCTGCGCACCGCGCGGCGTATCGCCGTCCCCGGCTGCTACCCGACCGCCGGCACGCTGGCGCTCTTCCCGGCCTTCGCCGCCGGCCTCGCCGAGCCCGACGCCGTGATCGTCGCCGCGTCCGGCACGTCCGGCGCCGGCAAGGCGCCCAAACCGCACCTGCTCGGCAGCGAGGTCATGGGGTCGGCCACCGCCTACGGCGTCGGCGGCACGCACCGGCACACCCCGGAGTTCGCGCAGAACCTGTCCGCCGTCGCCGGCGCGCCCGTCACGGTCTCCTTCACCCCGGTGCTCGTCCCCATGGCACGCGGCATCCTGGCCACCTGCACCGCGCCGCTGCGGCCCGGCGTCACCGCCGCCGCGGTACGCGACGCCTACCAGAGCGCCTTCGCCGCCGAGCCGTTCGTCCACCTGCTCCCCGAGGGCACCTGGCCGGCCACCTCCATGACCCTCGGCGCCAACACCGCGCTGGTGCAGGTGGCCGTTGATGAGGCCGCCGGGCGGCTGGTCGCCGTCGCCGCCATCGACAACCTGACCAAGGGGACCGCCGGAGGCGCCGTGCAGAGCGCCAACCTCGCGCTCGGCCTGCCCGAAACCACCGGCCTCCCCGTCAGCGCGGTCGCGCCGTGACCGCCCGCCCCGGCAGGGGCGCCCTCCGATCCCTCCGACGTCCTCGATCGTTCCCCGCGCCTGCGCCCCGGCACGGGCCAAGCAGCGAGCGAAAGGCAGCAAAGTGAGCGTCACCGCACCCCGCGGCTTCCGGGCCGCAGGCGTGGCCGCCGGTCTCAAACCCGGCGGCGCGCGCGACGTCGCCGTCGTCATCAACGACGGCCCGTCGCGCGCCGCCGCCGCGGTCTTCACCAGCAACCGCGTCAAGGCGGCCCCCGTCCTGTGGTCGCAGCAGGTGCTGCGCGGCGGCCGGGTCCGCGCCGTCGTTCTCAACGCCGGCGGCGCCAACGCCTGCACCGGTGCGCCCGGCTTCCAGGACACCCACGCCACCGCCGAACGCGTGGCCGCCGCCCTGGCCGACTCCGCGGGCGAGATCGCCGTGTGCTCCACCGGTCTGATCGGCGAGCGGCTCGACATGCCCAAACTGCTGTCCGGTGCCGACGAGGCCGTCGCCACCGCCGCCCGCGACGGCGGACTCGCCGCCGCCGACGCCATCCGCACCACCGACACCGTCGCCAAGATCGCGTTCCGGCGCGGCTCCGGCTACACCATCGGCGGCATGGCCAAGGGCGCCGGCATGCTCGCGCCGTCCCTGGCCACCATGCTCTCGGTCATCACCACCGACGCCGACCTCACCGCCGAGCAGTGCGACCGCCTGCTGCGCGCCGCCACCCGCGTCACCTTCGACCGGGTCGACGCCGACGGCTGCACCTCCACCAACGACACCGTGCTGCTGCTCGCCAGCGGCGCAGCGGGCAGCGCCCCCGATGAGGCGGAGTTCGGCGCCCTGCTCACCGAGGTCTGCCATGACCTGGCCCGCCAGCTCATCGCCGACGCCGAGGGCGCGTCCAAGTCCATCGCCATCGAGGTGGTGGGCGCCGCCAGCGAGGACGACGCGGTCACCGTCGCCCGGGCCATCGCGCGCAACGCGCTGTTCAAGTGCGCGATCTACGGGCAGGATCCGAACTGGGGCCGTGTCCTGGCCGCCGTGGGGACCACCGACGCCGCCTTCGACCCCGACCACCTCAACGTCGCCATCAACGGCGTGTGGGTCTGCCGCGGCGGCGCCGTGGGCGACGACCGCGACAAGGTCGATCTGAAGCCCCGCGAGGTCACCGTCACCGTCGATCTCTCCGCCGGCAGCTCCGCCGCCACGGTGTGGACCACCGACCTGACCGTCGAATACGTGCACGAGAACTCGGCCTATTCCACATGATCTCCCGCGCGCACGAGCTGGCCCTCGACAAGGCCGGCACGCTCATCGAAGCCCTCCCGTGGCTGAGCCGCTTCCACGGCCGCACCGTGGTCGTCAAGTACGGCGGCCACGCCATGTCCGACCCCGAACTGCGCGCCCGGTTCGCCGAGAGCGTCGTCTTCCTCCGCTACGCCGGCCTGCGCCCCGTGGTGGTGCACGGCGGCGGCCCGCAGATCAACGCCCACCTGGACCGGCTCGGGGTGGAGAGCACCTTCACCGCCGGGCTGCGGGTCACCACGCCCGAGACGATGGACATCGTGCGGATGGTGCTCGTCGGCCAGGTCAACCGCGAGATCGTCGGGCTGATCAACCGGCACGGCCCGTTCGCCGTCGGCATGTCCGGCGAGGACGCCCACCTGCTCACCGCCGAGCGCAAGCCGGCCATCGTGGACGGCGAGCCCGTCGACATCGGCCTGGTCGGCGAGGTCGTCGCGGTCCGGCCCGGCGCCGTGCGCACCCTGCTGGACGACGGGCACATCCCCGTGGTCTCCAGCATCGCGCGCTCCGCTGAGGGCGTGTACAACGTGAACGCCGACACCGCCGCCGCGGCGCTCGCGGTGGGGCTGGAGGCCAGCAAACTCATCGTGCTGACCGACGTCGAGGGCCTGTACGCCGACTACCCGGCCAACACCGAGCTGATCAGCCGGCTCACCGCCGGGGAACTGGAGGGCCTGCTGCCCACCCTCTCCGCCGGCATGGTGCCCAAGATGGAGGCGTGCCTGCGCGCGGTCCGCGGGGGCGTCCCGCAGGCGCACGTGCTGGACGGCCGCATCGCGCACGCCATGCTGCTGGAGATCTTCACCGACGATGGCATCGGCACCATGGTGGTCGCCGACGCCGACGAATCCGCCGGCGAAGACCCCGGCGCCAGCACTGGCACGGCCGCCTCGGCGGCCACCGCCCCCGGAGGTGACCCCGCGTGAGCGCCACGACCGAACTCCAGGACCGATTCGCCGCCGTTCTCATGCCCAACTACGGCACGCCGCCGGTCGCGCTGGCCCGCGGCGAGGGCCGGTACGTCTGGGACGTCGACGGCAACCGCTACCTCGACCTCATCGCCGGCATCGCGGTCTCCGCCCTCGGACACGGCCACCCCGCTCTCGTCGAGGCCGTCACCCGCCAGGCCGGACTGCTCGCCCACACCAGCAACCTGTTCCTGCACGAGGGCGAGGTGCGGCTCGCCGAGCGGCTGGTCGCCCTGCTCGGCGGCGACGCCCGGGTGTTCTTCGCCAACTCCGGCACCGAGGCCAACGAGGCGGCCCTCAAGCTCGTCCGGCGCGCCGCGGGCCCCGACCGCGACTACGTCGTCTCCACCGTCGCCGGGTTCCACGGGCGCACCACGGGCGCCCTCGCCCTCACCGGCAAGCCCGCGATCCGCGACCCGTTCGGCCCCTTCGGGCTGGACGTCCGGTTCGTCCCCTACGGTGACGGCGCCGCGCTGCGCGCCGCCGTCACCGACCGCTGCCAGGGTGTCTTCGTCGAACCCACCCAGGGCGAGGCCGGGA
Source organism: Marinactinospora rubrisoli (assembly GCF_042664915.1). Taxonomy (NCBI): domain Bacteria; kingdom Bacillati; phylum Actinomycetota; class Actinomycetes; order Streptosporangiales; family Nocardiopsidaceae; genus Marinactinospora; species Marinactinospora rubrisoli. The sequence continues at coordinate 48,538 of NZ_JBHTBH010000018.1, forward strand.
TCGTCACCCCGCCCGAGGGCTACCTGACCGAGGTCCGGGAGATCTGCGACGCTACGGGCGCGGTGTTCGTCCTCGACGAGATCCAGAGCGGCGTCGGCCGCACCGGGCACTGGTTCGCCCACCAGGGCGCCGGCGTCCGCCCCGACGTCCTCACGCTCGCCAAGGGCCTCGGCGGCGGGCTGCCCATCGGAGCGTGCGTCGGCTTCGGCCCCTTCGGCGGCGCCTTCCGCAAGGGCGATCACGGGTCCACCTTCGGCGGCAACCCGGTCGCCGTCGCCGCGGCGCTGGCGGTCCTCGACGTGATCGAAGAGGAGAAGCTGCTGGACAACGCCGCCGCGCAGGGCGACCTGCTCGCCGGGCAGGTCCGGGAGATCGGCTCCTCCCTGGTCACCGCGGTCCGCGGCGCCGGCCTGTGGCGGGCCGTGCAGCTCGCCGCACCCGTCGCCGCGGACGTGCAGGCCGTGGCCGCCGCGCACGGATTCCTCGTCAACGCGGTCGCGCCCGACACCGTCCGCATCGCCCCGCCGCTGACCATCACCCGGGACGAGGTCCTGGAGTTCACCGGAGCCCTGCCCACCATCCTCGCCGAGGCCGCCGACGCCACCGACTCCATCACGAAGGGAGCCTGACCGTGCCCGAGCCGACCACGCACGCATCCCCGGGCGAGACCGCCCCCGGCGTGCGGCATTTCCTGCGCGACGACGACCTCACCGCCGCCGAGCAGGCCGCCGTCCTCGACCTCGCCGACGCGATGAAGAAGGACCGGTTCGCGCACCGCCCGCTGGCCGGCCCCGAGACCGTCGCGCTGATCTTCGACAAGCCCTCCACCCGGACCAGGGTCTCCTTCGCCGTCGGCGTCGCCGACCTCGGTGGGCAGCCGCTGGTCATCGACGCCCAGACCAGCCAGCTCGGCCGCGGCGAGCCCATCGAGGACACCGCCCGGGTGCTCGACCGCCAGTGCGCCGCCATCGTCTGGCGCACCTTCGAGCAGGCGCGCATCGAGGCCATGGCCTCCGTCAGCCGGGTGCCGGTGATCAACGCCCTCACCGACCTGTTCCACCCCTGCCAGATCCTCGCCGACCTGCAGACGGTCCGCGAACACAAGGGCCGGCTCGCCGGTCTCACGCTGGCCTACTTCGGCGACGGCGCGAACAACATGGCGCACTCCTATCTCCTCGGCGGCGCCCTCGCCGGCATGCACGTCCGGATCAGCGCGCCCGAGGGCTACCACCCCGACGCCGCCGTGCTGGCGCGCGCCCAGGAGATCGCCGCCGGGACCGGCGGCTCCGCGGAGGTGATCGTGAACCCGGTCACCGCCGCCGCCCACGCCGACGTGCTCGCCACCGACGTCTGGACCTCCATGGGCCAGGAGGCCGAGGCAGCCGAGCGCGTCGAGCCGTTCCGCGCCTACATGGTGGACGAACTCCTGCTCGGGGTCGCCGCCTCCGACGCCGTCGTGCTGCACTGCCTGCCCGCGCACCGCGGCGAGGAGATCGCGGCGGACGTCATCGACGGCCCGCACAGCGTCGTGTGGGACCAGGCCGAGAACCGCAGGCACGCGCAGAAGGCGCTGCTGGCGTTCCTGCTCGGCCGCGGAGACCAGCGACGATGACGGGCCGCTCTGCCGGAGGGCACCACGGCGACGGGGACCGCCACCACGGCCCCTCGCCGGGTGCCGGGACAGAACGGCCCGCGACCAACGACCACGCGGTGTCGGCGCCCCTGACCAAGGCCGCCCGCCACGCCCGGATCACCGAGGCGCTCACCCGCAACGACGTCCGCTCCCAGAGCGAGCTGGCCCGGTTGCTGGCGGAGTCCGGAGTGCAGGTCACCCAGGCCACGCTCTCGCGGGACCTCGACGAACTCGGCGCGGTCAAGCTCCGCACCGTCGACGGCAACCTGGTCTACGTCCTGCCGGGCGAAGGCGGCGAGCGCCTCCAGCGGGCGCGCCCCGACACCCTGGACCTGGAGCACCTGACCAACTCACGCCTCACCCGCCTCGCCGAGGACCTGCTGGTCTCGGCGGAATCGTCGGCCAACATGGTGATCGTCCGCACCCCGCCGGGCGCGGCGCAGTACCTGGCCTCGGCGATCGACCACACCGACATCCCGGCCATCCTCGGGACCATCGCCGGAGACGACACCATCCTGGTGATCTCCCGCGACCCCCAGGGCGGGGCCGAACTCGCCGCCGCCCTGCTGCGGCTGGCCAGCCGGCGGCCCTGACCGCCGGCACATCCGGACATCGCGCGCACCGCGACCGGGCGCGCTCCACACCATCGTCGAAGGAGAACGTGTCATGACCGAGCGGGTCGTACTCGCCTACTCCGGAGGGCTCGACACCTCCGTCGCCATCGGCTGGATCGCCGAGGAGACCGGCGCCGAGGTCGTCGCCGTGGCCATCGACTGCGGCCAGGGCGGCGAGGACCTAGAGGTCGTCCGGCAACGCGCCCTGGACTGCGGCGCCGTCGAGGCGGTCGTCGCCGACGCCCGGGACGAGTTCGCCAGCCAGTACTGCGTCCCGGCGCTGCGGGCCAACGCCCTCTACCAGGACCGCTATCCGCTGGTCTCGGCGCTGTCCCGGCCGCTGATCGTCAAGCACCTCGCCGACGCCGCCCGCTACCACAACGCCACCATGGTCGCCCACGGCTGCACCGGGAAGGGCAACGACCAGGTCCGCTTCGAGGCCGGCCTGGCCGCGCTGTTCCCCGAGCTGAAGGTGCTCGCCCCGGTGCGCGACTCCGGCATGACCCGGGACAAGGCCATCGCCTTCGCGGAGGAGAAGGGCCTGCCCATCGACGTCACCAAGAAGTCCCCGTACTCCATCGACCAGAACCTGTGGGGCCGGGCCGTCGAGACCGGGTTCCTGGAGGACATCTGGAACGGTCCCATCGAGGACGTCTACGCCTACACCGACAACCCGGCCGAGCCGCGCGAGGCCGACGAGCTCGTCATCACCTTCCAGTCCGGCGTGCCCACCGCGGTCGACGGCAAGGAGCTCACCCCGCTGCAGGTCATCGAAGAGCTGAACCGCCGCGCCGGTGCGCAGGGCGTCGGCCGGATCGACATGGTCGAGGACCGGCTGGTCGGCATCAAGAGCCGCGAGGTCTACGAGGCGCCCGGCGCCGTGGCGCTGATCGCCGCCCACCAGGAGCTGGAGAACGTCACCGTCGAGCGCGAGCTGGCCCGGTTCAAGCGGGGCGTCGACCAGCGCTGGGGCGAGCTGGTGTACGACGGCCTGTGGTTCTCTCCGCTGAAGAAGGCCCTGGACGCGTTCATCGCCGAGGCCAACCAGAACGTCTCCGGCGACATCCGCATGGTGCTGCACGGCGGCCGCGCCGTCGTCACCGGCCGCCGCAGCGAAGCGTCGCTGTACGACTACGAACTGGCCACCTACGACACCGGCGACAAGTACGATCAGAGCCTGGCCCGCGGCTTCATCGACGTCTGGAGCATGCCGGCCAAGATCGCCAGCCTGCGCGACCAGAAGCTCGCCCAGTAGCCCGCACGACCGTGCGCGGGGCCGGCCGCGACCGGCCCCGCCGTCCGCCCCGACGACACGAACACGAGACCATTTTCATGACCAACCCGCAGCAGCCGGTGACCCGGCTCTGGGGCGGCCGCTTCGCCGGCGGCCCCTCCGAGGCGCTGGCCAGGCTCTCCCTGAGCACCCACTTCGACTGGCGGCTGGCCCAGCACGACATCGCCGGTTCCCGGGCGCACGCCCGCGTGCTGCGCGCGGCCGGGCTGCTCAGCGCCGACGAGCTCACCGAGATGCTCGCCGGCCTCGACCGGCTGTCGGCCGACGTCGCCTCCGGCGCGTTCCAGCCCGTGCTGGAGGACGAGGACGTGCACACCGCCCTGGAGCGCGGCTTCATCGAGCGGGTGGGCCCCGAGCTCGGCGGCCGGCTGCGCGCCGGGCGGTCCCGCAACGACCAGATCGCCACCCTGGTGCGGATGTACCTGCGCGAGCAGGCCCGTCTGCTCGCGGACGGCGTCCTGGACCTGGTCGCGGCGCTGGCCGAGCAGGCGCGCGGCAACATCGACGTCGCCATGCCCGGGCGCACCCACCTGCAGCACGCGCAGCCGGTGCTGCTCGCCCACCACCTGCTCGCGCACGCCTGGCCGCTCATCCGCGACGTCGAGCGGCTGCGCGACTGGGACCGGCGCGCCGACGTCTCGCCGTACGGCTCGGGCGCGCTCGCGGGCTCCTCGCTCGGCCTGGACCCCGAGGCGGTCGCGGCCGACCTCGGCTTCTCCACATCGGCGGAGAACTCCATCGACGGCACGGCGGCGCGCGACGTCGTGGCGGAGTTCGCCTTCGTCGCGGCGATGATCGGCGTCGACCTGTCGCGGCTCGCCGAAGAGATCATCCTGTGGTCCACCAAGGAGTTCTCCTTCGTGACCCTGGACGACGCCTTCGCCACCGGCTCCTCGATCATGCCGCAGAAGAAGAACCCCGACATCGCCGAGCTGGCGCGCGGCAAGGCGGGGCGGCTCGTCGGTGATCTGGCGGGCCTGCTCACCACGCTGAAGGGCCTCCCGCTCGCCTACAACCGCGACCTGCAGGAGGACAAGGAGCCGGTGTTCGACGCCGTCGACACCCTCCAGCTGCTGCTGCCCGCCTTCACCGGCATGGTGGCGACGCTGACCTTCAACGGGCCGCGCATGGCCGAACTCGCGCCGCAGGGCTTCTCGCTGGCCACCGACATCGCCGAGTGGCTGGTGCGCGAGGGCGTGCCGTTCCGCGAGGCGCACGAGCTGGCCGGCGCGTGCGTGCGCGCCTGCGAGGAACGCGGCGTCGACCTTCCGGACCTCTCCGACGCCGAGTTCGCCGCGATCTCCCCGGCCCTCACACCACGGGTGCGCGAGGTGCTGACCGTCGAAGGGTCGCTGGAGTCGCGCGCCGGCAAGGGCGGCACGGCGCCCAAGCGGGTCGCCGAGCAACTGGACCGCCTGGGCGCGGCCGTCGAGCGGCATCGGGCGTTCACCGCCGGCTGACCCGGCAAGCAACGCGACACCGGCGGCTCCGCGCGCACCGCGGAGCCGCCGGCCCGCCGGCCCGCCGGCCCGCCGGGCCATGATATGACGACAAGTGCCGTCGAACCCGGCCGATAACGCGAATGCCGCAAATTGTGAAGCTTTCAGCGTGGTTTTCGGCAAAACCGGCGCCATCGGCGCTGTCGATGCTGTAGCGTCCAGGTCCTGTGGGCCAGAGGGCACACGCTCTCCGGTACAGGCGACAGGACGGCTCCATGCCGAGCGGGGGAGACGCCAGCGGCCAACGGCCGCGTACGGAAGAGCTGCCCTGACCCTCCTCCTCCGCATCCTGTTCGACGTCACCCCCTGTCGAGCCGCGTCCGGCGCCGGAACGCCACGCGGTGGGAGGAGCTGAATGGGCCGGTCGGCTGGCAGCGGTCGCAGCATCAGATCCCAGCTCAACGGGATCGTGCTGATACCCAGCATCACCTTCCTCCTGCTGTTCCTCTCCCTCAGCGGCGCCACCCTGGCGCAGGCGTTCTCACTGCGGGCCGCCACCGCCGAGGGCGAGAGCGGCGTTCTCCTCTTCCACGCGATGGTGGAGCTGCAGCAGGAGCGCCGGCTGGCGGCCGAGTACCTCGCCGCCCCCTCCGACCGCCGGCAGCAGGCGTTCCAGGAGCAGGTCTCCGCCAGCGACGAGGCGATCCGCGCCATGGGGACCCGCGAGGAACAGCCCGGTTACGGTGGCGCCGAGGCCGAGCAGGCCGACGCGCTCTTCGCCCTGCTGGACGAGCGTCCCGTCCTGCGCGAGGAGGTGACGGGGCGCGGCATCGGGGACGACGAGGCCATCGAGCGGTACAGCGACCTCGTCGAGCGCGGCCACCGGCTCTACGACGCCCGCGGCCGCAACCTTCAGGACGGCCCCGCCGTGGCCGCCGCCGCCACCGCGGCCGACCTGATGCACACCCAGGAACTGCTCGCCCGGTCCGACGCCTTGCTCTCGGCCGGCATCGCCGCCGGCGAACTCACCCCCGGGGAGCGCAACCAGTTCACCGGCCTGGTCGCCAGCCACCAGGCGCACCTCCACTCCGTCGGCGCCGACCTCACCGGCGACACCGCCGACACCCACGAGGCCCTGCACGACAGCCCACAGTGGGCCGAGCTGGCGGCCGTGGCGCAGGCGGTGAGCGAGCAGGAGCCCGAGATCGCCACCGATCCGGTCACCGGCGAACAGGAGCGCTCCGACGCGCTCCCCGCCGCGGTCGACGGCTGGCGGGAGGCGGCCGACACCGTCGACGCCGAACTCATCGCCCTCGCCGACCTGCAGGTGGACGCGGCCGTCGCCGCGGCCGACTCCGCCGCCGCGCGCATCCTGACCGTCGCGATCGGCGGTGGCGTCATCGCGATGATCGCCGGCACCCTCGCCTACGCGGTCGCCTCCCGGTCCGCCGGCCGGCTCACCCACCGCCTCGCCCGGCTGCGCGCGGACACCCTCAGCCTGGCCAACGACGACCTGCCCAAGATCGTGCGGCGGCTCCAGGACGGCGAGCCCGTGGACGTCGACCGGGAGCTGACCACCCTCGACTACGGCGCCGACGAGGTGGGGCAGGTCGCCGACGCGTTCAACAACGCCCAGCGCACCGCGGTCTCCGCCGCCGTCAAACAGGCCGAGATCAGGGCCGGGGTCAACCGGGTCTTCCTCGGTATCGCGCACCGCAACCAGTCACTGGTGCAGCGCCAGCTCCAGCTCCTCGACCGCGTGGAGCGCGAGGAGGACGACCCCGACCTCCTGGAGGACCTCTTCCAGCTCGACCACCTCGCCACCCGCGGCCGCCGCAACGCCGAAAACCTCATCATCCTCGGCGGCGCCCAGCCGGGCCGCCGTTGGCGCAACCCCATCCCGCTGGTCGACATCCTGCGCGGGGCGGTCTCCGAGACCGAGGAGTACGCGCGCGTCAAGCTGCGGGTGGTGCCCACTCTGACCCTGCGCGGCGCGGTCGTGGCGGACATCATCCACCTCGTCGCCGAACTCGTGGAGAACGCCACCGCTTTCTCTCCGCCGCACACCAAGGTGGACATCCACAGCGAGATCGTGCCCAAGGGCGTGGTCGTGGAGATCGAGGACCGCGGCCTCGGCATGAGCGAGGAGGACTACGCCGCCGCCAACCGGACGCTGTCCCACGCCCCCGAATTCGACGTCATGGCGCTGAACGAGGACTCCCGGCTCGGGCTCTTCGTGGTCGCCCGGCTGGCCGCCAAACACGACATCGCCGTGCAGCTCTGCCCCTCGCCCTACGGCGGGACGCGCGCCGTCATCCTCATCCCCGCCGCGCTGATCGCCACCCAGGAGGGAACGGCGCCGACATGGCCGGCCCGCCCGGCCGAGCCGGCGTGGCGCGAGGGCGGCCTCCCGGCGCCGGCCGCCGAGGAGCGCGCCGGCGACCTGCTGGCGCCCCAGGACGCCGAGGCGGCCGAACAGCGGCCCGGCGCGCCGCTGCGGCTCCGCGCGACGCCTCCCCGGCCGGCCCACGACGACTCCGCCGAGCCCGCCCCGGACGGCCTCCGGCCGCCACGGCACGCCAGGCCGGTGACCGGCACTTCCGGCAACTCCGCCCGGTCGCTGGACTCCGTGCCGTATAACGGAACCGGTCAGGAGGAGGACCGGTCCACCCGGCGCGAACAGGAGGCCGCAGCCGCATGGGACGAGCACACGACACCGCCCGAGGACGCCGCCCGGCCGCCGCTGCCCGCCCGGCGCCCCCGCGGCGTCCCGGCACCCGCGCCCGCCGACACCCCCGGCACGAACGGCGACCCGGCGGTCGGCCCGGCGGTCGGCCCGGCCACGACGGGCACCGGCGGCCGGCCCCCGCTCCCCAAGCGCCGCCGCCAGACGCACCTGGCCCCCCAGCTTCGGGACGACCACGTCCCCACCGCGACGGCCGGCGCACCGGCGCGCAGCGCCCGCTCCCCCGAGGACGTGCGCCGCATGCTGAGCGCCTTCCAGAGCGGAACCCGGCGGGCCCGCGAGACCGAGGACGGGCCGGCGGAGTGGCCGGCGCCGGTCCCGGCCGGCACCGACGCGGGACCCCACTCGGCACCCGACCGCCCCGGGGGCGGTGACCGTCCGGCCGACACCGGACCGGCCGACGGCCGGACCGGCCGGCCGAGCGGCGACCACTCCCACGAGAGCGAATAATGGTGGAGATGAGCAACGTCACAGGTGACCTGAACTGGCTGCTCGACGACCTGGTGGACCGCGTCGTCGGCGCCGACCACGCCATCGTGCTGTCGGCCGATGGTCTCCTCATCGGCCGCTCCCGGGACCTGTCCACCGAGGACGGCGAACACCTCTCCGCGGTCGCCTCGGCGTTCCAGAGCCTGGCGCGGGGGACCGGCCGGCACTTCGGCGGCGGTGCCGTCCGGCAGACGATCGTCGAGATGGAGCACGCCTACCTGTTCGTCACCGCCGCCGGTGAGGGCGCCTGCCTGGCCGTCCTGGCCACGGAGGACGCCGACGTCGGACTGGTCGCCTACGAGATGAACATGCGGATCAAGCGGGTCGGGCAGTTCCTCAGCTCCGCCCCGCGCTTCCCCGAGACCGCCGGGTCCCCGGGCGGAACCGGAGCATGATCGCCGCGGAAGACGGCTGGGAGAACACGCCGCTCCCGGAGCCGCGTGCCCCCCGTGACCAGGTCCGCCGACCTCGCACGCCCGTGGACCGGTTGCCCGGGCGGCGCCGCGGGGCGGCGCGGCCCGGCGACGACGACTTCTCCATCACCGACGCCGCCGCGGGCCCCCTGGTCCGCCCCTACGCGATGACGGGCGGCCGCACCCGGCCGGTCCAGTCCCAGCTCGACATGATCACCGTCGTGGTCGCCGCCCGAAGACCCCCGGAGACCACGGGGCTGGAACCCGAGCACCTGGAGATCCTGGACCTGTGCACCTCCCCGGTGTCGGTCGCGGAGGTCTCCGCCCGCCTCGACATTCCGCTGACCGTGGTCAAGGTCCTGGTGAGCGACCTCATCGCCAGGGGGGCCATGCTGGCCCGCGCGCCGCTGCCCACCGCGCAACTTCCCGAAAAGCACGTACTCCAGGCGGTACTCGATGGCATCCGTAGGCTCTGACCCTGGAACCGGCGACGCCGGCATTCCCCTCGCGGTCAAGCTCCTGGTCGCCGGCGGCTTCGGCGCCGGGAAGACGACGCTCGTGGGGGCGGTCAGCGAGATCACCCCGCTGAGCACCGAGGAGGTCATGACCGAGGCCAGCCTCGGGGTCGACGACCTCGCCGGCGTGGAACAGAAGACCACCACCACCGTCGCCCTCGACTTCGGCCGCATCACCGTCGACGACGACATCGTCCTCTACCTGTTCGGCACACCGGGCCAGGGCCGGTTCTGGTTCATGTGGGACGAGCTCGCCCAGGGGGCGCTCGGCTCCGTGGTGCTCGCCGACACCCGGCGGCTGGACACCTGCTTCCCCGCCGTCGACTTCTTCGAACACCGCGACATCCCGTTCGTCATCGCCGTTAACCGGTTCGACGGTTCCGACGACTACACCGAGGCCGAGGTACGCGAGGCGACCGACGTCCGCCCCGACGTTCCCATCATCATGGCCGACGCCCGCAGCCGCGAGTCGGGCAAGGAGGTGCTGCTGACCCTCGTCGAGCACGTCATGCGGCGCCGCAGCCTTGCGATGAGCGGCTGATGGCGGCGCGCCCGTCCGGATCACCGCCCGGCACCGATTCCCGGTTTCCGTTACCGTGACGGTACGAAGGGCAAGATCACCACTTCCGAGTCGTTAGCATTTTGGCGTGAACCCTGACAGTACCCAGAAACCGGACAGACTCCCTCCGCGCGACCTGCCCCGGCGCCGCTCTGGCCGGCATCGCAACCCGCTGTCCTTCGACAGCTGGGTCGGTACGCCGACGCTGGTGCTCGCCATCCCCGGTGCCGCCGACCCCGACGGGTACGGCCAGCAGATCGTCGACCTCGTACGGGCCTACCGTCCCGAGGTCGCCATCCGCTTCGGCTACACGGAGGGCACCGAGCATCCGCTCACCGAGGCACTCGCCGGCCTGGAGACCGGCGAGGGACGCGGCATCCGCGCCGTCGTGGTGCCGCTCGTCTCCGCCCTGCACCCCGCGACCCTGGAGGCCATCAACGGCGCCGTGACCGCCAGCGGCGTCACCGCCCGGGTCACCGGAAGGGCTCGGCCCGCACCCGATGCTCGCCGAGGTCCTGCACCTGCGGCTGGCCGAGGGCGGCTTCGTGCGTGCCGACCGCATGCGGCTGATCAGCGTGGTCGCCGCCACCGGGAGCATGGCCGACGGCGTCGTCGTCGGCTCCGTCGGCGGCGCCGACGCCGTGAGCTCCGCGGGCGTCACCGCCGTGCTGCTCGCCGCCCGGCTCGGCATCACGGTGCTCCCGGTCGATCTGGAGGATCCTGCGCACCTGGACGAGGTCTTCGGCCAGATGCGCAGCGCCGGATCCGTGCGCACCGTCCTCGCGCCCAGCATCATCGGCACCGAGTACCCGATGTCGGAGGTGGCCGCCATCGCGCAGCGCTACGGCGCGCGGGTGTGCGCCCCGCTCGGCGCGCACAGCACGCTCGCCAAGATCGCCGCGCTGCGCTACGCCGAGACCCTCAACGCCCTGGGCTTCGAACAGCCGCCCACGCTCGACGAACTGCCCGCCCCCGTCGGGTCGCGGCACCGCCCCGAGAGCTGAGCGGCCCGGCCCCCATCCCCGCCGCCGTCACGGCGACGCGCGTCCTCCTCGACGTGGCGCCGCCGCCACGGCGGCGGAGCCGTGTCGGCACCCGCCCGTAACCACGAATCGTCACGATGTGACCACGGCGCGCCACGGGTTCCGATAGCGTCATGTGCGCTTGGGCGTCATGGCGCGGCCGGACCGTTTCCAGCGTGCGCCTGTCCCGCTTCCGCACGCCATGCGCCCGTCCATCTGGGGAGGGGCCATGGGCCGACTACGTGCCGCCGCCGGGCGGAACAGCATCCGGCGCCAGCTCACGCGCAACGTGCTGATCCCGAGCGTCAGCTTCCTGCTGCTGTGGGCCATCATCGCCGCCGCGGGCAGCGGCCAGACCGCCGCTCTCGCGCTGGCCACCCTCAACGGCAGCGATGGCGTGGCCAGCCTCGGCGCCGTGGCGGCGGAACTCCGGCACGAACGCCGCGCCACCCAGGTCTTCCTCGGCGACACCGACCGGAAGGCCGCCAGCGCGCTCGACCACCAGCGCGCGAGCACCGACGAGGCGTTCCGCGCCGCCTACGAGCAGGCGTCCCGCCTGCTCGACCGGGGTGATCCGGAGATCCGGCACCGCACCCGCGACTTCTTCGAGAACTGGAAGACGCTGCCCGCCCTGCGCGGCAGCGTCTCGGCCGGCCGGCTCGACCGGGAGACCGCGCTCGTCCGCTACACCGACCTCATCAACGACATCCACCTGATCTCCGATGCGATCGTCATGCGGCTCAACGACGAACGCAGCCTCACCGAAGGCGTGCTCGCCCTCCAGCTGATGCGGGCCCGCGACTACTACTCGCAGGCCGACGCCCTGCTCAGCGGCGTGATCGCCGCCGGCGCCATGACCTACGAGGAGAGCGCGCACTTCGTCCACCTGACCGCCTCCTACCGCGATGTCCTCCGGGACTCCGAACACCACATGGCGCCCGCGGTGCGGGCCCACTACGACACCATGCGCACGGACGACCACTGGATCACGGTGACCCGCCTGTCCCAGGCGGTCGTCATGCGCGAGCCCGTCAACGGCGACGGCACCACCGGCCGGCCCGCCGGGTGGAACACCGAGGTTCCCGTGGGACTGCGCGAGTGGGAGACCGCTGCGGCCGCCGCCGCGCCGCTCTTCCACGACGTCGTCATCGCGCAGATCCAGTCCTCCATCGACAGCGCGTGGGTGGCCGTGCGCCACCGCATCCTCGTGAACGTCGGCGGGTGCCTGGCCGCCTTCGTCGCCGGAGTCACGGCGATCGTCGTGGCGCTGCGCTCCGCGCGCCGGCTCACCGGGCGGCTGCAGCGGCTGCGCGCCGACACCTTGGAGGTCGCCGACACCCGGCTGCCCGACATCGTGTCGCGCGCCCAGAACGGCGGGCGCGTCGACGTCGAGGCCGAGCTGCCGCCGCTCTCCTACGGCCAGGACGAGATCGGCGAGGTCGCCGACGCCTTCAACACCGCCCAGCGCACCGCGGTGCGCGCCGCCGTCAAGCAGGCCGAGATCCGCGAGGGCGCCAACCGGGTGTTCCTCGGCATCGCCTACCGCAATCAGGCCCTCGTGCAGCGCCAGCTCCGGCTGCTCGACGAGATCGAGTACGAGGAGGAGGACCCCCGGCGGCTGCAGAAACTCTTCCGCCTCGACCACCTCGCCACCCGTGGCCGCCGCTACGCCGACAACCTGATCATTCTCAGCGGCGCGCCTTCCGCCCGGCGCTGGCGGGAGCACCTTCCGCTGGTCGACGTGCTGCGCGCGGCCATCTCCGAGACCGAGGACTACCAGCGGGTGCGGCTGAAGTCGGCCCCCAAGGCGTGGGTGCACGGCGTCGCCGTCGCCGACGTCGTCCACCTCGTCGCCGAGCTGGTCGAGAACGCCACCCAGTTCTCGCCGGCCGGCGCCCCCGTGGACGTCAACAGCGGCCAGGTGCCCGGCGGCCTCGCCATCGACGTCGAGGACCGTGGCCTGGGCATGAGCGAGGAGGCCTACGCCGAAGCCAACCGCACCCTCGCCGACGCCCCCGAGTTCGACGTAATGGCGCTGCCCGACGAGCCGCGCCTGGGGCTGTTCGTCGTCGCGCGGCTCGCCGCCCGGCACGGGGTACGGGTGCGGCTGTGCCCGTCGCCCTACGGCGGCACCCGCGCGACCGCCGTCCTGCCGGACGCGCTGCTGCGCGACGTCCCTCCCGCTCACGAGGAGGTCCGCGAGCTGGTGCCGCGGCAGCTCGGCGGGGCGGACGGCGCCACAGGTTCGGGGGAGTGTCCCGGTGACCGGTGACGGCGGTTACCGGCCCGACCCCGGCCGGCTGCTCCGGCCGTTCGCGGTGGCCGCCGCCGGGGCGGACGACGCCGGCCTGGACATGCTCAGCCTGGTGGTCGCCACCCGGCCACCCGCCGACGCCGACCACCTCCTCCCCGAACGCGAGGCCGCGCTGAGCTGGTGCACGCGGCCGCGCACCATCGTGGAGCTGGCCGCCCGGCTGCAGTTGCCCATCAGGATGGCCAAGCTGCTGGTCGCCGGGATGATCGCCGACGGCTCCATGCGGCACTGCCGTCCGAGCGTGAGCGGCGCGGCCGTGGGGGAGGACGTGCTGCGCGCCGTGCTGGAGGGCCTGCGGGCGCTGTGACCACGGCGGCGCGCGAGGGGCCGGCACCCACACGGGCGCCGGCCCCTCCGGACCATCGATCAGCCGGTCAGCAGCGGGAGTCGAGCACGCTCTGCAGCGCCGACCGCTCGGCGGAGTCCACGCTCAGGTTCCACTCGTACTTGACGTTGATCCAGCTGCGCACGTAGGTGCAGTGGATGGAGGTGGACGGCGGCAGCCACTCGGCCGGGTCCTGATCGCTCTTGGACTGGTTGCTGGACCCGGAGACCGCCCACAGCTGCGGGGTGTCGATGTCGTTGGCGAACGCCTCGCGCTGGCTGGTCGACCAGGTGTCCGCGCCGGAGCGCCACGCTTCGGCGAGCGGCACCATGTGGTCGATCTGCACCTGCGAGGGAGTGCTCGTCCGCACGCCGTCATACGGGCTGGTCCAGCTGCCCGAGGTCGGGTAGCAGTCGTTGCCCACGGAGACGTTGTCACCGTCGCGGCGCAGCACGTACTCACGGGCGTTGCAGTTGCCCTCGACGGCGCTCCAGTGCGGGAACAGGTCGCGGTCGTAGGGGGAGCCGGAACCCTCGGACTCGACGGTGAGCGCCGCGAGCTGGGAACGGGCCTCCGAGACGCTCGGGGGCGGGGGCGGGGCGGCCGAAGCGGGGGACGCCAGGCCGAGGGCGAGAAGCACGGACGCCGCGGTGGCCGTGAACAGGCCGGCGGCACGGGCGACAGGGGATCGCATCAACGGTCTCCAAGCAGGAGCGGGTGCTTTCGGACGTAGTCACCTTGATCGGGGACGGCGGCTCAGGCAATAGCCCGGCGTGAACTACAGGTGACATGTCGTGTCCGGATGTGGCCACGGTGCCCGATTCGGCGCACGGGCGCGGGCGATCGGGCACGCGGAAGAGCCTGGCGGGGCGGCGCCTCCGCGGCGACGCCGCGGCGGGCGAGCGGCTACCGTAGAGGACGTCCGTGCGGGCCAGCGGGCCGCTGGGCACGGTAGAACGTCACCATTTCGACGGAAAGACCACAGTGACTGACATCATCGACGAACTCGAATGGCGCGGGCTGCTCGCGCAGACGACCGACCTTGACGAACTTCGCAAGGCGCTCGCCGATGGTCCGGTCACCCTCTATTGCGGCTTCGATCCGACAGCGGGCAGCCTGCACGTCGGACACCTCACCCAGATCCTCACCCTCGCCCGGTTCCAGCGCGCCGGCCACCGGCCGATCGCGCTGGTGGGCGGCGGCACCGGCCTGATCGGCGACCCCAAGCCGAACGCCGAGCGCACGCTCAACTCGCTGGAGACCGTCGAGGGCTGGGTCGGCGTGCTCGGCCGGCAGCTCTCCGCCTTCCTCCGGTTCCCCACCGAGGGCATGGCCGCGGAGCCCACCGACGCGATCCTGGCGAACAACGGCGACTGGCTGCGCGAGCTGTCCGCCATCGAGCTGCTGCGCGACGTCGGCAAGCACTTCAGCGTCAACCAGATGCTGGCGCGCGAGACGGTGCGGTCCCGGCTGGACGGCGCCGGAATGAGCTACACCGAGTTCAGTTACGTGCTGCTGCAGTCCTACGACTACGTCGAGCTGTACCGCCGGCACGGCTGCACGCTGCAGATCGGCGGCAGCGACCAGTGGGGCAACATCACGTCGGGGCTCGACCTCATCCGCCGCGTCACCGGCAACGAGCCGCACGGCCCGGCACACGCCCTGACCACGAACCTGCTGACCAAGGCCGATGGCACGAAGTTCGGCAAGACCGAGACCGGCACGGTGTGGCTGGACCCGGAGCTGACGACCCCGTACGCCTTCTACCAGTTCTGGTTCAACGCCGACGACCGGGACGTGGCGCGGTACCTGCGGGTGTTCAGTTTCCGCGAGCGCGCGGAGATCGAGGACCTGGAGCGCCAGACCACCGAACGCCCCGCCGCACGCGCCGCCCAGCGGGCGCTTGCCGAGGAGCTGACCACGCTGGTGCACGGCGCGGAGGAGTGCCGCAAGGTGGTCGAGGCCAGCAGGGCGCTCTTCGGCCAGGGGGAGCTCTCCGAGCTCGACCCCGCCACTCTGGGCGCCGCACTGGCGGAGGTGCCCGGCACGGAGGTCGCGGGCCCGGTGGAGTCGCTGCCCCCGGTCGTCGACCTGCTCGCCGCGACCGGTCTGGTCCCCAGCAAGTCGGCGGCCCGTCGCGCCGTGCAGGAGGGCGGCGCCTACCTGAACAACGCGAAGGTCACCGATGTGGACGCGCGCGTCTCCGCGGCGGACCTGCTGCACGGGCGCTACCTGGTACTGCGACGCGGCAAGCGCAACGTCGGCGGAGTGCTGGTGCGCCTTTAGCACCGGCCGATGTCCCGCAGGGTGCCCCGCCCGAGCGTCGCTCTCGGGCGGGGCACCGCCGTTGCCGGCGCCGGGCACCGCTGGCCAGGCCAGACGATGACCGGGAAGATTCTTTGGCCGGAGCGTGTTTAGCCGACGAACCGCAGGGGCAGGTATGGCCTTGCAACAAACGAACCTGACGTACCACACGGGCCGCTCCCCGGCTCGGGTGAGCACGGGAGGCAGGGGCCTGACCCAAGGCCCGCAGCCCGGCACCCAGGAACACTCTCCTGGGGCTGGATCCTGATTTGACGCCCTCGTGCGCGGACTCTATGGTTACCAATGCCCAACGGGGCGATGGGTGGTCACGACCACCGTCGCGGACCGTGTGGCAGCAATCCGAGGATCACTGGCCGAGGGGTTCACCAAGGCTGGTAATCTCTTCTCTTGGGTCTCCGACAAGAGAATTCGGGAAGCTTTATCAGATGGATTTCCCGGAAACGCCGATTTGGCGGGACCGAGAACAGCTGGTAAATTGGAGACACAACAAAGCGGATTCGCCGCCTCGATAGAAGAGCTGGTTCCGGGTTGTTCCGGTGGCTTGTATACGAGTGAAGCGGTTGTTTCTTGAGAACTCAACAGCGCGTGTTTGTTTTCTTTGTG
>NZ_JBHTBH010000019.1:0-56299 GCF_042664915.1 Marinactinospora rubrisoli
CCCACGCGTCCCCCACCACCGCCTCACCCGGCTCCTCGACCCCGCGACCGCCACCCCCACCAGCCCCCGCGACGACGCCGGCGTCCACACCGCCCACGGCCGCATCAACGGCCACCCCGTCACCGCCTACTGCACCGACGCCACCCGCATGGGCGGCGCCCTGGGCACCGAAGGCTGCCGCCGCATCGCCCACGCCATCGACACCGCCGCCGCCCACGGCCACCCCGTCATCGGCATCTGGCACTCCGGCGGCGCCCGCATCGCCGAAGGCGTCGAAGCCCTCCACGCCGTCGGCCAGGTCTTCGCCGCCATCGTCCGCGCCTCCGGCCGCGTCCCCCAGATCTCCATCGTCGTCGGCCCCGCCGCCGGCGGCGCCGCCTACGGGCCCGCCCTCACCGACATCGTCGTCATGACCCCCACCGCCCGCATCTTCGTCACCGGCCCCGACGTCGTACGCAGCGTCACCGGCGAACACACCGACCAGAACCACCTCGGCGGCCCCGACGCCCACACCCGCCGATCCGGCGTCGCCCACGTCCTCGCCACCGGCGAAACCGACGCCTACACCCGCGCCCGCCACCTCGCCACCCTGCTCGCCGCCCCCGGCACCTGCGCCCCCCACACCCTCCACGGCGAACCGCCCCGCCCCGACCCCCGCACCCTCCTGCCCGACCGGCCACAACGCGCCTACGACATCAGACCCCTCGCCCGCGCCCTCCTCGACACCCACCCCGACGGCACCACCACCCTCGAAGAACTCCAGCCCCGCTGGGCCCCCAACATCGTCACCGCCCTCGGCCGGCTCGCCGGCGGCACCGTCGGCGTCATCGCCAACAACCCCCTGCGCAAAGGCGGCTGCCTGGACGCCCTCTCAGCCGAAAAAGCCGCCCGATTCGTCCGCATGTGCGACGCCTTCGGGATCCCCCTCACCGTCCTCGTCGACGTCCCCGGCTACCTCCCCGGCGTCCACCAGGAATGGGACGGCGTCGTCCGCCGCGGCGCCAAACTCCTGCACGCCTTCGCCGAAGCCACCGTCCCCCGCGCCACCCTCATCCTCCGCAAGTCCTACGGCGGCGCCTACATCGCCATGAACTCCCGATCCCTCGGCGCCACCACCGTCCTCGCCTGGCCCGGCGCCGAAATCGCCGTCATGGGCGCCCGCGCCGCCGTCGACCTCCTGCACCGCAAAACCCTCGCCGCCACCCCCGACCACCAGCGCGACGCACTGCGCACCCACCTCACCGCCCAGCACCAGCACCGCACCGGCGGCCTGCAGCGCGCCCACACCATCGGCGTCATCGACGACATCATCGACCCCGCCCACACCCGCCACCGCCTCGCCCACGCCCTCGCCACAGCCCCCGCACGCCGCGGCGCACACAACAACATCCCCCTCTGACCCCCCGACCCCACGCCGCCCCACCCGCGACCAGAAAGAACCCCACGTGCGCATGCTCATCACCGGCGCCGCCGGATTCATCGGATCCAACTACGTCAGAAAACTCCTCACCGGCGCCTACCCCCGCCACACCCACGCCCACGTCACCGTCCTCGACAAACTCACCTACGCCGGCAACCCCGCCAACCTCGCCGCCGTCGCCGGCCACCCCCGACTCACCCTCGTCACCGGCGACATCACCGACACCGCCCTCCTCGCCGACCTCGTCCCCGGCCACGACACCATCATCAACTTCGCCGCCGAAACCCACGTCGACCGCTCCATCACCGGCGCCGCCCCCTTCATCCACACCAACGTCACCGGCACCCACACCCTCCTCGAAGCCGCCCGCACCGCCCGCACCCCCCGCTTCCTGCAGGTCTCCACCGACGAGGTCTACGGCTCCATCACCACCGGCTCATGGACCGAAGACCACCCCCTCCAACCCAACTCGCCCTACGCCGCCTCCAAAGCCGCCGGCGACCTCATCGCCCGCGCCTACGCCCGCACCCACGGCATGAACATCACCATCACCCGCTGCGGCAACAACTACGGCCCCCACCAGCACCCCGAAAAACTCATCCCCCTCTTCATCACCAACCTCCTCGACCACCGGCCCGTCCCCCTCTACGGCACCGGCGACAACGTCCGCGACTGGCTGCACGTCGACGACCACTGCCGCGGCATCCACCTCGCCCTCGAAACAGGCGCCCCCGGCGAGACCTACAACATCGGCGGCGGCACCGAACTCACCAACCGCCACCTCACCGGCCTCCTCCTCCGCGCCCTCGACGCCGACCCCCACCTCCTCCACCACGTCCCCGACCGCCCCGGACACGACCACCGCTACTCCCTCGACGACACCAAACTCCGCCGCCTCGGCTACACCCCCCGCGTCGACTTCACCACCGGCCTCGCCGCCACCATCGCCTGGTACCGCGACAACCGCGCCTGGTGGCAACCCCTCAAAAACCCCGCCCCCGCCGACGCCACCACCTGAACCGCCCACCACCCGCCCACACCGGGCCCGGCACCCACCTCGAAATGGGGAGAACCGTGCGGGGAATCATCCTTGCCGGCGGAACGGGAACGCGACTGCGCCCCGTCACCAACGTCGTCTCCAAGCAACTCCTGCCCGTCTACGACAAACCGATGATCCACTACCCCCTGTCCGTCCTCATGACGGCCGGCATCCGCGACATCCTCCTCATCAGCACCCCCCACCACCTCGACGCCTACACCACCCTCCTCGGCGACGGCACCGACCTCGGCATCCACCTCCACTACCGCGCCCAAGACCACCCCCGCGGCCTCGCCCACGCCCTCATCCTCGGCCGCGACTTCATCGGCGACGACCAGATCGCCCTCATCCTCGGCGACAACATCTTCCACACCCCCCACCTCGCCGACCTCCTGCAGCACGAACGCCGCCGCCTCAACGGATGCACCCTCTTCGGCTATCCCGTCCCCGACCCCCACCGATACGGCATCGCCACCCTCGACGCCCGCGGCCACCTCACCCGCATCGACGAGAAACCCGCCCACCCCACCTCCAACCTCGCCGTCACCGGCCTCTACCTCTACGACAACGAAGCCGTCGCCATGGCACACGACCTCACCCCCTCACCCCGCGGCGAACTCGAAATCACCGACCTCAACCGCGCCTTCACCGCCACCGGCCGCGCCCGCCTCGTCCCCCTCGGCCCCGACGCCACCTGGTTCGACACCGGCACCCACGACAGCCTCCTGCACGCCGCCGCATTCGTCCGCGACCACCAGCACCGCCACGGCCACCCCCTCGGCGACATCCAGCACACCGCCCACCGCATGGGCTACATCGACGACACCCAACTCGCCGAACTCACCCGCACCACCCCCACCGACCGCCACCTCACCGCCCCCCACCCCTGACCCCGGCCCGCCACCCACCCCCGAAGGACCCCGCCATGCCCACCACCGACCTGCACATCGCCGCCTGCGCCACCTGGCTGCCCCCCACCATGACCGCCCACCAAGCCCTCGCCCAGGGCCTCACCGACCAGCGCACCATCACCACCACCGGCGCCACCGCCGTCGCCGTCTCCCACCACCACTCCGGCCCCGAAATGGCCGCCGCAGCCGCCCGCACCGCCCTCGACCGCGCCGGCCCCCACCACCGCATCGACCTCCTCCTGCACGCCAGCTTCTACCACCAAGGCCACGACCTGTGGGCCCCCGCCTCCTACATCCACCACCAATGCCTCACCACCCCCTGCCCCGCCATCGAAGTCCGCCAGGTCTCCAACGGCGCCATGGCCGCCCTCGAACTCGCCGCCGCCTACCTCACCGCCGACCCCACCCGCCACGCCGCCCTCATCACCACCGGCGACCGCTTCTGCCCACCCGGCTTCGACCGCTGGCGCAGCGACCCCGGCACCGTCTACGCCGACGGCGGAACCGCCCTCATCCTCTCCCGCACCCCCGGCCTCGCCCGCCTGCGCTCCCTCGTCACCCTCTCCGCCCCCGACCTCGAACGCATGCACCGCGGCGACGACCCCTTCACCCGCGCCCCCCTCGAAATCCGCCCCACCATCGACCTCGAAACCTGCAAGAAAGCCTTCACCCGCACCACCGCCGACCGCATGCGCGCCATCAGCCGCGTCGCCACCAACCAGCACCTCGTCATCGAACAAGCCCTCACCGCCGCCGGCACCACCCTCGACGACATCGACGCCTTCGCCCTGCCCCACCTCGGCCGCCGCCGCCTCGAAGCCGGCTACCTCAGCAAACTCGGCATCGACCCCGGCACCACCACCTGGCCCTGGAGCCGCACCATCGGCCACCTCGGCGCCGGCGACCCCATCGCCGGCCTCGACCACCTCACCACCACCGGCCGCCTCACCCCCGGCACCCGCTGCCTGCTCACCAGCGTCGGCGCCGGATTCACCTGGTCCGCCGCCGTCATCGACATCACCGCCACCCCCCGCACACCGGCGACCCGATAGGGGAGCGGGCACACCTCACCCCCGGCACGACAACGCGGCCGGCACCGGCACCCCACACCGGCCCCGACCGCGCCCCAGAACCCCGCGACGCTACCCCGCGCCCACCTCACCCAGATCATCCCGCCGCACCGACCGCTCCTCCACCAGCCAGCCACCACCCCCACCCCGCACCAGCACGTCCTCACACACCGTGCTCACCTGCACCGACACCGGCCCACCCCGCGGCACCGCCAGCACCAGCGCATAACACCGCGACCGCACCCGGCCACCCGACTCCGCACCCACCTCCACCATCCCCAGCCAGTGCCGATGCCGCACCCCCGACGCCACCAACCGCTCCCACGCCGCCCCAGCCGCCGCAGCGATCACCGCCCGCCCCCGCGCCGGCTCCGGCCGCGCATCCGCCGCGAACACCCCCTCCTCCGTGAACGTCGCCGCCCACTCCTCCACCCGCCCCTCATCCAGCAACCGCATCTGCCGCGCATAGAACATCTGCACCTGCGCGAACAACTCCGCCGAACCGAACCCCTCCACCACGTCCACCCGCGACGACGACACCACTACACCCCTCCCACAACGGCCACACACCGGCCGGCCGGCCGACGCCCCCCGATCCTCACCCCCCGCCCCTGCACACCCGCTCAAACCCCGATCAAGCCACCACCACACCCGCCGCACCCGAGCGCCCACCACTTCTCAAGCCGCGTTCGAGCCACCCCCACCAACCTCGAACACAAGCCACCCCACCCCGGCCCGGAAGGAACCCCCATGACCACACCACCCCTCGCCATCGTCACCGGCGCCACCCAAGGCATCGGCCTCGCCATCGCCACCACACTCGCCACCACCCACCGCGTCATCATCAGCGCCCGCGACCCCGACCGCCTCACCCACACCCGCCACACCCTCACCGCCGAAGGCCACGACGTCCACGCCCACCCCTGCGACGTCACCGACCCCGACCACATCACCGAACTCGTCGCCACCACCACCCGCCACCACGGCCCCATCAGCGTCCTCATCAACAACGCCGGCCGCAGCGGCGGCGGAACCACCAGCGACATCCCCGACGACCTCTGGAACGACGTCATCGCCACCAACCTCACCAGCGTCTTCCGCCTCACCCGCGAAGTCCTCAAGAACGGCGGCATCCTCGACCAGCCCACCGGCCGCATCATCAACATCGCCTCCACCGGCGGCAAACAAGGCGTCGTCCTCGGCGCCCCCTACTCCGCCTCCAAACACGGCGTCATCGGCTTCACCAAAGCCCTTGGCCTCGAACTCGCCAAAACCGGCGTCACCGTCAACGCCGTCTGCCCCGGATACGTCGAAACCCCCATGGCCCGCAAAGTCCGCCAAGGCTACGCCGCCCACTGGGGCATCACCGAAACCGACGTCCTCCACCGCTTCCAGGCCAAAATCCCCCTCGGCCGCTACACCACCCCCGACGAAGTCGCCGCCATGGTCGCCTACCTCGTCTCCGACGCCGCCGCCCCCGTCACCGCCCAGGCCATCAACATCTGCGGCGGACTCGGCAACTACTGACCCCCCGAAAGGACCCCATGGCCGCCACCACCCGCACCACCGAACACACCACCACCGTCCACGCCCCCGCCGACACCGTCTACGAACTCATCGCCGACGTCACCCAATGGCCGCACACCTTCCCCCCCACCATCCACACCGAACGCATCCACGCCACCGCCGGCCACGAACACATCCATATCTGGGCCCTCGCCAACGGCGACGTCACCGACTGGACATCACGCCGCCACCTCGACCCCACCACCCGCACCATCCGCTTCCACCAGGACACCCCCCACCACCCCGTCGCCGCCATGTCCGGCACCTGGACCCTCAAACCCCTCACCAGCACCGACACCCTCCTCACCCTCACCCACGACTTCCAAGCCGTCGACAACGCCCCCCACCACCTCGACTGGATCGAACGCGCCGTCCACACCAACAGCACCAGCGAACTCGACCGCCTCAAACACGCCGCCGAAACCCGCACCACCCTCACCGACCTCACCCTCCACTTCCACGACACCCTCCACATCACCGGCGACCCCACCCACACCTACGACTTCCTCCACCGCGCCGACCTATGGCCCACCCGCCTCCCACACGTCGCCCACCTCGACCTCCACGAAACCCCCACCGGCACCCAGACCATGACCATGCACACCCAGCCCCCCGGCGGCGGCCCCACCCACACCACCCGCTCCATCCGCCTCTGCTTCCCCCCACACCGCATCGTCTACAAGCAGACCACCCTCCCCGCCCTCATGACCGCCCACACCGGCGAATGGCTCATCACCCCCGACGGCAACGGCGGCCACACCGCCACCTCACGCCACACCGTCGTCCTCAACCCCGCCACCATCCCCACCGTCCTCGGCCAGAACGCCACCACCACCGACGCCCGCACCTACGTCCACAACGCCCTCAGCACCAACAGCCGCACCACCCTCCACCACGCCAAGCACCACACCGAACACCAACCCGCCTGACCCCCGCCCAGACCAGCCCTGGTCCCCGCCACGCGCCGTACGACCCCCGAACACCCGCGGCGCCGGGCCACCCCCGGCCGCAGGCCCCAGCGGCCCGGCCCACGGGGACCAGGGCACCCCACCCACCGGAGCCACCCATGCGCATCATCGACCTCTCCACCACCATCGACGCCGACAACTGGGAACCCGACCCCATCACCCACACCCCCATGACCCACCGCCAAGGCGCCGACCACATGGCCGCCGCCATGCGCGAACACTTCAACCTCGACCTCCCCGCCGACGCCCTCCCCGACGGCGAATTCCTCAACAACGACACCTTCACCCTCACCGCCCACACCGGCACCCACATCGACGCACCCGCCCACTACGGCAGCACCGCCACCTACGGCACGCCCCGCACCATCGACCAGCTCCCCCTCGACTGGTTCCACGGTCCCGGCGTCCTCCTCGACGTCCGCACCGACCACCCCGCCACCATCGGCGCCGACCGCATCCGCACCCGCCTCCACGCCATCGGCCACCACCTCACCCCCGGCGACATCGTCCTGCTGCACACCGGCGCCGACACCCGCGCCGGCACCCCCGCCTACTTCACCCACTTCGCCGGCCTCGACCACGACGCCACCCACTACCTCCTCGACCACGGCGTCCGCGTCATCGGCACCGACGCCTTCAGCCTCGACGCGCCCTTCCCGCACATCATCGAGACCTACCGGCGCACCAACGACCCCACCGTCCTGTGGCCAGCCCACGTCGCCGGCCGGCACCGCGAGTACTGCCAGATCGAACGCCTCGCCAACCTCGGCGCCCTGCCCGCCCCCACCGGCTTCACCGTCATGTGCCTGCCCGTCAAACTCGCCCGCGCCGGCGCCGGATGGACCCGCGCCGTCGCCCTCATCGACGAGTAGCGGCCGCACCGGCCGGGCTCACTTCTCGGCGAACGCCCGGATCGCCTCCACCAGCGCCGCCTGCCGCACGATGTCCGCCCCGAACACGTCCGGCGGCACCCCGTCCCGCACCGCCGAGGCGAACGCCCCCGCGATGTTCGCGAACTGGTCGTCGGCACCCAGCGCCCGCACCTCGCGCCGCCCCTGCGTCTCCAGCCGCACCAGCGGCCGCAACTCCGGCGGCGGAGTGAACGCACGCTCCACCTGCAGATGCCCGCGGCTGCCCCACAACGCGTAGTTCGAGCGGTACCCGTGCCGGAACCCGAACTGCAGGTGCGCCGCCACCCCGCCCGGCGTCCGCAGCAGCGCGCTGCCCCCCAGATCCACCCCCGACACCGGATCCACGTCGAGCACCGACCCCACCACCTCCAGCTCGCCCAGGAACCGGCTCGCCGCCCGCACCGTGTACACCCCCACGTCCAGCAGCGCACCCCCGCCCAGCCCCGCCTGGTACCGGATGTCGCCCGGCGGCAGCGGCGGAATCCCGAACTGGCTGGCGAACAACCGCACCTCGCCCACCGCCCCGCCCGCCAGCAGCCGGTCCACCTGCGCGTGCTGCCCGTGGTACAGGAACATGAAGCTCTCGGCCAGCAGCCGCCCCGCCGCCACGGCCGCGTCCACCGCGGCCCGCGCCTGCGCCGCGTCCAGCGCCAGCGGCTTCTCCACCAGCACGTGCTTGCCCGCCCGCAGCGCCGCCTCGATCCACTCGCCGTGCAGCGACGGCGGCAGCGGCAGGTAGACCGCCTCCACGTCGTCGCGCTCCAGCAGCCGCCCGTACCCGTGCACCGCCGCGCACCCGAACTCGGCGGACATCCGCTCGGCCTTCGCCGCGTCCCGGCTCGCCACCGCCACCAGCTCCACCCGCGGCTGCCGCAGCATCGCGGGCAGCATCCGGCGGCGGGCGATGCTGGCACACCCGAGCACACCGAACCGCACCGGCCGGATCCGTCCGTGGGAGCTCAAACTCAGCCCTCTCGCCAGGGGAAACCGCACGCAGCGGACGACACCGCGCACCGGCCGGCCACCCGACGGGCCGCACGGGCCCGGAGAGTGACGCCGGTCACTCTCCGTCCAGGATGGCGCATGGGATTCGAAGCTCGGTGGAGAGCCGCTGGGCGGGTGCGCCCCGGCGGCGGCCCGGGGGAGTGGGGAGCCCCGGCCGGCCGTGCGCCCGGGTAAGGGGGCGGATAGGGCCGCGAGGCGCGGGGGATCGCGGCGGCGTCTCCGGGCGGCGGGAGAGTCGCACAAAACGCGATATATCGCCGAGACATCGTGAGCGGCCGGCCGTGGCGGCGGGGCAGGGGAGGGGCGGCCGTTCCGCCGGCCCGCGCGGGGGACCACTCCGCGGTGGCACCACCGGCCCGGCCACCACCCGCGAGCCGCCACCGAACCGGGCGACTCGCGCCGCACGACACGGCCGCCGACGCCGCCGACCAGCCGAAACACCGTCATCTGCTGCATAATGCTTTTTATGCAGCAAACCGGGGCGCCCGCCGGAGAACGCCCGCGCGGGCCACGCACACCGCCGTAACCTGGCGACATGTTCGACACTCACACGCTCGCGATATTCATCGCAGCGGGAGCAGCACTGGTGATCGCACCGGGACCGAACCTCATCTACGTCCTCACACGCAGCGTCAGCCAGGGCCGGCGGGCCGGCATCGTCTCGTCCCTCGGCGTCGAGACCGGAACACTCGTCCACATCACCGCCACGGCCGTCGGCCTGTCCTCACTACTGGCCGCCTCCGAACTCGCCTTCAACGTCGTCAAGTACGTCGGAGCCGGCTACCTCATCTACCTCGGCATCCGCGCCCTGCGCGACGGCGACCAGCTCAGCCTCACCCCGTCACCCACCACGCCGCACCGCACCCTGCCGCGCGTCTACCGCGACGGCATCCTCGTCAGCATCTTCAACCCCAAGGTCGCGCTGTTCTTCATGGCCTTCCTGCCGCAGTTCATCAACCCCGCCCACGGGCCGGTCGTCGCCCAGGTCGTGCAACTCGGCTTCATCATGGTCGTCATGGGGCTGTCCATGGACCTCGTCTACGCCCTCGGCGGCGGCGCCATCGGCGGCTGGCTGTCCCGCCGGCCCGCCCTCGCCTCCCGCCAGCACTACCTCGTCGGCGGCGTCTACCTGTCCCTCGGCGCCGCCACGGCGCTCAGCCAGCGCCACTGACCCGGCCGCCCGGACGTCAGCCCGAGCGGCCGCACGCGACATCGGCGCACCCCGGCAACCCCTTCTGGCCACGGGATTCCGAAACGCCGATAATGTACATTATGTCAAGTAAGCCGGATTCGGCCGCGCCCGCCCTCCTCCGCCCCGGGCGTCCCCGCCCCACCCGGCCTCACAACTCGACCGGCAGACCCGTCAGCCGCGCACTCGCCTCCCACAACGCGTCACACCGCGCCACATCCGTCGTATGCGCCGCCGTCTCCACCATCCTGCGCCGGACGAAGAACCGCCCACTGACACCCGCCACCTCCGGACTGCCCGCCAGCCACGCCGGCGTATCGGCACCGGCCTCCGGCCCCGGCACGAACGGCGCCAGCAGCACCGTGAACGCACGCAGCGCGCCCCGCGTCTCCCGCCCCAGCCCCGTCTCCCGGATCACCCCGGGATGCGCGCCGTTCACCGTGATCCGGGAACCGGCCAGCCGCCGCGCCAACGCGTACCCGAACATCGCGTTCATGTTCTTCGTCCGCCCGTAGGCGGCGAACGGCCGGAAACTCGGCGGCACCGGAGGCAGCCCACGGCCCGTCCGGCACTCCAGGTCGGCCAGGTCCACCGGAACCCGGGCCAGCCCCGACGGCGACGCCCCGACCACGACGAACCGCGCCGGCCGCTCCCCGATGGCCCCGGCCAGCGAGCGCAGCAGCAGGTACGGGGCCAGATGGTTCGTGGCCAGCATCCGCTGGATCCCCTCGGAGGTGACATCGCCCAGCTCGGTCACCACCGCGGCGTTGCTGACCACCACGTCCGGCACTCCGCCGGCGACGAGCCGCTCGGCGAGGCGGCGGACATCGCCCATCAGCGACAGGTCGGCGCGCTCCAGCCGCAGTTCGGCGTCCGGCACCGCCGCGGCGATCCGCCGCCGGGCCCCCTCCAGCCGCTCCGCGCTCCGGCCGACGAGCACCACGGCCCTTCCCTCAGCCGCGAGCCGGCGGGCGATCGCCTCCCCGATGCCGCCGGTCGCTCCGGTGACCACGGCCTTGCTCGCATCCGGCATGTTCCCACTCCCCCGCCCCACGGCACCACTAGGTTGACACCGTCAACCTAGCCGGACAGGTTGACGTCGTCAACCCCGGCTAGAATCGCCAGGTGGCACCCGGCACCCGAGACGCACTCATCGAAGCCGCCGCCGACCTCCTCGACCGCGGCGGCGTGGAAGCGGTCACCCTCCGCGCGGTCGGCCACCAGGTCGGCGTCTCGCACAACGCCCCCTACAAGCACTTCGCGAACAAGGAAGCCCTGCTCGCCGCGATCGCCGCCCGCGAGGCCACCCGGCTCGTCACCGCCCCCCACGGCGAGGACACCCCCGAGGCCGCACTCCGCAGAACCATGCACGACTACGTCACCTGGGCACTGGAACACCCGGCACGCTTCCGCCTCGTCTTCGGCCCCTGGACCACCGAATCACCCGAACTCGCCGCCGCCGCCCACGCCGCACATACCCGGCTCATCGGCACCGTCGCCGCGGCCCAGCGATCCGGCGTCCTCCCCACCGGCGACCCCGAACGCGCCGCATCCCTGGTCCGCGCACTCGCCCACGGAGCCGCCGACCTCGCCCTGGCCGGCCACCTCGCCGCCGACGGCAAGGGCCACGCCGACCCCCACCAGCTCATCGACGACCTGCTCGACCACCTGCGGACCGCGACCGCCGCCACCCGCCCCGCCCACGGCGGAGGTCAAGAAGGCCGGTAGCGGGCCCGCACGTGGAACCGCTCCCCCTGCGGCCCGAGGATGCTCAGATACTCCACCGGCTCCGAGTCCGCGTTGCCGAACCAGTGCGGCAGATGCGTGTCGAACTCGGCGACCTCCCCCGCAGTCAGCACCAGATCCTGATCACCGAGCACCAGGCGCAGCCGCCCGTTCAGGACGTACAGCCAGTGGTACCCCTCGTGCGACCGCGGATCGGGCTCCCGATCGGCCCGGCCGGCCGGAAGGATGTGCTTGAACGCCTGCAACCCACCGGGCCTGCGGGTCAGCGGGATGACCGTCATCCCGTAACGGGTCATCGGCCGCGGGTACACCCGCGGATCCCCACTGGCCGGCGCCCCGACGAGTTCGTCGAGCGGCACCTGGTACGCCCGCGCCAGAGGGAGCAGCAGCTCCAGACCCGGCCTGCGGTGCCCCGACTCCAGCCGGGACAGCGTGCTGACCGGGATACCGGTCGCCTCTGACAGCGCCGCCAGGGTCGCCCCGCTGCGGCGCCGCAACGCGCGCAGCCGTGGGCCGACCGCGTTGAGCACGGCGTCGAAATCCTCACTCACAGCCCAACTATGCCCGCGGTTTTGCTGTTTCCGCAAAGGATGTTGCCGCCCGGCCGCCGGAGGGTGCAGGTTGACGGCGAACGCGGTCACCACGACGCGGGGTGACCGCGCCACAGCCTCTCAACCGCCCCCACGAAGGCGAGGACAATGGACGCACAGTTCTGGGACGAGATGTACGGCAGCCGCGACCGGCTCTTCAGCGGCGCGCCGAACGGAGTGCTCGTCGCCGAGGTCACGGGGCTGCCGCCGGGGCAGGCGCTCGATGTGGGGTGCGGTGAGGGGGCCGACGCGATCTGGCTGGCCCGGCAGGGCTGGCGGGTGACCGCGGTCGACATCTCCCGGACCGCGCTGGACCGGGCCGTCGCCGCCGCCACGGACGTGAGCGGCCAGGTGGCGTGGGCCCGCGGCGACCTGACCAGCACGCCGCCGCCGGCGCGCGCGTTCGGCCTGGTGTCCGCGCAGTACTTTCCGCTCCCCCACCGGCCGGACCACCGGGCGCTGCGCGGCCTGCTGGACGCCGTCGCGCCGGGTGGCACGCTGCTCTTCGTCGGCCACGACCTGAGCGGCCTGCCCGCACGGCCGGAGGGCGGCCTGGACCCGAGCGACTACTATCAGCCCGCCGACGTGGCCGGACTCCTCGGCGACGACTGGACGGTGCTCGCCAACGAGGTGCGCCCACGGACGGCTCCCCCGCCCGCCGGGACGCACCACACGCACGACACCGTCCTGCGCGCCGTGCGCGTGCGGTGACCGTGTCCCCCGGCCCGGCCAGCGGCGCCGGGCCGGGGGACCGGCGATCCCGCTCCCCCGGCGTGGGCTCTTTTCAGGTGGGTGCGGGCGGCGTAGCCGCTCGATTGTGTTTTGAGAGGTTTTTAAGAAAACCAACGCCGTCTTTATTTCGTAGATTTTATGACTTTCCGCGCAGACCGGCGTGGTAAGGCGCGGTGGTCGCGGTGGCCTCGGATCCGGCGGATCCGGCCGCCCCATCGTCCACCGCTCCCCTGCCGCCGGGCGGAGGAGGGCGTTCCGGTTCGCGGGACGCGCGCTCTCCCCTATGGCGGGCGCCCAAGACGCACGGCGCGGCCGGTCCCCCGATCGGAGGTCCTTCCCCCGGGCGGCGACCGCAGAACCGGACTGGTCGCGTCCCTCCCCCGCTCGCGACGCGCGGACGACTCTCGCTCGCCGTTTCCCGAATGCCGCACGGTGTTCCGCGTTCCGCAATCCATCATCCCTTCACCAGCGGTTTCACCTCCGCCCAGAACACGAAGAAAAGTGCGCCGCCCGCACCGTCCGGACATCACCGGACACGTTTTCCCGCCGGAATTCGATTCCGCTGGTACGGCCCGGCGGTGAACTCCGGCCAATTCGCCGGACCCTGCTGTTCTACGTTCCGGAAATCGCCGGGCGGCCTTTTTCCCGGCACGTTCCCGGAGCCGGCCGGTGGCGGCCCCTCCCGCCGCCGCCCGTGCTCCCGCGTGCGGCCACCGGGGAGCCCGCGGCGCCGTTTCTCCATGTCAGGGGCGGTGTGTCCGCCACTCGCCGGTCGCGGACGAAAATCGCGGACCCGGCCCGCGAACGCCGGAGGCCGCCGTCTTCGGTGGATTCGAATTTCCCCGAATCCGGCGGCCGATCGCGGCCGGCCGCCGCCCGGCGTGACCAGGCCGGAATCGCGATTTGACCCCTAGGGTGATCCGCCGTGCGGCACCTGCGGCTTATCGATTCGGTTGACGCCGAAGGCGGGTTCTCCTAGGTTTCTCTATCAATTCGAGCCCGGCCGAATCCGGCTGATCGGGTGCCCCGGCAGCGCGCGGCGGGGGCACCCAACGCCGTCCCCCAACGGAAGAACGGATCGAAGGAGCATCCCCCTTGCAGGCTCACGCACGACGCAGACTCCCGCTCACCCTCGCCGCCATCGTGCTGATGACGGCCGGGCTGACGTCGGGCGCCCTGTACGTCTCGGCCGACTCCGGTACCGAGGCCGACCTTTCGGCGGCCACCGCGGCCGAGGGCCAGTGGCTCACCGGCTACTGGCACAACTTCAACAACGGGTCCACGACGCTGCCGATCAGCGAGGTCCCCGACGCGTACAACCTGATCGCGGTCGCCTTCGCCGACAACCTCGCCGGCACCCCGGGCGGCATCACCTTCAACCTGGCCAGCGGCGAACTGAACGGCTACACCGAGCAGCAGTTCAAGGACGACATCGCCGCGGTCCAGGCGCAGGGGCGCAAGGTCGTCATCTCGGTGGGCGGTGAGCGCGGCCACGTCGACGTCACCAACTCCACCGAGGCCGCGAACTTCGCGCGCACCACCTACGACCTGATGACCGAGTACGGGTTCGACGGCGTGGACATCGATCTCGAACACGGCATCAACGCCCAGTACATGGAGGAGGCGCTGCGCGCCCTGTCCGCGCAGGCCGGCCCGGACCTCATCATCACCATGGCGCCGCAGACCATCGACTTCCAGGCGCCGACCTACGGCTACCACCAGCTCGCGCGGGCGATCCCCGACATCCTCACCATCGTCAACATGCAGTACTACAACTCCGGCTCGATGCTGGGCTGTGACGGGCAGGTCTACAGCCAGGGCACGGTGGACTTCCTCACCGCCCAGGCGTGCATTCAGCTGGAGCTGGGACTGCGCCCCGACCAGGTCGGCCTGGGCCTGCCCGCGACCCCGTCGGCGGCGGGCGGCGGCCACCAGCCCCCGGCCAACGTGGTCCGTGCCCTGGACTGCCTCGAACTGGGCACCAACTGCGGTTCGTTCGCCCCGGCGCAGCCCTACGGGCCCATCGGCGGCGTCATGACGTGGTCCATCAACTGGGACGCCACCAACGGTTACGCCTTCGCCAACGAGGTCCAGGCGCGGCTCGGCACCTGAGGCGCCGGCTCCGCCTGTGGCCGCCCGGTCGTCGCGTTCCCGCGCCGACCGGGCGGCCCTCGTTCGTCGCGGGTCGCGGTCACCGCGCGGGGAGTGTCACGGGGGCCCCCGGGTGGCCTTCGCGCGCCGGGGCGAGGCGGGCGGGTTCGCCCGGCCGGCTCAGTCGATGACCGCGGTGGCCTCGATCTCGACCAGGAGGTCGGGCTCGGCCAGTGCGGCGACGCCGATCCCGGTGAGCGGCGGGACGGGGGCGGTGATGCCGAGCTTCGCCGAGGCCCGGGCGACCCCCTCCGTGAACCGGGGCATGTTCTCGGGCGCCCAGTCGACGAGGTAGACGGTCAGTTTCACCACGTCGTCGAAGGTGGCTCCGGCCTCCGCCAGGGCGGTGGCGAGGTTGAGGTAGCACTGCTCGACCTGGGCGGCGAGGTCGCCTTCACCCACTCTGCCGCCGTCGGCGGTGCGGGCGACCTGTCCGGCGATGAAGACGAGCTTGGATCCGGTGGCGATCGCCACCTGGCGGTAGAGGTCGACCTTCGGCAGTCCGTCGGGGTTGGCGAGGGTGATGGGCATGCTGACTCCTGCGTTGTGAGAGCCGTTCGGCTCGGGACGGTCGGAATATAGCATTGCAATGCTATGTATGCTGTGGGCATGGCGAGGACGAAGGACCCGGCGGTCCGCACCCTGCTCATCGAGCGGGCCGCACACCTGCTCCGCATCCGCGAACCCATCACCCTGCGCTCGCTGGTGGCCGGCACGGGTGTGTCGACGATGGCCATCTACACCCACTTCGGCGGCATGGACGGCATGTGGCGCGCCCTGCGCCAGGAGGGCTTCACCCGGCTGGCCGGCAGGTTCGCCACGGTGGCGCCGTCCGGGGATCCGGTGCACGACCTGGCCGCCCTGGTCGCCGCCTACCTCGACAATGCCCTGGAGCAACCCGACCTGTACCGGGTCATGTTCGACGCGACGTTCGAACTGGAGGACCTCAAGGCCGCCGACGCGACGCTGGAGCATCTGGTGCAGGCCGCGCGGCGGGCCCGGGACACCGGCCGGTTCCGCGCCGACGTCGACCCGCTGGAGCTGGCGATCCAGAGCTGGGCCATCGGGCACGGGCTGGTCTCCCTGGTCGCCAACGGCCCCCTTCCCCGCCCGACACTCGGCCACGGCGTTCCCATGCTGACCGCGCTGTTCGTCGGCGTGGGCGACGACCCGGGCCGGTGCCGCCGGTCGGTCGAGCGCGGCTGGCGGCTGCGCCCGGCCGGCCCGGCGGCCGGGTGACAGTGCGCCGGCCCGGTTCCCCTACGGGGCCGGGCACGAAAACGCCCCCGCCCGTCGCGAGACGGGCGGGGGCGGGGTCGCCGCAGCCGGGAGGGGCGGCGCGCAACCTGGCGCGCCCAACGGCCCCCCAACCGCGGACGCGCACTCTCAGAGTAGGTGAAACCGCAGGTCAGAGCCAGGATGTGGCGAGTAAAGAGAAGGTAGTGGACCTGCCAGCCGCTCCCCCGGGCTCCCGGCGTTCCGCCGCCGGGTTCGCGTGCCGGGTCCGGGAGATACCGGCGGCGTAGCCGCTCGAATTCGGTTTCTGTTGGGGTTGAGGGGTTTTGTGAACTTCAGGGCGATCTTGACGGTGTAGATTTTTTAATGTTCCCGGCCGTCCGCGGCGCGCGGCTCCGCTCACTCCCGGCGTTTGGCGGCGGCCGCGGCCTCGCCCGCCATGAGCTTGCCGAGCAGGGCCACCAGCGTCTCCCGCTCCCCCTCCGAGAGCGCGGCCGCCCAGGCGCTCTCCCGCGTGTTGTGCGCGGTGAATCCCCGGGCGATGGCGCCGCGGCCGGCCTCGGTCAGGCCGATCTGGACCGCGCGGCGGTCGTGGTCGGCTCGCTGCCGGGTGACCAGCCCGTCCTTCTGCAGCGTGTTGACCAGGGCGGAGACGGCGGCACGGCTCATGCCGGTGAGGGCGGCGGCGCTCTTGGCGTCCATCGGGCCGGCGAGCCAGAGGACGAAGAGCACCCGGAAGCCGGGCCAGGTCCAGCCGCTCGGCCGGTGCACGGTGGATTCGAGGTCGTAGACGATCATGCTGGTCGCGCGGTGCAGGGTGAGGACCAGGCGCATGGCCCCCGCGTCCACCGTCGGCACCTCCTGCTGCGCCCGGCGGACGGCGTGGTCCACGAAGGACCAGAAGGTGAGGCCGCCGGGGACGGCCGTCTCGTTGGTCATCTCCACAGGTTAGAGCCGCCCCCTCCCCCGCTGGGCGCGCGCGGACCACCTCCGGACAGTCCGGCGAGGCGAGTGACCCGCGCCACCGATCTTGGTAATCTGAGGCGCGTGGCCGTGTGAGTGACGCCACACCATCGTCCAATTGATCAAATATTTGATTGATGGCTTCGGGTGCCGGCCGGGAGCCGTTGGAGGTGCAGGGGCATGGCGGCGAAGCCGTTCGCATCATCGGCCGACCTCGCGCAGAAGCAGCAGACCCTGGAGGTCCTCGACGACGGTGTGTACGCCCTCACCGCGGAGGGCGACCCCAACGTCGGAGCCGTCGAGGGCGAGGACTTCCTCGTGTGCTTCGAGGCGCTGGCCACGCCCACGGCCGCGCGTGAGTGGCTGGCCGTCCTGCGGGAGCACACCGACAAGCCGATCCGCTACCTGGTGCTCTCCCACTATCACGCGGTGCGCGTGCTGGGCGCCAGCGCGTTCGGGGCCGACGTCATCATCGCGCACGACAAGACGCGCGAGCTCGTCGCCGAGCGGGGCCTGCAGGACTGGGAGAGCGAGTTCGCCCGCATGCCTCGCCTGGCGAAGGACGCCGGGTCGGTACCGGGGCTGACGTGGCCCACCCTGACGTTCAGCGACAGCGTGACGATCCACCTCGGCGGCGACCGGGGCGAACTGGTGCTGCGCCACCTCGGGCGCGGGCACACCGAGGGCGACCTGGTCGCCTGGCTGCCGCGGCAGCGGATCCTGTTCGCCGGCGACCTGGTGGAGGCCGAGGCCGCCCTCTACACCGGGGACGCCTTCCACCGCGAGTGGGCCGGGCCGACACTGGACCGCGTCGCCGCCCTGGGCGCGCACACCCTGGTCGGCGGGCGCGGGGCGGTCACCCGGGGCCGCGACGCCGTGGCCTCGGCCATCGGGCAGACCCGGCACTTCCTGACGGTGATGCTGCGCGAGGTCGGGGCGGTGCACGGGCGCGGCGGGACGCTGAAGGAGGCGTTCGAGGCCACCCACGCCGCGCTGGTGGACCGGTACGGGCGCTGGCCGATCTTCGAGCACTGCCTGCCCTTCGACGTCTCGCGGCTGTGGGACGAGCTGTCCGGCGTGGAGCGACCGGTGATCTGGACCGCGGAACGCGACCGCGCGGTCTGGGCCGAGCTGCAGGGCTGACGGCGGGGTCCGGCCATGACGGAGGAGACGCCGGTCCTGGTACTGGGCGCGGGCCCGGTCGGGCAGACCGCGGCGCTGCTGCTGGCGCGCTGGGGCGTGCCGGTGGTGCTGCTGGAGGCGCGGACGGAGCGCGAACGCGCCGGTTCGCGGGCGATCTGCCAGCAGCGCGACGTGCTGGACGTGTGGGAGGACGTCGGGGCCGGCGCGGTGGCCGAGGAGGGGGTCACCTGGGACACCGCGCGGACGTTCTACCGGGACACCGAGTTGTTCCGGGTGCGGCTGCGCGATCCGGGGGCGTCGCCCTTCCCGCCGTTCGTCAACCTCTCCCAGGCGCGGACGGAGGAGATCCTGGACGCCCGCGTGGCGGCCGAACCGCGGATCGAGGTGCGGCGCGGCCACGAGGCGACCGCGATCGCGCAGGACGCGGACGGGGTGGTGGTGCGGTGCCGGACCGCGCGCGGGCCGGTGGTGGTGCGGGGCGGCTACGCCGTGGTGTGCCTCGGCGCGCGGGCCGGATGGGCGCGTGCGGCGCTGGGGGTGGCGTTCGAGGGACACAGCTTCGCCGACCGGTTCCTGATCTGCGACATCCGGGCCGACCTGGCCGGCTGGGAACGGGAGCGCCGATTCTACTTCGACCCGGAGTGGAATCCGGGGCGCCAGGTGCTGATCCATCCGTGCCCGGGGTCGGTGTACCGGATCGACTGGCAGGTGCCGCCGGACTTCGACCTGGCGGCGGAGGAGGCGTGCGGCGGCCTGGACCGGCGGATCCGGCGTATCGTCGGGGACCGGCGTTACGAGGTGGTGTGGCGCTCGGTGTACCGGTTCCACACCCGGGTCGCGAGCCGGATGCGGGTGGGCCGGGTGCTGCTGGCCGGTGACACCGCGCACCTGGTGGCGCCCTTCGGGGCGCGCGGGCTGAACTCCGGGGTGCACGACGCGGAGAACGCGGCGTGGAAGCTGGCGTTCGCCGTCCGGGGCTGGGCGGGCGGCGACCTGCTGGAGAGTTATGAGGTGGAGCGGCGCGCGGCGGCGGTGGAGAACGCCGAGGTGACCGGCCGGACGATGCGGTTCCTGGTGCCGCAGGACGAGGCGGGGCGGCGGTGGCGCGCGGACGTGCTGCGGCGGGCGGTGTCGGATCCGGCGGCGCGGGCGCTGGTGGACTCCGGGCGGCTGTTCGAGCCGTTCTGGTACGCGGACTCGCCGTTGACGACGCCGGATCCGCTCCGCCCCGTCCGGGGGCGGCCCGGGCGTGGAGCCGCGCCGCCGCCGGGGCCGGGGGTGCTGGTGCCGGACGCGGTCGTGGAGGTGCCGGGGGTGGGCCGGACGCGGTTGCGGCGGCTGGCCCGCGGCGGGCTGACGGTGCTGGCGGCGGCGCGTGAGGAGGCGGCCGCGGCGCTGGCGGTGGCGCGCACGGTGTGCGGTGCTCCGGTGGCGGGGTTCGGGCTGGCCGAGATCGATCGGGACGGCGTGCTGCGGGCGGCGCTGGGGGTGCGGCCCGGCGAGGTGTGGCTGCTGCGGCCGGACGCCCACGTGGCCGCGGTGCTGCCGGCCGGCGACGCCGCGGCGGTGGGCGCGGCGGTTTCCGCGGTGGTGGGCCGGTCGCCGGCCCGGGACGGGCAGGTGTCGTTGGCGTCGCCGAGAGAGGAGACGGGAGATGGCGTACTACCGGCGAGTGGGTGAGGTGCCGCGGACGCGGCACACCCGGCTGCGCAATCCGGACGGCGGGCTGTACTACGAGGAGCTGATGGGTGAGGAGGGGTTCTCCTCGGATTCGTCGCTGCTGTACCACCGGGGTGTTCCCTCGGCGATCGTCGACGCGCGGGTGTGGGAGCTGCCGGACCAGGCGCGCACCCCGAACGCGCCGCTGCGGCCGCGGCACCTGCGGTTGCACGGGCTGTTCGACGCGGAGTGGAAGAACGCCGACGTCGTGACGGGCCGGCGGCTGGTGCTGGGCAACGACGACGTGCGGATCAGTTACGTGGCGGCGGGGGCGGCGTCGGAGCTGTACCGCAATGGTGTCGGTGACGAGTGCGTGTACGTGGAGGCGGGCCGTGGCACGGTGCAGACGGTGTTCGGTGTGCTGGAGGTGGGGCAGGGCGACTACGTGGTGCTGCCGCGGGCGACGACGCACCGGTGGGTGCCGGAGGGGGACGAGCCGCTGCGGGCGTACGTGATCGAGGCGAACGGGCACATCGCGCCGCCGCGGCGGTACCTGTCGCGGTACGGGCAGTTCCTGGAGCACGCGCCGTACTGTGAGCGGGATCTGCGGGGGCCGGCCGAGCCGCTGCTGGTGGAGGGGTCGGACGTCGGCGTGCTGACCAAGCACCGGGGTCCGGGCCCGGGTGGGCTGGCGGGGACGCGGCACACGTTCGCGCGGCACCCGTTCGACGTGGTGGGCTGGGACGGCTGCCTGTACCCGTTCGTGTTCAACGTGGCGGACTTCCAGCCGATCACGGGGCGGGTGCACCAGCCGCCGCCGGTGCACCAGGTGCTCGAGGGGACGAACTTCGTGGTGTGCAACTTCGTGCCGCGGAAAGTGGACTACCACCCGGAGTCGATCCCGGTGCCCTACTACCACTCCAACGTGGACTCCGACGAGGTGATGTTCTACTGCGGCGGCGACTATGAGGCGCGCAAGGGGTCGGGTATCGGCCCCGGGTCGGTGTCGCTGCATCCGGGCGGGCACGCGCACGGCCCGCAGCCGCGGGCCTACGAGGCGAGCGTCGGTGTGCACTTCTTCGACGAGCTGGCGGTGATGGTGGACACGTTCCGGCCGCTGGAGCTGGGTGAGGGCGGGCTGGCCGCCGAGGAACCGGGGTACGCGTGGTCGTGGGCCGGGCGGGGGCCGGAGCGCTAGTCCCGTCCGGACGGCGGGCCGTCGGCGATGTGCGGACGGCCCGGGGCGGCGGCGTGGCGGGCACACCTGTGGTGAGTGGCGGGCCGGGAGGGGCTGGATGGCGGCGGAGTGGCTGGACGTGCCGGCGGGCTCGGCGTTCGGGACGGCGAATCTGCCCTATGGGGTGTTCAGCATCGGGGCGGAGCCGGTACGGCGGGTCGGGGTCGCGGTGGGCGACCGGGTGCTGGACGTCGGCGCGGTGGCGCGGGCGGTGCGGGCGGACTTCGCCGGTCTGCTGGGCGCGGAGTCCCTGAATCCGCTGCTGGCCGCCGGGCCGGCGGTGTGGCGGTCGGTGCGCGCGGCGGTGCGCGGCTGGCTGAGCGGCGCCGTGCCGGCGGAGACGGTGCTGCCGCACCTGGTGGACCGGGCGGCGGTGCGGCTGCACCTGCCGTTCGAGGTCGCGGACTACGTGGACTTCTACTCGTGCGAGCAGCACGCGGTGAACGCGGGGCGGATCTTCCGCCCCGACGCGGAGGAGCCGCTGCCGCCGAACTGGCGGCACCTGCCGATCGGTTACCACGGGCGCGCCGGCACGCTGGTGGTGTCGGGGACCGATGTGGTCCGGCCGTCCGGTCAGCGGCGGGAGCCGGGCCGGGAGGGGCCGGTGTTCGGCCCGTCGGCACGGCTGGACTTCGAGGCCGAGGTGGGGTTCGTGGTGGGGGTGCCGAGTCCGCGCGGCCGTGGGGTGCGCGTGGCCGACTTCGCCGAGCACGTGTTCGGGGCGTTCCTGGTCAACGACTGGTCGGCGCGGGACCTGCAGGCGTGGGAGTACGTGCCGTTGGGGCCGTTCCTGGGCAAGTCGTTCGCGACGTCGGTGTCGCCGTGGGTGGTGCCGCTGGCGGCACTGTCGGCGGCCCGGGTGGCGCCGCCGCCGCGGGATCCGGAGCCGCTGCCCTACCTGCGGGACGCCGAGGGCGACCCGTGGGGGCTCGATCTGCGCCTGACGGTGCGGCTGAACGGCCATGTGGTGTCGCGGCCGCCGTTCGCGCGCATGTACTGGACGCCGGCGCAGCAGCTGGCGCACCTGACGGTGAACGGGGCGGCGGTGCGAACCGGCGACGTGTTCGCGTCGGGGACGGTGAGCGGGCCGGAGCGCGGCGAGTGGGGGTCGCTGCTGGAGCTGTCGTGGAACGGGGCGGATCCGGTGCGGCTGCCGGACGGGCGGGAGCGGGGGTTCCTGCGCGACGGTGACGTGGTGTCCATCAGCGCGACGGCGCCGGGTCCGGGCGGCGCGGTGGTGGGGTTCGGCGAGGTGACGGGGCGGGTGCTGCCCGCCGTCGGGAATGGGCCGAACGCCTGACAGCCGCGCCTGCGGAGAGTTACTGTTCCGGTGCATAGCGTCGATCGAAGAGGGGGCCGGCATGGGTGTACACGGTGACCGGGAGCCGACCGACACCAGCCGTCGCTTCGAGCGGGACGGCACGGAGCCGCCCAAGAACGGCCAGGGCGACCCGGCGCCCACGCAGAACGGCGGCGCTCGCGCCCCCGGTGGGTGACCACGGAGAACGTGAGGCCGACTCGGATCCGCACCGCCCACGACGCCATCCAGGCACCGTCCCTCGTCTCGCTGCGTTGCGGGCGGCCGGTTCGGGCCACTGAGAGCGAACGCGGGACGCGCCCGACTCCGCAGAGTTACCGTTCCTGATGAGCCGCCTCGAACGAGACAGGAGATTCTATGGGTACGCACGGCAACCCAGACCAGCCCGCCGACATCAAGCCCGGCGGCGAACGAGACGGCGACAAGCCCAGCCGGCACGGTAGCGGCGAGCCCATGCCGGAGCAGAGCGGCGACGGCACCAGGCCGGGCCAGTGACGCAACCCGGTGCCGGGATCGCCCGGGCACTGACCGTCAAGGGCGCCATCCAGGACGAGGTGTGGCACCGGGCGGTGCTCGCGGTGGACCGCGACGCGTTCGTCCCCGACACGGTGTGGGTCCCTGACGACGATGAGCCGGGGTGGGAGCGGCCCGTGACTCGGGGAGACCCCGAGTTCGATCCGCTACTCGCCGGCGACTGGGCGCTGGTCACCCAGGTGGACGACGGGAAGCCATCCGGACCGGACGGCCGGGGCAGGGTGCCCAGCAGCAGCCTCTCCCAGCCCTCGCTCGTCGTTGCGATGCTCCAGGCGCTGGACGTCGCCGACGGGATGCGGGTGCTGGAGATCGGCACCGGCACCGGGTACAACACCGCGCTGCTGTGTGAACGGCTCGGTGCCGACCGGGTGACGTCCGTCGAAGTGGACCCGGCCGTGGCCGGGCAGGCCGCGGCGAATCTGCGCGCGGCCGGGTACAAGCCCCATCTGGTCGTCGGCGACGGTGCTGTCGGCGTGCCGGGCCGCGCCCCTTTCGACCGCGTGATCGCGACCGTCGCCGCCAAGCGGGTGCCGATGACGTGGATCACCCAGACCCGGCCGGGCGGGGTCATCGTCACGCCGTGGGGGCCGGGGTTCGACTCCGCCGCGCTGCTCCGCCTGACCGTGTCCGGGGACGGGTCCGCGCGGGGGCGGATGGTCGGCGACGCGCCGTTCATGTGGCTGCGTGATCAGCGTTTCGGCGCCGAGCCGTGGCACGTCCACGTGGACGAGGACTCCCCCGACGCCGTCGCCGGTACGGTGCTGGTCAACCCGCGGGTGGTCACCGACCGCCACCCGGGCTGGCGGGTCGTGCTCGGCCAACTCGCTCCGGGCCTGGGCTACGCCTCGTTCGACGCCGATCCGGAGAACACGGCCGCCGCCGGGGAAGCGAGCGTGTACGTGTACGACCGGGCGGGTTCGTGGGCGTTGGGCGAGTACACGCCCGCCGGTCCCCCGTACGAGTCGCGCCGGGCCGGTCCCCGGGATCTGTGGTCGGAGATCGCCGCCGCGCGTGAGGTGTGGGAGCGGGCGGGGCGGCCGGCGCGGGAGCGGCTCGGCCTGACGGTGACGGCGGACGGCGGCCATGTGCTGTGGCTGGACGGCCCGGAGAACCCGATCGAGGCGCCGCCGCTCCTGTGATGGTGCGAGCGCCGTGTGCGGGGCTGCCGGGCTGCCGACGGCGCGGTGCGGGAAGCGCCGTGTTCCGGGCGGTCCGCGCCTTGGGGCCGCTGCCCGGGCCGAGCCCGCGGGTGCTCGCCGACGGGATGGCCGAGGCGCTTCATCCACCGCGACCTCAAGCCCGGCAACGTGCTGCTCGCCGAGGACGGCCAGCGGGTCATCGACTTCGGCATCGCCCGCGCCACCAGCGGCACCGCCGCCATCCGGTCCATCATCGGCACGCCCGGCTTCATGTCGCCCGAGCAGATCCGGGGCGAGCCGGTCACCCCCAAGAGCGACATGTTCGGCTACGGCGCCGTTCTCGCGGGGCGCTGGCGGCGGCCCGCGAGTGGGGGGCGGGTGATGGTGCTCGGATGTCCGGAGTGCTGCCCGCGGCTCGGGTTCGTGCCGGCGTCGTGGCCGGGGAGCCGGGCGCCGTTCATGTGCCGGACGCGGCGCTGATGGCGCCGCCGTTGCGGTACCGGGGCCGGCCGGGGTGATCGGCCACCCCACGGCGTTCGGGGTGTGCCGCTGCCGGTGGGGGGCGGCCGTATGGGCCGCTCCCCCACCGGTTCCGGGCGTGGGCGGGCCGTGGTCAGGTGGTGCCGTCGGCGGTGCGGGCCCGCTCGGTTTCGGTCCAGGCGGGGTGGAACAGGTCGCGGACGGGCACGGCGGGCAGGTGGCGGAGCAGGCGGGGGCCGGCTCCCGGGATGCGGGCCGGTTTGGCGGCCTCGACGCCGTTGCCGATCCACGACGTGGCTTCGGCCCACGGTCCGGGGGCGAAGAGGGTGCGTTCGGCGCCCTCGCGTTCCTCGGCGGTCAGGAGTCCGGTGCCGCGCAGTTCCTCGGCCGCGGCCGCGTGCCGCTCGGCGTCCCAGCCGTTCCAACGGGCGACGCGCGCGTCGTCGGGGTCGGGCAGTGTGATGAGTTGCAGGTAGAGGCGGGCGGCGTCCTGGCTCAGCCCGTGGGCCTGGGAGACGCGGTCGACGAGGTCGGGGACGCAGGCCAGCGGGTCGTGCGGGTGGCCGGCGTCGGGTGCGGTGTCGAGCTGGTCGGCGATGCCGGCGCTGGCGTCGGCGAGCAGGAACCGCACGTCGGCCACGGGAGTGTCCGGGAGCACGGTGTTCCAGCGGCGGGCGCGTGGCGCCGGGACGGTGGGTTCGAGTGCGGCGAGGCGGTCCAGGAGCGGGTCGGCGGGGCCGGTGAGGGCGGCCGGGCGCAGCCACAGTTCGTATCCGGTTCCGGCCGGGGTCAGCTCCAGGGCGGGGCCGACGGCCAGCCGGGTTCCGGCCGCCCGGGTGGCGGTGGTGCCGGCGGCCTCCTCCACGCGTGCGACGGGCAGGCTCTCGTTGACGCGGACGAGGAGGGCGGGGTCGGTGCAGGCGGCGCGCAGGCGGCGCAGGTGTGCGGCGACGGTGCGGGCGGCGGGGGTGCCGGGGGTGAGCCGGTAGCCGAGTGCGGCCGCGGCGGGCAGGACGCCTTCCACCGTGGGCCGGCCTTCGGGCGCGAGCAGGGCGAGGAAGGCGGGCGGGCCGCCGAACGGGGGGTGGTCCAGCACGATCTCGTGCCAGGTGTGCCCGGGGACGTGGTCGAGCACGGGGTGCCGGTGCAGCCATCGCGCGACGGCGGCGTCGATGTCGATCCCGGTGGTCCACAGGGCGGCGGGGTCGTCCGGCATGGCCGCGTTGAGGATCGCCTGGTGCTCGTCCTCGTCGCTGATGGCGTCGAGCACCCGGTGGGCGCTCTGGATCCGGCTCTGGGTGAGGCCGAGGTCGGTGAAGTGGGTGTGGTCGGCCTGCCAGTACCGGCCGTTGTAGTTCTCCCGGTCGAAGTCGACGCTGGGCGACAGCAGCAGCGCGGCCTGGGCGAGGGGGAGGCCGGTGGCGTCGGCGAAGGCGAGCACGGCCTGGCGGCGGCCGGGTGCGGGGCCGCGCTGCTGGATCAGGCCGGCGGCGGCGGTGAGCTTGTGCGGGTCGCCCCAGCCGCGGCAGACGCGCTCGCCGGGCCTCGGGTCGCGGGCGGCGGGGTCGGGGGTGTAGCGCAGGCAGACGGTGTGGGTGGCCTCGCGCGCGGTGCGGGCGTACAGGGTGCGGTCGAGCGCGAGAACGCCCGTGGGCGGGTTCGCGCGGGAGTACACCGCCTTGGGTGTCACGTGGGCCTCCCATAGCAGGCTCCAGGTGCCGTCGGTGGTGATGAGTTCGGGGACGTCGGCGAGGTCGCGGAGCTGCTCGGCGCTGGCGGCGGCCCGGTCTTCGGCGCACCAGGCGGCGCGCAGGACGGTGGCGGCGAGGCGGCCGAGCTGGTCGGGAAGGCCGTGGGCGAAGGTGGTGTCGATCGTGCCGACGGGGTCGCGGTGGCCGCCGGGCAGCCCGGCCGCGGCGCGGGCGGTCGCGGCGAGGCGGGCCAGGGCGGTGGCGCGGTCGGAGCGGCGCGGTTCGACGGTGATGGCGGGGAGTTCCGGGGTGCCGCCGGTCGTGGTGGCCGGGCCGGCCGGGTCCGTGGCGCGTTCCTGCTCGTGCGCTCCGGCGGTGGCCGGCGGTGCGGTGCCCAGGTGCGCCGGTGCCGGGAGGTCCAGGCGGGCGGCGAGGGCGTGCGTGCGTTCCCGGCATTCCACGGCGGTCCACACCAGGGCGGCGATGCCGAGCCAGAGCCGGTCGTGGGTCACTTCGGGGAGCAGCGGGCGCAGTAGCGGCACGAGCCGGAGCAGGGCCTGGTGGCGTTCGGGTGCGTGGCTTCGGGGCGGCCGGCTGTCGGTGAGGTGCGGGATCCGGGCGGCGAGGTCGGCGGGCACGGCGTCGAGCAGCCGCCGGGCGGTGGCGGGGTGGGCGGCGCGCAGTGCCCGGGAGCCGCCGGGGTCGCGGGGTCGCAGGTGCCGCCACCAGCCGGGGGGCGGGACGAGTTCGGTGCCGGCGGCGTAGCGGTGGTTGCCGGGGGCGGCGGTGATGCCGCCGCTGCGGTTGGGCAGCCAGTTGGCGCCCATGATGTAGCGTCCGACGGCGCGGCCGTCGGGGTCGCGCAGTTCGATCACGCGGTCGGGGGCGCGGTGGACGGTGAGGTCGGTGGTGGCGTGCGGGAACCGCACGGTCTCCTGGTGCGCGGCGCGGCGTGGGGTGGCGGCGGGGTGCGGCGGGCGTCCGGTCAGGTCGGTGTCGTGCGGGCAGTCGGGTCCGCCGTGGGCGGTGCTGACGACGTCGTCGCCGACGACGGCGAGGCAGACGTTGTTGGCGAGGGACGCGAGGCCGCCGAACGGGTGGGGCGC
Source organism: Marinactinospora rubrisoli (assembly GCF_042664915.1). NCBI lineage: Bacteria > Bacillati > Actinomycetota > Actinomycetes > Streptosporangiales > Nocardiopsidaceae > Marinactinospora > Marinactinospora rubrisoli. The sequence goes on from NZ_JBHTBH010000019.1 coordinate 27,805, forward strand.
CGGCAGTCCGGTGCGGCGGCGGCCGAGGCGGCCGGGCAGGACCGCGGCGATGGTGACGCCGTCGCGTGCGGTGCGGTCGACGAGCAGCAGGTCGGGGCCGCTCTCGGCGAGGTTGCACAGGTGGAGGGGGCCGTCGTAGCCGGTGAGGGCGGGGAGGTGGAGTTCGTCCAGGACGCCGGCGCGCAGGGTGGTGGCCAGGGCGGTCGCGGGGTCGGCGCCGGTGACGATGGCGTGGAGGGTGTCGCGGGTGCCGCGCGGGACGCCGTGCAGGGTGAACCGTTCGGTGTCGCGCAGGGCGGTGTAGAGCCGGGGCAGGGCGCCGTCGGCGGTGGCGTGGTCGGTGAGGATGGCGGCGATGACGTCGTTGGTGCCGGGGGCGTCGGCCAGCGCGGTGGCGGCCGCGCGGTCGTCGGCGATGGCGATGGGGTCGCCGACGTAGCTCTTCTCGGTCTGCGGGTTCTCGCTGGGCCGGCCGAATCCGAGGATGCCGGAGGGTTCGCCCTGGATGGCGGCGCGCAGCGCGGGCCCCCAGTGGGGGTGGGCGGCGGTGGCGGCGAGGTCGGGGCGTTTGGCCTTGGCGATCCAGGCGGCGAGGGGCAGCGGGGTGTCGCCGTGCGGTGTCTCGACGGGGACGCCGCAGGCGAGGGCGAGGTCGAGCAGGGCGAGGTCGGCGCCGTTGCGGGCGTAGAGGTGCGGCAGGTGGCAGGTGCGGCCGGCGTCGCGGAGGAGGCGTCCGGCGTCGCGTAGGAGTTCGGGGAGGCCGTCGACGGGCAGGGTGAGGCCGGCGTACTGCTCGGTGAGGCGGTGCACCCAGGTCTGGGCGTCGGCGGCGGTGATGCCGGGGTGGCCGGTGAACGGGGCGTCGGCGCCGATGCCCGCCATGGTGGAGACGATGCGCCGTGCGGCGGTGGCTTTGGCCTTGGCGGAGGTGCGGGCGGGGGTGGGCACGATCAGGGTGAGGGCGCGGCGGGCCTCGGAGTCGGTGCGGGCGAGGTGGTGCAGCAGTGCTGCCAGGGCGGTCCAGACGGAGTCGGGTGCGTCCTGGAGGGTGCCGTTGGCGAGCATGGCGCGGGCGGCGCGTTCGTCGGCGGCGCGTTCGGCCGGGTCGGTGGCGGTGCCGGGGGTGATGTGGGCGGCCGTGGCGAGGGTGACGAGTCCGGTGGCCAGGGCGGGGGCGGCGCGGTGTCCGGCCTCGCACCACGCGGTGATGAGGCGGCGCTGCCACTGGTAGGCGCCGGCGGGGTCGAGGCGGGCGGCGAGCGCGGTGTGGTGGGTGGCGAGGCTGGCGGGCAGGACGCCGCGGGGCAGCCGCAGGTGGGAGTCGATGACGTCGGCTTCGTCGGCGGGCGGGGTGTGCGTCTCGGCGGCGCGGGCGCGTTCGAAGAACCGGACGGCGTAGGCGTTGCTGCCGACGTCGGCGAGGATGCGGGAGCACTCGTCGAGGTAGAGGGGGACGAGTTCGGGTGTGCTGCCGGCGAGATCGTCGGCGGTGCGGGTGAGCGCGTCGGTGGCGCGGCCGGGTTTGGTCTCGGCGAGGGTGGCGTTGCTGCGCAGGCCGGGCAGCAGGGCGACGATGCGGTCGCGGTGGGCGGGGTGCCGGTTGAGGGCGCGGGCGAGGAAGCCGAGGGGGCGGGCGCGGACGGTGCCGATCTCGGTGTCGCCGGTGGAGGTGAGGCCGAACTGGGCGAGGGCGGCGTGTTCGGCGGGGGCGGCGGCACGGCGGGCGGTGGTGACGACGGGCTCGTCGAGGGCGTCGTGGGTGTGGCGGCAGGCCAGGAGGGTGTCCTCGCCGGCGCCGGTGGGCGGGCCGGTGACGATTCCGCCGGCGTGCAGGAGGGCGGCGCGGGTGCGGTGCGGCCGGTGCCGCGCGGCGGGGGCGGGCGGGGCGGCGGTCTCGGTGGAGAGGTCCCGGCGGCGGCGGTGGCGGGTGCAGAAGTTCTGGTACTCCTCGGCGGCCGAGCGTTCGCGGTCCTCGGGCGCGGTGCGGTTGGCGTAGAGGGTGGTGAGGATGCGCACGCCTTCGGACCAGGCGATGTCGCCGATGGCGTGAGCGGGGCGGGACCAGGTGAGGCCGTCGAGGTAGGTCGAGGCCTGGGGGCCCTGCCAGCGCAGGTTGACGGTGACGTGGACGGGTTCGCCGTCGTGGTCGTGGACGGTGAAGTGGGCGGATTCACCGCGGATGCGGCCGCCGAGGCGGATGACCTGCTGTTCGAGCTGGGAGCCCCACTCGTAGGTGGCGAAGGCGAAGGCGTCGATGGCGGTGACGTCGTGGTCCATGTCGGCGGGGCGGCGCCAGACGTCGCGCAGGAGCTGGGGGATGTCCTGGTCGGCGTCGATGGCGACGGCGAATTCCCGCCAGGCGGGGAGGTCGTCGCCGAGCAGGACGGGGTGGACGACGCAGATGGCGGTGGTGTCGGTCCACCGGGTCTCGCCGTCGAGGTCGACGGCTCCGGTGCCGCGGTCGGGGTCGGCGGCGCGGAGCAGTCCGCAGCGGGTGAGGTCGGGGCGGTCCCCGGTGACGGGGGCGACGACCAGGTCGGTGAGGGCGCGCCGCCACACCGGGTCGGGCCACACCGCGTGCAGCAGGCGGGTGGGGACCGGCAGGGAGCGCAGCATCCAGGTCTCGGCGGTGGTGCGGACGGCGCTGTCGTGCTCGGTGAGCCAGCCGAGGAGTTCGGTAAGGGGGGCGACGTCGGGGTGCTTGCGGAGTTTGGCGGGTACCCGGGCGAGTTCGCGGCCCTTGGCGTTGCGGCACGCCAGGGCGGCCGTGCGGCCGGTGCCGCGTACCGTGATCTGATAGCCGTCGCCGACCGTGATCCAGCCCATGTGCGTCCCCGTTCCGCTGCGTTGCGTGGCGTTCCGGCCGTCCTGGCCGTGTGGTGTGCCGATTTTGGACGGTGGCGGGGACATTCCGGTTTCGTGCCGGTGGTGCCGCTGGTGCCGGGGGCGGGTGTGCCGGCCGCTTCCGCCCCCGGCGGGTGGGGTCAGGCCGCGGCGGGTGGTCCGTCGACGGTGGTGCCGGTGAGCGGGTCGTAGTAGGGGTAGGGCCGGGGCGGGGTGCCGGCCATGACGATCCAGGCGGCTCCGGTGCCGCCTTCGGCGATGACGTGCTCGGCCGCGGCGGCGACGTCGTCCGGGGCCATGATGTCGTCGACGGGCAGCCCCACCTTGGCCAGGGCGGGGAGCAGTGGCCGGACCAGTGGGGTGTCGACGAAGCCGGGGCACAGCGCGTTGACGGTGATGTGGTGCGGGGTGAGGACGGGGGCCAGGGAGCGGACCACGCCGACGACGGCGTGCTTGGTCGCGGTGTAGGTGACGTTGCCGGGCGAGGGGATGAGGCCGGCGAGGCTGGCGGTGACGAGGATCGCACCCCCTCCGGAGGCCTGGAGCGCGGGCACGGCGGCGTGCGCCCCGTAGACGACACCGTCGAGGTTGACGCTGACGCCGCGGCGGTGCGCCTCGACGTCGAGTGCGGCGTCCGGGCCGCCCAGGGTGCCGGTCCCGGTGCCGGCGTTGAGGTGGGCGATGTCGAGGCGGCCGTACCGTTCGAGGGCGACGGCGACGGCGGCCTCGTTGGCGGCGGGGTCGGCGACGTCGGCCTGGACGTGGTGGCCGCCGACGGCCTCGGCGACGCGGCGGCCGTTCTCGGTGTCGATGTCGGCGACCACCACGCGGCCCCCGGCGGCGGCGATCCGCCGGGCGACGGCCTCGCCGATGCCGCTGCCGCCGCCGGTGATGAGTGCGACCTTGTCCTGGAAAGTGCTCATGGGTTCCTCTCCGGTGGGTCGGGCCGCGGTTCAGAGTACGCGGCGGGCGTACGGGATTCCGCGGACGAGCGCGGCGAGCGCCCAGCACAGCGGCACGCAGATGAGGGCGGCCACCGCGAACTTGGCGATGCCGATGGCCTGCCAGCCGCTGAGGGCGTATCCGGCGGCGACGAGCACCAGCGGGTGCAGGACGTAGACGGCGAAGGCGTTGTCGGAGAGGAAGCGGCCGAGGCGGCCCTGGCGGTTCAGGCGGGCGCTGAAGAGGGCGAGCAGCGCGGTGATCATGCCGGCGGCGAAGACGTTCTCCCAGGCCGCGTTGGCGAGCGACTGCCACGATCCGGGCGCGGCCTCCAGCAGCTGCCGCGCGAACGGCAGGAAGACCAGCGTGCCGGCCACCGCGACGGCGAGGCCGGTCCAGCCGGCGGCGGCCGGGACCCGCCCGGTCCAGCCGCGCCGGGCGGCGAGGACGCCGACCGCGAACAGGGCGATGTACTGCGGCAGGAAGCCGGGGCTGGGCAGGCCGACCACGGGCCAGTAGACGGCGGGGTTGACGCTTCGCCACAGGTAGGTGATGAGGGTCAGGGCGACGACGAAGCCGATGACGGCCAGCGGCCCGGGGCCCGGGCGGGGCGCGGGCGGGCCGGCGGGCTCGGCCGGGGCGGCGGTGCGTCCGGCGCGGACCCGGCGGAGCAGGACGTATCCGATGGTCAGGGCGAGCAGTACCTCGACGAACCACAGCGGCCCGGGGTCCCAGCTGACGAGGTAGAAGAACCAGTACGGCATGTCGTGTCCCGCGGCGCGCAGGTCCTCGTAGGTGCCGGTGGTGAGCAGCGGGCGGAGGAACAGCAGGAAGCCCAGCAGGGGTACGCCCAGGCGCACGAGCCGGTCGCGCAGGAAGGGGCGGGGGCCTTTGCGGTCGAGGGATCCGGGGACGAAGAAGCCGGAGATGAGGAAGAAGAGCCCCATGAAGTAGGCCTGGTTGGCCACGACGAATAAGTCCAGCGCGGCCGCGGACGGGTCGGTGGCCGGTTCGCTGTAGAACCACAGGCCGAAGGTGCCGTAGGTGACGGCGACGTGGTGCAGGACGACGAGGACGGTCAGCGCCACGCGGATGTTGTCGACGAAGTGCAGCCGGGGGCGGCGCGGGGCGGTGCGCGCCGCGGTCTCGGGGGGCCGGGTGGAGTGGGCCATGGTGGTCGGTTCCTTCTGTTCGGAGGGGGTCAGCGGGGGCCGGGGGCACGGACCGCGTTGACGAGGAGGTCGGCGAGCTGCTCGGCGTGGCCCATGAGGTCGTGGTCGGGGTGGACGGCCCAGTAGCCGAACATGGCGTCCACGGCGGCTTGGTGGGTGACGGCCATGACGCGGGCGTCGAATGCGCGGAACTCGCCGTTCTGCTGGCCGGAGCGGTAGAGGTCCTCCAGAGCCTGGTAGAGCTCTCCGCTGGTGGCGATGCCGTACGCGGCCTTGCCGTCCGGGCCGCGGTGGTGGCCGAAGATCTCACCGAGGGCGATGACCTGGTCGCGGTGCTCGCGCATGTACTCGGCGGCGCCCAGGACGTGGGCGCGCACGGCTTCGGTGACGGTGGGCTGGGCGAGGATGCGGGGCACCATGTGCTCGGTGACGTCGGTGTAGACGCGGGTGACGACCTCGCGGACGAGCTCGTCCTTGCCGGCGAAGTGGTAGGAGATCACTCCCTTGCTGATTCCGGCGTGTTGGGCGATGCGGGCCAGCGAGGCGGCGGGGTAGCCGTGTTCGGCGATGGTGGCGATCGCCGCGGCGATGATCTGGGTGCGGCGGGCCTGTTCGATGAACGACCGCTCGCCGTCCCCGTTCTGACCGCTCGGCTGATTCTTTGACCGCATGGCCAAAAATTAGCACACGCGGCCAGTCGATGCCGCCTCCCGCACGGGGGACGGTGTGGGGGCCAGCCTGAGCGGCTGCGGAGCGGGAAAAGCATCCGAGCGGCTGCGGAGCGAAATAAGCCGAGGGGCGGACAGGTCGGCCCCGGGGGCGGCGTGGCCGGCGGGGGCTCGCTCGCCGGGGCCGAAGGCCGTGGCGTCACCATCGGGTGACGTCAGGGACTGAGGGGGCTCCCGGCAGACCCACGTCGGCGCACCGCGCATCGATCGGCCGAACGGCCGGCCCTGGATCAGTGGCGTCCGGATCCTGTCGACGATCGCACCCGTGCCGCCGTCCGTGATCGGTTCGTCACGGAGGAGTCGCCGGTGGAGCACCGCGGCGGCAGCGGCGGGGACGTCGAGCGAGCGGTCCCCGGATGGCGTCGTCGGACGTAAGGGCCGGTCGACGCCTTCCGTTGCGTGCGCCGGTACGTCTTCGACGGTTCGACGCAGGGAGTCGGCATAACGCCGGCGGAAGGGGTCGCAGACCTCCGGCCGCTCCCGCCATCGCGAGAGCCGCGACCGGATCGGCGCGCGAGGAAGCCGGGCCGGCTCAGCCGGGCGGCGCGGCGCCGGAACCGGGGCGGAGCAATGGCGCCGGGGGCCGAGAGAGATGTCCGACGGGTGTTCGCCCCACGTTTCGATGACGGGAACCGTTCGGCGGCACACTCCGTCAGAGGGTTCGGACGCGGTTCACGGCGCCGGGTGCAGCCAGCACTCACGCTCCGTGACCTTCGGCTGTTCACGCGCCCCGGACGGCGGCGGGCGGGATCGGTTCACCCGAACGGACTCCCGAATCCGACAAGTCGCCTACCAGCGGAAATGTCGTCCAGGTCGGGAACAGTCCGTCAACCGTCTGAAGGGTCTGTTATGTTTACCCGCACCTTAGCCCCCTGAATCGCTTTGGAGCTATCAGTAATGTCCCAGCCGTTCGGCGCCTACCTGCGCGCCTTCACCCTTGGTAGTGTCGCCCTCGGTGCCGCCGTCACGCTCTCCGCCTGTGGCGCCCTGCCCGGCCTGGGCGCCCCGGCCCAGCAGCCCGCCGACAACGGCGCCTCCACCGGCACGGACGCCGGCACCGGCGCCGACACCGGCAGCGAGGCCCCCGCCGCGGGGGCCGAGGACGCCGATGTCTTCGACATCGCCGTCGGCGACTGCCTCAACGACGCCGCCATGACCGGCGAGGTGCAGGAGGTGCCGGTCATCTCCTGTGACCAGCCGCACGACTCCGAGGTCTACGCCAGCGTCATGATGGACGACGGCGCCTTCCCCGGTGACGAGGCCGTCAACGCCGAGGCCGAGACCGAGTGCGACGCGGAGTTCACCAACTTCGTCGGCCTCCCGTACATGGAGTCCGTGCTGCTGTACTCGTGGTACGTGCCCACCGAGCAGTCCTGGGCCGGCGGCGACCGTGAGATCCTCTGCCTGATCTCCTCCCCCGACGGGCAGACCACGGGCAGCCTGCAGGGCGCCAACCGCTGACCGAGCGGACTCGACCGCCGGCACCCCGCTGATGGCGGGCGGGACCGGCGCCTTCCCCTCGTGCCCCGGCCTTGCCCCGCCGGGGACAGTCCCCCGCCTTCCCCTCCCTCTTCCCGCCGCTCTCCGCTGCCCCGTTGCGTGCGCGGCGGCGTGGCCACGCTCCCCGCTCGCCGGTGCCGTTCATCGCGCGCTCCCCCGCGCCGCCGGTCCCGGCTCCGCCCACTGGGCCATGGGCACGACCCCCACACAGCGCCCCGCCTCGTCCAGCAGCCGCCCCATGTGCTTCACGGTGGCCAGCACGACCGCGCGGTCCTCGATGGTCAGCCGCGCGAGGCGCCCGGACAGATACGCCTCCAGCGCGTGCACCTCGGTCACCCCGCGCAGCCACACGTCGATGATGAGGTTGTGCGGCCCCGCCGCCACCATGCAGGAACGCACCTCCGGCACCCCCGCGAGCACCCGGCTCACCTCGTTGAGGTGTTCCGCGGGCGCCGAGGCGAGGTAGATCGCCGACACCGGCCATCCCGACAGCGGGCGCGCGATGTCGCAGCGCAGCACCACGCGGGATCCCACGAGCGCCCGCAGCCGGCGCCGGACGGTGGCCACACTCGTTCCCGCCCGGGCGGCCAGGTCGTTCAGCGGCATGCGGCCGTCGATGCCCAGCAGCTCCATCAGCCGGCCGTCGACCTCGTGCCACGGCGCCATCGGCCCCACCGGCGCCGGAACCGCGCGCTCCATCCGGCGCCGCTGCTCGGCGTCCAGGCTGCGCAGCCGCCAGCGGCTGCCTTCGACGGGCATCATCGTGGCCACGTGCGTGCGGGTGGACTTCACCCCCGTGATGGGCGACACCTCGCGGGCGAGGTAGCGGGCCAGCTCGTCCAGCCCGGCGGCCTGCACCGTGACCACGATGTCACGGCCGCCCGCCGTGCGCTTGACGTTGACGGCGGCCCGGTGGGCGGCCAGCTGCCGCGCGACGTCATCGCTGGCGCCCGCCACGGTCTCGATCTCCACCGTGGCGATGACGACGTTGCTTCCCTCGGCCGGGCGCGAGTGCGCCGTCACCCAGGCCAGGCCGCGGTCCGCCAGCCGCCGCCACCGCCGTGACACGGTCACCGGATCCACGCCCAGCACCTCGCCCACCAGGGTCCACGGCGCGCGGGGATGGATCTGCAGCGCGTTCACGATCCCGCGGTCGAGCTCGTCGATGTCCTCCAGGACGGCGGCGGTTTCCTGCGTTCCCATGGATGGCATATTCCTGCGTCGTCCCGCTCGCTTCAAGGAAAAAACTGCAGGTTAACGCAGTCGTGACACTCCGATTCGACAGTCGGGTGTCCAGCCGGATCGTCCGGTGTCCTCTGTCCCCGTACCTGGGAAGGCCACGGCTTGAACACCACCATCCACGCCTCCAGCGCCCTGCGGATCGAACGGGCCCGCCTGATCGACGGAACCGGCGCCGCGCCGATCGACGACGCGGTCCTCGTGGCCGGCGATGACGGTGTCATCGGCTACGCCGGCCCGGCGGCCGGCGCCCCGGCCCCCGCCGGTGAGCGTGTCATCGACGCCGGCGGGCGCACGGTGCTGCCCGGCTTCTTCGACTGCCACGTGCACCTGGGCTTCCAGCACGGCCGCAGCCCCGGCCGGCGCGCCGAGGAGGACCCGGTGCTGCAGATGCTGGGGACCGTGCGGCGGCTGCGGGAGACGCTGGACGCCGGCATCACCAGCGCCCGCGACCTGGGCGGCCTGCCCGCCGGGTTCCGCACCGCGGTGGAGCAGGGGCTGGTCGAGGGGCCGCGGCTGCAGACCGCCGTGCGCATCATCGGCCACACCGGCGGGCACAGCGACGTGCGGCTGCCGGACGGTCACGACCTCAGCGGCGGCATGAGCGAGATCGCCGACACCGAGGACGAGGTGCGGCTGGCGACGCGGCGGGTCATCCGCGCCGGCGCCGACCTGATCAAGGTGTGCGCCACCGGCGGCATGGGCAGCCCCTACGACCAGCCGGACGACGAGGAGCTGACGGAGGCGGAGATCCGCGCCGTCATCGACGAGGGGCGCCGGCACGGCGGGCGGGCGGTCGCGGCGCACGCCCAGGGCACGGCGGGCATCATGACCGCGCTGCGGGCCGGCGTCACCAGCATCGAGCACGGCTACGGCATGGACGACGCGGCCTGCGACCTGGCCGGTGAGACCGGTGCGTTCGTGGTGCCGACCCTGTCCACGGTCTACGCCGGCATCAACAAGGAGACGATGCCCGACTACCACTACCAGAAGAAGATCCGCTGGTCGGGGATCACCAAGACCAACATCGCGCGGGTGATCGAGCGGGGGCTGCCGGTGGCGCTGGGCACCGACGCGGCCGTCGGCCCGCACGGGGTGAACCTGATGGAGCTGAGCTATCTGGTGGACCTGGGGATGACGCCGATGGGCGCCATCATCGCCGGGACGCGCACGGCCAGCGAGCTGCTGGGGGTGTCCGGCCGGCTGGGCACCCTGGAGGCCGGCAAGCTCGCCGATGTGGTGGTGTGCGACGGCGACCCGCTGCGCGACATCACCGTGCTCGGCGACCCCGGCAACGTGGTCTGTGTCGTCCAGCAGGGCGTCGTCCGCAAGGACCTGCTGCCCGCTCCGGCCCGCACCGCCGCCTGACGTCCGCTCCCCCTCCCCCATTCGCGGGCGGCGCCGGCCCGGCCGCCGCCCGTTCTCCCCATCTCCCCTCCCTTTTCACGAGGAAGCCATGAACGCCGACATCGACGCGACCGCGAAGCGGTCCGCGCTGCTGGATCGCGTGCTGGGCGGCATCGAGTGGGCCGGCAACCGCCTCCCGCACCCGGTGCTGCTGTTCGCGCTGTTGTTCGTCCTGCTGGCCGTGGTGTCCACGGTCCTGGAGCTGACCGGTGTCAGCGTGACCGTCCCCGGCACCGACGAGACCCGCGCGGTGCAGGGCCTGCTGAGCGGTGACGGCCTGGCCTGGCTGCTGGAGAACCTGGTCGGCAACTTCGCCGGGTTCCCGCCGTTCGCCACGGTGCTCGTCCTCATCATGGCGGTCGGGCTGGCCGAGAAGACCGGCCTGCTGGAGACCGCGGTGCGGGCGACGCTGGCGCGGGCGCCCCGCGCGGTGCTGCCGTACGCGGTCGCGTTCGTGGCCTGCCAGGCGCACATGATGAGCGACGTCGCCATGGTCGTGATCCCGCCGCTGGCCGCGATGCTGTTCCGCAGCGCCGGGCGGCACCCGGTGGCGGGACTGCTCGGCGGGTTCGCGTGCACCGGCGCGGGGTACGCGGCGGGGTTCACGGTCGGGTCGCTGGACGCGCTGTACGTGGGCATCACCCAGCAGGCGATGACGGTGCTGCCCGAGGCCGCCGGGGTGCACGTCAACCTGCTGTCCAACTACTTCTTCACCGCGGCCAGCAGCGTGGTCCTGGGCCTGCTCGGCGGGTTCCTGATCGCCCGGGTGCTGGAGCCGCGGCTGGGGACGTGGAGCGGCGGCACGGCCACGGACGGCGCCGGCGAGCCGGTGGTCTCGGCGCGGCAGCGGCGCGCGCTGCTGGTGGCCGGCGCGGTGCTGGCCGGCTACGTGGCGCTGGTGCTGACGGTGTGGCTGTGGCCGGGCAGCCCGTTGCGCGGGGAGGACGGCGCCCTGGTCCCCTCGCCCGGGCTGTCGGGGATCGTGCCGATGTTCTTCGGCGCGTTCGTGCTCACCGGCCTGGCGTACGGGGTCGTGGCCGGGACGGTGCGGTCCAGCGGCGACGCGATCACGATGGCCGGCGAGGCGGTCAAGGGGATGTCGGGCTACGTGGTGCTGGTGTTCGTGGCCGCCCAGGTGATCGCGCTGTTCGAGTGGTCCAACGTCGGGGTGGTGCTCGCGGTGAAGGCCGCCGCGCTGCTGGAGTCGGTCGGGCTGACCGGGTTCGGGGCGATCGTGCTGTTCATCCTGCTGGCCTGCCTGCTCAACCTGTTCATCACCTCGGGGTCGGCGTTGTGGTCGCTGATGGGCCCGGTGTTCGTCCCGGCGTTCATGCTGCTCGGGCTGGACCCGGCGCTGAGCCAGGCGGCGTTCCGGATCGGCGACTCGGCGACCGGCATCATCACGCCGATGAACCCGTACCTGCTGCTGGTGCTCGCCATGCTGCGGGAGTACGAGCCGGACGCCCGGCTGGGCACGCTGATCTCGCGGCTGTCGATCTTCGTGGTGCCGTTCCTGGTGGTCTGGACGGTGCTGCTCGGCGCGTTCTACGTGTTCGACCTGCCGCTGGGGGTCGGCAGCGGCATCCGGCTGCCGTGACCCGCGGCCCCGGCCGGTCGCGCGTTCAGACGGCGGCCGGCCGGGGCGCGGCGCGGAACGCGGTGATGCCGGCCAGGTGCCGGTCGCGCAGCTCCGGGTCGCGCACGCCCAGGCCGTCGGCCGGGGCGAGGCAGCGCACGCCGACCTTGCCCTGGTGCCGGTTGCGGCGCACGTCCAGCACGGCGGTCGGTGTCTCCGCCAGCGGGTAGGTGACGGACAGCGTCGGGTGGAGGTGACCGCGGGCGAGCAGCCGGTTGGCCTGCCATGCCTCCCGGTAATTGGCGAAGTGGGTGCCGACGATGCGCTTGAGGTGCATCCACAGGTAGCGGTTGTCGTAGCTGTGCGTGTAGCCGCTGGTGGAGGCGCAGGTGATGACGGTGCCGCCGCGCCGGCACACGTAGACGCTCGCGCCGAAGGTGTCGCGGCCCGGGTGCTCGAAGACGATGTCGGGGTCGTCCCCGCCGGTGAGTTCGCGGATGCGCTGGCCCAGGCGCCGCCACTCCTTGGGGTCGGGGGTGTGCTCGTCCCGCCAGAACCGGTAGTCCTCGGCAGTGCGGTCGATGACGAGCTCGGCGCCCATCCGGCGGGCGAGGGCGGCCTTCTCCGGGGAGGAGACGACGCAGACCGGCACGGCGCCGCCGCGCAGCGCGTACTGGGTGGCGTAGGAGCCGAGCCCGCCGGTGGCGCCCCAGATGAGGACGGTGTCGCCCTGCTTCATGGCGGCGCCGTTGCGGGAGACGAGCTGGCGGTAGGCGGTGGAGTTGACCAGGCCGGAGCAGGCGGCCTCCTCCCAGGTGAGGTGGGCCGGCATGGGCATGAGCTGGTTGCCGCGCACCAGGGCGATCTCGGCGAGTCCCCCGAAGTTGGTCTCGAAGCCCCAGATCCGCTGCGCGGGGTCGAGCATTGCGTCGTCGTGGCCGTCGGGGTGCTCCAGGTCGACGGACAGGCAGTGGGCGACCACCCGGTCTCCCGGGCACCAGGCGTGCACGCCGGGGCCGACGCGCAGGACGACCCCGGCGAGGTCGGACCCGAGCACGTGGTAGGGCCGGTCGTGGCGGCGGCCGAGCTCGGAGGTGCGGCCGTAGCGGCGCAGGAACTCGAAGGTGGGGACGGGTTCGAAGATGGACGACCAGACGGTGTTGTAGTTGACCGCGCTGGCCATGACCGCCACGATCACCTCGCCGGGGCCGAGGTCGGGCACGGGCACCTCGTCCAGGTGCAGGGAGGCGCGGGGGTCCTTCTCCTCGCTGGGGGTGCCGGCGAACATGTCGGTCTCGTCGGCGTGCACGGTCACGGCCCGGTAGCTCTCGGGCAGCGGCAGTGCGGCGTAGGCGGCGGGGTCGCGTTCGTCGGCGAGGACGGCGCTGAGGATCTCGGCTGTCATGTCTGTTCGCCTCTCTGTCGGGGCCCGCGCGTGGTCACCGCCCGGGGGACGGGACCGAGCGCACCGCGGCGCGGACCAGGTCGGTGACGGCCCGCTGGTGCGCGGTGAGGTAGAAGTGGCCGCCGGGGAAGGTGTGCAGCTCGAACGGCCCGCTGGTGTGGCCGCGCCACGCCTCGGCTTCGGCGCGGGTGACGCGGGGGTCGTCGCGGCCGACGAGCACGGTGACGGCGCAGTCGAGTTCGGGGCCGGGACGGTGCCGGTAGGTCTCGGCCGCGGTGTAGTCGGCACGGATGGCGGGGAGCACCATGCGGAGGAGTTCCTCGTCGGCGAGGACCTGGTGGGCGGTGCCGTCGAGGAGGCGCAGTTCCCGCAGCAGGCCGTCGTCGTCCATGAGGTGCACCCGTTCGTCGCGGTGGGTGGCGGGGGCGCGGCGGCCGGAGGCCAGGAGCGCGGCCGGTGCGGGGCCGCCCGCGGCGGTGAGCCGCCGGGCGGCCTCGTACCCGAGGAGCGCGCCCATGCTGTGGCCGAAGAGGACGAGCGGGCGGCCGTCGAGCGTGCCGAGCACGGCGGCGATCCGGTCGGCGAGTTCGCCGAGGTCGGTGACGCACGGTTCGGCGCGCCGGTCCTGCCGGCCCGGGTACTGGACCGCGACGACCTCGCAGTCGGCGGCGAGCGCGGCGGAGAGCGGGAAGTAGAAGCCGGCGGATCCTCCGGCGTGCGGCAGGCACACCAGGCGGGCGCCGTGTGGGGGGCCGGGGTGGAAGCGGCGCAGCCACCGGTCGGCGTCTTCTGCGGGCACGGTCGGGGTCCTGTTCTGGTCGTGGGCGGGCCGGGTGTGGTGGGGCGGGCTCAGAGGGGGATGTTGCCGTGTGCGCCGCGGCGGGCGGGTGCGGCGGCGAGCGCCTGTGCGATGCGGGTGCGGGTGCGGGCGGGGTCGATGACGGCGTCGACGACGCCGATGGCGCGGGCGCGGTCCACTCCCCCGGCGGCGGCGGTGTGCTCGGCGACGAGCCGGGCGCGCAGGGCCGGGCGCTCGTCCTCGGGGGCGGCGGCCAGCGTCTTGCGGTGCAGCACGCCGACCGCCGCCTCGGCCCCCATGACGGCGACTTCGGCGCCGGGCCAGGCCAGGACGGCCGTGGCGCCCAGGGACCGGGAGTTCATGGCGATGTAGGCGCCGCCATAGGACTTGCGGGTGACCAGGGTGACGCGGGGCACGACGGCCTCGGCGAAGGCGTGCAGGAGTTTGGCGCCGCGGCGGACGACGCCGCCCCACTCCTGGTCGACGCCGGGGAGGTAGCCGGGCACGTCGACGAGCACGAGCAGCGGCACCCCGAAGGCATCGCACATGCGGACGAACCGGGCGGCCTTCTCCGCGGACAGCGAGTCCAGGCAGCCGCCTTTGCGCAGCGGGTTGTTGGCGATGACGCCGACGGTGCGCCCGCCGAGCCGGCCCAGCCCGGTGACGACGTTGGGGGCCCAGCGGGCCTGCAGTTCCTCGAAGCCGCCGTCCTGCGCCGCGTCGAGCAGGGCCCGTACGAGGGGCCGCACGTCGTAGGCGCGGCGCGGCTGGGCGGGCAGCAGGCCGCGCGGGTCGGGCACGTCGCCGACGGCGTCGGCGTCCATGCGGCCCTGGCGGGCCAGCAGGGCGGTGATGGCGCGGGCCCGCGCGTAGGCGTCGGCCTCGGTGGCGGTGGTGACGTGCGCGACGCCGGACCGGCGGCCGTGCGCGTCGGTGCCGCCGAGCCCGGCCATGTCGATGGTCTCGCCGGTGACGCTGCGGACGACGTCCGGGCCGGTCACGAAGAGGCGGCCGGTGTCGGCCATGATCACGACGTCGGTCAGGGCGGGGCCGTAGGCGGCGGCTCCGGCGGCCGGGCCGACGACCACGGATATCTGCGGGACGCGGCCGGAGGCGCGGGTCATCGCGGCGAACATCCGGCCGACGCCGTCCATGGACTGCACGCCGTCGGCGAGGCGGGCGCCGCCGGAGTGCCAGATGCCGAGGACCGCGCGTTCCTCGGCCGCGGCGGTGTCGATCGCCTGGATGATCCGGTCGGCGCCGGCCGCGCCGAGGGCGCCGCCCATCCGGGTGGCGTCGGTGCAGTAGGCGAGGACGTCGGCGCCCCGGATACGGCCGCGCACGGCGCGCACCTCGTCGGTGTCGGCGCCGGCGAGCGGCCGGATCGAGCCGGCGTCCAGCAGCCGGGCGAGGCGGACGCCGGGCGACCGGGGGTCGGCGCCGTCGGTGTCACTCGGTGGGGAGGAGGTCAGCACCGTCACGGTTGCCCCTGGAAGGTCGGTGGTCGGACGGGGGTGCGCGCGACGCGGCGGGGAGTCCGGGCCGGCCGGTGCCGGGACGCCGGCACGGTCGCCGGGTCGGGGGCTGCCGCTCGGGTCGGCCATCACGCAAGCTACCGGCGGCGGCCCCCTACCTCCCACCCCTTACCCACCCCTATCCCGCGCGGACGGACCGCTACCGCCGCCTGCCCGGCCGCGCGGGCGTGGCCGGGCCGCCGCGGCTCCGCCACCCGGCGGGCGCGCGGCGGGCGGCGTCTGCGATGATCGGGCCGGCGGCGGGCCCGCCGGTGTCCGGGGAGCGTGCGAACGAACTGAGGGCCGGTGATGTGCGGTGTCGGTGCGGTACACGGTGGGGGCGGCGTGGTGAGCGGCGCGGGCGGCGGGTCCGCGCGGCTGATGGCGGTCAGCGACCTGCACGTGGCGTTTCCGGAGAACCGGCGGATCGCGGCGGAGATCGAGCCGCGGTCGGCGGCGGACTGGCTGATCGTGGCGGGTGACGTGGCGGAGCGGGCGGCCGACGTGGAGTGGGCGCTGCGGCGGTTGCGGGACCGGTTCGCGGTGGTGGTCTGGGTGCCGGGCAACCACGAGCTGTGGACCCCGCGAGAGGATCCGGTGCGGCTGGCGGGCGAGGAGCGGTACCGGTACCTGGTCGACATGTGCCGGCGGATCGGGGTGCTCACCCCGGAGGACCCCTACCCCGTCTTCACCGGCGCGGGCGGGCCGGTGACGGTGGCGCCGCTGTTCCTGCTGTACGACTACACCTTCCGGGTGGCGGGCACGTCGACCAAGGAGGAGTCGCTGGCGCGGGCGCACGAGGCCGGGGTGGTGTGCTCGGACGAGTTCCTGCTGCGCCCCGACCCCTATCCGAGCCGGGACGCCTGGTGCCGGGCCCGGGTGGAGTGGACTCGGGCGCGGCTGGAGGAGTGCGATCCGGAGCTGCCGACCGTGCTGGTGAACCACTTCCCGCTGGTGCGCGAGCCGACCCGGGTGCTGCGCTACCCGGAGTTCGCGCAGTGGTGCGGCACGGAGCTGACCGCCGACTGGCACCTGCGCTACCGTGCCGCGGCCGTGGTGTACGGCCATCTGCACATTCCCCGCACCACCTGGTACGACGGGGTGCGGTTCGAGGAGGTCTCGATCGGCTACCCGCGCGAGCGCCGCGGCCGGGGGCTGCCGCGGGGGGTGCTGCGGCAGATCCTGCCGGCCGGCGAGGACGCCGATGCCGGCGCGGTGTTCTGACCGCGTCTGGGCACACGGCTCAGGAGAGCCGGTCCGGGTAGCGGGTGGGGGCGATGCGGGCGCCGTCCGGGGCGATGATGGCGTCGCCGTGGACGGCGGCGAACATGCCGGCGGTGTCGTCGGTGACCACGGAGCGCCGGTCGCCCCTGGCGGCCAGGGTGAGCCGGCCGAGTTCATCGAGGGGGTACACGTCGGGCCCCGCGATGTCGAGGGTGCCGTTCAGCGGGCGGCCGGCGGCGACTTCGGCGACGATGCGGGAGACGTCCGCGGCGGCGATCGGCTGGATCGGCGTGCGGGGCAGGCGGACGGTGTCGCCCTCGGTGGTCATGGCCAGGATCGCGTCCATGAACTCCATGAACTGCGTGGCCCGGACGATGGAGTACGGGACCGGCCCGGCCTTGAGGATGTCCTCCTGCAGCACCTTCGCCCGGTAGTAGTCCAGGCCGGGAACCCGGTCCGCGCCGACGATCGAGAGGATGACGAAGTGCCCGGCCCCGGCCCGCTCGCTCGCGGTGAGCAGGTTGCGCATGGAGGTCCGGAAGAAGCCGAGCGAGGCGGCGTCGAAGGTCGGGGAGTTCGTCAGGTTGACGACGACGTCGGCGCCGGCCACGGCCGCCTCCACCCCACGGCCGGTGACGACGTCCACGCCCGTGGACAGCGAGTGCGGCACGGCCTGGTGCCCGGCCGCGTTCAGGTTCGCCACGACCCGCGACCCGATCAGCCCGGTTCCCCCGATGACCGCGACGTTCATGAGATGTGCCCGCTTCCGGTGCTCGCTGCCCTCGGGCGCCCGGCGCCGTGCGGCGCCGCCGGCCGGGCGTGTCCGGGATCGGCGCGCGGCGGTACCGGCGCACTCGCGTGTCACGCCCTTCGGCGGGACCGAGCCCGCACGGTGCCGATGAGATCCCCGAGCATCCTACGGCCGCCGGCCCGGCCGTCCGCGTAGCCTCGCCGGACCGCGTGCCGACCTGCCCGCCGCAACCCCGGGCGAGCGGCGTCCGCACCCGCGTGGCCGGGTTAGTTCACAACGAACCGGGTCCCGGCCGGTCCCGCTCCCCCGACCGCCGCGAACCGCACCGTGCGCGTCCGCCACTGTCGGCGGCCCCCGGACGCGCGGCGGCGTGCGGCCAGGCCCAGGGGCACCGCCGCGTCCCCGGGGGTTCCGGCTAGGTGCGAACCGGGGTGACGGGCGGCATCACCCGCGGCCGGGCAGCACGAGGACCTTGCCGGAGACGCCGGCCTCCA
This sequence comes from Marinactinospora rubrisoli, assembly GCF_042664915.1. Classification (NCBI taxonomy): domain Bacteria; kingdom Bacillati; phylum Actinomycetota; class Actinomycetes; order Streptosporangiales; family Nocardiopsidaceae; genus Marinactinospora; species Marinactinospora rubrisoli. The sequence goes on from NZ_JBHTBH010000019.1 coordinate 45,400, forward strand.
GGGTGCGGAAACCGTCGGCGGTCCGGCGCAGCGGGAAGCGGGCGGCGACCTCGCTCACGGCCTCGGGGCGGCGGGCGGCGAGGTGCAGCGCGGCGGTGACCAGGCCGACGACGTCGGCGTAGCCGGACACGTAGGCGGCGGCGTTGAACTTGGTGAGGAAGACCCCGCCGGCGGTGTAGAGGCGGTGGAGGCCGGCGTCGGGCACGGGTCCGGACAGCTCGCCGTAGGTGATGAGGCAGCCGCGCGGGGCCAGCAGGCCGAGGCTGGTGGTGAAGGTGGCGGCGCCGATCGGGTCGAACACGGCGTCGGCGCCGCGCCCGCCGGTGTGGGCGCGCACCGCGGCCGCCACGTCTTCTGCGGCGCGGTCCACGACGCGGGCGGCGCCCAGGGCCCGCACGGCCGTTCCGCGCGCGCCGGTGGCCACCCCGACGACGTCGGCGCCGCGTTCGGCGAGGATCGCGACGAGGAGCCGGCCCACCGCTCCGGCCGCTCCCCACACCACGGCGGTGCGGTTCTCCAGCGGCCACACCCGGGCGAGCGCCCCGGCGGCGGCGCCGGCGTGCGCCAGGCCGGCGGCCTGTTCGAGTCCGAGCCCGGGCGGTACGACGGCGAGGCGGTCGGCGGGGACGATGACGTGGCTGGCGCAGGCGCCGGTGATGCCGGCGCCGCAGACCCGGGTTCCGGCGGTGAGGGTGGTGCCCGGGCCGGTGGCCACGACGGTGCCGGCACACTCCAGGCCCACCGGGTGCGGGAACGGCCGGGTGACGACGTAGCCGCCGGACCGGATGAGCGTGTCGGCGTGGTTGAGGCCGACGGCCGCGACCTCGACGAGAACCTCGCCGGCGCCCGGGGGCGGCAGGTCCTCGGAGCCGACCTCGATCGTGTCCGGCCCGCCGGGGGCGAGCGCGCGGGCGACCGTCCGGTGCGGGGGGATGTCCATTGCTGCCGCCTTTCTGGTGGTTGGGTGGCCGGAGGCCCGGGGAGCGGACCGGCGGTGGCGGGGCGTGGCGGGGTGGACGGCCGGGCTCAGGGCAGCACGACGAGCCGGCGGCCGCGCACCTGCCGGGTCCACGCGGCCTCGATGTCGCGCAACGGCACCGTCTCGTGGTCGACGCTGATGTGGCCCCGGGCGGCGTGCGCCATGACCGTGGCGTACAGCTCCCGCATGTCGTCGGCGGGCGGCACCGGCGCGGGGCTGATGGAAAGGCCGGTGCGGCGCAGCGCGCCGGCCCGCAGCGTGATGCCGGCACCGGCGCTGCTGCCGAGCTGGAGGTAGCGGATGCCGGAGCGGGCGATGAAGGAGCGCGGCAGCGCGTCGAGCAGGATCTGGGCCGGGCGGCCCCAGAGGTAGTCCAGGACGACGTCGTAGCCGGTATCGCCGGCCTCGCGGGCGAAGGCGGCGGCGAGCTCGGCCTCGGGCCGGTCGAGCTGGACGGTGGAGTCGGCGCCGGCCTCCCGCAGGGCGGTGAGGGCCACGGGGTCGCGGCCGGCGGCGACCACCCGGCCGGCGCCCAGGGTCTTGGCGATGCGCACGGCGCAGGTGCCGGTGACACCGGTCGCGCCCAGGACGAGGACCGTCTCCCCCGCCGCGAGCCGGGCGCCGCGGGTGATGGCGATCCAGGCGGACAGCGCCGGGTGGACGAGTCCGGCGGCGGCGGTGTCGCCGAGGCCGTCGGGCACCGGGAAGCAGAACTCCCGGGGGGCGACGGCGTACTCGGCCATGGACCCGTACGGTGCGCGCAGCACGCCGAACGCGACCCGGCTGCCGTCCTGAAGGACGCCGATCCCCTCCGTCCCGCAGACGAACGGCGTCCGGCGGGCACCCGCGTAGTCGCGGTCGGTGGTGACCCACTTCGCCAGCGGGGTGAGGGCGGCGGCGCGAACCCGCACCAGCGCCTCGCCCGGTTCCGGGGTCGGCGGCGGGAAGCGGGTGCAGCGGGGCGGCTCGCCGAAGGCGTGCAGCACTGCGGCGTGCATCATCGGGGCTCCTCGGTGGGTGCTCCGCCGGTGGGGCGGAGGGGAACGGTCTCGGGCGCCGGCCGGCCGGGGCCCATGGGGGCGGCGCGGGGCCGGGCGATGGCCGCGCCGGAGCGGGGGCGGCGGCCGGTGTGCCGCCCCCGCGATCGCGGTCCGGGGTGGTCGCGGGCCGCCGTGGGACGGCTCGCCGGGTCAGGCCGGAACGCCGCCGGGTCGTGGCGGCGCGGGCAGGTCGCGGTTGAGGTAGTTGCTGAGCGAGCCGACCTGCGCGAGGTTGAGCCGGGTGGCGGGCAGCCGGTCGCCGAGGAGCCGCAGCAGCCACGGCGGCGCGGGGACCGTGCGCCGGCCCATCATCCGGGCGAGGCGCCGCATCCGGCGGATGCGGGGCAGCCGGGCCTGCTCGTAGCGGCGCAGCCGCTCGGCGGGGGTTCCGGTCCCGGTGAGGGCGTGGCCGAGCACCCAGGCGTCCTCCAGGGCCTGGTTCAGCCCCATGCCGAGGCGGGGCGGCACGGCGTGCGCCGCGTCCCCGGCGAGGGTGACGGGGCCGGTCCCCCACGTGCGCGGGATGCGGTGCAGGATGTGCGGGAAGACGCCGACGTCGGCGTCGGTGATGGACTCCAGCAGCTGGGGCAGCACCGGGGCGGTCCAGTGGCCGAACCTGGCGCGCAGCGCGGCCACCGGCGACGCGGGGGCGCCGGGGCCGGCGGTGCCGCCCCCGGCGGGCGGGGGCGCGGCCTGGCCGTCGGTCCAGGGCACCTCGAAGGCCCAGTAGACGAGGCCGTCGCCGACCGGGTGCATGACGCAGATGCCCTCGGTGCCGAAGACGCTGAACACGCGGTGCCCGTTGGCGAACTCGCCGGGCACCGGGGTGATGCCGTGCCAGGTGGCGTCGCCGGTGGGGGCGGCGGGGTCGGGGCCGAACAGGTGGGCGCGCACGGCGGAGCGGTGGCCGTCCGCGCCGATCACCGCGTCGCCCCGCGCCTGGCCGCCGTCGGCGAAGGTGACGGTGACGGGCTCGCAGGGGCCGGCGCGCTCGGTGACGGCGACGCACCGCCGCCCGTACCGGACGGTGCCCTCGGGGACCAGTGCGGCGAGGCGGGCGAGGACGCGGCCGCGGGTGCTGACCAGGATGGGCGAGCCGTGGACGGCGGCGATCTCGGCGAGCCGGACGGTCATGGCGGGCCGGCCGTCGTGGGCGAGGCCGTTGATCGCGTCCATCCGGGCGCCCAGGCCGTCGAGATCGACGCCGAGTTCGCGCAGCAGCGCGGTGCCGTTGGGGAACAGCAGGACGCCGTTGCCGCTGAGCCGCGGCGCGTCGGCGCGTTCGTACACCTCGACCTCGTGTCCGGCCCGGGCGAGCGTGATCGCGCTGGCCAGGCCGCCGACCCCGGCTCCGATGATCAGGACTTTCATGGTGTGCTCCGCATGTTGTCGGCCGGCCCGGGAGGGCTGGGTGTGGGGTGGTCGGTGTCCGTGCCGGTGGTGAGCCAGGCGGCGACGGCCTGCGCGGTGGTCGCGGAATGGTCCTCCAGGATGGAGAAATGGTCGCCCGGGACGTCGACGGCGGTGTGCGGTGGTTCCCAGAAGGAGCGCCACTCCCCGTCGGGGTCGATCCCGGCGAACGGTTCGCCGGCCCGCACCAGGAGCGTGGGGGTGGTGACCGGGCGGGGCCGCCAGCCGGCGAAGATGCGCGAGTAGCAGCCCATCGCCGACAGCTTGACGTCGCTGAGCAGGTCGGCGTCGCTTTCGCGGTCCACCATGGCGCCGCCCATCGCGTCGCCCAGGCCGGTGCGTTCCATGTGCTCCGGGGAGGAGCTGTCGAGCAGGACGAGGGCGGCGGGCGCGGGCCCCGTCTCCGCCAGTTCGCCGGTGACCGCGTGCGCGAGCCAGCCGCTGGCGGATCGGCCGACGAGGACGAACGGTGCCGTGCCCAGGTGGCGGCGGACGGCTTCGGCCTGCAGGCGGGCCAGCGCGTCGAGGTCGGCGGGCAGCGGCTCGCCGTCGGCGAAGCCGGGTTCGCGCAGGGCGAGCACGTCGCGGTCGCCGCGGAAGTGGGCGGCGAAGCGGGCGTACTCCTGGGGGCCGGCGACGGGGCTGAAGGAGGGCAGGCAGACCAGGGCGGGCCCGGTGCCGCCACGGGCGAGCCGGACGGGATCGGGCGGGTCGGGCAGCCGGGTGCGGTGGAACGCGGGGCGGATGCGGGAGGCGGCCTCCAGGAGGTGGGTGGCCTCGGCGATGCGGCCGCGTTCGCAGGCCTGGAGGTAGAGGGTGGCGAGCGGGCCGAGCGGTGCGGTGCCGGTCCCGGCGGCGGTGCCGGTGGGTTCCTCGGCGAGCCGCGCGGTCACGTGGTCGGCGAGGTCGGCCGGTGTGGCGTGGTCGAAGAGCAGGCTCGCGCCGAGCCGCAGGCCGGTGGCGGCGGCGAGGCGGTCGCGCAGTTCCACGGCGCTGAGCGAGTCCAGGCCGATCTCCAGGAAGGGCCGGCGGTCCTCGACCGCCTCGGGTTCGGGGTAGCCGAGGACGGCGGCGGCGTGCGCGCGCACGAGGTCCAGGACGGCGGTGCGGCGCTGGCCGGCGGGAAGGTCGGCGAGCCAGGGGCCGGTCATGGGGTGGGCCGGTGCGGGCGGCTCCGGCGTGGGGGCGGTGGCCGGGTGCCGGGTGCTGGTGGGCGCGGCGTCCTCCAGCCAGTACCGACGGTGGTCGAAGGCGTAGGTGGGCAGCTCGGCCGGGCGGGGGCGGCGCGCGCCGAACAGCCGGGACCAGTCGGGGCGGACGCCGCGCAGGTGCAGGGTGGCGACGGCGGTGACCAGGGCGTGCGGCTCGGCGCGGTCGGCGCGCTGGGCGGGCAGGAAGGCGGCCGGGTCGGCGTCGTCGGGCAGGCAGTCGCGCGCCATGGGGGTGAGCACGGCGGCGGGCCCGATCTCGACGAAGGTGCCGGCTCCGGCGGTGTGCAGCCGGCGCACGGCGTCGGCGAACCGGACGGGACTGCGGACGTGCCGGACCCAGTAGTCGGCGGTGGTGATCTCGGCGGGGTCGGCGGCCTCGCCGGTGAGGTCGGAGACGACCGGGATGCGCGGCTCGCTGTAGTGCACCTGCTTGGCGACCGTGCGGAACTCGGCCAGCATCGGTTCCATCAGCGGCGAGTGGAACGCGTGGCTGACCCGCAGCCGGCGGGTGCGGACGCCCCGGTCGGTCAGGTGGGCGGCGAGTTCGGCCACGGCGGGTTCCCGGCCGGAGAGGACGGTGGAGCGGGGGCCGTTGACGGCGGCGACGGAGAGGTCGTCCGCGTGCGCGGCCAGCAGCGGCGCGATCTCCTCCTCCGCGGCCCGTACCGACAGCATCGCCCCGCCCTCGGGCAGCGCCTGCATCAGCCGGGCGCGCGCCGCCACCAGCGCACACGCGTCCTCCAGGGAGAACACCCCCGCCACGTGCGCCGCGGCCAGCGCGCCGATGGAGTGGCCCAGCACCAGCGCCGGCCGCACGCCCCAGTCGGCGAGCAGCCGGGCCAGCGCGGTCTCGAAGGCGAACAGCGCGGTCTGGGTGTAGACGGTGCGGTCGAGCAGGCCGGCCGCCGTGGTGCCGGGTGCGGCGGCGAGCACGTCGCGGAGCGGGACGTCGACGTGTCCGGCGAGTTCGGCGTCCAGGCGGGCGGCCACGTCATCGAACACCTCGGCGAACACGGGGTGGTGGTCCCGCAGTCCGGCGCCCATGCGCGGGCGCTGCGCGCCCTGCCCGGAGAACAGGAACGCGGTCTTGCCCGGCTCGGGTCCGGCACGGTGCTCGGCGACCCCGGCGGCGGGCTCGCCCGCCGCGAGCGCGCGCAGCCCCTCGGCGAACGCGGCGCGGTCGGCGGCCACCACGACGGCCCCGTGCCGGAACACCTCCCGGCCGGAGGCGAGGGTGGCGCCGACGTCGGCGGGGTCGAGGCCGGGGCCGCCGGTGACGTGGTCGAGGAGCCGGGCGGCCTGGCGGCGCAGCGCGGTCTCGGTCCGGGCGGACAGGATCCATGGGAGCACGGTCGCCGGAGCGCTCGGTGCGGGTCCGGCCGTGTCGGTGGGGTCGGGCGGCTGTTCCAGGATGACGTGGGCGTTGGTGCCGCTCACCCCGAAGGAGGACACGGCGGCCCGGTGCGGCCGGCCGGTCTCGGGCCACGGCCGGTGCTCGGTGAGCAGTTCGACGGCGCCCGCGGACCAGTCGACGTGCGGTGAGGGCGCGTCGACGTGCAGGGTGCGCGGCAGTTCGCCGTGCCGCATGGCCAGCACGGTCTTGATGACGCCCGCGACCCCGGCGGCGCCGAGGGTGTGGCCGATGTTGGACTTGAGCGAGCCGAGCAGGAGCGGCCGGCCGGCGGGCCGGTCCTGCCCGTAGGCGGCGATCAGCGCCTGCGCCTCGATGGGGTCGCCGAGCCGGGTGCCGGTGCCGTGCGCCTCGACGGCGTCCACGTCGGCGGGGGTCAGCCGGGCCGCGGCCAGCGCCTGGCGGATGACACGCTGCTGCGACGGCCCGTTCGGGGCGGTGAGACCGTTGCTGGCGCCGTCCTGGTTGACGGCGGTGCCGCGGACGACCGCGAGGACGGGGTGGCCGTTGGCGAGGGCGGTGGAGAGCCGTTCCACGACGAGCACGCCGACCCCCTCGCCCCAGCCGGTGCCGTCGGCGGCGGCGGCGAACGCCTTGCACCGGCCGTCAGCGGCCAGGCCGCGCTGCCGGCTGAACTGGATGAACGCGTCGGGGGTGGACATGATGGTGACACCGCCGGTCAGCGCCATGTCGCACTCGCCGTTGCGCAGTGCCTGGCAGGCCAGGTGCAGCGCCACCAGCGACGACGAGCACGCGGTGTCGACGGTGAGCGCGGGCCCCTCCAGCCCGAGGGTGTAGGCGACCCGGCCGGAGAGCACGCTGATGGCGCTGCCGTTGCCGAGGTAACCCTCCAGCCCCTCGGGGACGGCGCGCAGCCGGGTCGCGTAGTCGGCGGAGACGACGCCGGCGTAGACGCCGGTCCGGCTGCCGCGCAGCGAGGCCGGTGGGATGCCGGCGCGTTCCAGGGCCTCCCAGGAGACCTCCAGCATGAGCCGCTGCTGGGGGTCCATGGCGAGCGCCTCGCGCGGGGAGATGCCGAAGAAGGCGGGGTCGAAGTCGGCGGCGCCGGCCACGAATCCGCCGGAGCGGGTGTAGCTGGTGCCGGGGTGGTCGGGGTCGGGGTGGTAGAGGGCGTCGAGGTCCCAGCCGCGGTCGGTGGGGAAGTCCGTGATGGCGTCGCCGCCCGCGGCCAGCAGCCGCCACAGGTCGTCGGGGCCGCCGACGCCACCCGGGAGCCGGCAGCCCATTCCGACGATGGCGATCGGCTCGGCGGGGTCGCCGGGGCCGGTGGCCGGTGCCTCGGCGGGAGCGGTGCCGCCGAGGAGTTCGGCGCGCAGCGTCTCGGCCAGTGCGGCCGGTGTGGGGTGGTCGAAGACGAGGGTGGCGGGCAGCCGCAGGCCGGTCGCGGTGTCCAGCCGGTTGCGGAACTCCACCGCGGTGAGGGAGTCGAAGCCGAGTTCCTGGAAGGGCCGGTCGGCCGGCACCGCGTCGCGGTGGGTGTGCCCGAGGACGGCGGCGGCGTGCGCGCGGACGAGGCGCAGCAGGGCGGCGTCGCGCTCGCCGGCGGGCAGTGCCGCGAGGCGCCGGGCGAGCGGGACGTCCTTGGTGGCGGTCTCCGGTGCGGTGTCGGCGGCGTCGGGCGCGGGGGTGTCCGCGGCGGTGGCCGGGCCGGCCGGCCAGTACCGCTGGCGCTGGAAGGGGTAGGTGGGCAGCTGGACGGGGCGGGTGCCGCCGCCGGGGATCAGCGGGGCGAGGGAGGCGGCGCCGCGGGTGTGCAGCGCGGCCATGGCCTCGATCAGGGTGTGGTCCTCGGGCCGGGTGCGGCGCAGCGCGGGGACGAACAGTGGGGCGGCGCCGGTGGCGGTGGCGGGCAGGCAGTCGCGGCCCATGGCGCTGAGCACGCCGTCCGGGCCGAGTTCGAGGAACGTGCGCGCGCCGAGGGCGTGCGCGCTCCGGACGGCGTCGGAGTACCGGACGGGACAGCGGATGTGCCGGACCCAGTAGTCGGCGGTGGTGATCTCGGCGGGGTCGGCGATTTCGCCGGTGAGGTCGGAGACCACGGGGATGCGCGGCTCGGCGTAGCCTACCCGTTCGGCCACGGCGCGGAACTCCGCCAGCATGGGTTCCATCAGCGGCGAGTGGAACGCGTGGCTGACCCGCAGCCGCCGGGTCCGGACGCCGCGCTCGGCGAGCACCCCGGCGATCCGCTCCACCGCGGCGGCCGTCCCGGACAGCACGGTGGCCTGCGGGCCGTTGACCGCGGCGACGGAGAGGTCGTCCGCGTGCGCGGCCAGCAGCGGCGCGATCTCCTCCTCCGCCGCGCGTACCGACAGCATCGCCCCGCCCTCGGGCAGCGCCTGCATCAGCCGCCCGCGCGCCGCCACCAGCGCACACGCGTCCTCCAGGGAGAACACCCCCGCCACGTGCGCGGCCGCCAGTCCGCCGATGGAGTGGCCCAGCACCAGGGCCGGCCGCACGCCCCAGGACTCCACCAGGCGGAACAGTGCCGTTTCCAGCGCGAACAGGCCCGCCTGGGTGTAGACGGTGCGGTCCAGCAGGCCGGCGTCGGGGGATCCCGGCTCGGCGGCCAGGACGGCGGCGAGCGGCCGGTGCGCGGCCGTTCCGGGTGGGCCGCCGGCCAGGTGCGCGTCGAGCGGTTCGCAGGTGCGGGCGAGCACGGCGGCGAACTCGGGAAAGGCCGCTGCCGCGGCGCGGCCCATCCCGGCGCGCTGTGCGCCCTGCCCGGAGAAGAGCAGCGCGGGCCGCCGGGTGCCCTCGGCGGTCCCGGTGAGCACGCCCGGGGCGGGCTCGCCGGTGGCGACGGCGTCGAGTCCGGCGAGCAGCCCGGCGCGGTCCGCCGCGATGACGACGGCGCGTTCCCGGAAGGCCGAGCGGGCGGTGGCCAGGGTGTGCGCGACGTCGGCGGGGTCGAGGCCGGGGCGGTCGCGCAGGTGCGCGGCCAGCCGGCCGGCGTGCGCGCGCAGCGCCGCGGGCGTCTTCGCCGAGACGGGGCAGGCGAGCGGGTACGCCGGCCGTTCGGCGGCGGTGGTGACGGTGGTGGCGCCGGGTTCGGCGGGGGCCTGTTCCAGGATGGCGTGCGCGTTGGTGCCGCTGATGCCGAAGGAGGAGACGCCGGCGCGGCGCGGCCGGCCGGTCTCGGGCCACGGCCGGTGCTCGGTGAGCAGTTCGACGGCACCGGCCGACCAGTCGACGTGCGGTGAGGGCGCGTCGACGTGCAGCGTGCGGGGCAGTTCGCCGTGCCGCATGGCCTGGACCATCTTGATGACGCCGCCGACCCCCGCGGCGGCCTGGGCGTGCCCGATGTTGGATTTGAGCGAGCCCAGCAGGAGCGGCCGGCCGGCGGGGCGGTCCCGGCCGTAGGCGGCGAGCACGGCGTGTGCCTCGATGGGATCGCCCAGGGTGGTGCCGGTGCCGTGCGCCTCGACGGCGTCCACGTCGGCGGGGGTCAGCCGGGCCGCGGCCAGCGCCTGGCGGATGACGCGCTCCTGGGCGGGGCCGCTGGGCGCGGTGAGGCCGTTGCTGGCGCCGTCCTGGTTGATCGCCGACCCGCGGACGAGGGCCAGCACCGGGCGGCCGGCCCGCCGGGCGGCGGAGAGCCGTTCCAGCACGAGGACCCCCACCCCCTCGGCGAAGCCGGTGCCGTCGGCGGCGGCGGCGAACGCCTTGCACCGGCCGTCGGCGGCCAGGCCGCGCTGCCGGCTGAACGCGATCCAGCCGTCCGGTGTCGACATGACCGACACTCCGGCGACGAGGGCCCGGTCGCAGTCGTCGTCGCGGAGCGCCTGGCAGGCCAGGTGCAGCGCCACCAGCGACGACGAGCACGCGGTGTCCACCGTCACCGCCGGCCCCGCCAGGCCGAGTGTGTAGGCGACGCGCCCCGAGAGAACGGCGCCGCCGGAGCCGGTGGCGAGGTAGCCGTCGACCCCGCGCGCCAGTTTGGCCTGCAGGGCACCGTAGTCCTGGCCGTGGCTGCCGGTGAACACTCCGGTGCGGCTGCCGCGCAGCGCCAGCGGGTCGGTGCCGGTCCGCTCGACCGCCTCCCAGACGGCTTCCAGCAGCAGTCGCTGCTGCGGGTCCATGGCGATGGCCTCGCGCGGGGAGATGCCGAAGAAGTCGGCGTCGAAGTCCGGGGCGTCGTGCAGGAAGCCGCCCTCGCGGGCGTAGCTGGTGCCGGGGTGGTCGGGGTCGGCGTCGAAGAGCCGGTCGAGGTCCCAGCCGCGGTCGGCGGGAAACTCCCCGATCGCGTCCCGCCCGGCCGCCACCAGCTCCCACAGCTCCTCGGGTGTGCCGACGCCGCCCGGGTAGCGGCAGCTCATCGCGGTGATGGCGATCGGTTCCCGGGCGCGTTCGCCGAGCCGGTGGTTCTCGTGGCGGAGCCGCTCGTTCTCCTTCAGCGAGGCGCGCAGGGCCTCGACCACCCGGTCCGCGGGCGTGGTCATGGATTCCTCCCGTGTCATGCTCCGGCTCCGCCGAGCGCGCGGCCCACGAGTTCGTCGACGTCCAGTTCGTCGATGGCCCGCCCGTCGTCCGCCCCGTCGGCGGGCGCGGGGGCCGGGGCGGTGGTGCCGGCGCGGGCGAGTCCGGTGAGGGTGTCCAGCAGGCCGGCGTCGCGGAGCCGGGCGAGGGGGATGGTGGCCAGCAGCGCGCGCAGTTCCGCCTCCTCCACGGCGCCGCCGTCCGGCCCGCCGGGCTCGGGACCGGGTTCCCCGGGCAGCAGTTCGGCGTGCAGTTCGGCGGCGAGCGCGTCCGGGGTGGGGTGGTCGAAGACGAGGGTGGCGGGCAGCCGCAGGCCGGTGGCCGCCGTCAGCCGGTTGCGCAGTTCGAGGGC
>NZ_JBHTBH010000020.1:0-49059 GCF_042664915.1 Marinactinospora rubrisoli
GACAGCGGCGGGATGGCACAGCCCCCACGCCCGCCACAGACCACCCGCCACCCCCCAGACCATCCCCGGCCATCCCGGCTGCCGAGGCCCCCGCCGGAGGCACCGCCCTAACCCCAACCACCCACCCACCGGACCCTGGCGAACGGTCCACTGGTCGACGTCGTCTTGGTGCTCGTCGCCAGACCGTCGGTGATCGTGGCGTAGAGGTCGAGCGTCTCCGGCGCGCTGCATGTCCGCCGCAGCGGCCGGCCGGGTTGTGCAGTGGGCACAGTCGGCCGTTGCCGTGCGGCAGGTACCGTGGTCCGCTGAAGCCCTGGCCACCTGGCAGGCGGGGCGCGGTCAGGTCGCGGCGCCGCCGGTGCAGGTGGTCGTTGCCGTCTCGCGGACGAGTTTGGCGACGGTGGGGTAGCGCCGGCGGAGGGCGTCGAGCTGGTGCGAGGCCGCGGTGTCGTCTTGGGTCCCGGCGAGTTGTTCGCCGATGGCGGTCCGCACCGCGGCGGCGAACGCCGGCGGCCAGGTGACCAGCGACTGCGCGGCGACCAGCCCGGTCAGCGCATCCACGAGGTGGATGCGCACCACCAGGTGGCCGTCGCCCCCGCTCAGCCCCGGCGGGTAGCCCGGATCCTGGCGGATGGCCTGCCACGCGCCCTCTATCCAGCCGGTTTGCTCTCCGAAGCGTGTGGCGAGCACGAGGACGTCGGGCTGGGTGATCAACGCGAAGCGGGCCGCGCCGGCGCGGCCGTGCACCGCGTCGATCATCCGCTGGTCCGGGGCGGGCACCGACACCATGAGCTCGGCCCCGTGCTGTACCGAGAGCCGCCATGACGCTGTTTCGGGGTACCGGGAGCGAGCAGGGTCGTAGCGCTCACCGACGCTGGGAAGTTTCTGCATACCCCATCTTGGCTGTTCACAGCGGTGTGGGGCCCGGGGTCTGAGGAACATCGGAGCAGGATCGTGCGCTAAGCGCTCTTCGCGCAGGTCACCGGGGTGCGGTGTGAATGTTCGAAGTCGTGTTCAGCAGTGACCTGGGGATTCCCTGTCGAGTGCGGAGAACTTCGGGTTTCCCGGACATCCGAAGTCGTGCGCACTACCGTCGATTTGACCGCAGTCGTGCGCACAGCGGCAGGAGTCGCGGATGTCGGAAGAGCCGGTGACCGAGTGCGGCGTGCTGACCGCGTCGCCCCGCGAATGGGAGACCGCCGTGCGGCGGGCCGAGGTGATCGGGCCGCTCGCCGGACAGGACATGGTGGGCCGCTCGGCCGCGGAGCACGCCGCCGCCGAGCTGGGCATGTCCCCGCGGCATGTGTATCTGCTGATCAAGCGGTGGCGCGGGGGTGCGGGCCTGGTCTCGGACCTGCTGCCGGGCCACTCCAGCGGCGGCCGCGGGAGCGGCCGACTACCAGAACAGGTCGAGGCCATCGTCCGCCAGGTGCTGCGCAGCCGGTACCTGACGCGCCAGCGCCGCTCGGTGGCTGCGGTGCACCGTGAGATCACGCGGCAGTGCCGGGCCCGGGGCCTGCGGGCCCCCTCCAGGGGAACGGTAGCGCGCCGGATCGCCCGCCTTGACCCGGTCACGGTCACCACCGCGCGGCAGGGAAGCTGGGCCGCCCGCCCGCTGCACCCGGCCGGCGGCGTTGCGCCCGCGGTCACCGGGCTGCTGGAGCAGGTCCAGATCGACCACACCCCGGTGGACGTGATCGTGGTCGATGAGCGCCACCGGCTCCCGATCGGCCGACCGTATGTGACGGTGGCGATCGACGTGGCCAGCCGCTGCGTGGTGGGCCTGGTGGTGACGCTGGAGGCGCCTTCAGCGACCTCGGTGGGGCTGTGCCTGGCGCACACGGTCACCGGCAAGCGGGCCTGGCTGGAGCAGCTCGGGGTGGACGCGGCGTGGCCGATGAGCGGCAAGCCGTTGGCGCTGTACGTGGACAACGCCGCGGAGTTCAAGAGCGAGGCCCTGCGCCGCGGATGCGACCAGCACGGCATCGGGCTGGGCTACCGGCCACCGGGACAGCCGCACTTCGGCGGGATCGTGGAGCGGGTGATCGGCACGATGATGCGGGAGGTGCACGAACTGCCGGGCACCACCTTCTCCAACACCGCCGAGCGCGGCGCCTACGACAGCGACGGCCAGGCGGTGCTGACCATGGCCGAGTTGCAGCGGTGGCTGGTGCTGGCTGTGGCGTCCTACCACGGCCAGGTGCATGAGGGACTCGGCCGCACCCCGGCCGGGGCCTGGGAGGAGACGGCCGCTTCCTCAGGTTGGCCGGTGACGGTCACCAGCCAGACGGCGTTCCTGGTGGACTTCCTGCCGGTGATCCGCCGGACCTTGTCGCGGTCGGGGTTCGTGATCGGCCACGTCCAGTACTACAGCGACGCGCTGAAGCCCTGGATCGCCCGCCGAGAGCACCTGGGCCGGTTCGTGCTGCGCCGCGACCCCCGCGACATCAGCCGGATCTGGGCCCTGGACCCCGGCGGTGCCGCCTACGTCGAGGTTCCCTACCGGACGCTGTCGCGGCCGCCGATCAGCGCATGGGAGCACAAGGCCGCCGTGGCGCGGATGCGCGAGCTGGGCCGTGCCGAGGTCGATGAGAACGCGCTGTTCGCCATGGTGGCGCGGATGCGCGAGATCACCGACACCGCCACGGCCACCACCCGCAAGGCCCGGCGTGACCGCCAGCGCCGCCCTGAGATTCAGGTGCGGCCGCCCGCGGCGCCAGCACCGCCCGGGGACCAGGGCGAGACGGTCGTGGCCCGGCCGTTCGAGGAGATCGAGCAGTGGTGAACGCCGCCGGCCCGGGGGAGTTGGCGCACCTGCATCCGGCCGCCCGAGAGATCGCGCGGCTCCCGGATGACCAGCGGCTCGCCTACGTACGCTCCGATCGCTGGATCGGCTACCCCCGCGCGGCTGCGGCCCTGGAGCGGCTGGAGACGCTGCTGAGCTGGCCGGCCAAGCAGCGGATGCCCAACCTGCTGCTGATCGGGCCGACCAACAACGGCAAGTCGATGATCGTGGAGAAGTTCCGCCGCTGTCACCCCGCGGTGGCGCACCCGGATCGCGAGGAAACCCCGGTGCTGGTGGTGCAGATGCCCTCAGAGCCGTCGGTGGGCCGGTTCTACACCGCGCTGCTGGCCACGCTCGGCGCGCCGCTGCGCTCGCGGTACCGGGTGGCCGAGCTGGAGCACCTGGTGCTGCGGCTGCTGCGCGCGGCCGGCGTGCGGGTACTGGTCATCGACGAGCTGCACAACGTGCTCAGCGGGCGCAACGGCACCCGCCGGGAGTTCCTGAACCTGCTGCGCTACCTGGGTAACGAGCTGCGCATCCCGCTGGTGGGCGTCGGTACCCGCGACGCCTACCTGGCGATCCGCGCCGATGCCCAGCTAGAGAACCGGTTCGTCCCCTTCCCCCTGCCGCCGTGGGAGGCCGACGCCGACGCCTGCTCGCTGCTGGCCAGCTTCGCCGCCTCGTTCCCGCTGCGCAGGCCCTCGCCGATCGCCTCCGCCGAGATGGCCGGCTACCTGCTCACCCGCAGCGAGGGCACGATCGGAGAGCTGGCCCACCTGCTCACCGACGCCGCGGTGGCCGCGATCGACTCCGGCGAGGAGGCCATCAACCAGCGCACCCTGCTGCTGGCGTCCTACGCCGGGCCCGGTGAGCGGCGCCGGATGTTCGAGCGCGAACTGGGATGAGCACGGTCCGGCGATGGCCGCTGCACCCGCGTCCCGGCCCGCTGGAGTCGCTGTCCTCATGGCTGGAGCGGCTCGCCGGCCTGTACGAGCTGCCGGTGCAAGACCTGCTGACCCGCAACCTGGGCCTGGCCGACCTGTGGGTCCCGGCCGACCTCGACTACGACCCGCCCCAAGCGATGCTCGTCGCGCTGGCCGGGCGCACCGGCGTGGACGTGGCCCGGCTGCGGTCGATGACGCTGGCCGGATGGCAGCCGTGGCTGTTCGACATGCTTCCCCTGCCGGTGCAGGGGATGCAGCCGGTGTTCGACACCTACGTCCGGGACAACTCGGTGCTCCTGGCCCCCGGCGAGGCCGGCGACAATCGCGTTGATGCGCGGGGGCAGCGCTGGGCGGGGCCATGGCTCGCGCGCTGGCCGCGGAGCCGGGCCTGCCCTCTCTGCGCCAAAGATCCGGCGTGCGGCCGTGCCCTGGTGTGGCGGCTGCCGCTGATGACCGGCTGCGCCGAGCACGACTGCCGACTGGAGGACGCCTCCAAGGTCGCGATCTCGATCACCCTGGGGCGGCCGGGGCCCGGCCCGGTGCCGCTGGAGGAGCCACTGGCCACCGTGGACCGCTACACCCACGAAGGGCTCACCACCGGCCGGGTCGCCCTCCCGGGCCGCAGCGTGCACGCCGGGGTGTGGTTCCGGCTGCTGCGTGGCCTGCTGGACGAAGTCAGCCTCGCGACGTCTGCCCGCAACGCCCACGGCCGGGCCGTGCTGGAACGGATCTGGGAGGCGACCGGCCGTGAGGAACGCGCCGGACTGAACATCTGGCAGCCCTACGAGCAACTGAAGCCGGAGGTGCAGGACGAGATGCTGCGCGCCGCCGGCACCGCGCTGCACCTGGCCGCCGAGGGCAAGATCGCCGCCCGCGGCCGACTCGCCTCCGCCCTGCGGCCACCGCCGCACCGCCACGTCTACGACGGCGACCGCCCCTCTCCCCACCGCACCGTCTGGTAGGACACCATCGCCCAGATGGAAGCCGTACTGAACCTGGCACGCCGCGACCGCGGCACCGCCCGCCGGCTCCTCCATTTCCTCACCCTCGGCTGCCGCACCCTCAACCGGTTCGAGGAAGAACGCGCCTACCTCTTCGGCGCCGGTGTCCCCGCCGAGTTCCTGCCCAGCGCCCGCGAACTCGGCCACGACGACCTCACCTGAGCTGTTCCACATCCTTGGAAGTGGAACAGGGCGCCGGGAGTCCCGGTGGGGATCCCGATCCTGGGCGGATCACCCCGCCGGTCGTTCCGGAATTCGTTCCACAAATAGCGTTCCGCAAGGCTCGTACGGCGCCGACTTCCGGTACGGTTGCGGCCATGGGAACCGACCATCACCCCTCGACCGGCCTCGCTCTCGGTTACGCCCGGGTCTCCACCACCAAGCAGCACCTGGAGCGCCAGCTCGACGCCCTGTCCGCGGAGGGCATTGCCGACGAGCGCATCTACGTGGACAAGAAGAGCGGTGCCACCGTCGAGCGCGAGGGGCTGGCCGCCCTGCTCGCCTACGCCCGCCCCGGCGACCGCATCGTTGTGCACACCCTCGACCGGCTCGGCCGCAACCTGCGCGAGGTCCTCAACCTCGTCCACGACCTCAACGAGAAGAACATCGGCGTGCGCTCGCTGGCCGACCCGCTGCCGATCAACACCGCCGATGAGGGCATGGGCCGCATCGCCTTCCTGCTGCTGGCCCTGTTCGCCGAGATGGAACGCACCTTCACCGCCGAGCGTGCCGCCCACGCCCGCGCCGTGGCCGAAACCGCCGGCCGCCGCATCGGGCGCCCCATGGCCCACCCCGCCGACAAGGTCGACTACGCGCGCCTGCTCAAAGGCCAGGGCGCCAGCCTCGGGGAGATCAGCACCAAGACCGGCATCCCCAAGACCTCCCTGCACCGCTACCTCCAGGACGGCGCGTAGGGCGACGCGTGTGCAGAGGACTCCGGTCATCCGTGCAATCGACTACGGAAACTGACACCTGCTCGGGTGTCAGATCCATACCGCAAGCCTCTCAGAACACCCTCGCACAACGTGAGGGTTTCGAGAGGGCTTTTGCGAACACCCGCCTGCGAGAACAGGGCGCCCCGCAGGGCTCTCGCAGAACTCTCACAAACGACCGTTTATGAGAGAGCCCCGCGCATCCCACTCCGCCAGTGCCTCCTGGAGTTCGCGTGCCACCTCGGCGTTGACCCCGCGCCGGTGCGCGGTGTGACGCAGGTACTCCTCGGCCCCCTGCTGTAGCGCGGCGAAGGGGTAGGAGGTCACGGCGTACACGGGAGTTCCCCAGACGCTGATGTGGCTCCAGGAGTCGATGCACCGCGGGCCGTCGGAGGCGGCCGGAAGATGCCCGGCGACGTAGCGCGGGCCTCCGCCGTCGCACCGCCAGAACCAGCGCTGCGTGATGGCGCAGCGGCAGGCCAGGATGCCGACCATGTCGGGGTGGCGGCGCTGCCACTCCGCGTCCAGGACGTAGACGTCCGCCCGCTGAGGCAGCGTTCGGCCGCACAGGCAGCAGGTCAAGCGGATCTTCGGGCGCTTCACAGGATGCTCCTCAAGGCTCGGTGCGACCCATGCTGCCAGGCAGCTTGCCGTGTGTCCGGGAAACCTCACCGCCAGCGCACTCCCGGTGAGCAGTCCGGGTCACGGCCCTACCGCCAAATCCTGTAGTAATCCTCCTCGACCCCCGAGGACGTGGTCGCCCTGGAGGTGGCCGAGGACATGGTCCACGGCCAGCTCCAGGGCGCGGCTGGTGCTGCGAGTCGGCGCCGACCCCGCCCGAGTGCCCGAGCTGGTCCTACCGCGCCCGACGGAGGACGAGGCATAGATAGAGCGTCACACCCCGCGGTGATGCTGGACCCACACCGAGAGGAAGATCCGTGACCTGGACCTACAGTGCCGCTCACTCCCCCACCGAGCCCACCGACCAGCTGGTGATGCAGATCGCGGAGCTGCTGACCCGGGAGGGCGTGCTCGACCCCGACGACCCGGTCGAGCTGGACGGGGTCGGCGCGGAGGCGACCGCCCTGGTACGCGTCGGGGGACAACGGTTCCGCATCGGTGTGCAGCGTTGGTAGCCGAAGAGAGGAAGAGAAGATGAGCCTCATCGACCCGATGGACCGCGTGCTGCACCCGGTGCGGCATCCCAGGCCGGGCGTGTGGAGTGACCAGGGGCCCCGGCCCCGCCAGCAGGACGCAGCGGCCGTCGCCGTTGCGGGCCTGGACCGCCGCGTGGGCGCCCTCATGACCTACGGCCATCGTGGCGCGGCGCTGATGGACGGCTTCGGCGGCCACCCGGCCGTGGAGGAGGTGACCCAGCGCGCCGCGCGGCGCGCCGCCGAGGCCGCGGCCGCGCGGGGGGCGCTGGCCGGGCTGGCGGCCGCGGCTGAGGTCGTGCGCGCCGCCGAAGGCGAGGACGACGACGGCCCTGACTGCGTCGGCGCCGTCGTCGCGGTGGAGCAGCGCCAGGCCGCCTGGACCGGAGACGTGCGCGTCTACACCTGGCGCCGCGCCGATCACACGCTCACCCTGCACACCGCCGACCACACCGAGGGCGCCGCGATCCGTGCCCGGCTGGCCGACGGGACGGCCGCCGGCGAGCAGCTCGGCGACCCCGCCGAGTACGACCACGTGATCACGACCTCCATCGGCTGTCACACCGCGCCGGAGACCCCGGAGACCGATCCGCGCCCGTCGCAGGATCGCGCCGGATGGGTGATGCTGCCCGGGGACTGTGACGCGATCATCCTCACGTGCGATGGCGTGCACGATGCGCTGACGCACGAGGACATGTGGGGGACCGTCCTGACCTGTGAGAAGTATGGCGCGGAGGCGGTCGCCCGGGCCCTGGTGGAGGACGCGCGCGCCGCTGACGCGGCGCGGGATCCCGAACACCGCGTTGACGACAACGCCACGTGCGTCGTCATCCCGATCGGCCCGATCGGCGCGTGAGCGTGAGGGGTGCCGCCCGGGCCGCACAGCCCGGGCGGCACCCCGTTTCCGACGGTGGGTGCCCGCTCTGCCAGGACCTGGCGCCCACCGAACCGCCACAGAACAGTCATTCCGCGACAGGAGAATCGTATGGGCGCCAAAGCCCCCAAACCGTTCGGGCCGATCCAGGCCGCCCGCGAGACCGGGCTGCCCTGGGACTTCGCCGTGGCGTCCGGACTGGTGCCGGCCGCCGACGTCGACGGCAAGAAGTGGTCGCCGCAGGTCGTGGCTGAGGCCAAGGCCCGCGCCGAGCAGATCCGCGAGCAGCTGGAGGCGGTGCGGGCGGCGCTTCCGGTGGGCGCCACCCGCACCGCCGAGGCGATCGCGCAGCGCACCGGCCTGGAGGTGACGGCCGGCGATGTGGAGACGCTGGCCGAGCGCGGCCTGCTCGCCCCCGTCGACGAGTACAAGGGCCACCCGCTCTACGCGGTGGAGCAGGCGGCCGCGATCCCGGGCGAGATCGTCGCCGAGGTGGTCCAGGCCCGTCAGGCGTGGCTGGAGACCAGCATGACCACCGAGCAGGCCCTGGACCGGCTCGGATGGCACTACCGCGAGCTGATGGCCGTCGCCGCCGAACGTGGCCTGGTCAGCGCCGGGCGCCGGTGGGGCGGCGCCGACATCGAGGCCCTGGCCCAGGACGAGGAGCTGTGCGCGCGGGTGGAGGCCGACCGGCTTCTCGGCCCGGACCAGGCCGCCGCGCACCTGGAGATCCGGCGCAAGGACCTCGACTACCTGGTGGCCGGTGGGCTCATCGCCCCGGCCGACCACCTCGTCAAGCCGGTCGGGCGGCGCAGCGAGGTCGAGATCCCGCTGTATCGCACCGGCGACCTCGCCGAGCTGCGGGAGGACGCGAGCCTGGGCATCGACTGGGAGGCGCTGCGCGCGGTGCGGCCGGGCGCGCCGTCCCCGCTGCGCGAGATCGTCGCGGGTCTGCCGCCCTCGCGCGCGGCGCTCGTGCGCGCCTTCGCCGCCGAGATCGGCGAGCGCTTCGGCGTGGAGGTGTGGCCGCGCTACTGGTCCGGCCGCCAGCTCTGGGAGATCGACTGGGAGCAGCGCGCCGATGGCGGCCCGACTCTGGAGGAGGTCAAGCAGGCTCTGGCCGAGCATCCCGCTGGCGCCCACACCGGCCACATCGACCTGTCCACCGAGGTCGGCGACGTCATCCGCCACGCCCGCGCGGCCGTGGAACCCGGCGTGGCGGTGGTGCTGGATACCGAGACGACGGGGCTGGAGGGCGCGATCGTGGAGATCGCGATCATCGACGCCGCCACCGGCGAGGCGCTGCTGGACACCCTCGTGCACCCCGGAGAGGTGGAGATGGAGCCGGGCGCCCAGCGGGTGCACGGCATCACCACGGCCATGCTGGATGGCGCACCGGCCTGGGACCGGGTGTGGCCGCGCGTGGCCGCGGCCATCGGCGGCCGCACGATCCTGGCCTACAACGCCGACTTCGACCGCGGCCGCATCCGCGCCGACTGCGCCCGCTACGGCATCGACCCCGGACGGCTGGCCACCAGCACGGCGTGGCGGTGCCTGATGGAGGACCGGTCCGTCTACACGCGGGTGAGCGGCTGGATGCCGCTGGGCGGCGGACACCGCGCACTCGGTGACGCGGCCGCGGCTCTGGAGCTGCTGCGCGGCTTCACCGCGGCGCCCGCACCTCCGGCGCGGCGGTGACCCGGCTCAGCGGTGGGGCCGCCGGGGACGGGTCCGCGCCCCTGGCGGCTCCCTGTTCTCCGGGTCGGCCGGGGGTCAGGCGGCCGGTGTCCGTCCGGTCGCGGGCGTGCGGTCGAGCGCGGCGCGCAGCTGGCCGGGTAGCAGCCGACGGCGCCCCGCCGCGCAGATCCCGGGCGTGAGCCGGCCGTCCAGGATCATCTGGTGCACGGCGGCCTCCGGCACGCCGAGCAGGTCCGCGGCCACGCACACGCTGATGGGCGCGTCGGCCGGGCGCACACTCAGCGCGGATGCGGCGGTGATCCACGGCTGACCCTCCAGCAGGGCGCCGTCGAGGTCGCCGAGCAGGACCAGCGCGTTCAGGCCGCGCGCGTCGATGAGGGCCAGCGCGGCGGCGGAGGAGGGGCGCAGCAGCCGGCGGCCGTCGGGGGCGGTGCGGGCGCGCACGCGCCGCCCGGCCGCAGGTGAGGCCGCCGCGGCGGCGCGGGCGCCGCGCAGCAGGTCCACGACCGCGCCCGCGGGATAGCGGTGCTGCCGCCCGATCTGGTCGGCTTCGATGAGCCCGGCCCGGGCCCACCGGCGCACGGTCTCGCCCCGCACCCCGCACACCGCGGCCGTCTCAGCGCGGGTGAGCAGCGCGTGCGGGTGGCGCAGCTCCAGGATCTCCTCCGGTCTCCACCACCACCGGCCGCGCGCGCACACCCCGCTCAGCTCAAAGCGGTGGTGCGCCGCGACGAGGTCGGCGGCCGGGGTTTCGGCGATGCGGGCGGCCGCCGCGGCGGGCAGCAGGCGGTAGGGCACCGGGATCCTCCGTTGCGATGATGGCCGCTGCCGGCCCGGCTCCCGCTCTCGGCCGGGTCGGCAGCGGCGTGCCCGCACCCCCCGGGGGTCCCCGGCCAGCCGGGACCGGGGCACCCCTCTCCCCAGGGGGCGCGGGCGGGGGCGGCCGCGTCCCCGCCAGATGGACGAGCGGGGCGCGGCCACGGGACCGGGCGTCATGGCGCCCGGTCCGGGAGGGTGGCTATTCCCGGCCGGCCGGTACCGGCTGCCAGTAGCGGTGTCCGCGCTTGCGCTGCGGCAGCAGCGGGCGCGTGCCGCTCACCTCGGCGCGCGCGTCGTCCTTCTGGTGCCCGCGGGGCCCGCGCCCGCTGCCCGGCTGCGCCTCCTGGTCCCCGATGTAGGGCCCAAAGCCGCTCCCCAGACGGGCGGCCCGGCGCGACGGTGCAGGGCAGGGGTCTTCTGTCCATGTGATCGCCATACGTCGATCGTCGCGCCGATCGGCCCGAGGTTTGTTCCCTCTTTTTGGAACATTCAGATGACGCGCATCCGCCGCTGGAGCCGGCGCAGCGGCGCGGGGAGCGCGTTGTGCATGTCGACCAGGTGTTCCACGACGGTGCGGGCGGTGGGGTGGTAGCGCACCATCTCCGGGGCGAGGCTCTCGGCAGTGGTGATGTGGCGCAGGGCGTCGGCGGGCAGGCGTGCCTCCACCAGCGCCCGTGCCATGTCGATCGAGTGGTGTGCGCGCCGCTCCGGGATGAGGTCGGCCAGCAGCTGCGGCGCCGGCTCGCGTTTGACGACCTCGTCGTAGTCGCGGAGCTCGACGGCGACGGCGGCGCCGTGCACGCCGATGTTGCCCGAGGTGAAGGTGGTGCCGTGGGCGTCGCGCAGGACGCGCTGCCCGGCGGCGGCGCGCTCACCGGCGCGGACGTCGATCTCCTGGGCTTGGGCGAAGTGGTCCCAGGCGTCGGTGGCGCGCCCGGCGCGCGCGGCGATGACGGCCTGGCGGAGCCGGATCGCGCCGAGCACCTCGGCGGCGTCGGGCCGGTGCTCGTCCACGCGGCGCAGAGCGTGCTCCAGTGAGGCCAGCGCGGGACGCCACTGCGCGCGGTCCATCATCATCAGCGTGCGGCGCTGGGTGAGCATCGCCTCCAGGTGCGGGTCGGCGGCGGCCGCGGCCGATACGCGGGCCCGCTCGGCGATGTAGTCGGCGAGATCGGCATGGCCGAGCTTGCGGGTCAGGCGCAGCGTCAGCACCTGGGCGCGGTGCAGCACCTGCCACGCGCGGGGCTCGCCGGCCTCGGCCACGTGCACGGCCAGCTCTTCCAGCAGCGCGGGCAGCAGGGCGCCGGCCTTGGTGTGCTGGGCCTGTTGCAGGTGGCGCGCCACCACGGCCGACTCGCGGGCCAGTTCCTCCAGCGGCCGGGGCGCGGCGTCGAGTTCGGGGGGCACGTCGACGTAGGCCAGCACCTCGCGGATCGCCGTGACGTGGGCGTGCACGGCCTCCTGGCCCGCATAAGGCTGGCCGTACAGCTCCGCGGTCGTCACGCCCAGAGCCGCGGCGACCTGCGCGACGAAGCCGGGGGTGGCGATCCGGGCGCCGCTTTCGACCTTGGCGATCTGGGAGCGGCTGTAGCGGCAGCGCGCGGCGAGCCCGAGCTGGGTCACCCCCCGCAGCTTGCGCGCCCGGGCTATGCGCTGGCCCGTGGTGGCTGGATCCTCGTTCGGCATGGGGCGGCTCCTCTCCCGCCCCCTCAGGCTACGGTGCCCCCGGTCGTCCGGCCGGCGGCCGGGGCGCGGATTTCACCGGCACTGGGGCGGGCATGGGCGGCCGCCCAGCAGCTCGGCGTGGATCCACGCCCCGCGCGGGTGCAGCGGCGCGACGCGGCCGCGGTAGGTCCAGGCGCCGCGGTGGTCGGAGGCGTATCCAGCGGCACGCCGAGGAGTTCCACCTCGTGCAGGGGCCTCATCGTGCCCCAGCGCGGTGACGCCTCCGCCCGCGCGCGTTGGCGGGGTGGCCACATCCGGACACGCATCGGCCCTGGTCAGACCCCCAACACGTGAGAGGATGCCCCAGCTTGTCCTTTATGTGGTCTTTTGGAGGGGAGTGGGGGCTATGGGAGACGGACACGGGGAGGAGTCCGCCCCGACCTGGAACAGCGCCTACGGCCGCTTCCTAGTGGCTTACCGGGCCTGGCGCGCGGCCGAAGCCGAGACCGAGACCGCGCTGCAGCGCGGCGACGTCATGGTGGCGGCGGGCCGGCTGGCCGATGGCCTGTCCTGGGCGGTCGAACTGGACGCGGCGTGGACGCGTCTGGACGGCGACGCCTACACCCGGGCGCGCGCCGCCTCGGGCCCGCACGCGCTCCTGGAAGCGCTGGCCACCGCCCGCCGCGCCTGGGGCACCATCACCCCGATGCAGATCGGCGGGGAGCTGCGGATGCTCCCGCTCGCCGACCTCACCCCCGCCGATCCGGTGACGGCCGGCCTGTACGAGGAGCACCTGGCCGGGCGCGGCCTGAACCGCATCTACCGCGACCTCGTGCCCTGGTTCGAGGACTGCGGCGCCGGCACCGGCGGGCACGTCGTCCGCGAGTACGGGCCGACCATCCTGCTCACCGAGCCCCCTCAGGACGACTACACCCGCGCGGTGATCAGCGACGCCGAGGCGCTGATGAACGGTGACCCGGTCCTGGAGGCCGAGCAGACCGCGCGCGGGTGGCGGCACCTGACCGTCGTGCACGGCCCCCAGGGCGAGGGCGAGGACTTCCGCGGCGAGATCACCGCGCTCGGCGTCGTCCTCAACTTCCTCATCGGCGCGCCCCCGCCGTTCCAGATCGGCGCCGCGCCCGACCGGCAGCTCATCGCGGTCGGGCCGCCCGAGGCCGACCAGACCGTGAGGCTCCTGGAGCTGCTGGCCCGCCAGCTGGGCGGCGATGCCTGGCAGGTGTACCGCGGCCTCGTGCCCGGCGATGTCCCGGTGACCGGCGTGCTGGCCGGCCCCCGCCGCGACGACGCCGCGGGCGCGTAGGTGGGGGCCTGGCGCGCGCAGCCGGCCGCCTGGCCGCTGGGCGTCCCGCCCGCCGCCGACCCGGGATTCCCGAGCCGGGCGCGGCATTGGCTGGCCGAGCACGCGGTGCCGTGGTGGCTGGCCGCCGCGCTGCCGGAGGACGTGCCGCCACGGGCGGCCGGGCGGCTGGGGCGGCGGATGCTGGCCGCGCGTCACGCCGGGCTGGCCCACGCCCAGCAGCGGCTGGAGGCCGAGCTGCGCCTCGACGGCCTCTCTCCCGCCGAGGCCCGCGAGGCCGCGGCGGCGGCCGCCGCGCACCGGCGCCGGCTGGCCACCCGGCTCACCGAACTCGACACGCTCGGCCGCCACCTACCCTCGCGTTGACGGCGTCACGACGGAGCTTCTTCGCAGACAGCGGGTCGCAGCCACTCGCTGTCGGGGCGACCCACCAGCCGGGCGTTGTTGTAGGCCATGGCGGGAGTGAAAACCGTGTGGCCGCGATAGAACTCCCCTTGCGGGGAGACCACCAGCGCGAGATCGACCACGCCGGCGTCGACCAGCGACAGCGGGAGCAGGAGCTGAACCGTGTCCAGTGCCGGGTACCAGACCGGCACTGCCGTCCTGTGGTTGCGGCGGACTCGCTCCAGCACTGTGTCGATGGCACCCTTCAGTGCCATGCATGCAAGGTGGGGGTTTCGCTGGAGGGGTGCCGGAAATC
The DNA here is from genome assembly GCF_042664915.1 of Marinactinospora rubrisoli. Taxonomy (NCBI): domain Bacteria; kingdom Bacillati; phylum Actinomycetota; class Actinomycetes; order Streptosporangiales; family Nocardiopsidaceae; genus Marinactinospora; species Marinactinospora rubrisoli. The sequence continues at coordinate 13,891 of NZ_JBHTBH010000020.1, forward strand.
TGGCGAGGCGATGACCGTCGAGGATGTGATCCACGCTGACGATGAGTTCCCGGCGCCAATCGTAGACGTAGTCCGCCGGGTTGTCGGTGTAGGTCACGAAGTCGGGACGAAGGGAGGGTGGGAAGTGATCCATGAAGTCGTGCTTGCCCTCCACGCACCAGTCCACGAAGTCCCACGGATGGCCGGTCCGGGAGTTGCGGCGGAAGAGCCCGTAGATCACCTCCTGTCGCGCTGTTGCCAGTCCTGTATTGAAGGCGGAGTGGGAGGCATCGACGCTCGCTGAGATCTTGCCCTGCTGGCGTGCGCGCTCGAACGTCCAGCAGATGTAGTTGCGCAGGATCCCCTTGTCGCCCGGTGAGTCCCGATCCCAGTTCTCCGGCTCTGCCATATCCGCCAAGTCGCCGAACAGGTCGGGGCCAGCCTTCCCCATGTATGCGTACTCGTAGAGCGCATTGCCGGGCGTTCTTCTGGACGGGCGGGGTGATCGTGACGCAGGCGTCGGCGGAGCCGGAGACGTCGCGCTGTCGAAGTGCCGCTTGAGCCGCGCAAGGTCTTCTGCCGACGCCAAGGCGTGGTTCACGGTGGTCACAGGAATTCTTTCAAGGTCGCGTCCGGGTCGTGCGGGATTGCGCCGCTGGGACCAGGCCGTCCTTCCCGTCGGGCCCGGCCGCGCGACAGGGGCGGCGCCACGGGGGTCACTCGGCAGCGACCGGTGGCACCACGGCGGCGGTGCCCAGGCGGAATGGCCCGCCCTGCCGGCATGCGGCCTCTACCGCTTCGCGTACCGCCCCCAGGACCGTGTTTTCGGCGTGGCCGCGGTCCGGGGCGTGGGTCCAGGCGTCCACGATCACCCCGCGGCCCCGGACGTCCCACACGACGGTGGCCGACTCCAGGCGCCCACCACCGCAGGCATGCTCCAGCGCCTCGGCCACGCGGGGCCGCAGATCGTGCAGCTCGTCATCGCTGCCGGCCCCTGACAGGTCCACCTCGATGACCACGTTGTGCATGTCGCCGGTGTCGCGGCCGGTGTGGTCCAGCCACCACCGCAGCGTGGCGGCCACGCGTTCGTAGTACTCGGCGTCACGCACGGCCTGCGCGAACGCCGGATCGCTGGTCGGTGCAACGTAGGGGTTTGCCTCGGTGTCCATGTCAAGGCGCATTTCCGCGACGTCGGCCTGGACCTGGCGCGCCAGCTCGGTGTAGTGGGCGAGGCAGGCGGCGATCTCCGGCCGGGTGAGGGAGCGGTCCGCCCGCCACCGGCTTCGCTCCTCGGCCGAGTCCGGGGGCAGCCAGTGAGCGACAGCGCGGTAGAGGTCGTAGTCCTCGGGTGCCGGGTAGCGCGGCTCGGTCTCGGGGGTCATGCGGCTCCTCACAGGTCGGGGGTTGTTGTGATCGTAGGGCGGCCCGCGAAGCCGGACCGGCCGCTTGAGGGTGGGGTGACCGCAGGCGGCCACCCCTGCTGGGGTCGTGCGGCCGCGCGTGCGGCGAGGTCGGCGTCCGTGAGACCAGACCGGCCGGCCGGGACGATGCGCACGCCGCGCGCCGCCACCCTGGCGTGGGCGGGCCTGACCACGTAGGCGGCCGGGTCTCACCGGCCACGCCGCACTCGCCGCCGTGGGTGCCGCAACGTCCCCCTCTGCCACTCGGCAGAGGGGGACGCCTTGTTCGTGGGCGGCCGATTAGAGGATCGGCGGCTTTGCGGGAAGCTACGATGGGCGGCGCCGGTCCCGCCCAGCGCTCATGGGCGGGACTCGCGTAGGATCCGCCGCCGAAGCTCGGGCAGGTTTGTCCTTGCGGGCCCGGTAGCGCTGGTAGGTCACCCAGCTAGCATGGGGACGGCGTCCCCGCCCACTACGCCTGGGCGGGGACGCCGCAGCGGCTCGGGGCCTTGGCGGCGTCTACTTACTGAGCGCCTCGCGCAGCTTCTGCTCGCACACGCCGAGCTCCATGTGCAGATCGTCGATGAGGGCCTGCAGCAGCCCGTTCGTGCGGTTGACCTCGTCAGCCTTGAGCTGTTCGGCCATGAGGCGCCGGAGCGCCTCGGCGCGGTCCGTGATCCCGCGCCCCTCGCCGTAGCGCTCCAGGGCCGCAATCAGGTTTGCGGGTACCCGCACCTCGATCTTCTCTCCTTCGTCTCCACGCGAGTCGACGTGGGCCCGCCGCCCCCACGCGCGGCAGCCGATCACACGCTCAGCTTCGTCGCGGACTAGTTCTGACGGCGTCACCACGTCGTCCCTGTCCGGCAGCCGTGACGCCACCATCCCCGACACGACGAGGAGGGTGCCCGGCTCCGGGTCGGGCATCTCGCGCCGCTCGCCGTCGACCGCGACATAGACGTCGCCGAAGCGCTGGGTCAGCAACCGCGCGGGCCCGTGGTCGGTGTGGACGATCTCCTCGCTGTCGGTGTGGGCCACGCGGGCCACCATCCCGCTGGGTTCATACGTGGCGACGACGACTTCCTCGCCGTCCTCGCCGGGTCCGTACATGCTGAGCCGGTGGGAGGTCATGTTGACGATCTTCACGGTTCTCCTTAGTTCGGTCTTGGAGCTACTCCGGCGCCACGATGACCAGGCCGGGCACCTCCTGAGCGGCGCGAGCGACCACGCGGCGGTACCACGCAGCCGGCCACGGCCGGGTTGGGTTCGTGCTGCCGGGGCGTCGAGGTCGTAGTCGACGAGGGTGGCGGGGACCTGGGCGGCGAGATGCTGGCGGTTCATCCGAGCTCCCCTTGGCGTTGACATCAATCTAAACCTGTACGGCCCCGTACCACGGTTCATCACCATCTCTGGGAAGAAACCCAACCTTTCTTGCATCAGCATACCGTACGGCGCCGTACTATGGGTGTGTGACGAAGAAGAGTGTGAGCGTGCCCAGTGAGGAGGCGCGGGCCCGGCTCGGCGTGCTGGCCGCGCGGGTCCACGACGAGGGCGTGATCGTGGAGGTGACGGTGGACGGCGCACCGGCCGGTGCGCTGGTGCCGCTGAAAACGCTCATCGAGACCGGCCTGCAGCTGGCCGGGGTGTGGAAGGTGTCGCAGGCGCGCCAGCAGTGGGTGCGCGTGCGCCGCGAGGCGGCGCGGCTCGGGCCGCAGGCGATCGTGCGCAACGGGGAACTGGTCGCGGTGCTGGTCTCCGCTGCGCACGCCCACGCGGTGGAGCACGGGCTGCCGGTGGTGGAGGGCGACGTGTGCTGGGACGGCCGCACCATGACGGTGGGCGGCCGGCCGGTGGCCCCGGGCACCTACCAGGTCAAGGGAGGCGGCCTGCTGTACGTGGCGCCGCCGCAGGACGAAGAGGAGGAGCTGTGATGATGAAGGACCGTGTCGAGGTGCTGGTCGGCGAGCGTGGGGAGCCGCGTCCGGCGGTGGTGCGCGCGCTGCTCGATGTCGGCGGGAGACGCCCGGATCCGGTGGGGCTGACGCCGGTGGTGCGGGCCGTGGTGGCGTGGATCGCCGAGCCGGAGCAGGCCGAGGTGCGGGCGGAGCGCCTCGCGGCCCTCCACCGGGCGTGCGATCGCACGCCCAGCCTGCTCGGGCCGCTGCTGGAGGCCCTGCCCGAGCCGCCGGCGCGGGTGGATCCCGCGCTGCTCAGCGGCTCTGATGAGGAGGACGAGGACCGGGAGCTGCCCGGGTGGCGGCTGCGCAGCGAGCTGTGGTTCACCGCGCTCGCGGAGCTGCGGCGTCTGGGCGTGGGCCTGCAGGTCGGCCCCGGGGCCGGGGAGTGTTCGTGATCCACACCGAGGTGTTCACCATTCCGGCGCGGCTGAGCGGGCTGGGCTACGCCACGCCGGTGCTGGCGGTGGCCGCTGACACGGCCGAGGAGACCGCCGGTCTCCCGCTGATCACCTCGGCGCACCGGATCGACGACGAGGTGATGGCCTACTGCCACGCCGCTGCGGTGCTCGGCCCGATCGCGGTGCCGCGGCCGTGGGTGGAGGTGGTGGAAGGCGAGTACGACCGGCGAGCCAAGATCGCGCTGCTGCGCGAGCCGGTGCCGCGCGAGGTCGAGGCCGGCGACGCCGAACTCGCCGCGGAGCTGGGCGGGCGGGACGTGCCCGCGTGGGCGGGCCGGCTCGTGGCCGGCCGCCTGCACGCGGCCCTGCGCGACGTTGCGGTCAGCGCGGGCCGTGGCGTGATGGACCTGATGATGGACCCGACGGCGCCGACGACGTATCCGGAGTGGGCGGAGCAGATTCTCCGCGAGACGTAGCCGGACGCGGCGGCGTGCACCGGCGGCTCCGACCTGCGTCAGGGTCGGGGCCGCCGTGCTGTCCGGGGGGGTGCGGGGCCGGACTGCCTTGCCTCGATGTGTACGGCCCTGTAATCTTGATGATTACAGAGCCGTACACACTAGGAGGTGGGGATGTGACGAGATCAGTTCCGTCGGAGGAGGCGCGGGCCCGGCTCGGCGACCTCGTCGATGAGGTCCAGACCCGGCGCGTGACGGTCGCCATCACGGTGCAGGGAGTCCTCGACGGCGCGCTCGTCGGCGTGGAGGCCGCGCGCCGCGCCGGGCTGAGGCCGGCCGGCCGGGTCGGGATCCGCCAGGGCCGCGAGAGCTGGGCCGCGCTGCGCCGGGCCGCCGAGCAGGTGGGGCCGCAGACCATCACCCGGCACGGCCGGGACGCGGCGCTGCTCGTCTCGGCCGCGCACGCCCGTGACGTGGCCACCGGCCTGCCCGTGGTGCCCGCCCGCGAGCTGTCCTGGGACGGCGCGGCGCTCACCGATGAGCACGCCCGGCCGATCCCGCCGGGGCGCTACCTCGTGCCCGGCGGCCGTCTCACGGCGGCACCGGAATCGTCGGCGCCGTCTGATACCACCCCGGCACAGGGCGTGACGATCGATGGGGAGGCGTCGTGATCAAGGCTCTATGGTCCGCCGAGGCGATCGGCGGGATGAGCGACAGCGTGCGGCGGCCGTGGGTCGCCGAGATCACCGGCCTGAGCGCCCGGTATGGGCTGCAACGCGAGTTCCTCAAGGCGCGTGTGGACTACACCGGCGCCAACTCGCGTGGCACCCGCGGCGTGAAGTGCTGGTGGACGCTGGAGCACGGCCGCTACTACCAGGTGCGGCTCTTTTACTCCTGGGGTGATGAGGAGCGGTGCTTCGTCACCGTCGACGCCGACGGCGACGTGATCGAGGTGGAGCAGGAGGAGGTGGAGAGGTGGATCCGCGACCGGCTCGGCGTGGACTCGGCGTCGACGTCCTGACCGCCGCGAAGACGCGTATCAGCCGCGTCTTCGACGACTTCGCCAGGGTGTACGTCTCCTTCTCCGGTGGCAAGGACTCCGGGGTGCTGCTGGAGCTGGCCGCCCAGGAGGCGCGCCGCCGCGGCCGGCGCATCGGCGTCCTGTTCGTCGATTTGGAGGCCCAGTACGCCTACACGGTCGGCTACATCCAGCAGATGCTGGACCGGCACGCCGACGTGGCCGACCCGTACTGGGTGGCGCTGCCGCTCAACCTGCGCAACGCGGTCAGCCAGTTCGAGCCGCAGTGGATGTGCTGGGAGCCCGGCCGCGAACAGGACTGGGTGCGGCCGCGGCCGCAGTGGCAAGGAGCGACCCCGGCGCGCGGCGGCGTCATCACCGATGAGGGGTACTTCCCCTTCTTCCGCCGCGGCATGGAGTTCGAGGAGTTCACTCCCGAATTCGGCGACTGGTACAGCGACGGCAAGCTCACCGCGTGCCTGGTCGGCATCCGCACCCAGGAGTCGCTCAACCGGTGGCGCACCATCGCCTCGCAGCGCAAGCGCCGCCACGAGGACTGGGCGTGGACCACCTGGATCGCCGACACGACGGTCTACAACGCCTACCCCCTCTATGACTGGAAGACCGAGGACATCTGGAGGTTCTACGGCAAGACCAAGACGCCGTACAACCAGCTGTACGACCGGATGCACCAGGCCGGGCTAACGATCCACCAGGCGCGGATCTGCCAGCCCTACGGCGACGACCAGCGCAAAGGGCTGTGGCTGTACCACGTCATCGAACCGCACACCTGGTCGCGGGTGGTGGCGCGGGTCAACGGCGCGAACTTCGGCGCGATCTATGCGCGCGAGTCCGGCAACGTACTGGGCCGCATCAAGATCGCCAAGCCGGACGGCCTCACGTGGGAGGAGTTCGCGCACCGGCTGCTCGCCTCTATGCCGGCGGAGACCGCCGAGCATTACCGCGACAAGATCAGCGGGTTCCTGCACTGGTACGAGACGCGCGGCTACCCGGGCGGCTCCATCCCGGACGAAGGACCAGCCAGCGACAAGCGGGTCCCGTCCTGGACGCGGATCTGCAAGGTGCTGCTCTCCAACGACTACTGGTGCAAGGGCATGAGCTTCTCCCCGCAGAACCGCTACGCCCAAGCCCAGTACAAAGCGCTGCAGCGGCGGCGCCGCGCCGAGTGGAACTACTTCGGGGAGGCCCGATGAGCGTGACCCTGGTCGAGCTGACCAACACCGACCACACGTTCTACCCGACCCTCGGCCCGTTCCTGGCACGGCGCGAGGTGCACGCCTACCTCGGCGGCAACGTGTGGGACGACGACGCCAAAACCTGGATCGTCGCACGCCACCGCCGCCGGACGGTGGGGTTCGTCGCGGTGGCGGCGCGCGGACGACGCTGGCTGGTGGAGAGCCTCTACATCACCCCGGACGCCCCGCAGGGCACGGGCGAGGCGCTGGCCGCGGCGGCGGTGGCCCGGTGCGGACCGGCCGAGCTCCACGCGATCGCCCGCCACGCCCACGCCGGCCCCTACCTCGCGGTCGGCTTCACGATCACCAGCCAGACCAAGGAGTTCGCCCGCATGACCCGTCCCGCCCAGCAGAAGGAGGTCGAGAAGTGAGCGAGGAACAGCAGCTGGACCTGCTCTGCCAGGACATCCTGGCCGCCGCCGAGGAGGTGTTCGCCCGGCTGGCCGACCTGGACGACGACGCCCGCATCGACGTCATCAACGCCCTGCGCGCCCGGCTGTCCGAGCACTCGCCGATGCGCGGCGAGCCGGTCGACTGCGTGCAGTGGGTACGCGCCGAGAAGGTGCAGGCCAACGACTACAACCCCAACATCGTCGCGCCGCCCGAAATGAAGCTGCTGGAGAAGTCGATCACCGACGACGGCTACACCCAGCCGATCGTCGGCTGGCCGATCGCGGACGGCCACATCGAGGTCGTCGACGGGTTCCACCGCCACCGCGTCGGCAAGGAGTCCAAGAAGGTCGCCAAGCGGGTGCGGGGCCGACTGCCGGTCGCGCTCATCCAGCCCGAGCGCAGCGAGCGCTCCGACCGGATGGCCGCCACCATCCGCCACAACCGCGCCCGTGGCGTGCACACCGTTGACGGCATGAGCGAGATCGTGCTCGACCTGGCCCGACGCGGCAAGACCGACGCCTGGATCGGCGAGCACCTCGGCATGGACGCCGACGAGGTCCTGCGCCTGCGGCAAACCCAGGGGCTGGCCGAATTGTTCGCCGACGAGGAGTTCTCCGAGGCGTGGGAGGTCAGCTACGACCCCGAGGCCACAGGGGTGCAGGTGCCCGACTCCCCGGCCGGCCTGGACGACCCGTTCACCGGCCCCGACGACCCCCAAGGAGACGGCCGATGAGGACCACCACGACGCCCGCGACCGCGCGGGTGGCCATCCCCGCCCAGATCCCGGGACGCAAGTGCTGGGCGAAGGCGCTTGGCGCCATCGACCTGCACGGCCGCGGCGGCCACGCCGTCGAGGGGCCGTGGCTGGACCGCGGCGGCCTCTACGACCTGCGCCCCGGCCTGCTGCTGCTCACCGTCGAACGCCGCCAAGGCGAGGACGACCGCGCGCTGACCGCCACCCTGTGGCGGGTCGACCCGCACGTTGAGGGCGGCCTCGACCTCGTCAAGACCTGGCGTAACAAGTCCGGCCGGATCGGGCCGCAGATCATCAAGGGGCTGCACACCCACCTGTCCAAGGCGCGGAGCCGCAAACGCAACCCCGCCCCCTACCCCCTGCGCGAGTACACGCCCGTCAATCCGAAGCCGCGCCGCAACAAGTACACGCGGCGCTGCTACCGGTGCGGCACCACCGTCGCAGCGGGCACGGGGCTCATCTCCCGCGACGAGCGCGGCTACCGGGCCGAGCACGAGGTGTGCCCGCCGCCCGTCAACCGCTACGCCGGGCACTGCCTGCACTGCACCGGCTGGATCGAGGCAGGGCAGGGCATCCTCCTCCCCACCGGCCCCACCGAGGACGACCTGCTCGCCCGCGCGGTCGCGTTCAGCCAGGGAGAGATCCTGGAGACGCCCCAGAGGTGGCGACCCGCCCACGACGGCGCCTGCCCGGCCGTGCCCGCCCCGCGGCCCGACCCCCAGACCAACCGGTGGGCCGGGCCGTGCGAACTGTGCTGGCAGATCATCGGTCCCGGCCGCGGCGCGCTGAAAGGCCCGCGCGGCGACCGCCACCTCATCCACCCCGACCGGTGCCCGGACAACCCCCTCAACCCCGACGGCGCGCCGACCTGGGTGGTGCACGAGCGCACCCTCGGCGACGCCCCGGTCTCCTATGACTACCCGGCCGGCACCATCGCCCGGGTGACGCTGGAGCACGGGCCCGGCGAGGGGCCGGGCTGGCGCGAGCTGCCCGAGGGCCGCGTCTCGGTGATCGGCGTCGTGATCGCCGCGCTCAGGCGCCGCCACCTGGATGGGCACGGCCGCGACGGCGAGACGGTGACCACGCTGTGGCGGGTCGCGTCCCCGGCCGAGGCCGAACGGGTCCTGGAGCTGGAGGCGCGCCGCTGGGCGGCCACCGCCGTGGCCGCACGCGCCCGTGAGCTGCTCGCGCTGCTGCCCGGCGCCCGCCCCGCCGACGCCGTACACCCGCCGGCCGAGCAGCTGGAGGACACGGCCCTGGTCGGGCTGGCGCAGGTGTGGCTGCCCCGCGGCGCCGCCCGCCCCGAGACCCGCGTCCACGTGGACGAGGCGAACGCGCTGGTGTGGACGGTGGTGCACAACAGCGCCGACGGTGACGACTGGGCGCTCAGCAACTGGGGCGGCTACATCGCCACCGCCCACCCGCTCACCGAGCAGCGCCGCCAACTGCTCGATGATCTGCGCGACCTGCAATAGCGGCTGTGAACACCCGGGTGCGGACCCGCCCAAGTGTGGTGGGCGGGTCCGCACCAGGAACTGTAGCGGCGGCCTCGCGCGCGGGCAGAGTCGAGCGCCCCGTATCCGCCGAGGATGCGGGGTCAGCCGCTCAGGAAGTGTGTCGGCAGGTGCGGCCCCACCGCCGCGAGATCCTCCAGCCGCCGCTCGATCGCCCGCGCCGACGTGGCCGTGTCCACGGGCACCTGCAGGGCCCGGACGAGCGCGACGTCGTCCTCCGGCAGCAGGCCGGCCAGGAGATCGGCCGGGATGGCCGCGGACATCGACAGCGGCCCGCGCTCGTCCCGGCCGCGCGCCGTCTGCACCGCGCGCCAGTACACCCACGCCACCCGGCCGGCCGCGCGCGGGTGCTCGGTCAGCGCCGGGCACGCGGTCAGGACCGTTCCCGGGAGAAGGTGGCTCACCCACGCCGCGGCGCGGCGCCGCCACGACGGATCACTCGGCAGCGGCAGCCCCAGCGGCCAACTCGCCATGCCTCCTCCTCCCGGCCGGGAGGGGGCCGGCCGGCTACTCGCCCACCATGATGCGCACCCACCGCCCCCACACCGGGTCGGCGGTGAGCGTGTCGGCGACGATCTCCACGCGGTCCTCACGCGGCAGCGCGGCCCACAGCGCTCGCGCCCACACCTCGTCCTCGCCCGGCTCGTCGTCCATGATCCCGGTATACCCGAACGCCCCGCCACCAGTGTGAACAGCCAGGGAGGTCGCGGCCAGGCAGCCCCGCGCACGTGGGGGAAACGCAACGCCCCCCGCGTCGCTACGGAGGCGAGGGGCGTTGCGCCGTCCGTCACCTCACGGCGGGCCCGCGACCGCGTTCAGGGCCGCGTGCCCGACCGCGTCGGGACGGCGCCTTCACCGCTGGCGCGCGCCCGCCGGGATGATGCGGACCGTGTAGCAGGGGTGGTCCTCGTGGATCCAGAACTCCTCAATGTCCTGGGTGCCAAGCACTTCCGCGCGCCCGGGCGGCAGCAGCCCGGCGGCCTGGAAGCGGGCCACGGCATCCTCGATGCCGTCACCGTCCCGGTACTCAACCGAGCACCAGAAGGCTCCCGCGCCGTCGTCGATGCCCCACGAGGGCACCGGCGCCCCGCCCAGCGCGATCTCCCGCCCGTTGGAGGCGATGACCTCCACGACCACCGGCTCACCGGTCACGCCCGCCATATCCGTCCCCTGCCCCGCGGCGCGCGCCCTGCGACCTCGCAGGGGCCGGCATGGGGACACCTTGACCTCGGTGGTGACTATAGGAGCCACGATGCTCATATCCTTTCCTTGATCGACGGCTCTTTCGATCGCCCGGCCCGGGAGGCGTGCGCCCGCCTTCCCGGGCCCTCTGACGGGTCCTTCAGTGGCCGTTCGCCCGCGCGGCGTTGGCGCGCCGCTTGTCGAGGGAGACCCGCGCGGCGGTGAGTTCCCGCTCGGCCCGCAGCAGCCGCGCCCGGGCGGCGGCGACCCGCTGGCCGGGGTCGAGGCGCCGGTGGGGGAGAGCGGCCAGGCGCTGGAGATAGCCGGCCGCGGCGGCGTCCCAGTCGTAGATGTCGGCCGTGCGCGCGTCGCGGATCGCCGCCGCCTGCCGGCTCCCGACGACGTCCAGGGCCGCCTCCTCGCCGCCCATGACGGCGATCTGCCCGGCGGTCCACCCCCGCAGGCAGGGTTCGGGTGCGGCCGCGAGCCGCTCCTCCACCGGGATCACCGGTGGCGCGGGCAGCGCCACCGCGTGCGCGATGCGGTGGGTCAGGATCTCCCCGTCACGCGCGTCGTCGTGGACGTAGTCGACGTCGTACCAGGCGCCGGCGTGCGCGGGCCGGGAACATCCGCATCCCCGTCCGCCGTGGATCTCGCCGCAGCGCGCGGTGATGCGCAGATACGCCTCGTTGCCCGGCGGCGTGCGCTCCAGTGCCCACGGGATCAGGCGCCCGAGGGCGGTGACGAGCAGGCGGGTGGGCACCCCGCCGTCGTATCCGTGCACGCGCAGTACGTGATCCATCATGCTGTCCTTTCAGAGGGGGTCGCCCCGCCGTGGCGGGGCGGGCTGTCCGCCCGACACCACCCATTCAAGCCTAGGCTTGACAGAATTTCAAGCCTAGGCTTGAATATGGTTCGTCGACCACGACCGAGAAAGGGCGCACCATGACCGACTGGATCAGGACGATCCGCCGTGAGGAAGAGCGTCAGATCCGCCAGCGCGCGTCGAGCGCGAACCGGCGGGCCGCGGCCATCGAGGAAGGCCAGCGGATCCTCGGCTCCTACCGGGCGGTCGCCGAGGAGCTCGGCGTCTCCCCGCAGGCCGTCACCGACGCCCGCCAGAACGCGGAGCGGCGAACGCGCCACGAACCCATGGCGGACTACCTCGAACTCGACCTCCCCCAGATGGGAGCGGCCGTGCCGACCGAGCAGGAGTGGCTGGCCCTGCCCGAAGACGAGCGGCCGGCCGCGGCCCGCCAGGCCGCAATGGCCTGGAAACTCATCTGGATATTCGCCCTGCGCACCGCCGAGGACTGCCACCTGCTCGCCGAGAAGGTCGCCGAGCTCGGCAACGCGCATCACGGCGACCGTGCCGCCCTGCGTGAGGCGATGCGCGAAACCCTTCCGGAGTGGGGCAAGCACCTGCTCACCGAGGACGACCACCTGGTGCTGATGCACCTGATGGCCGACCTGAGCAAAGCCTTCGGCGCCACACGCGAGACAGCGCTGAAGGAGCACGAGATCTGGCAGGACCGCGCCGACGGACCAGCGTAGAGGGCGAAAGAGCTGGGCCGTGCGTGGAGCGCAGCCGGCGTCGAGGCACGAGGAGCACCCGCACGCCGACCTGCCCGTCCTGCACCGCCCCTCGTGAACACCTGGTCCGGACGCCGGAGCGGCCGGTCTGCCCTGAACCACCGGCCGCGCCGGCGTTGGCCGCGCCCGCACCGGGTGCGGCTTACCCCAGGACGGCGGACGCCACCGACTCGCCCTTCTGACTCGGGCTGCTAGAGGCCGATGCCGATGGTGGCGTTGTCGGCGTGGGACCACTCATCAGCGATGCGCAAGTAGCGCATCAGCTCCTTGGAGCCCGGACTCCACCCGCCGATGCGCGCGATCGCGACGATGTCATGGCCGGCCAGCCGCGCGGCGGTGGCCAAGCCCGCGCGCAGGCTGTGCCCGGACAGCTCCGGCACCCCGGCCCGTTCCCCGGCCCGGCGCACGACCTCCCCCGCCGACGCCGGGGACAACCCGGCGCGCTGAACGGCGTCGTGGCGGGTGACGCGGCGGAACGCGGGCCCAGCGTCGACCTGGCCGATGCGCTGCCAGTCCTGCCACGCCCGGGCCGGACAGGTCAGCGCCGAGGACCCGCGCGCGATCGCGACCTGCCGCCCCTGCCCGGTCTTCGACGTGCGCACTCTCACCCGCAGGCCAAGGAGTTCGCCGGCCTCGTCCCGGGCGAGTGCGATGTCATCGGCGTCCAGGCCGGCCAGCTCGCTACGGCGGGCGGCGATCCCGAAACCGATGAGCACCAGGGCGCGGTCGCGGGCCCCCGTCGCGCCCGGCGGGCACGCCGAGCAGATCGCGCGCAGCTGCGCGACCGTCAGGAACGGGGCCTGGCCGCGGCCGACCGGGATCCCTTGCTCGGCGAGCCGCTGGGCGTAGCGGCGTACCTCCTGACGGGCCCGCACGCTGGTACGGGCCGGGACGGTCCGGCCCGCGTGACGCCAGTGGTGCAGCACGCCGGTGATCCGCCGCTCGATCGTGGCGGGCGCGGCATAGCGGCCGTCGCCGGGTTCACGCGCGAGCCACCCGGCGAAAACGACCAACGCGTCGGCGGACACCTCCAGCGGGTCCGCGCCGGTCAGGACGCAGAACCGCGTCCAGTGCCGCCAGTCCTGGGCGAACGCGGCGGCGGTATTGGGGCGGGTGGAGGCTGCGATGATCGCGTCCGCGGCTGCGCGCATCGCCTCGGCGGTCTCCAGCGCCGCCAGGTCCACGCCCGGCTGCCACACCGGCGCCCCGGCAGCGGCCGGGACGATCTCGCCAGCGCTCACCGCGCACCGCCAGCAACACGTGGACGGCGGGCGGGGGTCGGCATGGCCCCGATCCTAGCCACCACCCCCGGGCTGGGACGTCCCCCACGGCCTTGACATCGAAAACCCGCCATGACCACAAGGGACGGAAGCATCGACTGTTGGACGGTGGCGGCCCCGGGGCGGCTGACTACGGCCGCAGCCGCAGCGGCTCTCCCCGCGCGTGGTCGCTCAGGCGACGCGAGATCTCCCGGAGGTGCTCGACCAGGAGTACCATTCCGGCGCCGACGACCACCAGGCACAGCCCCACCCCGTCGGGCCGCAGTGCATTCTGCTCCGGCACCACCGCGTCGATCAGCACCAGGAGCGCCAGCACGCCCAGCCCCAGCAGTGCGGTTCCGAGTCGCCACCACATCCCGCCCCACACCGACTTCGCTTTTCCGGGCGCGTCCCGCGCCGACGAGTCGGGGGGCAGGAGCGGCGGTTCGGCGGGCAGCAGACGTGGCCGGGGAGCAGGCACCGGGGGACCTCCGCTCGTTGGTGATCGTCGTGATGATGCCAGCGATCCCCGACGCCCGCCGAGATGTGCCGGTTTTCAACTCGCCATACGGGATGATATGGCGAGTTGAGTGACGCTGGCCGACCGTGTTCACGACTTCGCCGAGGGGTTGCCGACTCGCCCTCACCGCAGCCGTCAGCGTAAGTCAAGCGGCCTTGCGGCACGTGGCGCGTCGGCGAGCGATCCCACCTGAGCATCAAACCCACAAGGGCATCAGAGGATCGAAGCTCTCAGGTGGCCGCTGAGGCGCGGACGGCCGTTGGCGAGAGTAAGGGGAAGCGAACGGGGGGTGCGCCCACCAGGATGCACCTCAGAGCCAAATAGGTGTCGTCAAGGCGACGAAAACCTTCTTCCAGAGACCGGAGCAGGGACCTCCTTCCACCTCGGCGAAGAAGTAGAACACGTTCTAAAGCATTAGAGGGACCGAAGGAAGGACCACATGATGGACCGATCGAACGTTGGCGGGGGCAGGTGGAGACGCAGATTTGCAACCCCGTCGATGTTCCGGGAAGGAGAGCATGTGGACGTCGATCGTAGGGCCGAGGTGTGGCAGGATGCCGCGCAGGCAACCACGCTCGTACGCGGGCAGGAAGGCGGAAGCGCTGTGATGACTGCCGCTCCGGAGACGGATCGAACGCATCAAGGGGTAGCCCGAATCATATGTTGGGCCAACGACAAGGGGGGCGTCGGCAAGACCTCGTGCACGACCAACTGCGCAGCCCAATTCTCATTCAATGGCTTCAAGGTCCTTATAGTTGACCTGAACAATCAGGGAAACGCGGTTTATGACCTTGGGTGCAAAGACAGCGACATCAACGACCAGGGAGCCAACCTCGCCAAGGCGGTGATGTTCGGAGACGCCCTGGCACCAAGGAAGGTTCCCGGCCGGGAAAATCTGTACATTATTCCGGGCGGCAATCACTTGGCAAATCTGCCATTCAATATCATCAGCAACAAGTCAACTCAAGGCGCGAAAGCCAACCTCGCCTTGAGGAATGCACTATTGCCTATCGCAGGGGAGTTCGATCTGATTTTTATCGACACCCCACCCGAGAACTTGACCATGCTGGACCTGGCGCTCGCGACATCCAGGTGGCTGATGATTCCTACCAGGACCGATGCCGCCAGCATCGGCGGCATGGAACGTGTCGCGCAACGGTTTGTCGAGGCACGCCAGGTCAACCCACACCTCCGCCTGATGGGCGCGGTGCTCTTCGCCACAGGCCGGGGCGCCAAGGCAATCCACGCCAAAGCGTACCGGAAGATCGAACGAGCGTTCGGGGGTAACTCCCCGGCGTTTCGGGCCTTCATTGGTTATTCAGAGGCGCTCGCTCAAGAAGCCCGAAATGACGGAAAGCTGGCACATGAACTGGAGGCCCTAGCCGCAGAGCAGCCCGCATGGTGGAAGGCGCTCAAGGACAGGGCAGATGGAAAAGACATCAAACGGGTTCCGTCGACGGCGACCAATGTCTCCTCTGACTACAGCAACGTGTGCGTGGAGATGATCGACATCATCACCGCCGCCGAAGAGACAGCGAGGTAGTAAATGGCCGAAGATCTCTCGAACATGTTCGGCACCTCAGGTGCCCAAGAAGCCAAGGAAGGCTTTCACAAGCTCCCTAAACGCGCCGAGCCCTCAGAGCCAAGTCCTGGAGTAGTGCAGCCGACTGCTCCGCTCCACGATCCCGACCCTGTGCCGTCTTTCGAAGACGGCTTCGATGACGACTGGGAGGTGAGTGAAGGAGCCGCGGAGGATGACGCGTTCTCCGTCGGCATCTACCTCCTCCCCGAGACCGCTCGGGCCATCACCCAGATGCGGCGTAAGAAGGGAAAGCTCAACGTCGACATCGCTCTCGATGCGATCGACCACGTCCATCGACGTGGCCAGTTGGAGAAACTTCTCGTTCAGAGGCGGAGCGGTCCCCGACGTCCGAAGGACTCGCTGTTCCCTGCTCGGAGGCGGCATCCGCGAGCTACTCGCGGCCAGACACGGAAGCTCTGGAGCTTCCAAGCAACACAGCGAGAGATCGCTGTGCTTGACGAACTAGTGGAGAAGTTCGGAGCTTCGTCTCGAAGCGAACTTGTTTCAGTAGCACTAGAGGCTCGGTACTCCCCAAAGCGGTCGCCGGGCTCCTAAACGAAAGAAGCCCCCGGCTTCGGCCGGGGGCAGGGGCAAGGTCGCGGCTACGGGCGGTTGGTGGCGTGGTAGCCACACACTGGCGTGGGGATGCCGCCCACGCCAGGGACGTAGGTCAGGGCCGGGCTAGTGCAGTACGTACACCTCTCCTGGGCCTGCACGGCGCGACGGATAGCGGTCAGCATGCGTAGCATGGGCTCGCCCTTTTCTGGGAAGAGCCCCGACCGCCAGCCTGGACAGCATCGGTCGGGGCTCGTCGTGTCTCCGGGCCGCCGGTCGGCGGGCCGGGGTTTCGCTGCCGCCCCGCTGAACCGGGGCGGCGGGTCTCACATGGAGGTTGGCGCGGGGTCGTCGGCCGGGGGGATGAGCGGCCAGCGGCCGTCCACGACCGCTGTCGGGTCGCGACGGTCAGCCGGCGCCGAGTACCGCAACCAGGATTGGAATCCGCGCGCCCACTCGGCGCGCCACTGCATCTGCGCGGCGTGCAGCTTCTCCGCGCTCATCCAGGCGACCTCCTCGAACTTCTCCGGAGTGGTGAGGCGGCGGCCGATCCCGGCGATGATCGCGCCCTCGGGGTGGTCGCCGACGTCGTCGCCGATCACGTATCCGGCGACCTGGAGGATGCGGCCGACGCACTGGGCAGTCGCCCCTCCTCATAGACCCAGTCGGCGGTGGACTCCTGGTCGATCCGGCGGGGGTAGCCGGTCTCGGGGTCGATGGATGGGGCGTCTAGCGGCAGTTCCGTCATGTGGGTCCCTTCTGGGGTCGGTGTGGACCGGGCGGTCCCCCCACCGCCCCGCACGCCGGGGTGTGGGGCGGCAGAGGCGCCGGCCGGTCAGGATCGGGTGCGGGAGATCAGCCAGACCGCGGGCTGGTCGGCGCGGGTCGCCACCCAGTCGGCCAGGCCAGCGTCCATTTCGGTGGCGACGCCCCACAGGGCATCAGAGATGTCCACCAGATCGCTGTCGTACTCGCGGTTCAGCCAGTCGACCAAGTCCCCGAAGGCGGGGTCCGCGGTGATCGCCTCCACCAGGTCCGGGCGGGTACCGAAGTGCTTGTTCAGAAGTTCGGTGACGGCCTGCTCGGTGACGCGGGGCAACAGCATGGTTTCTCCATTCGCTAATTACGCTTCGTGTTCGCAACGGTGGGGGTGTCTGTCTAGACGCCCCCACCGCAGTCACCTCCGCGAGCTGGGAAAACTCCCCCTGTTGGGGGTGGGGCTCGCGAGGGTGTCTAGGGTGTCTATTCGCCGGAATCCCAAGATCGGCGGGGGTTCCCGGGTGTCTAGCGGGGTGTCTAGGGTCGGCGCTGGTAGACGCCCCCACTAGACACCCCGCCTAGTCACATTCCGTAGTTGGCAGCGGCGGCTTCGAGGTCTTCCCTCGGGTAGCCGCGGACCTGACGCCCGTCGTCGGAGTAGCGGCCCGCGCGGACTTCGAGCGCCAGCAGCTCGGTTTGGACGTCGATCAGGTCCCAGCCGAGGTGGCCGGCGATGTCGTGCCCGCGCACCCCGGGCTGTCCCTCCGACAGCTCCAGGGCGGCGGCCAGCACCTCGGGCATCTCCCCGTCGTCCAGGTCCTCGCCCGCCTCAGAGGGCGCGCCTGCGTGGTGCCAGGCTGCCCGCGCGGGCAGTGCCCGCACCTGCTCGTCGGTCATGTGCCACAGCCGGGTGTGGTCCGGGGGGGCGTCCTTGGGGCCGGTGCGGATCATCGCCCAGCCGGGGATCTCCAGCTCTGAGGGGGTCCACCCGGTGGCGGTGGCGTTCTCCCCGAAAACCACCCGGTCCGCCGTGGGCGATTCGGTGCGCAGGGACAGACGGGTGGTGATGTTCTCCGTGACCAGCGCGGGGATCCCCTCGCTCTTGGTCGGGTACTGGGTGGCCCAGTGCAGCCATATCCGGCCCGCGCGCCCCTGAGCGGCGATGTACTCCAGCTTGTCCAGCACGTCCTTGTACGACTTGGTCTTGGACATGCGGACGATCGAGGCGCCCTCGTCCACGACGAGCACCAGCTCGGGGTGCTCCTCGGTGGGCGTCCAGTCGGTGCCGCCGGCGTGCTCCTGGCGCCACTCCAGCTCCAGCGCCACCTCGGAGATGGCCAGGTAGACCCGCTGCTGACCGGCCGCGCCCACCCCTTTGACGGTGCGGGCGCAGTGCTCCCACAGCGGACACTCCTGGCCTTTGGGGTCGATGAACACCAACGCCGCCAGGGGGTTCATGGCGACGCGGGCCATCCACGGCCGCATCGCCGTGGACTTCCCGGCCCCGGTTGTGCCGGCCACCAGGCGGTGGCCGTAGGGGGACACCTCCGCGATGCGGCCGGTCTCTGGCACGATCCCGATACCCTCGCGGCCCTCGTACCAGGAGGTGTCCAGGGCGGGAGTGCGGGTGCGGATCCGCAGCACGGCCTCGTCCCCCCGGGCGCCGGGGGTGATCTGCACGCCCGCCTCGGCCGGGACGGCCAAAGCGGCGCGGATCTGCCCGACCGCGCCCCGGACCCGGCCCGGGTCCCATTTGCCGTCCAGGGTGAGCACCACGCACAGCCCGGCCTCGTCCAGGGTGGGCGCACCCGGGGTGAGCCCGGCCAGCCCGCGGCTCTTGGCCTGGGCCGTCCAGTCCGCCAGCCGCTCCAGGATCACGTTCTCCTCCGGCGTCGCCCCGAGCACCCGGGTGGCCTGCGCGGCCCCGGCCGCCGTGGCGGGGTTCGCGGGGGCGCCGGTCACGGCGGGCGGGCGGGGCGCGTCGGCCACGGCCGTGGGGGGCAGTTCGGTGGCGGTCGTGGTGCCCTCGGCGATGGCGTGGGCGCGGCCCTGCACGGCCAGCCATCCCCACGCCGCCGGCCAGATCAGCACCCCGATCCACATCCCGTTGGCGGCCATGAGCACCGGGCCGACGACGACGGCGGCCGGCAGCGCGAGCTTGCGCAGCAGCCGCCCGGACCGGGCGCCGAGTGTGCGGGCGTCGACTTCGAGTTCGGAGACGCAGCGGCGCTCCAGCCGCTGGATCTCCCGCTGAGCAGCCCTTTTGTCCTCCGGGCTCAGGGCGCGGCGCGCGCGCTTCGCGGCGGCGACGCGCTTGTGGTCCAGGTCGCGCTCGGCCTGGTCGACCATCTCAGTGCGTAGGTCGGGGTCCATGACGTAGCCCATGGCCACGTTCCAGTAGTGCAGCCACGCCAGCACGGCGTAGGTGTGGCCGGTGGCCAGCACGTGGCGGGCTCGCTCAGCGGCGCCTGCGGCCGTGCGGGTCGTGGCGGCCTCGCTGGCGTAGACGGCGGTGGGCTCCAGCGGCGCCTGGGCGCGCTTCGGCTCCGTCATGCCGGTGGGGGTGTGCGGCGCGTCCTCGGCGCCGGGGGCGGGCACCACGCTCAAGTGCCGCCTCTTGGTCTGACGTGCCATCGCTGCTCCTCTCCATCACGATCACGTGGGAACGGGAGGGGGGCCGCCACGGGGCGGCCCCCCTCCGGGTGCTCATCCGCCGCCGATCGCGCCACCGACGAAGGTGGCGACAATGCCCGCGCCGAACATGTGCACGGCGTCGATCACGGCTGGCAGGAACCCTCCGGCCGACCCGTGCGCCGCGACCGGAGTCACGATGAGGGCCGTGATGGCCAGCGGGTTGTAACGGTGATCCTTGAGCAGGTCCATGACGGTGACTGCGGCGCCGCCGATGCACAGCACGCCGTAGACCGCGGCCATCGGCAGCGGCTCACCGATCATGGAGCCGAACTGGTTGGCCATCGGCTCGACCACCGAATTTGCCCAGCCGACCATGGTCTGGGACAGCGCGGACCGGTAGAGCAGCATGGACCCGGCGAGACCCACCACCAAGGGGATCATGCCGCCCCAGAACTTCATCTTGAGCTTCTTGTCCAGCCAGTACGCCGCACCGAAGCTGCAGATCGCGAAGAAACCAAACATCTTGAGTTGCGTCCTTGCTGGTCAGGCGGCCGCGCGCGGGGCGGTGGCCGGGGGGATGGTGCGGGCCAGCGCGCGCTGGGCCTGGTCGCGCCGGTGCCGGCCGGGCGGCAGCGGCGTCGGGTCGGGGTGGTGCATGCTGGGATCTCCTCTCGGGGAGCGGGGGCGGCCACCTCTTGGCGGATGCGGGCCGCCCCCGTACAGGTCAGTCAGAACAGAGCGGGCTGGACCAGCCCGGCGTCGGTCGGGGTCGCGCGGGCCTCGTCGCGGTGGGCACGGGCGTCAGCCTCGGCCTCCCGCTGGGTCCACCGGCCGGGGCCGGCGTGCCCGCACGGGCAGACGGCCCGGTGCACCCACGCCTCGCCCTGCGCGGTCTCTTCAACGGTGCGCCGCACGGCGGGGATGTGCCGGATCACGCAGCCACCTCCCACTCGGGGTCGGCCGGGATGCGCTCCGCGCACGGCGGGCACGTCCAGCCCGTCGATCGCGGCAGGCAGTGCTCGAACACCTCGCCGCAGGTGCGGCAGGTGTGGCGGGCCAGCAGCGCGCGGGCGACCGCGCGCCACCGGCGGGGCGTCATCGGCCGCACCTTCGCGGCCTTGGCGATCTCGTACAGGTCGGCTCGGCGGCGGCCGCGCCGCCACAGGAGCTGCGCGACCGGGTCCTGCCCGCCGGGCCTCAACCCGAGCGCGCGGAGCTGGCGGCGCGTGGCCAGGGTCGGTGGAGCCCAGCCGTAGCGGTAGGTGGGGATGGTGCCGGACCCGTTCAGGTCCGGGCGAGCGGACATAGCGCCTCCTCGAATCGGATCGGGTGGACCTTCTCGCCTGGGCGTCGGTCTCGGGGGGCCGGCGTCCGGCTCGCGGGCATGGGTGCCGCGCGTCACCGGCGCTCGGCCGATCCCCGAGGGGCGCTCGCCTCGGGCGGGCGGGTCCGGAGTGGTGAACGGGCCGCCCCGCCGGGTGTGCGGGGCGGTCTGGTCACCCACCGGACGGTGGGGGCGGGGCGCCCGCTATAGCGGGCGCCCCTGGTGGTTAGGCGTTCTGCTTGGGCGCGTACACCAGATGTCCGGCCTCGGCCAGCGCGCTGCGGTGCTTGGTCACGGTCGTCCGCGACAGCCCGACCAGCCTGGCGAGCTGGTTCGTGCTGACTGCGGGGCCGTACTTCTGGATCGCGGCGAGCACCTTTGCCTCGTTGAGGCGGCCGATCTCCTCGGAGTCCGGCGGGGTGTCACCCTCGCTGTCACCCGGGGCGGCGGGCAGCGTGTCACCCTCCCCGGTGTCGGGGCGGATCGCCTGGCCGGACGGGGTGACAGGGGGGGTGACAGGGGGGGTGTCACCCCCCTCTCCTCCGCCGTCGCCGTCCTCGTCGTCGGGCCTGTCCAGCCAGTCCTCGATCGCGTCGAGGCCGCGCTGGGCCGTCGCCGCGATCCGCCGGTCCCGCTCCCTCACCGGGTCCGGCGTCTTCTTGCCGGCCTCGATCTGCGCGGCCGCGGCGCTGTCCTTGCGGGTGGGCACCTCGGTCACCTCGGCCAGCCCCGGCATCATCTGCGCGAGCATCTGGATCGGCAGGCGCCCACCGACCTTGGCGGCCAGCTCGTAGCGCAGCCGCAGCCGCTCCGCCTCCGCACTGTCCTTGGCCATCGCCACCCGGTTGGCGGCCAGAATCTGTGCCTCCTCCTTCGTCGCCTTGGCCTCGGCCATGGCCTGCGCGAACGCCGCGTCACGCCACACATCGGCGATCTCGCGGCGCTGCTCGACGGTGAGGGCGGAGTTGTCGGCGTCGGCCTCCGCCTGGGCGGCCGCCGCCTTCTCCTGCGCGGCCTGCTTCGCTTCCTCAGCCGCCGCCTTGGCCGCGTCGGCGTCCTGCGCGGCCTGCTCCCGGCGGGACTTCTCCGCTCGCTCGGCCGCTTCCTGCTCGGCCTGCTCGTCGGCGGCGCGCATGCGGACCACCAGGTGCCACAGCCCCTTGGACAGCAGCGGCGTCGTAGCGAACAGCAGCGCCGTCGAGGCGCCGGTGTGAAGGGCGATCGCGGCGGAGGCCAGCGCGGCCACCGCCCAGCCCAGGATCTGCGCCTCGCGGCGCACCGCAGGAGCCAGCCACGCCAGCACGACCGTGCCGATCAGCATCACGTCGAACACAACCCCGACGGTCACCGCGACCGCGGGGTGGGCGGGAACGGTGTCCGCCACTGCTGTGGCTGCCCACGGCAGTGCCACCGCAGAGGGCACTGCCGCCGCGCCGATCGTGAGCCGGAAGGGGGTCAACCAGGACCACCACCGCTCCGTGCGGGGCTCCGGCTGCGCCGGCGCCTCGGGGGCCTCCGGCGGGGCGGAGTCGTCCAGGGCGCTGTCGGCCCGGGCCTGACGGTCGTCGTCGGGCGCCGCCGGAGGTGCCTCCTCCTTCTTCCTGAGGGTCTTCACTGCTTGTCCTCTCTCGTTGTGGCGATGTCGTCGGCGGGGTCCAGTTCGGCCAGCCGGGTCAGCGGCGCCAGCAGCTCCTCGCTGGTGGGGTGGTTGGCCAGGGCGGTGCTCATGCGCGCGCTGATCTCGGCGCGCAGCGCCGCGTAGCGGCGGCGCTCGTCCTTGTCCGTGGCGGGGTCGGCCTCGGCGCGGGCCAGTGCCCAGCCGAGCGTGTGGAGCCGGTACAGCAGGGCGACACACGCCCACGACGCGCCGTGGGCGCGCCTGGCCTGGTCGGCCACTTCTTGGGCGGTGCCGGTCCACGCCGTCACCACCGCGTCCAGCCGGGCTGCCAGCGCGTCGCGCTCGGCCTCGGCCCGGGCGCGTCCCGCGGCCTGGCGGCGGTTCTCCTCCCGGGCCTCGGCCAGGACGTCGCGGACCGCATCCAGCTCGGCGGCCTGCCGGCGCCGTTCACGGTCCACGGCCTCCAGCACCGCGCGCACCCGGGCCAGCTCTTCCTCGGCCCGCACGCGGCCGGCCGATTCGATTTCCAGCAGCTCCTCACGAGCGGCGGCCCTGCCGGGCAGGGCCGCCGCGATCAGCTCCATCACGCCCGCCACCCCTCACGGGGCAGCGAGTCCACCAGCTCACGCAGGCCCGCCAGCTCGGCCAGAGCCGCGTCGCGCTCGCGCTGCACGGCGACCAGGGCGGCGCGCAGCGCGCGGTTCTCCTCGTCGACGGCGACCAGCCGTGCGCGGGTCGCCTGCCGGTCGGTAGCGGCCGTGCGGCCGCGGCCGCGGGCCAGGTGCTCCAGGTCTCTCCTCATCACGACCACCGCCAGCACAACAGCCACAGCCCGATGGCCAGCAGCGTTATCACGGTGATGGCGCCGTAACCGAGCACCTCAGTAGGGGTCATTTCTCGTCTCCGTCCTGGTGCTTCTCGCGGCGCGCCTGCTCGCGCGCCTCGCGGTCGGCGAGGATCCGATCTCTCGCCGCGTCCCTCTCCTCGTCGGTCATGCGGTCCAGCCGCTTGGACTCGCCGCACCACGGCCACGGGGCGACCATCACGGCCCCCACCAGGCGTAGGCGGCGGTGCCGACGACCAGCAGCACCGCCAGCGCGGCGGTGAGGTGTCCCAGCAGCAGCGCGGTGAGCACGGAGCCCGTCAGGGCTCCGAGCACCAGCGCTAGGGGCGTCTCCATCACCGGGCGCCCGCCGGCCGGGCCGTCGACCAGCGGGCCGCGACCAGCTCGGCCAGCCCGCGGGCGATCTCCCGCCGCGTCACGGTGGCCTCCAGGTCCTCACCAGGCAGGGGGCCGTACACCCACAGGCCCGGGTCAGTGCCCCTGACCAGGTCGTCCAGGAACCGGACGCCCTCCGTCGCCTCGACCGTCGGTCGAGAGAGAATGCTCATCATCGGGTCGTCTCCTCTCTGTTGGGGACCCGATCGGCCCCGCCCGGGATGCGCCCCGGGCGGGGCCTCCTGCTGTCCGGGCACCAGGTGGTGCTCGGGGGCCGTGCAGCCCCGGCCACGCACCACCCCGAGGGGTGGATGCGCACCGGCGTCACACGGACGCGGAGAGTCACGTATTCGTGGCGCAGTCATCGGCGCGACCCCGGCCGAGGTGGCACCCTCGGCAGCCCCGGCCACACTGGCAGGGGACGTCGCCCGTTCACCCCCCGACAGGGGGGCTGAGCTGCGGCTTTTTGTTCTCACGCTGTTGAGTTGTCAAGCACGCGGGACCAGCAGCGCTACTGCGCCGCCCCACCGGCAAGGTGGAAGCGCAGTTCACACCGGGTACTCAGCAACCGGTGGCTACTATCGAAGTGCAACCCCGGTTGCGGTGTGCGAGACGACAGTACGACAGACCCAGGGGGTTTCGCAACCCCCGTTGCACATGTACAGTGCAACGGGGGTTGACATTAGGAATGGAAGGCTCTGAACCCATGGAACTCACGCAGCGGTTCGCTGACCTCGCTAAGGAGATTGCCGAGATCAGCGACCCACTAGAGCGGTCGAAACGCGCCCACAAGGTGGTGACTGATCTCCAAGAGGTGACCACCGAGCTACTGCGCGCCCGCCGTGAAGGTGTCGAAGAGCTGATCGCTCTGGGCATGAAACAGACCGAGATCGGGCGGCACCTGGACATCAGCCGACAGATGGTCGGCAAGCTCATAAAGGCGTCTCCGCCGCCGGAGCGGGCTTTCCTCGGCACGTCGAAGATCACGATCGCGGTCGGGGAGAAGCGGGAAGCGGCCAAAGACCACGGGCCAGCCGGGCCAGCCGTGGCCACGGAGGATCTGGCCGCTTTCGACATCCTTTCGGGACTCGCGCGCGAGCTGAAGCTGGAGGCGTCATACGAAACCGTGGCGTCTCCGGGGCTGATCGACCTCAACCGCGACAACCTGGTGGTCATCTGCGGGCCTCGGCTGTCGCCAATGATCGGGCAGATCCTCGCCAGCGACCAGCACATCAAGTTCGATCGCGACGAATCCGGGTGGTACTTGCAGGACCAGGTCACCGGGATCGCGTACCGCTCCCCGATGGACACCGGCGAGCGCGCGGACTACGCCTACCTCGGTCGACTGCCGCGCCCGGACGGGCGCGGCACGTTCGTCTACCTGGCCGGTATTCACGCCGTGGGCGCCACGGGAGTCACGCACTGGCTGGCCCACAACCTCTCGGACCTCTACAGAGAAGTAGGGCGCCGCCGGTTCTCCACGTTGATCCGCTGTACATACACCACCGACCCTCTCCAGATCACCAGCAGCGAGCGAGTGACCCCCCTCTACCGCCGCGGAGCTGCCGCGTGATCGCCATGGCCACCGCTCCCGGAAACCCGGCACGGCCGATGGAGGACTGGGCGGGCGCCACCGACACCGCCGTCGTCGTACTTGACGGCCTGTCAGCCCCCGAGGGCACCTCCTGCCGCCACGGAACTCCGTGGTTCGTCCGCCAACTCGGGCCACGACTGCTCACTCATGCCTCACAGCCGGAGGTCACCCTCCGGCAAGCTCTGGCTGCGGCCATCCGTGAGGTGGCTGCCCTGCATGAGGACACGTGCGACCTGTCACACCCGGCCACCCCATCGACCACGGTCGCGATGGCACGGCGGTGCGGCGGCGACCTCCAGGCGCTCGTCGTGGCGGACTCCTCCGTGGTCGTCGCGACCACGGAGAACATGGTGGACGTGCTCAGCGATAGCCGGGTGGACGATGCGGCCCGGTCTGAGAGTCAGGCCGCACTGGCCGCCCCGGCCGGCCCGGAGCGAGACCGACGCGTCGCCGATCTGGTCCGCGTCCAGCAGCAGCTTCGCAACCGGGCCGGCGGCTACTGGGTCGTCCAAGCTGACCCCGACGTCGCTGACCATGCCGTCACGCGCACGTGGCCGATCGCCTCCGTGCGGCGTGTGGCCCTGCTGACCGACGGCGCGACACGACTGGTCGACACGTTCGACGCGCTGTCCTGGCCCGACCTTCTAGACCTGATCGCTTCCCGCGGCCCCGGCGCCCTGATCACGGAGACGCGACGCCTGGAGGCCCAGGATCCGCGTGCTGTCCGGTGGCCGCGCTACAAGCGGGCTGATGACGCGGCGGTCATCGACTGGGCGCCGTAGCTCTGCGATTACAAGTGGCCATGCCGATGACGCGGTGACACGCGGTGATGCGGCAGGATGGCTCCAAAAGAAAAAGGCCGGGAGTTGCAGCTCCCGGCCGAACGAAGCGGCTGACATGATCACTGGCTGGCCACCGCTCCATCGCTTGCGACCATCGTACCCAATGGGTGCGCTTGGTCGGTGGGCCGGGATCGTGTCGCCTGGAAAGGTGACCTCGTGACCCCGCGCGCTGGTACGCGCCACCGCTACGGCATCCAGTTCTCGCCCTACATGTGGGTCCGGGACGTGCCGCTGGCCACCCCGGTCCTGCACGTCGTCGCTGAGGCGATCGCGACGGCGGTCGACCCTGACGGCTGCTACTGCTGGCAGCGCTACGAAACCATCGCAGCCAACGCTCGCGATGTGAGTAAGAGCGCGATCGTGAAGGCCATCGACACCCTGGCGGCAGGCGGCGTCCTCCGCAACATCAAGGGGGATGAGCGATTCCGCATCCTCGATGAGGGCGGGGTCTCCTACTCCCGCGACAAGCCGCCAGCGGTCCTGGAGCTGCTGATCCCGCTCTCGGCTTACTCGGCCGAGGACCTGGAGCGCGTGCAGCGAATGCGCTCCGACAAGGGTCGGCCCCCGCTCACCGCAGAGTCGCGCCCCGACATCACCGAGATGGTCGGAGAGCGCAAGAAGCGGTCCGACAAGGGCAAGTCCGCCCCCCAGCGGCGCCGCAAGGACGTGCGCCAGTCCGACGCCGAGTGGGCGGAGCAGCAGCCATCGCTCCACGCAGCTCAGGACGCAGCGGCGGCCGGTGACCCGGGTCTCTCAGACACCGGCCCCGATGTCTCAGAGACCCCGCCCAGCGATGGCGCGGACACCACTTCGAAGAGCCCGGTGTTTCTCAAACACCACGCCCGGTGTTTCTCAAACACCACGCCCGGTGTTTCAGAAACACCTAACCCTCCTCTTAGTGACCCCAGGCGAGTTGACCCGGATCTCCGTCCGTCCGTAGGTGCTCAACCACAGGAGGAGTCACCGCACGTTGACGAGACGGACGGAACGGACGAATGGGACTCGACGTCAGCGGTGAACCCGCCGGCCACTGCGCCCGGTGGCGCTGACGCGCCGCCCGTGCCGCCTCAGACACCGTCCTCGGTCGCCGAGATGATCGTGGACGGCCTGCTGGCCGACACGGCACACGCCGCCCCTCTGGCCGATCCTCAGGGCGACAGGGGGCGTCTGGTGGCTCTCGCGCAGTCCGCCCTCGACCGGGGGATCACGCCTCAGCGGCTCCGCGAGATCACCTCGCGTGGCCTGCACAACGTCCGCAAGCAGTGGGCCCTGGCGACGCGCTTGGCCGATCCGGAGGGGTTCGCCCAAGTCGCCCAGCCCGAGTTCGGCGGGCGGCTGCTGCCGGTGCCGGCGGCTCGGCCGCCGCTGTGCGAGACGCACCCGGAGTGCGACCGCACGCGGTCGGGCCGGTGCGCCGAGTGCGTGGTGGAGGAGCGGCTGCGCTGGATCGAGGACGGGACGCTGGTGGAGTGGGCCTACGACGCCGAGAGTGACACCTGGACCGACACCGACGGCCAGGAGGTCCGCGGCGACCAGCTCACCCCCGAGGAGCAGGCCGCGATCGAGGAAGAAGCGGCGGCGTTCGCCGCCGCGAAGGCGGCGGCCGCGGGCGGTGGTGGGGAGTCCCCCAACCGGGCCGACGTCCTGGCGCTGGTTCGCCAGTCACTGGAGGATGCCCGGCTTCGGAGTCGCCGTGAGCGCGGACTGCCGACCGCTCCTGACGCCAGCAACTGAATGTCTTTACAACGTAAAGATAGAGGTTCCGGGCTGTAGTGGGCGTATCAGGTGTGCCGGTCCGCGCCGACGTCGACGTGCTCACCGATAGCCGGGGCTGCCCTGTCTGAGACTCGGGCCGCCCCGGCCGACCGGGAGCGGGATCGACGTGGGGTTACTCCCCGGCGGTCTGGCCCTTGCGCCAGCCGTGGCCGCGCCGGCTCGCGATCCACGCGTCGATGGTCTCTTTCCGCCACACCGGCGAGTTCCCCATGCGGCCGTCCGGCTCGGGGAGGTCGCCCCGCACCCGGTAGCGGTGCACGGTCTCGAGTTTCACCCCGATCAGCCCCGCGATGTCCTTGCTGGTCAGAAGGTTGTCCATCATGAGACAACCCTACGTTGTCGCGTTTCCCTTGACAAGCTGCCTCACCCCGCCTAGCGTCGTCCATGCAACCAGGACAACGTGCCTGAACGCGAAGGAGCAGCGCCTCATGGCCCACACCGAGAAGACCACCACGACCAACGCTGATGGATCTGAGACCGTCACCACGACCACCTACGACGACGACGGCCGCGTGATCGCGGTCTCGTCCACCACCCACATCAAGCACCTCAGCGGTGCGGTGCACCTCGGCAGCGGCAAGCAGATCTTCCACAACAAGTAGTCCGGCCAGCCACCACGCCGGGGGGCCGCCTCACCGACCAAAGCGCGGCGGCCCCCCGGCCCCAACCCCCGAAGCACACGAAGGAAGGAACTCATCATGGCCCAGGTCCAGGTCGAGATCACCACGTTCGGCTACCTGCACGACACCCCGCCCGCCGACGCCCACCTGGTCGCCGACCTCCGCCGCCACTTCCGTGACCCGCACCGCGACCCCCGCATGCGCTACCTCACCGCACACGACGTCGAGGTGCGCGAGCGGGTGATGGCCACCCCCGGCATCGCCGCACTGGTCGACGCTCTGGAGGCGGCCACGGCCGCCTACCTCGCCGGGCCGGTCACCGCCCCGGTACGGCTCGCCGTCGGGTGCGCGGGAGGCCGACACCGCGCCGCGGTCGTAGGTGCGGAGCTGCAGCAGCGGGTGCGCGCCCGCGGCATCGAGGTGGAGCTGGTACACCGCGACCTGGGCAAGGACGTGGTGCACCGGTGAGCGCCGTCGGGTGCGTGTTTTGCCGGATCGCTGCGGGCGACCCCGCCGAACCCGCGACGGTCATCCAGGAGTGGCCGGACGCGCTCGCGATCGTCCCGCTCGGCCCGGTGACGCCGGGGCACTGGCTGGTGATCCCGCGCACCCACGTGCGGGACGCGGCGGAGCGGCCGGAGGTCACCGCCGCCACCGTCTACCGTGCGGCGGAGCTGATCGGGGAGACCGGCGACGACGTCAACCTGATCGTGAACGTCGGCACGGCCGCTGGACAGACCGTCGACCACCTCCACGTCCACATCGTGCCGCGTAAAGCCGGTGACAGCCTCGCGCTGCCCTGGACCCGCTGACCACCCCGACGAGAAAGCGCGGGGGGCCGCCTCACTTTCCACGGCTCGGCGGCCCCCCGCTACCCCCCGAACCTCGAAGAACGAAGGGCTACCCCCATGATGCACGCCGACCCGACGCTCGTCCCCCTCGTCACGTTGGCCCTGTGGGGCGGTCACCACGTTGGCGACTACTGGCTCCAGTCCGACCACCAGGCCGTGACGAAGGGCGAATGCTCCCACCAGGGGCGTGTGGCCTGCGCCCGGCACGTCGCCTCGCTGACCGTCGCCCAGGCACTCATGCTCGCCGCGGTCGCGGTGGCGACGGGGACCGACGTCGCCCTGATCCCGGCGGCCCTCGGGCTCGGCGTGAACGCGGTCTCGCACTACTGGGCGGACCGGCGGGCAACGCTGCGCGGCTTGGTGCTGGCGACCGAGCGGTGGACCGCGAAGCTCGGCTTCTACGACCGGTTCGGCGGGTCTGCGCACATGGACCAGGCGTGGCACACGGCGTGGATGATCCCGTCGGCGCTCATCATGGCGGCGCCGCTGCCGGCCGCGCTCCTGGGCGCCGGCGTCGCGGCCGTGCTCCTGGCCGTCGCCAACGCCGCCTCGCGGGCCGCCCGCCGCCGCGAGCGGGAGCGGGTCAACGCCTCCTGATCCGCGGTCGGTGCCTCCGCCGCCCGCCGTGTGCGGGCGGTCGGGGGGACCGCGCGGCCCCACAGGCCCGGCACCACACCCGAGGGAGCAGCAGCATGACCACGACCACCTACGCCCCCGTCGACCACCCCGGCACCCCCGTCCCCGCCGAGCGGCGCTCGTGGGAGATCCCCTGGCCCGGCTACGCCCCGGTGGACATCACCCCGCCGGAGCTGCGCCCGGCCGGGCTGCCCGCCAGCGTCGCCGACGGCTGGGCACAGCCCTACGCCACCCCACAGGACGTCCCGAACTGGGCGGAGCGCCTGCGCTCCGCGCTGGTGCCCTATGCCCTGGACGCCGACGGCTGGCCGCTCAACCCCACCGGCCGCACCGGTAGGAGCGGCCGCAACCTCGGCTCATGGGGCGAGAACGCGGCCGCCGACCCGATCGTGGTGGCCGGGACCGGCGATGCGCGGCGGGTGCTGCTCATCCGGCGGCGCGACGTCCAGCAGTGGGCGGTGCCGGGTGGGATGGTCGACCCCGGCGAGACCGCGCCAGCCGCCCTCGTCCGCGAGCTGTACGAGGAGACCGGGGTAGACCTGACCGCAGTCGCACCGGTGATCCTCGACCAGCGCTACGTGGACGACTGGCGCGCGACCGATCACGCGTGGGTGGCGACGACGGCCGCCCTGTACCGGCTGGGCGACGTCGTGCCCGCGACCGCGGGCGATGACGCCGCCGACGCCCGCTGGTGGCCGCTCCGAGACCTCGACCAGCTCGCGCGGGACCTGGCGCCGGTCGGGGAGCTGTACGAGGCGCACCGCCCGCTGCTCGGCGCGGCGCTCACGGCCTGCCGGGTAGCGGGGGAGTAGCCCAGGGTGGGAGCGGCATCACCAGGACTGCTCCCACCCCACATGGCGCGGCGGGAGTCACTCAAGCCGGCGGGGACGGGTCCTCGTCGGCCTGGCGCTCGTCGGCTGCCCGGCGGCACGCCGCCACCGCCGCCGCTTTGTCCGGGTGGCGGAGCAGGTCCACGGCCCGCTGTCCCGCCGCCTCGATCCGCTGGGCGACGTCGACCGACTCCCGGTCACCGAGCGGCAGCCGGACCACCACCCCGGCCCCGAACCGCACCTCGACCACCAGCCGGTCGCCCGGTTCACGGACGGCGGTCACCGCCAGCGCGCCGGGCTCGGCCAGCTCCTGGCCCTCGACAACGGTGACGGTCCCGGCGCTCACCCGGCCGCGCCTTCTCCGCGGGTACGGACGCGGACGCTGGCCGGGGGCTGGTAGCCGTCCAGCGCGGCGTCCAGGGCCGCGATGTCGTCGGCGTGCACCGTAATGTCGCAAGCGGCGTAGTCGGGGATCCGGGGAGCGCCGGTCTCGGCCGGGCGCGGCGCGGGAGCGTAGCGGCGCAGACGGCCGGCCGCGCGCGGCGGCGGCGAAAACCGCAGGTCTGAGACTTCGGCGTGTGCGGTAGCCATGCGGTGACGCTACGACGTCGCTCCTGGTGACCGGTAGTGGTGACCGGTGACAATCCCCAGGTCACCACCCACGTCGGCGGCGATGTCACGCACCCAGCCGGGCGCCTCGCGGTCCCGGCGGATCTGCCGCAGCGCGTCGCGGAGCCGGCGGCGGATGCGCCCCGATGCGACCTGGGCGAGCAGCGGCGGCACCTCCAGCAGCGCCTCCTCACACTCCCGCCACGCCCGCGCGCCCGCGAACGCGCGCACGAGCTGCACCCGGTAGAACGCCTCGCCGCGCTGGGTGCCCACCGTGCGGACGCACTGCTGCAGCCGCTCCAACGCGCCGTCGGCGTCGCCGAGCACCAGCAGCGCCTCCGCCTGGTGGCCCGCGACCTCGTTGTCGTCCACCCACCACGTCCAGGCCGGATCCGAGGTGGTGATGGAGTCACCGAGGTCGGCGCGCGCCCGGCCGAGGTCGGCCAGCGCCCGCGCCTCGTCTCCGGCGCCGGCCAGCGCCCGGCCGCGCCGGATGCGCGCCAGCAGCGCCACCCGCGGCGGCAGGTGCAGCTCCTCCAGCAGCTCATCCGCGATCCGCAGCGACTCCCCCGCCCGCCCCACCTCCAAGTCCTGCATGGACAGATTCGTCAGGGCGAACCGCTGCATGGAGGTGTCGCGGGCGTGGCGGGCCAGCATGTGCGCCTCCAGCGTGGCGCGCCGCGCTTCGTCCGCGCGGTCGGCGTCGAACAACAACCACCCGGCCAGCTCGGCGAGTTCGGCGACGGCGGCGAGGTAGGCGCGGCCGTCGGGGCCGTCCACGGCGGTGGCGTCCAGCCGGGACTGCGCGGCCCGCCAGACGTGCACGGCCGTCTCAGCGATGGGGCCGCCGCCGTAGCGGCCGTCCAGCTCCACCAGGTGCGCGATCGTGGCGTGCAGGTGCTCGGTCTCGGCGCGCACCCCGCCCCCGTCGCCGCGTCCCTCATGCTGCGGGGGAGCAGGGGCGAGATCGGTGCCCAGCTCGGCGTCGACCATCCGCAGGAAGTCGACGCTGGGCTGCTGGCGGGCGTGCAGGACCCGCGAGACGTAGGCGTGGTCGCAGTGCACCCGCCGCGCCAGCTCGCGCACGCCCACCCCGGCCGCGTCCATCGCTTCGCGCAGCGCCGCCGCGACCGGCGGCCGGGGGGTCTCCATCGAGGGTTCCTCGTTCGCGTCTGTACGGGGGCTGGGGGCCGCTACAGTGCCGGGGACGGCCCGTGCGGCGCTCGCGGTAGCCATACCCCGCGCCGCGCGGGCCGTCCCCGCGTCATCGTCAGTTGCCGATCAGGTTCCGCACCACGGCGGCCACCGCCTCGTGCCGGTCGGCCGGCAGGGCCCGACACGCTTCCGCAGCCAGGGCTGCGGGTACCACGCGAGGTGGTCCAGCAGCGCCGTGCCGAGTCCCGGGATCGGCTCATGGTCTAGTTCGTGCTGGCGTGAGTGTGGAGTAGTGCGGCCGTCACGGCGGCCGCGATGGTTTCGGCGTCGGCCTGGAGGGCTGCGTAGTCGCCGGTGTGGCGGTGCGGGTCGGTGTCGGGGTACAGGTCGCACAGGGTCTGGAGGACGGCGGCGACAGCTGCGGGTGGGACCTTGCTGATCACGGTTTCTCCGGAAGTTGTTTGTGGTTTCCTTGAGGGGTCCGCCCCCAGTTCGGTTGGGGGCGGACCTTCGGTTGCGGGTCAGGCGGTGGTCGTCTGCTTGACCAGGTCGGCGATGCTGATGTCGGCACGGAACCGGTGGCCGATCTCGACCTCCAAGTCCGCGTACTCGCGGGCCAGGTCGGGACGCAGCCGGCAGGCCCGCACCAGGTCGTCGCGGCTGGCGAGCACGCACAGCGAGCACGACAGTCGCGTCATCCCGGCGTCGTAGGCCGGGTGGTACGGGACGCCCGACTCGCGGATCCGCGCCCAGACGTCCTCCTCACTCCAGGCATGGATCGGCATCCACCGCGTGATCCGACGCCGCCCGCTCGATCCGGGTGCGCCCGGCTCGAGGGCGGGCTTGAGGCTTCGGGCGGTCGACTCCTCGGCTCGGATGCCGAGGCAGTACAGCACCTCCACCGGACGCCCCTCAGCTGGACGCAGACCGCGCTCAGCCCTCCAGGCGGCGCACAGTCCGGTGACAGCCCGCATGCCCTGCGACGTCTTCTGGTCCGAGGTGCACCAGCGCGCCGCACTGGACGGGAACCGCTTGCGCTCCTCGCGGAGCTGCTGGAACAAACCGCCCTTCTCGCGGCGGGTGACGACCAGCGGGAACCCGTAGTGCTCGGCCTGCTTTCGGGCGAGATCCGCGGTCCCGGGCCATTCCACCGACAGACCACTGTCGGTCTCGCCGAGGTCGTTGTGGACCACGGTCACCCGGTCCATCACGTCGGCGGCTCGGGCGAGTTCGGCGACGTAGTCGAGCATCGCCTGCGAGTCCTTGCCGGCCGAGGAGTTCACGACGACGACGTCGTATGTGGCGAGGTCGGGGGTGGTGGTGCCGGTCATTTGCTCAGGCCCGCCAAGCTCCGTCCTTCCTCGATGAGTTCATGTTCGTCTCCGGTGACGAGTTCGGAGTAGTACATGACGTCGGCGAGAAAGTCCGCCAACGGAAACGTGACCTCCCCCTCTTGGGGGGTCTTGTTCGTCAGCAGGTCGTCTAGCGCCTGCCAGCGCTCCTCGTCCACGGTGGGCCGCAGGTGGATGAAGGAGTCGCGGTCTTTGTCCTCATTGGAGCGCTGCTGGCTCATGTGCTGCCAGTAGCCCTCCGCCTCCATCACCAGCACATCGGGGTCGATGTGGAGAGAGTCGGCGCGCTTGAAGAGCGCGCCGGCCAGCTGGGCGGCCATTTCGGTGGTGGAGAGGCACCACCTGGCCTCGTCCATCCGGGTGGCGAAGGCCAGCATTGTGCCCTGGCGATTTTCGATCACGTGGATCCTTTCGGTTGGGGTGGGCGGTGTCCGTCCGCGCCCTCCTTACAAATAAATACTACCACATTATTGGGTGGGGGGGCACCCCCGACCTGGGTGAAGTTCGGGGGGTGTGGGACTACTCGTCGGCCTCGCGCTTGCGTCGTCCGGGTCCGCGGCGGCCCGGCAGGCCCGCGACGAACGCGGCCAGCTCGCGGGCGTCGTAGTGCTTGCGGTCGTCGCGTTGCGGCGCGCGGTCGGCGTGGGTGCGTAGGGCGTGGGCGATGGTGGAGCGGTCCCGGCCGGTGCGGCGGGCGAATTCGGAGACGCCAACGCGTTCTCCGGGGGAGAACACGCCGGGGTCGGGTGGGGTGGGGCCGGGCCGGATGGCGGCGGGGCTGGCCTCCAGTACGGCCAGGGAGTGGATGTGGAAGTTGCCGCGCGGGCCCGCGCCGGCGCGGGCGGGGGCGTGCCGGATGGCGGGGGGCGGGATCGTGCCGTCGCGCTGCCATTGGCTGACCCGTTCCGGCGTGACGTCTCGGTGTGCGGCCCACTGCGCGCGGGTGACGGGGTCGTCGGGCAGGTTGGGGTCGTTGACCAGGTCCGGGGAAAGGCCGGTCTTCTCCAGCCACGCGATGACGGCGCGGCGGTGCGCGGCCGGGTCGTCGGGGTGGGCGGCCAGCTCGGTGTCGCCGATCAGGGCGGCCCAGCGGGCAACGCGGTCCGGGTTCACGGGGTCGCTCTCCTTGTGCTCGTCCGGGCGGCCGGCTGGTGGGCTGCCCGGTGTCCTTCCGGGGATGTCTGACGCAGCGTCGGGAGCCGTGGCGCGGGATGCCGGTCAGGCGGCGCGGGCGGGGGCTGGCTCTGCTCCGTTCTTACCGCCGGGAGGCCCTTGGGGCTCCCGGCGTTCCTTGCTCCCGGCCGGCCGCCGGCCATCGGCGGGCGTTGTGGATCCCGACCCGAAGTCACTCCACGATTACGGCTAAAAACTACCACGGCGCGTTTTGGTGTTGGCGGATGTTGGAGTGCTTGCGGTGGTCGTTTGAGGTCGCTCACCTCATGAGCGGGGCCGCTGTGCCATCCCGGTGCTGTCGTCCCACGCCCCGCGCAAGCGCGCCGACCACCGGCCTGCCACCGAGCGAAGCGAGGCTCGACCC
>NZ_JBHTBH010000021.1:0-33226 GCF_042664915.1 Marinactinospora rubrisoli
GGGTCGAGCCTCGCTTCGCTCGGTGGCAGGCCGGTGGTCGGCGCGCTTGCGCGGGGCGTGGGACGACAGCACCGGGATGGCACAGCGGCCCCGCTCATGAGGTGAGCGACCTCAAACGACCACCGCACAACCACCCGCCAAGCCGAACCACAAAAAACACTGTTCGCCCAGCTCAAGGACCTCTCTTCGATCAAAAATGTGGTAGTATTTATTCGTAAGGACGGGGCGGGGAAGCCCCCGAACCGCAACTCCCTTGGAGGGACTTTGAGGAGCATTCACGACGTCCAGAAGCTGGTCGCGGCCCTGTTGACCAAGGCCGCAGACCCCGCCACCACCCCAGCGGAACGGGAGGCGTGCGAGCAGCGCGCCGACCTGCTCGTGGCGCGCTACGGCGTTGAGCGCGCCATGGCCGCCGCGAACGGCGACACCGACGAGATCATCAACAAGGTCATCAACCTGAAGAACCCCCGGGCGCGAGCCAAGGCCCGGCTCACGTACCGCCTCGCCACCGCGATGCGCTGCGACGCCGTCCGCGAAGTTGGCGCAACTACCGTCCATGTCTTCGGATACGCCTCCGACATGGAGCGGCTGGAAGCGGTGTACCCCGCCGTAGAGCTGCAGATGCTGAGCGGAGTCGAGCGCATCACCGAAGACGAGGTGCCCGGGCACCTCACCATCCGTCGCTTTCGCGACGGTTGGCTCAAAGGCTTCGCCGACCGTGTCGGACTGCGGCTCAGGGCGGCGGAGCAGCAGGCCGTCCAGGAAGCCGGGGACGCAGATGGCCGGTCAACGGCCCTCGTCCTCGTGGACCGCAGCCGCCGCGTAACAGCGGCGATGGAGGCCGCGTTCCGGGGCCAGCTGCGCACCACGCGATCCCGCGCGAACGCCAGCGGATACACCGCCGGATCCGCTGCAGGCGACCGCGCCGACATCGGCCAGCGCCGACTCGGCGGATCCCGCCGCACACTCGGGTCCTGAAGCGCTGAACCGGGCCGCCCCCACCCCTAATGGGGGCGGCCCGCCCACCAGCAAACCACAGAACCCAGCCAACACCCGAAAAGGAGAACCATGATCGCCGAACAGTTCGGGACGATCTACGCCGTCGCGCTCTCCCTCGCCGAAGCAGAGGAAGACCAGCTCCCGCTCCAGAACGGGGTCCGCCTCGTCGCCACCCGGATCCTGCGGGAAGCGCTCGCGGCGGGAATGGGCCTCAGCGCCCTGATCGCCGAAGCCGAGCGCCGATGGCAGTGCCCGGACGAAGAAGAGGCCAACGACGCCATCGAGGCCATCACGATCCACCGCGAGATCCACGTGGATCACGAGCGCGGCAAGCAGCTGTTCATGCTGCTCACCGGCGACGACACCACGGCGGAGCGGGCAGAAGTCGTCAACGCCTACGCAACGGCGCTCGCCGTCGTGATGGCGTTCGCCCAGGTCGAGACCGGTGACGCGGACACCTACATCGCCCGCGCGCGGGCGCGAGTGTCCGCCCCCTCCACTCGATGACGTCGCGGGCCGCCCCCACCTGGGTCGGGGGCGGCCCGCCCACCAGCGGCCCACAGCCCGAGTCACACCCGAACCCGAGAAAGAGGCATCCCCATGGCGGAGAACCAGGCAGCAGCCCACGCGGCCGTCGCCGCGTTCCTGCGGGAACACGGCGACGGCCGCGAGCAGGTCATTTACGACCTGATCACCTCGCTGCTGGCCATCGCCCCCACCTACCACGCCAACGCCGGAATCGTGCTGGAGCAGGCGCAGCGGCGTCTCATGCAGGCGGCAGCAGAAAGCGAGGCCGACATCGTCAAGGTGACGGCGCGACTTCGCGTCGTCTCCTACACACTCCCTCTGCTCATGGATCGGACGGAAGTCATGCGCGCTCTCCGCGCATGGTTTGAGTCCGCACGCCTGCACGTCGCCGATGAAGACGGCGCGGAAGAACTCGCGCCATGGGTCGAACTTGACGAAATCGAACTGCACAACTGAACGCCAGGGCGGCCCTCACCCCTAATGGGGGCCGCCCGCTCGCACCCAAGAAGAAAGATCAACATGACTATCACCGCTGGCGCCTATCTCACCAAGGCGCTCGCCGCCGAAGGCATCGCAGCCGAGTGCTGGGGCAGAGGAGGCGACGCCGAAACCGCCATCATCATCACCCTCTACAACGGAGGTGAACTCTGGGCGTCTAATGACGACGCCCGCGTGCTCTACGACCTCAACGAGCACACTGGCTGGCTGGTGTGCTACTACCCAGACGGCGGAGACAGCGACCCCGACGACGTACGCACCCTCTATTCGTCCAAGTCCCGCGACCACGTCGCCGACACGGCTCGCGCCGTGCAGGTGATTCGCGAGTTTTATTCCGCTCACCTGTCCTTCGACCTAAGGCAGGTGGACGTCACCACCGATGCGCTGCAACGGTCCTACCCCGCGGTGGTCGACCGCCGCGAAAGGTATAAAGGATGCCTTGTCCCCCGATTCGCCCCAGAGACCGTGCGCGAAATCGCCGCCGACCTCCACGGCGACCCCTACGAGCAGCAACTGCTCGTAGTAGAGGATCCGTTCGGGGGGCTTCCGTTCCGGGTGCTCTCGCTCACCGACGAGGACGTCGAGGAGATCCCGCCCAGGGACGGCCTCTACCCTGTCGGAGCCTGGCAATGGTGCTGGTACGAAGCCGGGGAAGAGGCGCAAGAGACGCCAACGCGCATCACCCCCCACGCCCAGATCACCGCCCGCACCAGCCTCGCGATCTGGCTGACCCGTACCAGGTTCCCAGTCCCGATGGACAAGCTGCCAACCCCGGCAGCCCACGAAGAAACCTTCCGCCGCCTCGTCCTCCGGGGACTGCGGTCGCTGGGCATGGACGTGGAAAGGGTGCTGCAGGACGCCAACCGAGCCCTCGACGCCGACGTGGCGGCATACCGGGCCGCCTACGCAAAAAATCCGTACAGGGGGAAGGCCATCGCGAGCTACGCGAGAGCTCCGGAGGATATCGAGGCCGTTACAGCGACACTGGTGCTATTGGGAGAACTCAGCGCAGAGATCTACCGCGACGAGCCGCCCACGCGCAGCGCCGCCACCGACACGGCGCTCGCCGTGGAAGTGGTTACCGGATTTGCTCACCTACACAAGGTGCTGCACCCATGGGCCGATCCCATGGAGAGCCTGCGACGCCTCGCCGAGTACGGCGACGACGACTGCGCCGTCTGCCAGGACGAGGACTGCGGGGAAGTGGACGCCCCCGCCGATTCGTATTGCACTCGGCCGGGATGCAACCTGCCCCACGACGCGCACGCCGACGGGGAGGCATGCGAGGCGTTCACCCTCACATAGTTCCCCCTCAGCTCTAACTCCCTGAGTCCAATGCGGGCCCCGGCCAACCGGCCGGGGCCCGCATTGTGTCCGGCGAACGGGGACCGTGTTCGGTACCCGCACCCCTCAACGCGCTGCGCGCCCGCCGGGCCGCCAGAACACGGCACCGATGGTCGGCCATGCGCCTTTCCGTGAAAGATCAGGTTGACCTGTGCAAGATCAAGTGAAGCTCGCTGGCCGATGCAAAGTTCGTCTGCACGGGACACCCCACCCCCTCTCTCTGCTTGCTCTCTCCTTGTTCATCCCCCTCCCTTCACAGCAGAAGGACGCGGGTATCTTCGATACGATCTTGTCGGCGCTCGGCGCCGACCGCCCGCCGGAGGCGGTCGAGAAGAGACAGGGGGTGCGCAGTGGCCGCAGGAGGGCCGATGCACACCCGACAGGAGAGGGACTACCGGCTGGCGCAGGAGTGCGGGGCCACTCCGAGCGCCGCCGACGTCGCCCTGAACTACCGGCTCGACGGCTCCGTGCGTGGGATCGAGCGGCTGGGCGCAGGCTGGGCGGAGTTCGGGCACGAGGCCGGCACGGTCCTGGAAGGACCCGCGCAGGTCCAAGAGGTCCGCGAGGTCATGAGCGGCCGGGACCCCCACACCGGCGTCCAACTGGTGAAGCCGAAGAAGGCCGTGCACCCGGCCGCGAAGCTGACCGCCCGCCCCTTGAGCGAGGCCGTCGAGCGGGCCGCCGCAGCCGAGCAGGTGTCGCCTGAGAATCTCCTCGGCGGGGGGAAGTGGGCCAAGCGCTTCGCCCAGTTGCAGCGCGGGCTCCACCGTGACGGCGACGCGCACCGGGCGCCGGTCCGGGACCTGGAGGCCATCGCCGCCCAAGCCGGTGTGGACCCTGCCGAGCTGTACGAGCCCGACGAGCTGGCCACCGCGCGCGAGCACGCCGACGAGCGCGTCACCATCGGCATTCCGGCATGGCGTATCGACTTCGACTTTCCCAAGAGCGAGGCGATCGGCCAGGTGGACGAGGCGACAGCCGCACGGATCGCCGAGATCCACATGGAGGCCGTTCGGCGGGCCATGGCCGCGCTGGAGTCCTGGTGCGCCTACGGCATGAGCGGCCATCACGGCGACGGCCAGCGCGCCGAGCGCGTGGAGACCACCGGATGGGCAGCCACCGCGACCCACCATCGCTCTGCGCGCGGGACCGGAGACGGCACTCCGGGAGACCCTCACGACCACGTCCACGTGATGATCCCCAACATGGTTCGGTGTGCCGACGGCAAGTGGCGGACCGTGGCGGCCGGCGGCCGCGACCTCATGCGCCACGTCCCCGCCGTGGGACAACTGGCCCGTGCCATCTCCCGCCAGCTCATGACGGCCGAGTTCGGCGTGGCTTACGAGCGCAACCCGGCGACCGGGCGGTGGGAGATCGTCGGGTTCGGCGCCGAGGTACGCGCCCTGTACTCCCGACGGGCGGCGCAGGTGGATGCCGAGGTCGGGCCGGACGCCAGCCCGGACGAGCGCCGGCGGGCGGCGCGGCGCACGGCCGCGCCCAAGCGTGCGTGGACGCCGGAGCAGGAGCGTGCCTCCTGGAGGGAGCGCGCCGCAGCCGCCGGCATCGACATCGTCGGCCTGGTGCAGCAGGTTCTGGGCGGGCCGGGTCCGGCCGGTGCGGCCGCCAGGCGCGGTCCGGATGTGCCGGACCGGCCGGACCCTGACGCCGTGGCGGACATGGTGTGGGACCCCGAGAGCGGGGTGACCGCCCACACCACCGTGACGACCCGGGCCAGGGTCATGGCGGCCGTGGCAGACGCGTGTCCGGCCGGACTGTCCGACGGGGCCGAGCTGGAGGAGCTGACCGCCCATGTGCTGGCCGACCCCCGGGCGGTGGTCCTGCCCGAGTCCGGCCAGGTGCACATGGCCAATGCCGCCCGCTACACCTCGGCGGATGTCGTCGCCGCCGAGCGCAGCATCACCTCGGCTGCGGCCGAGGGGATCGGGTCAGACCGGGTGGTCGTCGCCGAGCCCGTCGCTGGCCGGGTGCTCGCCGAGGCGGAGCATCGCCGCGGTTTTGCGCTCTCGGCCGAGCAGCGGGCGGTGGTGGAGCGGCTGCTGAGCGCCGAGTTCGGCGTCGATGCCGTCATCGGGCGCCCCGGGACCGGCAAGACCACGATCATGAGTGTGGCGCGGCAGGGCTGGGAGGCGGCAGGATACCGGGTCGCGGGCGCCGCCACGGCGGCGGTGGCGGCGGCGAACCTGTCGGCCCAGGCCCGTATCCCCAGCCAGACGGTGGCGGCGTGGGTGCGGCGCATCGAGGCTGGCCGGGGCCTGGACGGCGTGGACGTGCTCGTCATCGATGAGGCGGCGATGGTCGACGCGCGTTCGGCCGCCGTGATCATCGAGGCCGCCCAGCACTCCGGCACCAAGATCGTCTCGATCGGCGACCCCGCCCAGCTCAAGGCTGTGGGCGCCGGTGGTGGATGGTTCAAACGCGTGCACCAAATCGTCAGTGGGTTGACGCTGACGGAAAACCGCAGGCAGCGCCACGACGTGGACCGCGCCGCACTCGCCGTCTGGCACGACGGCGCCCGTCGCAGCGCGCTGGCGATGTGGGCGCAGCACGGCCGGGTGCACGCGCCGGAGACCGTGGAGGAGGCCCACGCGGCGATGGTGGCCGCGTGGTGGCAGGATCGCGCCCCCATCGCCGACGTCCACGAGGCGATCGCTGACGTGCTCATGCTCGCCGCGACCAACCACGATGTGGAGGAGATCAACCGGATCGCGCGCGCCACGGCGCGTCGGGCCGATCACCTGTCCAGCCTGGACGTGGAGTTCGCGACGGCTGGCGGTGAGCGCTTGGAGCTGGCCGTCGGAGAGGTCGTCCGCCTGCGCCGCAACGACTACCGCAGCCGCAATAGCAGCGATCCGGATGTGCTGAACGGATACCGGGGCGTTGTGTTGTCCGTGGATCGTCGGCGGGGGGCGCTCGTGGAGTGGCGTCACCCCCAGCGCGGCATGGAGCGCGCCTGGATCGCCCCGGACGCGATAGCGCGGGGCGACCTGACCCACGGCTACGCGATGACGATCGCCTCAGCGCAGGGGCTGACCTGTGAGCGGGTGCACGCCTACGGAGTGGGAGCCGACGCCCACTCCCTCTACCCGGCGCTGTCGCGGGCGCGGGAGCGCGCGGATCTGTACCTGCCCGCGCTGGACGTGGAGTCGTGGGAGACTCGCGCCCGGCTCGGTGAGGCCAGGTCGGACGAGGAGCGGCTGGCGCGGGCCGTGGCCGCCTACGCCGCCACGCTCACCGATGTCGATGACGGCATGGTGACCGACGAGATCGACGGCGCTCCGAAGTTCAGCACCGCGAGCGAGGCCCTGGGCATGGCGGTTGACCAGGCCGAACGCCCCTGGGAGGGGGTCGGTTCGGCAGTCACCGATGAGCGTCAGAGCATGGCCGCAGAGCCGGAGTGGACGCCGCTCACCATGGAGCAGGCCCGCGCCGGTCAAGGGCCACACGCCCGCAGGCTCCCCCGGCAGCTCGCCGACTTCAAGCAGCAGGCCGACGAGCACGCGGCGAACATCCGCGAGGTACGAGGCGAGATCGACCAGCTCCGCGAGGAGCTACGGAACCTCGACTCCTCCTGGAGAAGCCGGAGACGACGCCGGCAGATCGAGGACGACATCGCCTATAAGACCCGGGTCCTAAAGCGCCAGCAGGACGACTTGTTCGAGGTCGGTGAACTGGCTCGGCGCCTACGCGACGAAGCGATTCAGGCGGACGTCCGCCAAGCCGAGGCCGACCAGGCGCGGGCCCGGCAGGTGCGCGTGGAGCAGGTCGCGGGCGAGCGCGGCATCACCGTGGAGCAGGCCGCGCAGTTGCCCGACGCCGAACTCGATCCCGCGTTGGAACGGGCGCTTCAGGCGCTGCCCGGCGGCATGCCCGCGCCGTCGACGTCGAGCCCGCAGACGCATGATCAGCCGCCGCGCCCGTCTTCGACGGAGGCGCCCCGGCCGCGGGCCCGGCCGTAGCCCGGCCGGGCCCGCGGGGCGACGTTAGTGCTCGATCTTGTCCGGGTCCAGCGGCCACAGATCGGGGGTCGCGGGCGGCTCTTTGGCTTCGGCCAGCCACTCCTCATGGGACGCGCACGCGATGCACACCGGAACGCAGCCGTCCGGTGTGGCCGTTGAGGACGCCGGCCAGCGGCCGAGCGGGTCGCCGCACCTCGGGCATCGGCCGGCCGCAACGGCCGCGATGAGGTGCCGGACGTGTTCGGCGGCCTGATCGCTGGGACGGCCGGCGGCCATCACGGCCACGCGCAGACAATCCGGATGAGTGCTGGCTCTCACGTCTCTTTCCTTTGCCCTGTCAGTGGTGCGCGCTGGCGGTGGGCGTGGCGTGCTCGGCGTGAGCCGGAGCCGCGGAGGCGTTCTGCTCGTGGACCTGCTTCGGGCTGGTTTTGACTCCGCCCGTGCTGTTGGATGCCTTGATGGCCTGTTCCTCGCTGGGCAGGTCCTCGAGGGGGTCGAACGGCGGCTCCTCCGGCTGCGACGGCGCGCCGTCGGAGGAGTGCGAAGGCTCAGTGTTCTCCGCGGCCGCCCCGTTGGGCGTGGCGCCGTTCTGCGTCGCCTCGGCCGATCCGTCGTTGGACGGCTGGGCGGCCTGCTGGCCGGGCTGGGCGAGCGCGTCGCCGTTGCTCTCCATCGTCATGCGGCGGGCCAGATCCTCATCTAGCGGGTCCATCCCCATCGCCTGGGCCAGGCCGTTGAGCCCACGGGCGATCTCGTTGCGCCACCGCAGGCCCTCCTCGTCCACCTGGTCGGCGCGGGGCAGCTCCTTGTAGATGCTGTTCACCTCGCGCCGGATCGCTTCCTTCTCGGCGTTGGTGAGGGGCTGGCGGCGCAGGTCGGAGACGGCGGCGGCGATACCGCGGGGGTTGCTCCACACGCTCTCGACGCGTTCGCCGCGTTCGTTGCGGTCGTGGCGCAGTTCGTTGACGTAGGCCGGCGTGTTGCTGTCGGCCGGGTAGATCT
Source organism: Marinactinospora rubrisoli (assembly GCF_042664915.1). Classification (NCBI taxonomy): domain Bacteria; kingdom Bacillati; phylum Actinomycetota; class Actinomycetes; order Streptosporangiales; family Nocardiopsidaceae; genus Marinactinospora; species Marinactinospora rubrisoli. The sequence continues at coordinate 8,349 of NZ_JBHTBH010000021.1, forward strand.
TGATGCTGTCGACCAGCTTGTCCTTGTGCGCCTGCTCCAGCAGGGCACGCATGTTGGCCAGTTCGGTTTCCTGTTCGCGCAGGCTGACCGCCTGGTGCGCGGTGTTGTTCTTGGCGTGCTCGAACATGTTGCGGATGGTGGCCATCTCGCGTTTGGCGTCCGCGCCGACCCGGACCGCCAGCTGGATCTGGTAGCCGTGCTTGCGGGCCAGCTCGATGTAGGTAGCGATGGCCTTGGGGTCGTTGGACGGCATGATCAGATGCACGTCTTGGCCGGCCTCGAACGCCTTGGTGCATTCAGTGAGCGCACGTTTGTGCACGTCGGGGTCGACCTGCCGGATCGCCTCGGCGCGCCCCTCGCTCTGCAGCAGACGCTGCCACTTCTTGTGGTTGGTGCGCAGGACGCGGGCGTCGATGCGCACCGCGCTGGCGGCCGAGTTCTGCTCTTGCGCGTCGTCGCCGTCGGCCGCGGTCACCGCCCGCTGCGCCTTGCGGTCGGTGGACTGCCGCTGGTCGGGCGCGTCGGCTTGTGAGCCGTCCACGCCGAGCGTCAAGGTCGGGCGGCGCTGCTGCTGGCTGCTGTTCTGGTCGGTGTTGGCCTGCGGACCGCTGGAGTCGGCCCCGGTCACTCCCATCCTCAAAGTCGGACGCCGCCGGCCGGAAGCGTTCGCGCCCTCCTGCTGCTGGCCGGTGCGGAAGTTGCTCCGCTTGTTGTCGTAGCTGCTGGGCTCGGGCGGGGGTTGTGTCATGGCGACTTCTCCCTGATCGCTGTGGCCGCTCTTGGCGGCGTTTGGGGGCGGCGTGGGCGCGGTGGTGCTAGGAGAGGGCGGCTGCTGCAGGCGAGGACGCAACCGTTCGTAGTTCTCTTCGGCGATCGCGATGTAGCCGGCCTCCTCGAAGGCGACGAGCAGGCGTCCCAACCGTTCCCGCTGCCTCGCCGCGCTCCAGCCCGATCCCGCCCACAGGTCAGACTGTTTGGAGTACTTCAGCTTTTCCGTGCCGAAGATTGCCCGGAGTGTCGGATCATCAGAGGGCCAACGCATGACGATGTTGACGCCCTCTTGGAACTCCACGCGGACCAGACGCGAGGGAGGTGCGGCGGCCACATCGGCGGTGGTGATCGCGTCCCGTAGCGTCTGACGCTCCCACCCCCCGGCCGGGTCCGCACGGTTGGCCTCGGTGATGACGTCGAGTGCGGCGGCGTGGTGTTCCGGCTCGGCCGTCAGTGCGCGCAGCGCCTCGTTGAGGCTCTGACGGTGCTGGGGCAGGGACTTTCTGTCAGCTCCTCGTAGCAGCTCCAGCGCGTTGCGCGCGGCTGCGACGGCCATCGGGATCTCCCGCGCCGGGGCTGGAGCCGGTTCCGCCATGTCTGCTCTGCTGCCGGTCGTGGGGTCGTCGCCCGCAGCAGTTGTGGTGCTGGAGGAGCCGGAACCGGGTTCGCTGGCCTCGCTGCCGCGCGGCTGCGGCTGGGCTGGTGTCTGTGCGGTCGGTGCCGTCTCGGCGGTCGGAGCGGAAGCAGCGGTGGGGGAGGCTGCTGGCTGTTCGCTGTTGACAGCGTCACCGGCACGGTACTCCCCGGTGGTGGCTATTGTCGTCAGGAACTCGCGGCTTTCGATACCAGCCGGGTCGATCTCCCCGGCTTGGCGCAGCAGCACCCGTACCGCGCCGTTGTACCAGCCATCCATGACGAGTTCTTCGAGGATAGCGTTGAAGTCGCGGCGCCGCTCCTCGCGGCGTTCGGGGACGGAGGTCTCCAATGCTTCGAGTGCCGTCCAGGCGGCGGCGACCTTGGGCTCGGCCGGCCCGTGGAGCTGGTAGTGGTCCTCTCCGTAGTACTCCGTGCCGGTGTCTTCCAGGCGCTTGATCAAGTCCTGGACGCGGGCCTGCTGCTCGGCTGGGCTCCCGACCGCGCGCCACATGTTGTGACCACGCGGGTTTCGCTCGAATCCCAGGTCCTGCACGAGCCCTTGGAGGTGATCATAGTGATCACGGTCGAGGCTGCTGCCGCGCACGATGATGGAGCCGTCGAAGTCACTGTCGATGCGCACCGCCGGTTCCTCAGGCGCAGACGGGAGCAGCGTTTGGTCACGCAGGTGCTGGCGTTCCCATGCTCCGGCCGGATCGGCCTTGAGTGCCTCTTGGATCAGCTCTGCGGCGATGTAGCGGCGGTCGTCGTGGTTCAGGAGCCCTTCGACAGCGGCGTTGAAGTCGCGGCGGCGCTCCTCCCGCACGCCGGGGGCCGCTTCCCGCAGCCGCCGCAGCGCATCCCGTGCCTGTGCGAGCCATGCCGGTTCCTCGACGGGAGCGGGAGAGGTGGTAGTCGAGCCGACCGACGAGGGGGCCGGGCCGGGCGATGGGGTGGTGTCGGCCGGCTCCGCTGGCGCGGCGGCCGCATCGTCTCCGGCCTGCTGCTCAGACGCGGCCTCATCAACGGCCGTGAGCAGGTCCATCTGTTCCGGCTCATCCTGCGGCGTCGCGCCGTCCGGCGTAGCCGTCGCGGTCGAGGCCGGTTCGGCGGGGGCGGGGCCGGAGGCCAGGGCCGCGGTCTCTGCGGCGCCGGCCTGGTTGGTCTCGGCGCGTTTGTCGGCGAGCAGGTCGTCGACGAAGGCGAGACTGCCGCGCACCAGGGTGCGGCGGGCGCGGGTGATGGCCACGTAGGCGAGCTGGCTCTCCTGGCGCATCTCCGCCGTGGACAGCTTGCGGTCCTGCGGCCAAGCGAAGTCCTCCCCGATGCGCACATGGTCGGCCTCCAGGCCCTTGGCCCGGTGGGCCGTGGAGACCCGCACGTCCGGGTCGCTCTGGCGCATCTGCTCCAGGGCCGAGCGCACCGAGGAGACCCCGTGGGTGTCGACCAGCCGGACGAACGGGGCGAGCTGGCCGAGATCGTCGGGGTGCTCCCTGGCGACCTTCATGACCTGCTCCCAGGACCGGAAGTGCGCCAGGTCCGGGTGGGAGGTGCGCTGGCCGGACTGCAGCTTCGCGGCGGCGTCCACCAGGCTGGACAGGTCGTCGGTGCCGCCGGCGATCGCCACCCGGCGGCCTTGACGCAGTTCGGCGAGCGCGGCCGTGAACACCCCGGCGTTGGTACGGGCGAGGATGAGGTCGGGCCGCCAGCCGGCGGGCTCCTCATCGAGCACCACGGTGTCGCGGCCGGGGGTGCCGCGCACCCGCAGCGGCGCGCCGATGAGCTCCAGCCACTTGTTGCCCTCGACCGCGACCGGCTCCCCGAACCGAAACGACTGGGTGAGGGTGAGTGCGACGTCGGGGTCCTGCCGGATCAGGGCGTCGCGCGCGCCACGCCACTCGTGGATGGCCTGGGAGGAGTCGCCGACCCAGATCTGCTGCAGGTGGGTCTGGCGGCGCAGGATGTCTTCGGCGACGGGGTTGATGTCCTGGGCTTCATCGATCATCAGGTAGCCCTGATTGCGGCCACCGACGTCGATGCGCGGGCCTTCGGGCAGGAGCTGCCAGATCTTGACGTAGGTGTCGTGGCGGAACCGGAACAGGGTCCCGGTCGGGTCGCGCATGTCGGCCCAGGCCCGTTCCAGGACCGGCTCCAGAGTCTTTCGGAGGAGCCGCTGGTCGGCGTCGGTGGCCCCGGGCAGGCGCGGTAGGTGCAGCGCGCTGATCTCGGCGTCGGCCGACAGCTCGAACCGGTAGACGGTGCGGTCGACCAGCCGTGCCAGGTCGGCGCGCTCCAGCGTGCCCAGGTCGGGCAGCTGCAGCGCGAGCAGCCCCAGCCGCCGCCCGGCGGCGTCCCAGTCCGGCGTCCGATCGCCGCGCAGCCGCCGGGCGTAGCGGCCGCCGACGGCCTTGTGGGCGAAGCCGTGCAGGGTGTTGACGTGCACGGGGAGGTGGCCGAGCTTGGTGGCCGCCTCATCGGCGTTGTCGCGGCCGTAGACGACGTAGGCGCCCTTGCGGCCCTGGTCGGCCAGCGCTTCGGAGATCTGCAGGAGGGTGGAGGTTTTGCCGGTGCCGGCGGCGGCCTGCACCACCATCTTCTTGCCGTCTAGTGCGGCTTGGCGGATCGCCTGCTGCTCCTCGGTGGGCGTGAACGCGCTTGTTGAGCGGTTGACGATCGGCTGGACCACGGTCTGAGCATCGCCGCGATACTCGCGGTGCTCGGTGATCTTGACGCGGAGCCGCTCCAGGCGCTGGCCGCGTGTGACCGTGGGCGCCTCACCGGTGAAGCTCACCACCTCCCCCAGGCCGGGGACCTGGTAGGCCACCAGCCAGCGCGGCTTACCGCGCTGCTCGAAGCGGGAGATCCGCGTGACGGTGACATCGCGCAGCTCGGCCACATCGGCGACCTCACCGATATGGCCGGACGCCGTCACCGCGGGCAGGCCGGCCGGGATGTCCCCGGCAGGTGCGGAACCGGCGTCCGGGGCCGATCCGGCTGTCATCGTTGCCTCCTCCTGGCTGGGCGGGGTCGGCTCGGCGGGCACTGCCGCCGCGCCAGCGTCGGCAGGGCCATCCGCCGACGCGGCGTCTCCAGCACGGTCGCCTTGGCCAGCGGCAGCCGCGGCGGCGTGCTGATCGGACAGGATCTTGTGGCTCTTGGAGAGGAGATAGGGGTGATCGTGGCTATCCAGCGCGTCACGGAGCCGCCTCAGCCACCGATACTGGGTGCTGGCGTCCCAGTCCGGGTTCAACCGCCAGCACTGCTTCGGCTCGTACCACCTGAACTGGTGGTTGCGGAGGAGTTTGTCCAGCTGGGTGCCCCGGTACTGGGCGCCGTGCACCTCGTAGCACCGCAAGCCGAACTGCTCGTAGTCCACGAAGATGACGAGCGCGTCCTTCAGCGCCTCAGGGTCGTGCTCGACCAGGGCGCGGGCACGCAGCAGATCGCGCCTCCCCCACGCCCCGGGATCGACGGTGTCGGCTTCGGCGATCAGCTCCCGCACCCGCTTGTGCAGGCCGTGATCCAGCATCTCGCTCAGCGCCGCGTTCAGGTCGTCGCGGCTCGGTTCCAGATCACCGCGAACGCGCTTGAGTAGTTCGGCCAGGGCTTGCAGGGCGGTGCGGGCACGCGTCTCGGCGTCGGTGAAACGTTCAGGGGCAGGAGCAAGGCTGTCGGCTTCGGACCCGTCGACGTGTTGCTCCGTCTCCTGGTCCTCTGAAGCGACGGCCGGTTCTGGCCTTTCACTGGCCGGGCGCTGCTGGGGTGCCCGGTCGGCGGCCGTGTCGGCTTCCCGTGCTGGGGGCTGGTGCGCAGGGGAGACATCTTCCGCGCGGGGGCGAGCCGGACCGGCCGAGTTCGCGGTCGGGTTGATGTCGGTTGCGGGCGGTGTGGGCCCGGACGGGGACGACTGCTGTTGCGCCGCGCCGCCCCGATGTGCGGGTGCAGGTGCGTCGTGGAGCGTTTCCTGCGCGGTGGAGGTGTCCTGCGAATCTTCCGCCGCAGCGGATGCCAGCTCGGCGGCGTTCGCTGCAGGGGCCGTCTGGGTAGCGGCGCGCGGGATCACCCGTGCCTGGGTGATGGCGTGCGTGGGCACCCGCGCCGGGACGTAGAGGAATTCGCCGGAGCCGTTGGGGGCGGCGGAGAGCGTGGGCAGGGGGACCGGTAGCTGGACATCGGTGTAGGCCGTGGTGACCCGCTCAAGGTAGACCTGCGTCGTCAGCGTGGTCGGGGCGCCGGCGGGCCGCTCGTGCACTCTGCTCAGGTCCAGGCGCAGCGAGACCAGCGCAGGGGATTCGAGGGGAACTCGGTCGAAGACGCGTTTGACCAGGTCGGGGTCGGCTTTTTCGGCGGTGGTCGTGGTGAGGTCGGTCAGTAGCGCCGGATCCAGCGTCCACGGCGTTGTCGCGTCGGCACGAAACCGGTAGCGGCGGCGCGGATCGAGCGAGGCCATCTCCGTAACCTGCGAGCGGGGCCACGGGTGCTCGGCGGCGGTGTGGACGTGGTCGACGTCGACGCGTTCCACCATGGCGGCATGCACGGAGCCATCGTTCAGTTTGATGAGGCTGTAGGTGTCGGCCAGCGTCTCTGGCGCGGCTTCGACCAACGCGTTGGGGCTCAGCTTGGCGTCGTTGGCGTTGAGGGCGTCGCGTAGTAGGGAGCGGGGGGTGGTGTCGGTCAGCCGCTCGATGTCGTCGCCCCACATCTCCGCGGCCCACTCGGCGCCTTCCGGGGCGAGCTGGCTGGCGATCTCGGCGCGGATGGCGCGCAGGGCGTGGCCGAAGGTGGAGTAGCAGCCGCGCAGGAGCACCTCGTCGCGGAGCGCTGCCGGGGTGTGGATGGTGGCTTCGACGGTCCCGCCGACTCCGGTGATCGCTGCGTGGAAGGGCCGTTCAACCTCATATCCCAGGTCGTTGTGGTCGAGCACCCACGCCAGGCCGTGGATGGTGCGGGCGAGCGGGTGGGCGTGCACGTCGGCCGAGCGCCACCGCGACGGGGGACGTGTCGCCGAGCGGACACTCACCTCGTCGGTGAACAGCACCTCGCTGGGGTGGACAGCGTCGGCGACCTCGGGCTCTTCGGCGGCGGTGGCGCGGGCTTGCTCCTCCAGTTCGGTGATCTCGTTGGCGAGTTTCTCAAGCTGGTCTTGGCGGGGGAACGGGCGTTGGGCGAGCTTTCGCGCCTTGGCGTTGGTCTCCTCCAGCGACTCCAGGCGCTGCTCAAGCTCCCGCACGTGGTCATCGATGCCGTTGATGAGACCGAGAAGGACTGTGGTGAGGCTCCCGTCTTTCGCTGTGACCAGCCAGCGGTCCAGCGGACGTTCCACCCCGGCCAACGGATATTTCTGCTCGGCGAACTCGCGGGCGAGGTCGGGGCGGGTCTGCAGGCTGACCGAGGAGGGGCTGACCTTGAGTTCGGCCAGCAGCGGCGCGTCTCCTCCCGGGTGGTGGAAGTTGACGGAGACGTTCTTGTAGGAAATGACAGAGTTCGCGACGCCGCCGCGCAGAACGCGGGTGGCGTTCTCTCTCAGGTACCGGTCGAGTGCGTCACCGGTCAGGGCAGAGCGGTAGGCGCGCACGGTGTCGTTGTCGCTGGCGGCGACCACACGCGCCAGCCAGCGGGCGCTGCGCAGCGTAGTGAGGACTCCCTCGATCTCCTCCGCGCGTTGCTCGGCCCGCGCCTTCATGCGGACCTGCTGCACCCGGTGGCCGCTGGCCTCGGCCATCAGCGCCGCGTGGCGGCGTCGCGCCTGCTGCAGCCGCAGCAGCACGGGGTTGTCGGCGGCGATCGCGGCGAGATCCCCCAGCTCGCTGGCGGTGATCTCACCGAACTGGGCCGACATCCGGCGCTCGCCGTCGTCGCGGAAGAACTGTTCCTCCACGCTGATCTTCTGGTGGTTCAGGGACAGCATCCGGTTGTCGACGGTGCCCTTGACCGGGTAGAAGTGCGCGGTGATCTCGGTGTTGTGGTTGCCGGGGCGGTGGGCGCGTTTGATCGCCTGCTTGATGTCGGCCGGGTTCCACGCCACGTCGGCGATGTGAATGTCGCTCAGCCGGTCCTGGACGTTGGTGCCGTATCCCATCTTCTTGAAGGAGCCCAGCAGCACCGCGACCTGGCCGTTGCGGCACTGGGAGTACAAGGCGGCGCGCTGCTCGGGTTTCTCGGCTTCGTGGACGAACCGGATCATCTCGGCGGGGACGCCGCGTGCGATGAGCCGGTCGCGCAGCCGCCCGTAGGTGCGATCATCCGGCGGGGTGCCGTTGGCGGCCGGCTGGGGGACGCCCAGAGTGATGAAGCCGAGTTGGAGCAGCCCGCTCACGCTCGGTGGGTCATGGGGGAACTGGAAGTCCTTGGTGGCGTGGTAGCGGGTCGCGATCTGGTCGGCCATCTCATCCAGCTTGGTGTGGCCGTCGGCGGGGAGATCCGCCAGCACCGGATCCAGGGCGGCTTTGCGGCCTTCGGTGATCAGGGTGAAATAGGTGTCCTGTCCCTTCTCCGTGCGCCAGCCCCGCAGTTCCTTCTCGCGCTTGCCGAGGTAGCGGGCGTGCATCCGCTGGATGGGGGTGGCCTGAACCGGGTGGGTTGCCTGCCGTAGCTGGGGGCGGCGTACGGGCAGGTCGCTGCCGCGCTTGACGTCGGCGCACTCGGCGTAGAGCGCCTGCAGCTCCTGCTTGTTGATCAGCTCCATGGGCCGCTTGCGCAGCCGCAACTGCCCGCCGTCCATGCTCGGCTCCAGGACGTGCTGGAATCGCACGAAGTTCTTGACCCATTGTTCGGCGGTGAAGATGCCGCGGGCCTCCAGCCCCTCGGGGTGCACCATCAGGAGTTGGGTGTACATCTCCAGAGCCTTGTCCACCCAGGGAGTTCCGGTGAACAGCACGACCTTTCCGCCCTTGGCACGGGTGTGCTGCACCTTCAGAAAGGCGTTCATGGTGCGCGCGGGCGAGGGCATTGAGTAGCCCTCTGCCCGCGCCAGCATCCCGAGATTGCGCATCCAGTCCGACGCCTCGTCGCACAGCAGCATCGTGGAGCCGAGGTGCTCGTGGTACATGCCGTCGTCCTTGGGCGAGGACAGCAGCTTCTTGATCTGGGCGACGTGGCTGTCGATCTTGGCCGCGACCGCCTTGACGCGCTGTTGGCGCACCTTCTTGGCGTCGGTGAGCAGAGTGGTGCGTTTCTCGGCGCGCGCCCGGGCGTGGAAGTCGGCCTCGGTGGTGGGGTGCACCGGGATGCGGCTGAACATCGACTCGGTCATGACGATGGCGTGCCACTGGTTGGCGGCGCACTTGGCCGCGAACCGCTTGCGCGCCCGCGGGCCGTCCAGGTCGCGTTCGGTGGCCATGAGGATGCGCGCGCTGGGGAAGAGCTGTTTGCCTTCGCGCGTGATCTCGTCGAGCAGCCCGTTGGGCACGACGATGATCGGATTGGTCGCCAACCCGAGCTGGACGTGCTTGACCGCGGTCATGAACATGATCGCGGTCTTGCCGCCACCCATCTCATGCGCGCAGATCGAGCCTTGCAGGGCCAGGCTCATCGCGACGAAGTTGCGCTGGGTGGCATACGGCTCGAAGGTGGCGGCCATGCCCGGAAACGTGAGCGCGCCGCCGTCGTAGGCGGGCTTGCGGTTGGCGGAGAACACCTCGTGGTAGGCGGCCACGAGCCGGTCGGCGCGGGCCGGGTCCTCCCACACCCATTCGGAGAAGCGGTCTTCGAGACGGCGCTGGGCGAGCGCGGCCTGATCGGTAGCCTCCTGGTCCAGGACACGGCGGTCGCCGTCGTACTTGTACACGTTCGGGGTGCGGTTGTTCAGCGCCTTTTCCAGCAGCTCATGGCCGCAAAAGTCGCGGGTGCCCCACTCCTTGACGTTCTCGTCACGGTCTCGGCCGAACTGCACGGTGACCACCCAGTCCCCGACCGAGCGGTACAGGCCCACCTTCGCCTCGATGTTGAGCGTTTCCTTGGCGAACTGCCGCACATCCTCGGGCGGAATCCAGGTGGCGCCCAGCGGCGCATCGATCTGATCGGGCGTCAAGGGTGCGGGCTGGACCTCTTCAAGCGCGGCCACGTTGACGGCGTAGGAGTCGTCGCGTTCGGCGGCCCGGCGGGCCGTCTCCAGCTTGCGGCCGACCATGCCCGACAGGTATTCGCCCGCCGGGACGAGGCCGCCGGCCGGGTCGGCGGGATCCCGGAAGGCGGCGCGCGCCTGCAGGAGGGTCGGCTCGATCTGGTCGGTGGGGATGTCCAGCAGGCGGCCAATGGTGGGGATGTCGACGCGGTTGGTAACGTTGAGCGACATCGCTACGGCCTCGTGCGGCGTCTCGGCGCGCTCGGCGAGCTGCGCGGGCCTATGGACCCGGCGCAGCAGGATGTCGGCCTTGGTGGCGGTGTTGGACTCCAGGTCGTAGTTTTCCAGCGCCAGCAAGGTCGCGAAGTCCACGTCGTCGCGCATCCCGCCGAGGTTGGGAGTCTGGCGGCGCTCGGTGACCTCATCGGTGTCGGCATCGACGCTGTAGGAGACGGTGCAGCGTCCGATCGGCCCGTAGTCGGCGTGGTAGGCGTCATACAGCGCCGCGGCGCGCTCCCGGATCGGCGCCAGGTCCTCGTCGGCAATCTCCTGGTCGGCGTCGGCATCGAACAGCTCCACCGCCGCGTCGCGCAGCTCGATCAGCCGCAAGGTCTCCTTGGTGGCCGGACGCAGCTTGCCCGTGGCCGTGCGCAGCTCCTCGATCTCGCCGAAGGCGACCTGGGCCAGGACCGGCTTGATCTGGACCTTGCCGCCTCTGGCCGGCACCTCCCGCTCGACCGTGAGGATGCGGCCTTCCTTCAGGCCGTCCTCGCGCTCGGCGAGGATCTCGGCCAGCGGGGCGGGCGCCTGCAGCACGTCCCAGCCCAGTCCGGCGCTCGTGGCACGTTCGACCGTGGCGGCCACCGCGCTCTGCAGCGCGGTCTCCCAGTCGGGGGGCGGCGTCACTTTGAAGGAGCGGCCGGGGGCGTTATCGGGCTCGATCCGGCCGATCAGCGAGTCGGGGAAGGCTTCGAACCATCGGTTGGCCTTGTGCCCCGCGCTCAGCCATGTCCCCTTGACCATCGCGGCCAGCAGCGGGTCGGAGGGTACGTTGGCGGCCTTGCCGCCGCGGTGATCGGTGGCCGGCTCGTCGCCCTTGCGGCGACGCAGGATCACGATGTCGGTGGGCGTGGAGGTTCCGGCGGAAGTGAAAGCCTCGTTGGGCAGCCGGATCGCGCCGAGCAGGACGGCCTCCTGGTCCAACGCCCGGCGCGCGGGCGTGGCCAGCTTGTCCAGGGTCCCGCAGGAGGTCACCAGCACCGCGACGCCGCCGGGAGCCAGGGCCTGCACCGACGTCCAGATCGCGTAGTCGTGCAGGGTGTCGGTGACACCCTTCGGGGCGGTCCCATCGAAGACGGTCGTGTTGCCGAAGGGGACGTTGCCGATGACCGCATCGACCGCCCCCGTGGGGAGGTTGGCCTCTTCCAGCGTCCGGTTGAGGATCGTGGCGCCGGGGTGCAGGTAGCTGGCGATCGCGGCGCTGGTGGGGTCGCGTTCGATACCGACCCATTCCACGTTCATCCCGGCCGGGGTGGTGGCGATGAAGGTTCCGTGTCCGCAGCCGGGCTCCAGGATCCGTCCCTTGCTGAAGCCGAGCCCGCGCAGCAGGTCCCAGCAGGCCGCGGTGACGGTCTGGGGGGTGTAGAAGGAGCCGTAGCTGGCCGAGTACGCCGCGCCGTAGCGCTCCTCGGACAGCAGCTCCTCCAGCCGGTCGCCGATCTCCTCCCACGCGCCTTTGCGGGTGCGTTCCATGGCCGGGGCCATCGGCCCCCACCCGCTCCAGGCTTTGAGCGCCCGGAGTTGCTCGGCGGTGGGGGTGGCGCCGGGGGTCTTCTCCAGCTCCTGCAGGACCTCCAGCGCCTTGAGGCCGGCGCGTGCGCGGGTGATGGGGCCGGTGGGCTGTTCAGGCGGCACAGGGGTCCTTCTCAGATCTGGCGGGCACGGAAGCGGGCGGGGCGGAACGCGGCTCAGGCGAAGGAGGCGAGAAGCTCCTCCAGCTGCGCGGACTCCTCGTCGCGGGAGCGCATCACGGTCTCTTCGCGGGGGAAGACCACTGTGTGCACGACCGCTTGGGCCCACGCGGCAACCTCGGCCGGCAGCGGGGCGACCTCGAACCCGCGCCACAACCGCTCCTCCGGCCGGTCGCTGGCGACGTACCAGCCCCAGCCGCGTTCCTCGTCCCAGATCAGCGCCACGTAATCCTCGTCCGGCTGCAGATAGGGGGTTTCGGCGGGTTCCAGGCGCAGTTCGGCCCACCGCAGCCCCTCGCGGGTGCCGATGCGGGTGTTCATCACGCCGATTCCGAGTTCGCCTTCGCGCAGCTGCGCGGCGACGGCGCGGATGTAGCCGTGGTGGTCGCTGCGGCCGTTCATGGGGTGACTCCTTGTGGTCGAAAACGGGTGTGGCGCGGCGAGGCGAACGTCGTCGCGTGCTCACTTCCAGGTCTGCGGCTGCGCGGAGATCGGGAGTCTGTGCTCGTTGCGGCTGGTCCCGCGCATGCAGGAGGCGAACGGCCCGGTCGGTGAGCGCAAATACTCCATGTGGGGCCGCAGGTGGGCGTTGAACCAGGTCGAGGGGCCGGCGGAGCCGGACCGTTCGGTGTCGATCAGCTCCTGCCAGGCCAGCCACAGCGCGAACAGCACCGATACCGCGTCGCGGTGCGCGCGCCACTGCTGGCACCACGGCCGCGCCTGCGAGGGGTCGTAGACGAAGTTGGGCACCAGGAAGCCGTCCACCCACATCGCCAGCCGGTTGACCTCCTCCTCATAACTCGACCGGTCGAAGTTGGGGGCGTCAATGTGCGGTGCAGGTTTCTCCTCTTCTTGAGGTTTGTCGCCCTTGGCGGGTTCGGCCCGCGGCGTGGGGGTGGGGCCAACGAGGCTGCTGGCGTCGTCGGGGACGTCGAACTCCTCGTCGCTCATGTCCGGCTCCGCTTCTGTGCGCGCTGCACGATCTCGGCTTCCACTTCGGCTTGCTGTGCGGCGATGGCCGCGGCGTTCGAGCCCTTCCACCAGGGCCGCAGCCGCAGCAGCGCCGGGCGCATCGACGTGGCGAACAGCAACGCGGTCCCCTTTTCGATCTCGCGGACGTCGGCGGCGTCCATGATCCGCTCCCGCTGCCGGGACCGGGTCACGCTGCGTCCGCCGGTGCTGTAGGTGGAGGAGTCCCGGTTGACGAACTGCAGTCCGACCAAGTGGGAGATCTGGTCGGCGAATCCGTGGTCGTCCAGTCCGGGGCCGAGCAGCTTGATCGTGGCGTTGGACCACAGCGTGTCGGCGCCGTCCCTGCCCCAGGTGATCACCGACTGCTTGTAGGACTGCAGCACGGTGACCGGGACGATCCCGCGCGAGCCCAGATGGCTGTAGAGCAGGGGCAGATCCTCGATCTTGCAGACGTTGGCGGCCTCGTCCAGGACCGCCACCATCGGCGGGTCCAGCCGGCCGCCAAGGCTGGCCTCGGCGGCGGTGATCCCGGCGCGCATGCACGCATCGGTAAGGGCGGCGATGACGCCGGCCGCTGACCCACCGCCGTCCTTGGAAAGCAGATAGAGGGTGTCGGTGGAGACCGCGAACTCGTGCGGGTCGAACTCGGCCGGGCCGGTGTCGATGAAGGGGTCGTCGCCGGGGGTGACCCAGGCGAGCACGGCCGGGTCCAGCAGGCAGGTCACGGCCTGGCGGGCGTGCTCGAAGATGCCGTCGCGGGTCTCCGGCGCCCCGGCGACGGTGCCTTCGAGGCTCTCGGCGAGGCTGCGCAGACCGCGGCCGCGCAGGATCTCCACCGGGGTTTTGTCGGTGGGGTAGGACAGCCAGTCGAGCACGTCGACCAAGCTGCGGTCGTCGTCCAGAGCGGCGGCGTGCAGCAGGATCCGCAGTGTGGACCGTCCGGCCTTGGACCAGAAGTCGTCGCGGTGCCCGCTGGAGGAGGCGCCGTTGATCAGGTGCATGGCCAGACGGTCGGCGCCCTCGATGGTGCGGGCGGCAGCCAGCATGTCCCACCACATGCGCTGGGGCGCGTGCGTGATTCCCTGGGGGTCGAACAGCCAGACGGTGCCCTTGGCTGCGCGGGCGCGCATGGTCAGCGCGTAGATGTCGGACTTGTTGGAGGTGACCACGGCCGGTCCTGGAGCCTCCAGGGTGATCGGGGCAGCGAGCGAGGAGGTCTTCCCGGAGCGGGGCCCCATGAAGACCAGTGCGACGTCCTCCCACGAGGCGCGCAGCAGCGGACCGGACGGGTCGAGATCGCCCAGGGCGATCCCCACGTCGCCCGGCTCGATCTTGGCCGGCTTGATGTCGGCAAGGGAGCGGCGCAGCCGCTTCGCCTTCGCGGTGGCCGCGTGAGGGGCGAGGTCGGCGACATCGTCGCGGCGCGCCAGCCCGCCGGAGGAGGCCCACCACCGCGACGTCATCACGGCCAGCGCGGTCACGGCGGCGATGAGCACCAGACCCACGGCGATGACGCCGCCGGTCACCCACGCCGGATCAGCGCCCGGCCACACCTCGCGGCCGCGCATCGCCCGGATCAGCGTGGCGATGCTGAACGGCGGCGGGTTCCAGCCCGCCCCGCTCAGGAACGCGCCGAGGGTGCCGCCGAGCCACAGCACCATGAGCAGCAGCACCGCTGCGGCGACCGCGCCCAGAACCCACAGCGGCGTGAGGTCGACCGCGGTGCCACCGCCGCCGTGGCGATCGCGCCGGGTCATACGCCCACCGCCCGCGGGTGTGAGCCCGAGCGGATCGCGTGGTCGGTGTCGTACAGCTGCAGCTCCGCCGGGGTGAGCCGCAGCTGGACCGGCACGCCGACACGATTGCCCAGCTTGATCAGGTACTTGCCGCGGCCCGGGTGGATCGATGCGCCATCGGCGCCGGTCGTGGCGGGTGAGGCCCAGGAGGACACCATGTGCCGTTCGCCGTCGGTGAGCGGCCGCCGCTCACTGACCAGGTCGAGTTCGTTGTGCGGACTGGCAGCGAGGATAAGAGTGTCGGCGCGTTCCATGAAACCGGCCGCCTTGGCGCGGTCTTCGGGGGTGGGCAGCGCCTCCAGGTCCCGCAGCGAGTGCGTCACCATCATGGAGATCTCCCCCTTGGACCGGTTGAGGCGGGTGATCGTATCCAGGCTCGACACCATGCCGGGGCCGGCGCGCAGCACCTGCCACAGCTCATCCAGCGGCAGGATGAGCGGCCGGTCGGCGGCGCCGACCGCGCGGGCGGTGTCCACCGCGGAGTAGGAGTAGGACCAGGTCGCCAGCAGCCCCGCGGCCACCACAGACTCGTCGGCGGTGCGCAGATGCTGAGCCAGGTCGATGGAGATCGCGGGCGCGTCCAGGTCGATCGGGGTCGTCGTCGGCCCGTCGAACAGGCCGCTCAGTGGGCCGTCGCAGAGGTTCTCCAGCGCCGCGACCAGCGGCCGGGTCAGCTCCACATAGCGGGCGTCATCGGCCACCATGAGCCTGCCGAGCAGCTCCTTGGGAGGGTCGCGCAGGACCCGGATCACGTCCGGGATCACCGGGTCGCCGACCGTCCCCTCATCGGCGATGCGGATCGCCGACGAGAGCGCGGTGGACAACTCCTCGGGCAGCCGGTCGCCCGGCGCGCGCCCGATCGCCAGCAGCGCGTGCAGGAACCCGGCGCGGCGGCCGTTGACCTCGGCGCGCACCCGGTCCCGCTCGCCCGGCGGCAGCGTCGAGAGCCGCCGGCCGAGCGGACCGGAGTCCAGCGGGTTGATGCGGTCCAGGCCGCGGCCGACCCGCACCACCTGCCCGCCCATCTTCCGGACCAGGTCGGAGTACTCGCCCTTGACGTCGCCGGGGCACAGCATCTGCCACCCCAGCCCGACGTGCCACAGGCACAGGCGTTTCACGATCGCCGATTTCCCGGCGCCGGGCTGGCCCTGGATCCACACACCCGGATTACTGGTGAGGCGGCCGACCCACCCGGCCGGATCCACGCACTGCAACTCACCGGTGAGCAGGTCCGGGCCGATCGGCACCCCCTCCGGCGGCAGCCCGCCCGGCTGGATCCACGGATACAGGCCGGCGACCTGGTTGGTGGTGCCGATGTGGATGTGCCCGGTTTCGACGTGGCCGGCCCGGCCGGCCGCCGGCTGGCCCCAGCCGCGGCGGGGGGCGACCACCCGCGGATTCAGCCGCGGCCCGGCGGAGGTGCCGGAGTTCTTCGTCATGGTCTTCTCTCAGGTCAGGGCTTCGTTTGCGGCTTCAGATGTCGGCGGGGTAGATACCGGCGACGCCGAGCGCGGTCTGCCACGCGGCGGCCTGCCCGCCCCGGCACAACCTCAACTTGAGCCGGGACTGCGCGGCGGCCTGCTCGACCTCGCGGCGCGCTTCGGGGAGCTGGTCGAGGCGGTCCACGGTCACGGTCACGAAGATCGAGAACTCCACCAGCCCCGCACCCTGTGCCTCTTCGGCGGCGGCGCGATGCGCGCGGTCGGCGTCGGCGCGGTCGCGGGCGGAGGGGTCGCGGCCGGTGCGCTGCCGGTACACCTCACGCGCCGCCGCGGAGTTCGCCTCACGCTCCAGGAGCCGTCCCGCCTCATCGCGGGAGAGCGTGCGGTAGAGAAGGTGGACCCGGCGCCGGTAGCGGCCCGGCGAACACAGGGGAGACAGCACCTCATGGGAGACGTGCTGGCGCGGCGCCTCCAGCAGACACCACGACATCGAGTACACGCCTTCGTGGGCGTAGTAGTCCAGGTGCTCCTCAGCCGCCACCGGACCGGCGTCCGCCCACGTCAGCGCGTCCCACGTGGCGGGGACCTCGGTGTCCTCCAGGGTGTGCGGGTCATAGGCCGACCGGACGATGCGGACCAGGTCGGTCGCGGTGGTGGGGCGCAGCACGTCCACGCCGGCCGCCGTCAGCGCCAGCCCGCCCAGGCTCCGCAGCGTCTCGGCCACGCCCTCATCCAGCCGCCGCACCGTGGTCACCCCACGGGAGGGATCCACGGTGAGCGTCAGCCGGGCGTAGACGCGCGTGGTGGCCTCCGGCGCGTCCTCGATCACCTGATCCATGACGTCGCGGACCAGGTCCGGGGCGCCGGGGTCGCGCCGCGTCTCGGTGTGCTCGGCCAGCTCGTGCCCCGAGGTCGGCATCAGCTCGATCGTCACCCCGGCGTGCTGGATCGCGGTGTCGTCGGCCAGACCGGCGAGCACCTGTCCCCACGAGGCGACCTGATACTGCACCGTGGCGGTGTCGGCGAGCAGCACCCCGGTCGGCGAGAGCAGGTAGGTGGCCGACAGGCGGCCGGAGCGCTGGTGCCAGACCAGCCCGACCGGCCCCCGGCCCGGCACGTCGGTCTCGATCAGCTGCGTGGAGGCCATCGGGCCGGGCAGGTCGTAGCGGCGCGGGTAGGGCGCCCACATGTGCCCCCGGTACACGGTCTGCCCCATCAGCTTTGACGTCTCGAAGCGCGCCCGGGCCAGAAGAAGGTCGAGGACCCATACCCCGTCCCGGGTCGTCACCGCCGCCGCCGCGACGACCGCCGCGACGGGGCCGAGCCAGAGCAGCACGCCCGGCCCCGACGCCCAAACGGCCGCGATCGGGATGACGATGGCCAGCACCAGGACCAGCGTCTGGCGGCCGTCCAGGGAGCCGAGGCCGAGGGAGCGGGCGCGGCGCCACCCGCCGTACAGCCGCTGCTGCACCTGCTGCTGCGCGGTCACGGCGTCCACCCCCCATCACGGCGGTCCTGGTCGAAACGGTCCTGTCGCGGGTTCTGCTGGCGCTCGCGGATCGGGTGCGGCACCGGCGGAGGCGGCGCCGCCTGGTCACGCGGCGGCGCAGGGTGCGCCCCCGGCGGGGGAGGCGGCGGAGCCGGCGGTGGCGGGGTGTGGACGTCGCGCAGCCGAATCCCACCCGGCACCACCGGCGCCGTCGTCCCATCGGCCGGGACCGCGCCGGGACGGCCGGGCGGATGCTCACCCGCCCCTGCCCGCTCACCGGCCGCGGCACCCGACGCACCGTCCTTCGCAGCAGTGGCCGCGGTGCCGTCCAGCGCCCGCTCACCGCCCGTGGCCGCTTTCGCCGCCCCGTCCGCTGCCCGCTCGGCCACCTTCGTGGCCAGCAGGCCCACACCGGCCGGGCCGGTCGCGGCCGCGGCCCCGGCCGCAGCGCGCTCGGCCTCCCGGGCCGCCTGGTGCTTCGCGCGCTCGTCAGCCAGGCGCTGCACGGTCTGGGAGGTGGTGTGCGCGACCTGCTGCGTCACGAAGACGCTGTTCATGGCCGACCCGAGGGAGGCGCCCCGCTCCACCCCCGCCGTCATCAGCGGGGAGAACGCCTTCATCAGCACACCGGGCGCGATCACCCCCAGGGACAGCGTCATGATGCCGCGGATGAAATCCAGGTCACTGGTCGGCAGCATCGCCTGCGAGAAGCCCACCGCCATGATCAGGGCGACCATGGGCTTGTAGCAGATGATGGTGAGCGCCAGCCCCAGCAGGCCGGGCAGCCACTTTCGGGTCGCCGTTCCACCGATCTGGCCGGCCGCCACGATCGGGATGAGCAGCGCGATCAGCGGCAGCGCCGCCTCACGCACGAACAGCAGCACCGCCTGGACCAGCATCATGACCAGGCCGACGATCCCGAACACCAGGACCGCGCCCGTGGCCTGGAGGGTGTCGAACTCGAACGCGGCCGTGGCGCAGGCGAGCATCTGCCGCTCGGCCGAGCCCTCCGGCGCCGCTTCCGCGACGTCCTCAGCGACGCTTTCCGGCGCCTCGCACAGATCCTCGCGCTCGGTCTCGGCGTACGCGATGTCGATGATGTCGACCGTAAGGTGCTCGGAGGCGGTGACGAGCCCTCCGAGCACGGCGACGCCGCACGCGGTGACCGCCGCGCACATCAGCAGTCCGCGCACGGTGGTGGCCAGCACCTCCAGGCGGCGCTGCATCATCATCCGCATGGCCTGCCAGAGCAGGAACAACACGGCGAACAGCCCCCCGAGCCACAGCATGTTCGGGTAGAACACCTGCGCGGCGGAGGTCGCCAGGTCCGGGGCCACGTCGTCCAGAAGCCAGCGCGTCAACGTCCAGAACATCGCGGAGACCAGGCCGGTCACGATGGACTCCGCCAGGTTGTCCGCGGCGCTGCTGGCCACCGTCCCGACGGGGTCGCTCATCCAGTCCGGCGGACCGGGGAGGTTGATTGATCCGCTCACTCCGCCGCTGGACTCCCAGCACTCCCGCGCGTAATCCCCAATCGAGCCTCTGCACATCGATCGCTCTTCGACGTCGAAGCACAGGTTGCTGCCGTTGTTGGGCGGTACCCCGTCCTCGGCCCATGGCAGGTCGGCGCCCTCAGGGTGGTTACGCAGGAACTCGCTGACGAACTCGCGTTCTTCCTCGGTCGTCTCCTGGAAGTCCTTGCAGTAGTAGCTCGGACTCTCTGAATCGGGCTGGCCGAACCCCCGATCCCGAAGGTTCTCGGTCCATGGGTCGAAATCGGCCCAGGCCGGCGAGGCCACGGCCACGACAGCGACCAGGACGGCAGCGAGCAGCGTGGTCAGGCGGCGGATCACGAGCCGTCCCCCCCAAGGGGAATCCACTCGCTGTCCGCGAAATCATCCGTCCCGGGCTCAACGATCTCCGGGATCTCGATCTGCGCCCAATCTGGGCTCATGACCCAGTCGCCCCCGCGGATCGACTCATCCCAGACCGCTCGCACCCGCCACGTGGTGGTCTGTGTCCCTCTGCGAGAGATCCCGTCGTAGAACTCCAGATTGATCAGCAGCGCCACGTCGACCGTGTCGGCGTCGATCGGCTCGTAGACCGCGGCCACGGGCAGCCCCGACAGCGACGCCTGGCGGGGCAGCGCCTCCAGGTCGGTGTCGGTGTCGAACGCGGCACGCAGCTCGCTCTCGATCTGGTCGGGCATGGACGCGTCCAACCCCTCCCGGGACACACCAAGGCCCTCAGAGAAATAGGTCAGGCGCGTCTGCGCCTTGACCTGCGGGTCCAGGCTGATGTCGTGGGTGATGTAGGCGGCGGCCATCGCCACCGCCCCCTCGGGCGAGCGGTCGAAGTTCACGGGCCAGCGGCCGTCGAGCTGGTCGCCGGCCGTAGGGAGCCGCAGTGCTCCGTCGGGGCCGATCGGGGTCGACGGGGAACTGGACGCGGACGAGGTCGGATCGGCGGCTGGAGTATCGCTGCCGGACCTGGTAGCGATCACGATCGTCACGATCAGCGCCACGACCAGGACCACGACGAGCGCGATCAGCCCGATCATCGTCCGGCGGGTGCGGGCGGCGATTTCGCTGGGGGTCGACATGGGGGGATCCTCTGCTGATCAGCCGGTCAGGATGCCGGAGATGATGCTGCCCGCCATGACGACCACGCACAGCCCGCCGATGACCCAGAGCATGCCGGTGGCGCCGTCGACCGCCATGGCGCCGCGGTTGCGGCGGCCGACCATCATCATGACGCCGCAGATGATCAGGCCGAAGAAGCCGGCGAGGCCGGCGACCCACCGTGCCCAGCCGATCCAGTCGGTGGCGAACCCTTCCAGGCCGGGGGGTGCCTGGGGTTCGGAGTTCCAGTCGGGGTAGCCGCTCGCCAGGGTGAGGGCGTCGATGGTGAACAGCGTCAGGTCGGGGGCGTTCAACGGGGGTTCCTCGTCTTGGTCATGGCGTTGATGTGGGTGCGGATGATGTCGCCGCGCAGCCGCCGGACGTGGCGGTGCGCCCGGCTCGGCCGGCCGCGCGGGGTGGTCAGGCAGTCCTGTGGGTCGTCGACGGCGCGCAGGGCGAGCAGGTAGGGCAGGTGCAGCACGGCCGCGACCCGCTCGCGCACGGCATGGATCCGGTGCTGCACGATCGGCGGGGCCGGTAGCGGCGCGTCCGCGACGACCAGGAGCACCGGCCGCTGCACCTCCGGATGCCAGCCGGTGACCATCCGGGCCGCCTCGCGCACGGCGTGCGCGGTGGACAGCGCGACGACGACCGGCAGGACGCCCGGCGGAATCGGCTCGCCCGGCGAATGGACGGATGGCTGAATTTCGGCGCACTCCAGAAGTCGCCGGGCCACGTGCGTGGCGTGCAGGCACTCCGGGTGCGGAGCGATCAAGGTCACGTCGACCGATTGCGTCTCGGGCCGTGCCCGAAATTCCCCGTTGGCCACATTCGGCCAAACAGGGTGCTCAGTGGATATTTTCCGCGCCTCGCCGGCGTGTTCCGCATGCCGGTGGTTCCGCGTCACAACAGCCAATTCTCCCTCCCCTGCACCAGTTGCAGACACAAAAAGTTCTGCATTTCGGCGCTCCCATACGAATGTTGCATGATACGTCCGACGTGATCAATGTGAATGAGCGCTGCCGCCCCTCAGAAAGGCCCGCATGACCCGCCACCCCCACCCGCCGATGCGGAGAGCCGCGTGTTACGGCTGATCAAGATCTTGTTCAGCAGCATCCTCGGTATGGCGCTGGGTGTGACGGTGCTGGTGACCACGCTGCTGGGCTCCAGTTCGGCATCCGGCGTTCCCGCCCAGGTCGAGGGGATCCCGGACGTGCTGCTGGACGCTTACGACCGCGCCGCAGCCAGCACCGAGCAGGTTCGGCCAGGGTGTACGGGGATGCGCTGGAGCATCCTGGCCGGGATCGGCAAGGTGGAGTCCAATCACCTCGCCGACCTCGGCTCCGACATCGAACCGAACGGTGACATCGATCCGCCGCTGTACGGGCCGACGCTCAACGGTGACGGGTTCGCCGCGATCCCTGACACCGACAACGGCGAGCTGGACGGAGACGCCACTTGGGACCGCGCGGTCGGCCCAATGCAGTTCATCCCCTCCTCATGGGAGACCTACGGCCAGGACGGCAACGGCGACGGCGTCAAGGACCCGCAGAACGTCTATGACGCGACGCTGGCGACCGCGGCGCACCTGTGCGGCGAGGGACCTCGTGACTTCTCGGACCGTGAGCAGGTCCGCGAGGCCGTGCACGCCTACAACCCCGGCGGCGGATCGTCGCCGGATGACAATCAGTACGTCGCCGACGTCATGCAGGCCGTCGACGGCTACGACGCGCTGCAGGCGACGCCGGCCGACTACGACGGGTCGGCGCACCCGGCCGCGGCGGTGGCGATCTCGTGGGCGCGCCAGCAGGTCGGCACGCCTTACGTCTGGGGCGGCACGTGCACGGATCCGCAGATGTCCCCCGCGTCGACCAACTGCGACTGCAGCTCACTCGCGCAGATCGCGTACCGGCAGGCCGGCATCTCGCTGCAGCGGACGACGACCACGCAATGGTACGGCCAGTCCGGCGAGATGCTGCAGATCCCGGCCCTGTCGCACGGCCAGCTCACCAACGCCGACCTTGCGAGGCTGCAGCCGGGCGACCTGCTGTACTTCGACACCAGCGCCCCCGGCGGGTTGCCCTCCCATATGGGGATCTACCTGGGCGGCACGCAGATGATCCACGCCCCGAACTCGCGGGAGACGGTCAAGATCGTGGACATCATGACGGAGAAGGGCGGCTACTACGCGGGCGTGTACCGGGGCGCGATGCGGCCGTGGGAACCCGCGTGACCGCCGTCAGCCGTTGGCGCGCACGGTCAGCGCGTCCACGCGTAGCACGTCGTCGTAGACGGCTACCGACACGGTCAGGTCGAAACGCTCGACACGCCAGACGTGCGGGATGCCGTCGGGGTCGGGCAGGGCGAGCAGGGCCGGATCCTCTTCGGCCGCGATCTCCATGACGTAGCCGAACGCGCGGTCGCGGGTCCGGGGCGGCAGGAGGGCGGCCTGGTCCAGGAAGTGATCGCTGAAGACGACGCGGCGGTGCTTCACCGCGCGGCGGCGCGGTCGGCGAGGTACCGCTTCATGACGTCGTTCGCGCAGTCCAGGAACTCCTCATAGGTGTCCCAGTCTGCCGGCTCGATGCTGTAGCCCTCGATCGGCTCGCCGCGCTCGACCCTAGCCGCATGCTCGGCGATGTAGGCGCGGTCTTCCTCGGTCAACTCCGGGTGGTGCTGGGGCGCGGGCATCCCACCTCCTCATCGGTACTGCCCCCAGGGTAGGGCCTGACGCCCCGATCGGGCAGCTCCTCACCGCCGCTGCCCGTCTCGCGCCGCAGCGTTCCCGAGCCGTAGCCTGGGTGGGCGAGGAGGTCGCCATGGAGCCCCAGCAGCCAGAGCAGCCCGACGCCGTCCCCTTCGGCACCCGCCTGCAGCGCATCCGCGAGTCGCGCGGCATGACCCGCGACGTGCTGGCCGGGCTGGCGCTCTGGTCGAGGCGTACACCGTGGCCGAGCACTGGCTGTCCTGGATCGGGGGGCGGCACATCATGACCGTGATCGCCGATCGGGCGATGCGCGCGGCCGAGGACGCCGACGACCCGCACATGATCGCGCTGGCGACGTGGGGGTGGGGCAACACCTGGCGCTACATCGACCGCGACCACGTGGTGTCCACCATCGAGAGCGCGGCGCGGCCCCTGCGCCGGGCGATGGACGCCGGCACCGCCGATGAGGAGGCCGCGGCGATGTGGGGAAGCCTGCAGTTGCACCAGGCCGTCACGCACGCCCAGGCCGGCCGGGAGGCCGACGCGCTGCGGCATCTGGACCGCGCGGCCGAGGTCGCTCCCCGGCTACCGGCCGGCTGGCAGCACCCCGTCACCGTTTTCGCGCCCTACAACGTGCAGATTCACGGGGTGAGCGTGTCCGCCGAGCTGTCCAAGGGCAGCCGGACCGCTGTGGACATCGACCCCGACACCGTGCCCGGACCGTACCGCCGCTCGCGGCTGTGGCTGGACGCGGCCCGCGCGTGGTGGGCGGCCGGGGACCAGCTCGGCGCGGTCACCGCACTGGACCGCGCCATGACCACCAGCTCGGAGAGCATGCGGCACACGCCACCCGCGCGAACCCTCGCCGGCGAGCTGGTCGACAGCGGCGGCGCGATGATCGCGCCGCAGGCCCGCCGCATCGCCACCGACCTCGGAGTGCTGGTCTAGGGGGCACGATTCGTGTCCTTGGCACGGCGCGGACCCTGCGAGCTGGCACTCTGCACGTAGCGTCACGGCATGGCTACCGCACACGCCATGCCTGGTCCGGGCCGGGCAGGTCGACTCCGCCCCTACATTCCCGCCTCCCGGCTGGCCGAGGCCGGCCCGGACCGGATCCCTGAGTACGTCCAGTTCGCGGCGGTGTCGTGCCGCCACCGCGACTGGGAGATCACCTACCGCAGCGGCACGGCGGCGCCCTACCGCGCCCGGCACCGCGACGGCGCGGTCACGGCCGAGAGCGACGACGTCGAACTGCTGGAGGCCGCCCTGGCGGCCTACCGGCCGCCGGCCAGCGCGCGGGTACGCATCAGCCGCGCCGAGGGGGCCCGGTGAGCCCCCCGACCGTGGCCGTCATCAACGGCCGGGACCTGGACGAGCCCGGCGCGCTGGCGGTGACCGCCGTCCGGGCCCCGGACGGCCGGCTGGTGGTGGAGGTCCGCTTCGGAGCGGCCGCGGTGGTCCGGCTCCCCCTTGGGGAGCGCGAGTCCGGTGATGTCGCCCGGCGCATCACGGCCGCGGGCGAGCGGGCCCTGGACCTGCTGAGCTACCCGGACAAGGCCGCCGCGGTGGCCGCGTGTCACGCCGCCGACCCAAGCGGCGGGGCGCCCCCGCCGGCCTGACCGACTCCCGCCGCGCCGATGTTTCTGACCTGGGGGCACGGCGCGGCGGGGCCACGCCCCGGGGGCTCGCGTCGGCGTGGCGTCGGCCGCGGGCCGCCCTCCGGGGGGGGCATCCTGGCCGGGTGCCGATCGAACACCCGCAGCTGAGCGTGGAGCAGGTGATGGCGGCGCTGGCCGCGCTCGGCGCCGCGCCGGTCGCCGACCCCGACCTGCGCCCCACCGGCCCCACCCAGGACGACGCGCCCGAGCTGCTGGGCGCGCTGCTGGCGGCCGTGGAGCTGGAGGCGGCAGCGCGGCTGCACTTCGGCGCCGCCCAGCCCGCCGGGCTGGCCGCCCTCACCCGCGGGTGGCGGCAGCAGCTCGGCGGCGGGCGGGTGACCGGCGAGGTGCTGCTGCATCGCCTGCAGCGCACCGCGGCGGACTGGGAGGACACGACCGGCGGCCCGGACAAACCCGCGATCGCCCAGGCCGCCACCGCCGCGCTGCTGGCCGCCCAGATCCTGCTGGCCACCGCCAACTTCGCCGAGCAGCCGGAGACCTTCGCCCGCGCCCTGGACGAGGCCGAAGGCGGCATCGCCGCGGCGCTGACAGCGCTGTACGAGACCCGGCTCCTCGCCCGCGGCCAGGAATAGCCCGCCAGACGGGCCCCGCACCGCACCGCGCGATACGGGGTGGGTGGTTGGGGTTAGGGCGGTGCCTCCGGCGGGGGCCTCGGCAGCCGGGATGGCCGGGGATGGTCTGGGGGGTGGCGGGTGGTCTGTGGCGGGCGTGGGGGCTGTGCCATCCCGCCGCTGTC
>NZ_JBHTBH010000022.1:0-30830 GCF_042664915.1 Marinactinospora rubrisoli
CTTGGGCGAAGTCGGCGTTTTCGGCGAGGAAGCCGTAGCCGGGGTGGACGGCGTCGGCGCCTGTCTGTTCGGCGATGGTGAGGATCTTGTCGATGTTGAGGTAGGAGTCGGCGGGGGTGTGGCCGCCTAGGGCGTGGGCTTCGTCGGCGACCTTGACGTGCAGCGCGTCCAGGTCCGGCTCAGCGTAGACGGCCACACTTTCGATCCCGGCGTCCCGGCACGCCCGGGCGACGCGGACCGCGATCTCCCCGCGGTTGGCGATGAGCACCTTGCGCACGATCGCTTCACACCTTTCGCACTTCGTCTCGCGTGTCTGAGCGGCCGGCCCCCACGGGGCCCGGTGCCGTGCGGTCCCGGCGGCCGGGGGACCGCACGGCGGATCGGGGCTCCGGCGGTGCGCCGGGGTCAGAGCGCCAGAGTTCCGGCCAGTCGGCGCCAGCCGTGCTTCTCGGCCTCGGCCACCAGGTCGGCGTTGTCGCCGACCACCACCGGGTGGCCGACGAGCCGGAGCAGCTCCAGATCCGAGGTGTGGTCGCCGTAGGCGTGGCAGTCCGCCGCCGGCACGCCCCACTCTTCGATGAGTTCGCGGGCCGACCCGGCCTTGGCGTCGCCGATCATGGTGCGCAGCACCTCGCCGGTGTAGACGCCGTCGCGCACCTCCAGCCGCGTGCACAGCGTGACGTCGGCCCCGACGTAGCGGGCGATCGGGTCCAGGCAGGCGGAGAACGAGCCGGAGACGAGCACGGTGGTCAGCCCGGCGGCGGTGTGCTCGCGCAGCGCGGCGAGGACGTCCTCGTTGAAGACCCCGCCCTGCGCCATGTGGTGCTCGAACCACGCCGCGCCGTGCTTGGCGACCTCGGCCTCGGCGTAACCGGTGAACCGGCGGTAGAACAGCCGGTTGCCCTGCTGGCGCGGCATGCCCGGGCGCAGCAGCGAACGGGCGTCCGCCCGGAGCCGCTCCTGCTCCTCCGGGCTGTGGCCGACCGCGTCCAGGAAGTAGTCGTAGAAGTCGAACATGCTCTTGAAGGTGATCAGGGTCTCGTCGACGTCGAAGAAGGCGGCCGCGGTGCGGGATGCCGGAGTGCTGGGCACGGGAGTCTCCACGGGGATCGATCAGGCGGAACGGCACGGGACGGGAGGGGCCTGCGCGCGGACCGGAGCGTCCGGGCGCTCGGGCGGCTCACCCGAGTACGACGGTGACCTCGGCCACGACCTCGCCCTGCTGGACGGCGGTCATCCGGTGACCGCCGGCGGGGGCGCCCGCGGGCGCGGCGCCGGCCGTGAGCTCGACGGGGGCGTCGAGTTCGGCGAACTTGCGGAACTCCCCGTCCAGCCGGACGACCCGGTCCGGCCCGGCGTCCTCGGCGAGCAGCAGCGCGCACTGGCGGGCCGCCTCGCTGAACACCATGGCGGGCACGTGGTCGTAGGGGTGGTCGTACATGCTCCGGTTGCGGAAACTGCGCGGGCTCAGCCGGGCCGCCAGCCCCTCGTCGGAGCGCCGCACGCCGTCCAGCACCACGTTCACCGGGTCGCGGCGCCCGGCCTCCGCGGGCGGCAGCGGCGTGCCCGCGGGCTCGGCGGGCAGCGTGAAGGCGGTCGGCACCGGGCCGCCGCGCTGCATGGCGCGCAGCCGGTGGTACTGGTCGGTCGGGGTGGCGCTCACGTCCATGGCGATCCGGCCGAGCGGACGGTCGTCCAGCTCCAGACCCATCTCGAAGACCAGCCGGCGCAGCCGCCCGCCGCGCACCCGGCGGCCGGTGACGTCGCCGTCGATGCGCAGCCGGCCGGGCCGCTCGCCGTGCGCCAGCGCGCCCGGGTCGGTCAGCTCGACCGACCACGAGGTCACCATGAACGTGGTGGCGGTGGGCACCTCCTGGTGCACGTGCGCGGCGTGCGTGACGGCCTGCCGCGAACTCTCCAGCACCAGCAGCGTGTCGTACCACCTCGGGTGCTCCAGGTGGTCGCCGAAGTAGGCGTGGCTCGGCGGGAGCTGGGCGGCGGAAGTGAAGCGGGTCTCGTCGACGCGGCGGCTGTCGGTGAGGAACACCTCCGACAGCGCCCAGCGGTGCACCAGCCCGCGCGGGACGGTGCGGTCGTAGCCCAGCGCCGGCGGCTGTTCGGCCGCGGGCGCCGCCTCCGTGACCGGCGGCGAGGTGAGGGTGGTCAAGTCTGCCTCCAGGGTGAGATTCGGGCGCCGCTGGGGCGCGGGGTGGCTGAGGTGTGGTCCAGGACAGGGCTCAGTCGCCCGGCTCCGCGTCGGTGGCGCGCCGCACGATCAGGCAGCCGACCTGTCCGTCGGGGCCGAGCGCGGTGACGACACCCACTCCGGCGCCGTCGGTGGCGGCGCCGTCCCGCCACCAGGCCAGCAGTGCCGCCAGGTGCAGGGCGGCGCCGGCGCTGTGCGTCTCGCCGAGCACCGACTGCGCCGTCAGGCGGCGCGGCCCCTCGGCGCCGAACACCCGGCGCAGCGCCTGCTCCTCCGCGGCCGACCAGCCCCGCCGGCCGGCCGCGCCGGGCACGACCACCGCGACGTCCGCGGCGGACACCGCCGCCACGGCCAGCGCGTCTTGGACGCACTCGGTCAGGCGACGGCCCACGGCCGCCGCGCCCTGCGACGGGTCGGCGAACCGGAGTTCGCACGCCAGCAGGTGCCCGAGCGGAGCGCGGTTCCGCCGGGCGGCGCCGCCGCGTTCCAGGACGAAGACGGCGCTGCCCTCGCCCAGGGCGACGCCGGGCCCCAGGGCGCCGGTCCGGTACCAGGCCCACGCCGACTGCGCGCTGAGCTCCTCCACACCACCGGCGAGCAGCCGGTCGGCGTGCCCGGCGAGCAGCGCGTTACGGGCGAACCGCAGCGCCGACAGCCCGGCGACCGGACCGCCGGACAGCGTCGAGTTGACGCCGGTCAGCCCGTAGCGGATGGCGCTCTGCCCGGCGGGCGAGTTCATCAGGGTGCCGGGGAAGTGCGACGGGTTCACCATGTAGGGGCGGTCCTGCACGAAGGTGTCCCGGGTGAACTCCGCGAGGCGGCGCACGCTGCCGGCGCCGGTGCCCAGCACGATCCCGGTCCGCCCGCGCGCCTCGTCGTCGAGCGGGCCGGCCGTCGCGGTGAGGTCGGTGAGCGCCGTCCCGCAGACGGCCATGGCGAGCTGGTCGGACCGGGTGAGCCGGCTCAGTCCCTTGCGGCCCAGGCGCTCCTGCGGGCGGAAGTCCGTGACCGGGCGCACCGGCATCGGCGGGAACGGCTCTCCGCCGGGGCCGTCCGGCGCGTCCGGCCCGCTGGGGAGGGATCCGGCGGACGCGTCCGGCGCGGCGAGCGCTGCGGCCAGCGGGTCCAGCCCGCTGCCCGCCGGGCTGAGGACGCCGCAGCCGACGATGTCCAGCACGGCAGCGGTCATTTGGACTCCTCCGTGGCTGCCCCCGCCGTCAGGCCGGGAAGGAAACGGGCTCCCGCGGAGCGGGACGGGAAGCGGTGATTCGCGCCGAGGCCGACCGGGCGTCGGTTCCCGCCTCGCGCAGGCGGCCGTGCTCCTCGTGGGGTCGCGAGGGCCGGGCGGCGAGCACGAAGCCGACCGGAACTCCCGCCGGGCGGGAGCACCATCACCCCCGGGGCGCCGGGGTTCGACCGATGGCGGACGCGCCGGGCCCGGAACGCGGACACGGCCGCGTTCGGTGCGTGCGAAGTCAAGGGGCCACCTCTCCGAAGACGGTGATGGCGTTGTTGCCACCGAAGGCGAATCCGTGGTTCTGCACCACGCGGGGCCGCTCGGCGCGGGAGGTGACCGGGACGCAGTCCAGGCCGGCACCGAGCGCGGGGTCCACCTCCCGCACGGTGGCGCTGGGCGGCAGGAAGCCGTCGTGGATGGCCAGGCAGCTGATCAGCGCCCCGAATCCGGCGGCGGCGCCCATCGTGTGGCCGAGCATCGACTTGATCGAGCTGACCGGCGGCAGCCGGTCGCCGAAGACCTCGCGGAGCGCCGCGACCTCGGTGCGGTCGTTGGCGGGTGTCCCGGTGCCGTGGGCGCACACGTAGTCGACCTCGCGGGGCTTGATGCCGGCGTTGCGGTGCGCGCGGCGGACGCACTCGGCGATCGAGGCGGCGTCGGGGTTCGTCATGTGCCGCGCGTCGCAGGTCATGCCGTAGCCGAGCACCTCGGCGTAGATCCGCGCCCCGCGTTCCCGCGCCGCGTCCAGCGGCTCCAGGACGAGCGCGACGCCGCCCTCCGCGGTGACGATGCCGTCGCGGTGCGCGTCGAACGGCCGAGGGACGTCCGCGGCGAGGGCGCCGAGCCGGTGGAATCCGGCGTGCGTGGCCCGGTTGGAGGCGTCGGCGCCGCCGCACACCATCAGGTCGGCGGCGCCGGAGCGCACCTGGTCGTAGCCGTAGCCGATGGCGTAGTTGCTCGCGGCGCACGCCGTCCCGATGGTCTGGGCCTCGCCGGTCAGCCCGAGTTCGACGTTGGCCGCGGCGGCGATCCGCCCGGCGTCGGCCTGGGCGACCGTGCCGGGGTCGAGGGCGGCCAGACCGTCCTCGACCCACTGCTCGGCGAGCCGGCCGAGCACGGCCGACTCCCCGTTGGTCGTGCCGAAGCTGCTGCCGGCGCGGGCCGCCGCAAGGGTCTCGGCGGCCATCCCGGAGTCGGCGACCGCGAGGCGGGCGGCCGTGGCGGCGAACTGCGCGCTGCGGCCCCAGTGCCGCGGGTCGACCCGGTGCAGGTGGTCCTCGGGGCGGAAGTCGCGCACCTCGCCGGCGAGCGTGCGCTCGAACCCGGTGGAGTCGAACTGCGCGATCGGCCCGATCCCGCTGCGGCCGGCGCGGATCGCCTCGGCGACGGCGGCGGCGCCGACGCCGAGGCTGCTCACCGCTCCGAGGCCGGTGACCACGACGCGACGGGGGAGCGGCTCAGACACGCGTGGCCTCCGCGGAACCGTGCCGGCCCACCAGCTCGTAAGCGGTGGCCAGGTCGTCCAGGTCGACCAGTTCGTCCTGCGGAATGGAGATGCCCAGGTCGCGCTCGAACCGGGAGAACATCTCGATGCTCATCAGGGAATCGGCCTCGAAGTCGTCGGCGAAGCTGCTGTTCTCGCTCAGCTCGGCGGCGTCGACTTCCAGGACGTCGGCGATGATGGCGCGCACCTTCTCGCGAAGTTCCGCGGAAACAGTGAACTCGGTGGATTCCGTCGACTCAGCCATTTCTGGCCCCCTTTTTCGCCATACCGGTCGGTCGGTTCGCGGCTTTTTCGGTATTTCGCCCGCTTTCGCCACGTTGGAAATCCAACTCCGTCAACGGCCGTGCCGACAAGGCCATCCAAAGTGACATGGCCAGTGCCCCCGAAGAGGGATTAAAAGTGCAGGTCGCGGCTTCCATACTGCTGCCAGGACGTTTCCACCGCGCCATTCACGTGCTCCGTCACGCGACGCCGCACGCCGAGGCGGTCGTCCGGCCACGACCCCACGACACACGAGGAGGGGCTGCTGTGAGACTCGACCACCCGGTGGGCGTCGCGGCCGCCGCGCTGTGGCTTCCCGACCGCCGCTCCACCGCCGAGAACGCGGGCGCGGACGGACGGCCCGCCGCCGGCGCGATCCGGGACCTCGCCCATCCGTCGCTGCCCGACGCCGGGGAGGTGTCCGCGCCGGACATGGCGGTGCGCGCGGCCGAGGAGGCACTGCGCGCGGCGGGCGTGCGCGGCGACCGGCTCGGCGTGCTGTGCCACGCCTGGATGTACTACCAGGGCCACGACCTGTGGTCCCCGCCGCACTACATCGCCCGCCGGCTGGGCGCAAACGACGCGCTGCCGGTGGGGATCCAGCAGGTGTGCAACGGCGGCGCCACCGCCGTCGAACTCACCGCGGCGCGCCTGGCGGCCGAGCCGGAACGCGGGTACGGGCTCGTCACCACCGCGGACCGGTTCGTCGCCCCCGGGTTCGACCGCTGGACCGCCGACTACGGCGTCGCCTACGGCGACGGCGGGACGGCCGTCCTGCTCCGGACACCGGCCGACGGAAACGACCCGCTGCTGTTGCGGGCGGTCAGCACCGTGGCCAGCCCCGAACTGGAGGAGATGCACCGCGGAGCCGACCCGTTCGCGGGTGCGGCCCGCACCCACCGTCCGCGCGTCGACATGCGGGCCACCAAGCGCGCCTACCTGCGCAGCCATGGCAGGGAGGGGTTCGCCGCCACCAACGAGCGGTGCGTGCGCGCGGTGGTCGCCGGGGCACTGCGCGACGCGGGCCTGCAGCCCGACGACAAGCGCATCCGCTGCGCGGTGCTGCCCCGGTTCGGCCGCAAGACCCTGCGCGATTCGTGGCTGCCCGTGCTGACCGAGCTGGTCGACACCGAACTTCTCGACTGGGGCCGCGACACCGGGCACCTGGGCGCCGGCGACGCGATCGCCGGCCTGGCCGGACTGATGCGGCACGACGTCCTGGCGCCCGGAGAGTTCGCGCTGGTCTTCAGCGCGGGCGCCGGATTCACCTGGTCCTGCCTGGTCGTCCAGGCCCCCGCACTGGACTGAACCCGACGACCAGGAGCGGCGAGCCACCGAACGTCCGGAGCCGTCGACGCCCGAGCCGAAGGCCCCGCGTGTCGGCGGTGGAGGGGAGTGAGGTGGTGAGCGCGATGGGGTGCGTAGCGGCGAGCCACCGAACGTCCGGAGCCGTCGATGCCGAATGCCGGAAGCCGTACCGGCCCTTCCCCGGCGCCGCGGCACCGGGCCCGCAGACCGAGCGCCCCGGGGCCGCCCGAGGCGCTCGACCGGTCCGCCGCTCTGCGAGGCGGCGGACCGGCCCGACCATCGAAGGAGAGTGCACATGTCGCGTTCCGTTTTCGTCACCGGCGGCAACCGCGGGCTCGGCCTGGCCGTGGCCAGGGCGCTGGCCGCGGACGGCGACCGGGTGGCGGTCGGGTACCGCACCGGCGAGCCGCCCGACGGCCTGTTCGGCGTGCGCTGCGAGGTGACCGACCCCGACTCCGTGGCCGAGGCGTTCGAGCAGGTGGAGAAGGAGCAGGGACCCGTCGAGGTGCTGGTGGCCAACGCCGGGATCACCCGGGACACCCTGATGCTCCGGATGGACGACGCGACCTTCGACGAGGTACTGGAGACCAACCTCAAGGGGACCTTCCGCACCGTGCGGACGGCCGCGAGCGCCATGCTGGCCGCCCGCCGCGGCCGTATCGTGCTGCTCTCCTCGGCGCTCGGCTACCTGGGGTCGCCCGGCCAGACCAATTACGCCGCTTCCAAGACCGCGCTGCTGGGGCTGGCGCGCTCGCTGGCCTGGGAGCTGGGGGCGCGCGGCGTGACCGTGAACCTCGTCGCGCCGGGCATCATCGAGACCGACATGACCAAAGTGCTGTCCGAGCGCCGGATGACGGCGCTGATGAAGATGACTCCGCTCGGCCGGCCGGGAACGCCGGACGAGGTGGCCGCCGCCGTGCGGTTCCTCGCCAGCGACTCGGCCGGCTACATCACCGGGGCCGTGCTCCCGGTCGGCGGCGGCATCGGCATGGGGATCTGACCGGTCCCGCGACGGGCGGGGCGCGGCACCGCGCGGCATCACCGGAACGGAGCCGGCGCGCCGCCCCACCACCGCGAACTCACCAGGAGGCTGCACCATGGCAGGACACGCGCATCGCCCGGCCCTGCGCGCCGCGCCGGACCCGCCGCGGCGGGCCGCCGTCCTCGGACCCCGGACTCCGCCCCGGCCCGGCCGCGGCGGAGCCCGGCACCGTGGATGATCACGAGCGGGCCGGCGTGCCGGATCGCCGCCTGGCCGGTGATGGCGGACGCGGCCTGGGCGGTCCGCCATCCCCCGCTGTCCCGGCGCGACATGGAGGTCCTGGACCTGTGGGACGTCGTGGCGGAGCGGGCGCCGCGCGGGTGCGTCACGGTGCCGTCGGCGGCCGGGATCGACCCCCGCTGCCTGACCGGGCTCCCCGATCGGCTGGTGTGCCGGAAGGCGCGGCGGCTTCGCGTGGTGGAGCGGGTGCTCTCGGCGGCCTGGCTGGCGTCGCAGGGTGTGGTGGCGGTTCGCGCCGACGAACCGGACGGCTACCAGCACTCCGCCGCGCTGGTCCTGCGCCATCCCGACGCCGACCGGCTGCACCGGTTGCTGTGCGCCCGCAGGTTCGACGCGGTGTTCGGCCATGGGCGACCGGGCGCGCTGCTGGCCGCGCCCTGCCCCGTCCACGTCGCCTACCAGGACGTCTGGGACGGGTTCACCGCGCTGCGTGACGCCGCCGTCATGCTCCCGGGCCGGCCGGGCGGGGGCTGAGCGGACGCCGGAACCCGGCCGCCGAGACGCGCCCGTGGCGGGCGGCGCGTCTCGGCGGCCGGGTTCCGTGGAACCGGGGGCACGGGTTCGGGGGTTTCATGAGGTGACCGCGCGCCTCGCCCGGGGAACCACGATCGGGGAGGCGATCAGCCCCGAGGCGACCGCGATGTTGGCCGCCTCGACCCGCGACTGAGCCCCGAGTTTGTCGAAGATGTTGCGCATGTGCCGCTTCACGGTGCCCTCGGTGATGTCCAGCTTCCGGGCGATCTGGTAGTTGCTCAGCCCTCGCGCCGCGAGCTCGATGACCTGGACCTCCCGTGGGGACAGCGGCCCCTTCGCCGGCGCCTCGGACAGCATCTCGGGCGACAACGACAGCGTGACGGTGCTGGCCGGGCTGGACGCCTCTCGCACGGCGGAGGCCAGTGCACCGGCGGTGACCGACTTGTGCAGGTAGCCGCGGATGCCGAGCGGCAGCAGCTCCTTGGCCAGGCGGGCGTCGTCGTACATGGTGAGCACGAGCACCTGGGTGGCGGGGGCGACGCGCCGGAAGCGCTGCAGGGTGGTGGGCGGGTGGTCGTTGCCGGGCATCTGGATGTCGAGCAGCACCACGTCGGGCTGGTGCTCGGCGGCGCGGCGCACCGCCTCGGAGGCGTCGCCGGCGACGGCGACCACCTGGAAGTCCTTCTCCATGTGCAGCAGTTCGGTGAGGGCGTTTCGTAAGAGCGTGTGGTCGTCGGCGATCAGGATGCGGATGCTGGGCATGTTCTCCTGCTTGTTTCGTCGGCGGCTGGCGGACACGTTTCAGTCGGCGACTCGTTCGCTGAGTTCGGTGGCGGGATCGGTGGGCAGTGCGGCGGCCCCGTGCTCGGTCAGCGGCACCCACAGCCACAGCCGGGTGCCGCTGCCGGGGGCGCTGGTGAGCGCGTACTCGCCGTTGAGGGCGGTGACGCGCTCCCGCATGGTGTGCAGGCCGCCGTGGGAACGCGCGGGCGACGGAAGCCGGAAGCCGTGGCCGTCGTCGGCGGCCTGGGCGTCGACCCGGTTCGGCGTGATCCGGACGTCCACGGTGATCTGCGACGGCGAGGCGTGCGCGAAGGAGTTACGCAGGAACTCGCGCAGCACCAGGAAGAGTTCGCTGCGGTGCCGCGCGGGGAGCCAGTTCTCGTCGCCGCTCACCTCGATGCGCACCGGGATGCCGTGCAGGTTGAGCACCTCCGCGTCCTGGCGCAACGAGGTGCGCAATCCCCGGATGAGCCCCTCGGGGCCCAGGCCGGCGACGAGGCGCTGGGTGAACCCCACCACCTCGCGCAGCGACTCCTCCAACGCGGTGATCCGGTCGTCGGTGCTCCGGCCCGCGGCGGCGTCGGCGCGGTAGAGCTGCAGGTGGCAGAAGGCGAGGGCGAGGCTGCTGCCGATGCGGTCGTGGATCTCGCCGGCGAGGCGGCTGTGCCGGTGGGCGTTGGCCTCCTCGACCTGGCGGAGCA
The DNA here is from genome assembly GCF_042664915.1 of Marinactinospora rubrisoli. Classification (NCBI taxonomy): domain Bacteria; kingdom Bacillati; phylum Actinomycetota; class Actinomycetes; order Streptosporangiales; family Nocardiopsidaceae; genus Marinactinospora; species Marinactinospora rubrisoli. Next base: position 9,757 of record NZ_JBHTBH010000022.1, read on the forward strand.
GGTGGGCGTCGTAGCTGAGGGCCGCGGACTGCGCGCGGGCCGCGGTGGCGCGGTTCAGGGCCGCGGCGGCGTGGGAGAGCAGCAGGACGCGGTCCTCGCCGGGAAAGGCGGCGACGAGTTCGCCGAGCCGCTCCAGTGTCAGGTCGGTCAGGATCTCCAGGGCGCGCAGCACGTCGAGCAGCCGGGCCCGCGCGAGTAGCGGGTGTGGGCCGGTGGACTCGGGCGGTGCGTGACCCCACGCCGCCGGAAGGGCGCGGCGGGGCGTCCTGGCGTGGTCGGCCGGTTCGGCCGCGCGCAGCGTGCGGGCGCAGTCCCGCAGGATCAGCCGGGCGTGGTCACGCGTCGCCGGCCACTGCGCGGCGACGGTGCCGAGCGGATTGGCGTTCTCCGAGAGTGCGGAGAGATAGCGGTCGAGTAGTGCCGGAATCGACGCTTCCAAATCGGCGCCGAGCAGGTGTAAGTAACGGCTGGATTCCCCCGATGCCCCCATGGAGAGCCTCCGTAATGCGATCTCGATATTCGAACCCACATATGCGTTCCGGAGTGCTTTCCGCGCCTGTTCCACCGATGTCGAAGGGACGACCTTAACAGTGTGATCTTGGTGGAAGAAGAGGCGGATTTTCCATCATGCGGAAGGTATATTAGCAGCAAATTGGGACATGCCGGAGAAAAGGGGTGGCCGTATCCGGCCAGGGGTGGAAATTAATCGCCAGTTAACGTAACCTGTGGATTTGGTTTGACGCGCCGAATGGGCCCTGAGGTGCGCATCACACCCAGGGCCCATTCACCGGGAATCGGTCTTCTGCTAGTAGCGCGTTCCCACCGCCACGGGAGCGTTTCGCAGTTCGGCGAGATCCTCCCGGGTGAGTTCCACCTCGGCCGCCGCCACGTTCTCCCGCAGATACGCTGGCCGCTTCGTCCCTGGAATCGGGATCACGTGCCCGCCCTGGGCCAGCACCCAGGCCAGCGCGGCCTGCGCCGGGGTCGCCGCGTGCCGCTGCGCGACGGACCGCAGCACCTCCACGATGCGCCGGTTGGCGGCGCGGGCCGCCGCGGTGAACCGCGGGTTGACCGAGCGCATGTCCCCCGCCTCGAAGGACGTCTCCTCGGTGATCGCGCCGGTGAGGAAACCGCGCCCCAGCGGCGAGAAGGGCACGAACACGGCGCCGTGCGCCGCGCACCATCCCACGACGTCGCCGCTCTCCCCGGACACCCCGCCACCCGCCGGAGCGGGCGGGCCGCCCGGCGCCGGCTCGGCGGCCACGGGCGCGGGCTCGCCGAGCGGCGTCCGGGTCCACAGTGACAGTTCCGACTGGATCGCCGCCACCGGGTGCACGGCGTGCGCCCGTTCCGCCTCGGCCACCGAGACCTCCGACAGGCCCAGGTGGCGGACCTTGCCCTCGGCGACGAGGTCCGCCATGGCCGCCCAGGTCTCCTCCAGCGGCACGTGCGGGTCCACCCGGTGCAGGTAGTAAAGGTCGATGACGTCGGTCTGCAGCCGGCGCAGGCTGGCCTCCACCGCGCGGCGCACCCGGGCCGGCGAGGCGTCCCGGCGCATCGTCTTGGTGCGCAGGTCCTCGACCACCAGGCCGACCTTGGTCGCGAGGACGACCTCGTCGCGCAGGCCGTGCAGCGCCCGCCCCACGAGGGACTCGTTGTGACCGTCACCGTAGACGTCCGCGGTGTCCACGAACGTCACGCCCAGGTCCACCGCCTCGCGGATCAGGGCCACCGACCGGGCGTCGTCGCGCTGCGACTCCGAGTACGCCCAGCTCATGCCCATGCAGCCCAGCCCGATGGCGCCCACGTCCTGGCCGGAGGGGGCGAACACACGTGTTCTCATCGCTGTCCTGACTTCACTTTCACTCGTCGGTGCGGACCTGCCCTCCCCGTGCGCCGGCGGAGGCCGCCAGCGGGGCCAGCAGGGGTTCGGGGCGGAGCCGCAGCCGCTCCAGCACGGCGGGCAGCTCCGCGGCGCGGTCGGCGGGCACCGTGGCGAGCAGGTGCCCGTCCGGCCGCACGACCGCGATGACCGGGGCGCCTCCGAGCGCGGCGGCGAGCGGCGCGTGTGCGGCGGTCACCTCCAGCACCGGAGTCTCAGAACGAGCCGCGGCGGCACGGACCTGCCGCACCACGCCGTCCCAGTCCGGCGGCGTCCGGCGGCCGTGCCAGAGCAGCGCCGTGAACGAGTCCGCCGCCACCTCCGGCCAGCCTGCCGTCGCGGTGCCGGTCACCGAGCGCCCGGCCGGCTCCGGGGCGCCGCCGGCGAGCGCCGGCAGCACGGGCAGCCGCGCGCCGGGCACCGCGGTGCCGCGCCGCCTGGCGGACCCGGTGGCGGCCTCGTCGGCCGCCGGGTAGCGCACGGTGGTCTGCGCGAGCAGGGGAGCGATGGCGCGCTGCACCACGCCGGTGGCGACCGCCGTCCGGAAGACGGTGTCGCGCAGCGCGATCTGCGCGGGCTTGCGGAAGAACCCCCACCGGGTCTGCCGGGCGGTGGACAGCGCCACCGCGTGCGCCGCGGCGGTGCGCTCCCGCTCGTAACCGTCCAGGGCCGCCTCCGGCAGCGTTTTGCGCATGACCCCGCCGAGTCGCCAGCCGAGGTTGACCGCGTCCTGCAGGCCGGTGTTCATGCCCTGCGCGCCGGCCGGGCTCATGATGTGCGCGGAGTCGCCGGCCAGCAGGCAGCGGCCGACCCGGAACCGCTCGGCGATCCGGGCGTGCACCCGGAAGGTCGTGCTGAAACGCAGCTCGCCCAGGACGTTGCGGCCGGGGGCGCGCTGGTCGATGATCGACTGGAAGAACTCGCGGGACGGCGGGGTGTCGTCCTTGGGGTGCGGCACGCTGACCGCGACCCGGCTGACGTCGGCGCCGAGCGGCCCCAGAGCCAGGCTGCCGTGCTCGGTGTAGCAGTAGCTCACCACGTTCATCGGCATGTCGCCGGTGACCTCGGCGTCGGTGATGGCGAAACTGACGTCCAGCTGCTCGCCGGTGAAGGAGATGCCGAGCAGCTTGCGCACCGTGCTGTGCGAGCCGTCGGCACCCACCAGCCACGGCGGCCGGATCTCCTCGGTCGTGCCGTCGGGCCCCTCCAGGACGACGGCCGGCCGCGGGGCGTCGGTCTCGCTGATGGCGGTCAGCCGGGTGCCGCGCTCGATCTTGCCGCCCAGTTCGGTCAGGCGCTCCTCGATGAGCTCTTCGGTGGTGCTCTGCGCGATGCCGACCGCGAACGGGTAGGGGGTGTCGCGCAGCCGGGTCATCCAGGCCGTGCCCAGCGAGCGCCCGTTGGAGAAGTAGCTGACCCCCTCGACGCGGTGGCCGCTCTGCACCAGCCTCTCGGCCACGTCGGTGCGGTGCATGAGTTCGAGCAGCCGGGGCCAGACGATGGTGGCGCGTGAGTGCGCCGAGTGCGCGCGCGCCGCGTCGATCAGCCGGACGGGAACGCCCTGCTGGAGAAGGTCGCAGGCCAGCAGCATGCCCACCGGACCCGCTCCCACGATCACTACCGGGTCGTCCATGACACACACCTCCCGCCCGTCGCCGGGACGGGCCGTCGTCGGATTCGGAGCTACCGCGATACCTCGGCGACCACCGGTGCAGGGCGCCGGCCGCGCGTTCCGGCGCCGCCGCCTTCGCGGCGCCGCACGGCGTGAACGCTAACCAAGTCGGGGCGCCGGGTGAGAGAGCGTTCTTCCGAAGAGGGGGGTGGATGCCTCCAAAGCGGCAGTGAGGTGCTCGGTAGTGCTATTCCGCGCGCCGGTGCTGCGGCCTAGCGTCATCAGGGTGCTCGAAGCAGGGGACGGATCAGCGCTCCGCCGCCAGCGTGTCGGTGGCGCGCTGCAGCAGCCGCCGCAGGAGGCTCTCCTCCTCCGGCGTGAAGGCGGCGGACAGCCGCGCCTCCACCGCGAGGGCGGCGGCGTCGGCCTTGCGCAGGAGGGCGTGCCCGGACCTGGTCAGCCTGGTGACCATGACCTGGGCGTGCACCTCCGAGGGGCGGCGTTCGACGAGCTTCTTGGACTCCAGCGTGGACAGGAGGGACGCCATGCTCTGCGGGGTCACATAGCAGACCCGCGCGAGCTGTGCCCCGGAGCAGCCCGGGGCGATGGAGAGCGCGTACATCACGGCGTACTGCGGCACGGAGAGCCCGAACGGCCGCAGGGCGTCGGCCTTCTCCGCCATCAGGGCCTGCTCCGCCCGTTTGACGAACGTTCCCAGGCGGGTCTCCACCGCCTCGGCGATGCGCTCCTCGGGACCCATTCGGATCTCCTCTCCGACATACGCTCCGCAGCCGCTCGGATCTTTCCCGCTCCGCAGCCGCTCGAGCCTTTCCCGCTCTGCAGCCGCTCGGGCTGGTCCCCGCTCTGCAGCCGCTCGGGCTGATACCCGCAACGTGACCAAAGTATCAGGACCCTGATGCCAGGTAGAACCCTGGTGGTCAGGGTGCGGCCTTGACGCATCCGTCCCGCCTCTGCTTCGCTGACGGCACGAGCATCAGACTTCTTATTCTCATCAGGCTTCTGCCTCTCAAGGGGGTACTGGAATGACGACCAACGCAGCGGCACCCGGGCGCCGCCGCAGGCCGGCGCTCACGCTGCTGGTGGTGTGCGCCGCCATCACGCTGGTGCCGGTCACCGCCACGGGCGCCTCCGTCGCCGTCACCGACATCAGCGGCGAGCTGCGGACCGGCCTGTCCTCCGCCCAATGGGTGGTCAACGCCTTCTTCCTCACCTTCGCCAGCTTCATGGCGATCACCGGTTCACTGGCCGACATGTTCGGCCGGCGGCGGATGTTCGCGGCCGGCGTCGCCCTGTTCTGCGCCGCCATGCTCGTCGCGACCTTCGCCCCGCACATCTCCGTGCTGGTCGGCGCCCGGGTGCTGGCCGGCATCGGCGCCGCTGCCGCCACCACCGGCGGCAGCGCCGTGCTGGCGCAGACCTTCGAGGGAGCGGCCCGCGTCCGCGCGTTCGCGTTCTTCGGCACCGCCATCGGCCTCGGCCTGGCCTTCGGGCCGCTGATCGCCGGTGTCCTGGTCACCTCGCTCGGCGGCTGGCGCGGCTTCTTCCTCGCCGCCGCCGTCGTGCTGATCCCCGCTCTGTGCGCGGCACCGCTGCTCGTGGAGTCCCGGGACCCCGACCCCGCCGGCGTCGACTGGGCCGGCGCCGTCACCTTCACCGTGGGCCTCTCGCTGTTCGTCCTGGGCATGGTGCAGAGCGCCGAGCTGGGCTGGGGGCACCCGCTCGTCATCGGGGCGTTCGCCGCCTTCGCCGTGCTGATGGCGGTGTTCACCGTGGTGGAGCGGCGCCGCGCCCGCCCGATGTTCGACGTCTCGCTGTTCGCCCAGCCCCGCTTCCTGGCCATCTGCGCGATGCCGGTGCTGCTGGCCTTCGGCTTCGTCGCGCTGCTCATCGTGCTGCCGCCGTACTTCATGGCGGTCGACGGGGTCAGCGCCCAGTACGCGGGCCTGCTGCTCGTCCTGCTCACCGGGCCCACGCTCGTGGTGCCGTCCCTCATCGGGTCGATCGCCGGCCGCCTCTCCCAGCGGCTGCTGCTCGTGGTGACCATGCTGCTGGTCGCGGTCGGCGCGGCATGGCTCACCGTCATCGAGCCCGGTACCGGCATCCTCGTGCTCGCCGGCCCGATGCTCACCATCGGCACCGGGTTCGGTATCTCGCTGGCCATCCTCGACGGCGCCGCCGTCTCCTCGGTCGAACCGGCCCGGGCCGGCATGGCCGCCGGCATGTTCAACACCATGCGGCTCACCGGCGAGGCCGTCTCCATCGCCCTGCTCGGCGCGCTGCTCGCGGCCGTCACCCAGTCGCGGCTGGCCGAGGCCATGGGCTCCGGTGCGCAGGCCGCGACCGCGCGGCTGCTTCAGGGCGACATGCCGGGTGCCGTCGCCGCGGCGGAGACGGGCGCGTCGGCCGACGCCCTCGTCCAGGCGGCGGGAGCCGCCTACACCGACGCGCTGCACGTCGGGTTGTGGGCCATCGCGGTGCTGTCGCTGCTGGGCGCCATCGCCGTCGGCGCGCTCATGGGCGGCCGCCCGGCGGACCGGGCGGACACCGGCACCACCGGCGACGCCACCGCGGGGGAGCGGGAGTCTGCACTGGTGGACTGAGCCACGCGCACACCCGAGGCGGTCCGGCCGGCCGCCTCGGGACGGCCGTTTCCGGGGACGTCACTGGGAGGGGGACACGAGGTGCCGACCACGATCCGGTTCTCCGTACTGGGAGCGCCACAGCTGACCGTCGACGGGGTGCCGCACCCGCCCCGCGGCCCGAAGCTGAGCCGGGTGCTGGCGCTGCTGCTGTTCCGCCGCGACCAGCTCGTTGAAGTCGAGGCGCTCGTCGACGAGCTGTGGGGCGACCGCCCGCCGCGCCGCGCGGTCAGCACCGTGCGCACGCACATCTATCACCTGCGCAAGTTCCTGGAGCACAGCGCCGGCCGGGACGCCGGAGACCTGCTCGCCACCCGGCCGCAGGGCTACCTGCTGCGTCTGGGGCCGGACCGGCTCGACGCCGACGTCTTCGCCCGGCTGGTGGAGTCCGGCCGGACCCTCTTGGCACACGGCCGCCCGGCCGAGGCCGCCCGGGCCGGCCGCGTCGCCCTGGACATGTGGCGGGGCCGGCCCCTGGGGAACACGGCCGTCGGCACGCTGCTGCGCGGCCACGTGCACCGGCTGGAGGAGCTGCGGATCCAGGCGCTGGAACAGCGCGTCGAGGCCGACATGCGGCTCGGCCGCCACCGCGAACTGGTGCCGGAACTGCGCGGCCTGGTGGCCGCGTACCCGCTCAACGAGTGGTTCCACGCCCGGCTGATCGAGGCGCTGCAACGTTCCGGCCGCCGCGCGGACGCGCTGCGGGCGTTCGGCGAGCTCAGCACGGTGCTTTCCACCGAACTGGGGCTGCGGCCGTCGGGGGAGGTGCGGGAGCTGTACCGGAGCATCCGGGAGGGCGAGCCGGTGCGTGCCCTGGACGCTGTCTGAGGCCGTTGCGGATCGCCGGTCCGAAGCCGAAGAAGGGGAGAGACCTCCGCCGGTGAGCGGAGGTCTCGAAGGGGCCTGTTACAGGTGGTCCGCCTTCACCTCGCGTAGGAAGGTCGCCCATTCCGTGGGGTGGAAGGTGAGGTGTCCTTGTTCGGGGTGTTTGGAGTCTCGCATGCCGATCGATGCGGCCAGGGTGGCCACCTCCACGCAGTCTCCGCCATCGGCGTTGCTGTAGCTGCTCTTGTTCCAGGTCGAGGAATCGTCGTCCATGCAAGCCTTCCCTTCATACGGGTCGAGGTTCTACAGAGAGCCGGAGAGGTGCTACAGGTGGCTCGACTTCACATCGCGCAGGAAGGCCGCCCATTCTGAGCGGGCGAAGGTGAGGTGTCCTTGTTCGGGGTGTTTGGAGTCTCGCACGCCGATCGATGCCGCCAGGTCGGCCACCTCCACGCAGTCTCCGCCGTTTGCGTTGCTGTAGCTGCTCTTGCGCCAGGCAGCGTTGTTGTCGCTCATTGGAACTCGTCCATCGCCTTCTCGATCAGCGCGCGCGACTCCCCTGGGCGAAGGGCCACGGCGCGTAGTTCGCCGTAGACCCTGACGCACTCCTGAAGTAGCTCGCGGTTTTCCACGTACATGCCGGATACTGCGTGTTCCACGTAAAGGACATCATTCCCGTTCGTGTCCTGCAACAGCCGGAACGGCCCGGAAAGACCGGGATGGTGCGTGGTCGCGAACGGAATGATCTGGATGACCACCCGCGAATCTGCGGACACCTCCAGCAGGCGTCCGAGTTGATCACGCATGGTCTGATGTCCTCCGACAGGCCGACGAATCACCATCTCGTCCAGCACCACGAGATGGTAGGGCGGCCGGTCTTTCCGGAAGATGCTCTTCCGATCCATGCGCGCCTCCACGATGCCGTCAATCTCGACATCGGTGTCGGCCGGTCGCCCACTGCGCACCACAGCCCGCGCGTAGTCCTCGGTCTGCAGCAGTCCTGGCACTAGCACGGGGTGGTACTCGCGAATCTCGGTGGCCGTCTTTTCCAAGCTCGCGACGTCGCGAAACCAGTCGGGGACGTCGTGGCTCCTGCTGATAGCGTCCCACATCAGTGTCAGCGCGCCGCCGGTAGAAAGCACCTGGTCGATTCGTTCCACATGTTCCGGCCTGACCCCGCGGACACCGCGCTCGATCGCACTGATCATGCCGTGGGACACCAGAATCGACTTACCGAGCTGTCCTTGCGAAAGCCCAGCCTGCTTGCGCAACCGCCGGATTTCGCGGCCCAGCCGAGCCCACTGAGGGCGGACCATATCGCTCATAACTCAAGATCATTGAACGATGTCGAAACTTCTCGCAACCGGTTTCGCCAATAATCCCCACTCGCGTTGAAACTCTGGATGGCTCTGGCCGTGTTGAGGCACTTTCGATTCATGACCGAAGCGATCTCACCGCCCAAGAAAGCGGCTCGCAGCCTCATGCACTGGCTGCACACCCACGGTGTCACGCCCCTCCCCGGTCCCGTCACCTGGGCGGTGACCGCCATCAAGGGGAGCAGCAGGCACACCGTCGTGCTTCGCGCCGACCCCGACGGCCTGCACTGGTATCACGAATGGGAGCCGTTGCGCACCGAGGAGGACCCCGACTTCGAACGCGCCTGCCCCGCCGGTGATGAGAAGGACCTGGCACGCCGCATCGCCAACGTGCTGGCGGTCAAAGGTCCGAAGACGGTGGCCTGAAGAACCGGCGCGAGAACCGGCGAAGCACGCCGTTCCGGGAGCGGAGGGGGCTCCCGGAACGGCCGAGCGGTCGGCTCAGGTGCCGCCCGACCACGCGGCGGGCGGGCGGTAGCGGGGCGGTCGCGTCCAGGTGGGTGCCGGCGCCGGGCTCGGTGGATCGGTGGCGGTCCGGTGGACGGCGGCCAGGACGGTCACCAGAGCGGCCAGCTCGGCCGCAGTGGGCCGGCCGCGCAGTACCCGCAGGGCCAGGCCCCGGGGGTCGGCGGAGGTGTGCTCGACCATGGCGTCTCTGTCGCCCTCTCTCACATCGGCGGGTTGCCGTGCTTGCGGTACGGGGTGCTGGAGCGCTTGCGGCGCAGCGCGGCGAGCGAGCGGGCGAGGACGGCGCGGGTTCCGGCCGGGTCGATCACGTCGTCCACCAGGCCGCGCTCCGCCGCGTAGTAGGGGTGCATGAGCTCCTCGCGGTACTGGCCGACGAGCTCGGCGCGTCGGGCCTCGGGGTCGGGCGCGGCGGCGATCTCGCGGCGGAACACCACGTTGGCGGCGCCCTCGGCCCCCATCACCGCGATCTCGTTGCTCGGCCAGGCGAACGACAGGTCGGCGCCGATGGAGCGGGAGTCCATGACGATGTAGGCGCCGCCGTACGCCTTGCGCAGGATCACCTGGATCCGCGGCACGGTGGCCGAGCAGTAGGCGTACAGCAGCTTCGCACCGTGCCGGATGATGCCGCGGTGCTCCTGGTCGGCGCCGGGCAGGAAGCCGGGGACGTCGACCAGTGTGACGAGCGGGATGTTGAAGGCGTCGCAGGTGGCGACGAACCGGGCGCCCTTCTCCGAGGCGTCGATGTCCAGCACGCCGGCCGTGACCATCGGCTGGTTGGCGACCAGGCCGACCACCTGGCCGTCGATCCGGGCGAGCGCGCAGACGAGGTTGCGCGCCCAGTGCGCGTGCACCTCCAGGTACTCGCCGTCGTCGACGACCTCCTCGATGACGGTGCGCATGTCGTAGGGGCGGGCCGGGTCGGCGGGGACCAGGTCCAGCAGCCGGTCGGTGCGCCGGTCGGCGGGGTCGCCCGCTGGCGCGGCCGGCGGCGTCTCCTGGTTGTTGGCCGGCAGGAAGGACAGCAGGTAGCGGACCTCCTCCAGGCAGCTCGCCTCGTCGTCGTGGGCGAACGCCGCCACCCCGCTGTCCCGCGAGTGCACCCGGGCGCCGCCGAGGTCGTCGTGGCTGATGTGCTCGCCGGTGACCGCCTGCACGACGTCGGGACCGGTGACGAACATTTGTGAGGTGCCGTTCACCATGAACACGAAGTCGGTGAGCGCGGGGGAGTAGGCGGCGCCACCGGCGCACGGGCCGAGCATGACGCTGATCTGGGGGATCACCCCCGAGGCGCGCACGTTGCGGGTGAAGATGCCGCCGTAGCCGGCGAGCGCGGTGACCCCCTCCTGGATGCGCGCGCCGGCGCCGTCGTTCAGGCTGATCAGCGGCGCGCCCGCCGACTCGGCCATGTCCATGATCTTGTGGATCTTCGCCGCGTGCGCCTCGCCGAGCGCGCCGCCGAAGATCCGGAAGTCGTGGGCGTAGACGAAGACGGTGCGGCCGTCCACGGTGCCCCACCCGGTGATCACCCCGTCGGTGTGCGGCCGCCGCGCCTCCAGCCCGAACCCGGTGGCGCGGTGCCGGCGCAGCCCCTCGACCTCGACGAAGGAACCCGGGTCGAGCAGCAGGTCGATGCGCTCGCGGGCCGTCAGCTTGCCGCGGGCGTGCTGCTGCGCGGTGGCGCGCTCGCCGGGCCCGTCCAGGACGCCGTCCTTGAGCTCCTGGAGTTCGACCGTCCGCTCCAGCATGGTCGGCGCGCGCCGGGCGGTGTCGGGGCCGGCGGTATCGACGGCGGGCGAGGGGCGGGTCCCCGCCTCGTGGGCCACGGTCATGAGTGGACTCCTTCACGAAGGCTCGGGTGCGTGCGGCTGTGCCGACGATCCTGCGTCCGCCCGATGAAAGGCACATCAAAACCGCCGCGCAGCGGCCCTAGAAAGCGCTTTCCGTGCCACTAAGTGAGCACCGGGGCATGCCCCCGAAGAGGCATCCGGCCGCCGGTCGGCTAGGTCCCCGCCCGGGCGCGGGCGTCCTCGATGACGGCCTCGGCCTCGCGGCGGCCCTGCCAACCGCGGGCCTCGCCGCTCTTGCCCGGCTCCAGGCTCTTGTAGATGTCGAAGAAGTGGCTGATCTCGTTGACCAGGTACGCCGGAACGTGCTGCAGGTCCCGCAGGTGCTCAGCGCGCGGGTCGCCGGCCGGGGCGCACAGGATCTTGGCGTCCGGCCCCTTCTCGTCGCGCATCCAGAAGACCGCGACCGGCCGTACCCGGATCAGGCACCCCGGGAACGTGGGCTGCTCCAGGACGACGAGCGCGTCGAGCGGATCACCGTCCTCGGCCAGCGTCCCGGGGATGTACCCGTACTCGCCGGGGTACTGCGTCGCGGTGAAGAGCATGCGATCCAGCCGGATACGTCCCAGTTCGAGGTCCATCTCGTACTTGTTCCGGGAGCCCTGGGGGATCTCGACCACCATGTCGAACTCCATGCCCGCTCCTCCTCTCGGGGTCGGGGCCGCGGTGCCGGCACCGGCGGGCGGCGCGCGTCCGCCTCCCCTTCAGTGTGGAACATCGGGCGGCGCTCACGGAGGAGGTGCGGCGCGGCCGGAGAAGTCCGGCCGCCGCCATGAGCGGGCCCAGGTGGGCCCGCCCGCCTCGCGCCGGTCCGGCGTCAATCGTCCGGCCGCCCGTCTCCGGGGGCGGGGCCGGGCTCGGCCGGTGCGGCCGACGGACCACCGTCCGGTGGCTCCGCACCCGGTGCCCGCCCGGCCGTCAGCGGGGAGGAGCGTGCCCACTCGGCCCACTCGGCGAGCGCGTCGTAGAGGCGTACGCCCGCCTCGACGGTGACGCGGATCGACTGGACCTGGGGGCTGTTCCCGAAGTCGCCGCGGTCTTTGGCCGCCGCGTACTCGCGGAACCGCCGGGCGGTCTCGGCGTAGTAGCGGCTCTCCCGTGCCAGGTGGCGGTCCAGCTCCTCGGGACTCAGCAGCCAGAAGAACAGGGACCGGAGCACCGGCTCCAGCCGCATCGTGTGGTCGACCTCGCCCTCGCTCAGCCAGCGGTGCACCTCGGCGCGACCGGCCTCGGTGATGCGGTAGGTCTTGCGCCCGCGCGGGCCGAGACTGTCGACCTCGATGAGCCCGGCCTCGCTCAGCCGGTTCAGCTCCGCGTAGATCTTGGGGTGCTGCGCGGGCCAGATGTGACTGAGCAGTTCCTGGAAGCGGCGGGTCAGGTCGTAACCGCTCGCGGGGCCCTCCGCCAGCAATCCGAGCAGTCCGTGACGCAGCGACATTCCCAGGCTCCTCTTGGCGGTCGGCGGACAACGGCTCCATCTTGACACGTCCATGCCGCGAACCTGAGACTGGTGACATGTCCCCAGGTACATGATCTTGTGGACATGTCGTGTGTACGGTCCTTCCATCGTCTGGAGCCCCCATGACCACACCGGAGAACCGCGCCGTGCTCGTCACCGGCGCCGCAGGCGGAATCGGAACAGCGGTCACCCGCGCCCTCGCCGACAGCGGTTACCGCGTCTACGCCGGAGTCCGGGGCGCGCCGGGCCCGGCGGACGTGCCCGGCGTGCGTCCGCTCCCGCTGGACGTCACCGACCCCGAGAGCGTGGCGGCCGCCGCCAAGGAGGTGAGCCGAGCCGAGGGCGAGCGCGGCCTGTACGCGCTGGTCAACAATGCCGGGGTCATCGTCCAGGGGCCGCTCGAACTCGTCCCTCCGGAGGAGTTGCACCGCCAGTTCGCCGTCAACGTGTACGGTCCCGCGACCGTCACCCGCGAGTTCCTGCCGCTACTGCGGCGTGGCGGCGGGCGGATCGTCAACATCAGCGCGCCCACGGCGCGGTGCCCGGTTCCCTTCATGGGAGCACTCTCGGCCAGCAAGGCGGCACTGGAGTCGCTCTCCCACGTCAGCCGGATGGAGTTCGCCCGCTGGGACATCCCCGTGGTGATCGTGGTGCCCGGCGCGGTGAACACCGCCATCTTCGACAAGTCCACCGAGGCCGCGCGCATCGCCACGGGACGTTCCGATCCCGAGCGGGTGGCGCTGTACCGGGACCAGGTGGCGGCTCTGGAACGCATGCTCGCCGGGCAGCGGACCGCTCCCGCGCGCAGGGTCGCCGATGTGGTGGCGCGGGCCGTCGCGGCCCGCCGGCCGAAGGCGCGGTACACGGCCGGCATGGACGCCCGGCTGGTCGGCGTGCTGGCCCGCCTGCCGCTCCGGTTGCGCGACCGGGTGGCCATGACCGCCGTCGGCGGTTGACGGCGCGGCGGGAGGCGTCCTGGCCGCCGCCGAAGGACTGCCTTGCGCGGGCTCCCGGCGGGTCGCGCCGGGAGCCGGCGGAACGCGTGAAGGGTGGCCTCAGCCGAGCAGCGCGGGCGCGTCCTCGACGACGCGATCCAACGGCGGCAGAGCGAGTTCCGCCCGCTGCAACGCCGCGGCGCGGGACCGGAAGGCGGGATCGGTGCAGACCCGCCGCACCGCCTCGCGCAGCGCCTCGGGGGTGGCCTGCTCCAGGTTCAGGCGCACTCCGGCGCCGAGCGCGGCCACCCGGTCGGCGTTGGCGGGCTGCTCGGCGAAGATCGGCAGCACGACCATGGGGGTGCCGGCGGCGAGCGACTCCCGAACGCCGTTGAAGCCGCCGTGCGTCACGAACACGTCGCAGGCCGGCAGCAGCGCCCGTTGCTGCACGAACGACGTCAGGTGCACGTTGCCGGGGCGGGGACCGGTCCAATCGCGCGGATCGCGCCCGGCGCCGAGCGCCACGACGCCGGTCACCGGCAGATCCGCCAGGGCGGCGATGATCGTGTCCAGGAGGGCGGGGCGCTCGCCGAGCAGCTGCGGTGCGGTGGAGCCGAGGCTGGCCAGAACGAGCGGGCGGTCGCCGGGAAGGCCGGCGATGGCCGGGTCCAGCGGCTCCCCGGCGGCCGGAGCCGGTGGCCGGTAGTAGCGGGCGTTGGCGAGCCGGGCCTCCGGTGGGTAGAACTCCTCGGGCACCACGGCGGCGCGGAAGCCGCGGAGCGGATGCCACGGGTCGTCGACGGCGGGGAGGCCGAGCCGCCGGCGCCCGGCGTTGAGCCGGTCGAGCAGGACGGGGTGCGCCTGAGGCGACATGGGGGCGATGTCGATCACGCCGTGGGGGATGCCGAGCCGCTCGGCGGCGAGGTAGCCGCCGAACTCGGTCGACTCGCGCAGCAGGAGGTCGGGCTTCCAGCCGGTGAGCAGGTCGAGCAGGTCGTCGGCGACCCGGCCGCCCAAGACCTCGGCGAAGACGCGCGCGAACACCTCCGGCGGCAGGTCGCTGGTCACCGATCCGAGATCCGGTATCTCCTCCGGGCGGGCCATCCCGCTGAGGGCGGGGTCGCGCATGACCGTCGAGATCGCGGGGGCGTTCGGCGTCACCAGCGCCCGTAACCCGGCCTCCTCGACGTGTCCGGCCGCCTCCGGGCCGGTCGCGACGGCGACCTCGTGCCCGGCCCGGCGGGCGAGGTCGGCGACGGGCAGCACCAGCGGCACCAGGTGTGAGTAGGCGGGCAGGGCGGTGAGCACGATGCGCATGAAGCCCCTCGGGTCAGGGGCCGGCGGCGACAGGGTAGGGACGCAAGGCCACCGGCCGGAGACGATACGTGTCCGTAACCCTACTCTCGGTGACGGTGATCGTGGTCCGTTGGCCGAATCCGGACGGCCGAGCCCGGCTAGGTGCCGCCGAGGAGCACGGAGACGAGCAGGATGGCCGGCGCCGAGAGCAGCGTGGACAGCAGGATCGAGTCCCGGGCCAGCGTGGTGCCGACCTCGTACTGACTCGCGTAGGCGTGCAGGTTCTGCGCCGCGGGCAGCGCGGCGGTGACCACGACGAACAGCAGGTCGCCGTCGAGCCCGAACAGGTACCGGCCGGCCAGCCAGGCCACCGCCGGGTGGACGGCGGTCTTCAGCAGCACCGACAGCAGCACCGGCCACCGGTCCACGCCCCGGATCAGCAGGGAACTGCCGCGCAGCGAGACCCCGAAGGCCAGCAGGACCGCGGGGACCGACATCCCGCCGATGAGCGAGACCGGCTCCATGATGACCGGCGGGACGTGCCACCCCGACGCCGACACGAGGACGCCCGCGAGCGACGCGAGCACCACCGGGTTGCGGAACGGGGTCGTGACGAGGGAGGGCACCGACGGGCGAGGGGCGCCGGGGCGCCGCTGGCTGAGGTCGAGCACGGTCAGCGCCACGGGTGAGAACACCAGTTGCTGGAGCAGCATGACCGGGGCCACGAGCGTCGCGTCGCCGAGCACGTAGACCGCGATCGGGATGCCGAGGTTGCCGGAGTTGACGTAGCTGGAGCACAGCGCGCCAACGGTGGTGCGTCCCACGCCCCACCGCCGCAGCGCACCGACGGCGATGAACACGGCCGCGACCACCAGCATGCTGAACGCGGTGACCAGGAGGCTCGGGGAGGTCAGAATCGCGAGGTCGGCCCGGGCGAGCGTCTCGAACAGCAGTGCCGGCGTCGCGACGTAGAACGCCAGCCGGGTGAGGGCGCGCCGGCCGTGCTCGTCCAGCGTCCGGGTGCGCCCCAGGATGTATCCCACGCAGATGACCGACGCGATGACGCTGAAACCGGCTATGACTCCGAGCACCGGGGCTCCGGACGGTGGGGGGTGGGCGGGGCCGCGGCGTGGGGGGCCGGTGCCCGCCGCGGCCGGGCGGTCGCGGCGGTCGCGAATAACTCAGGCACCCGCTCAGGATAGCGGCGGGGCGCCGTCCGGCCCGGGGCCTGCGGGGGCCGTGGCCTCCGCACCGGCGGCCCGCTGACCTTGCGATCCGTGCCCCGGGGACAATGGCGCCCGGTCGCGGCGCGGCGGCCGGTGTGGCGTCCGCCACGCCGTGCCGGAGCCGGGCAGCGCGGCGGCGCCCGCGTGCGCCGCGCGCAAGGGGCGCCGCCGCTACTGCGGCGCCCCTTGCCCCCCTCTCCTGCGGCGGCCCGTGCTGGCGGGAGACCCGGATCCGGCGTGGCCGCTCGCGTACACTAGTTCAAATTTAAATAAAAAAGTCAAATCGGTCCGGTCACGGTTACGCCGTTACCGCCGATGGCCGGTGCAGATGAGGATCTCCTCATATCCGTTTCATGCCCGCGTCGCCTTCCACCGCGATGCTGGGCCGATATGAGACCCGTGTTCCGCCTCCTGCTGATCGCCGCCGGGGTGGCCGCGAGCGTCGTCGGCATCGCCGCGGCGTGCGGGGCCGACCACGGCGCCGGCCCGTCAGGGCCGCCCGCGGAGGTGGTGATCGGAGAGTCCGCCGATCCGCGCGCCAGCACCACCCCGTCCCCGTCCGCCTCTCCCGGCGCCGACGACGGGGTCGTCGACCCGCCGCCCGTGATCACCGGCGACGATGACGATGACGAGGACGCTGACGACGGGGATGACGGGGACGACGATGACGACTGACGGCCCGCCGGACCACCCCGGCCGCGGCTCGGCCGCCGCCGACACCCTCCCGCTCTCCGCCTCCGCCGCCCCGCCCCCCGAGGACGCCGAGCCGGTCCCCGCCGCCGCCCCCCGGCGCCGGGTGGCCGCCCGCGCCCGCATCATGGCCGGCGTCGTCATGCTGATGACCGGGCTGCTGGTGCTCGTCAACCTGGTCACCTGGCAGGCGCTGCGCAGCGAGGTCGACGACCGCGTCGACCGGGCGCTCACCCAGGAGATCGGCGAGTTCCGCGAATTCGCCGCGGTCGGCGTCGACCCCGCGACGGGACGGCCGTTCCCCGACGTCGCCAGTCTGCTGCGGGCGCACCTCAGCCGCCAGCACCCCGACCGCAGCGAGATCCTTTTCGGGCACGTCAATACCGCCCCCGGCGCCACCGTCGACACCGGCCGGGTCCGGCAGGGACAGCAGCCGCTCTTCGACGTCTCCGCCGACCCCGCCCTGCTCGACGCCGTCCTGGCCGCTCCCGAACGGCGCGGCGAGGTGCGGACCCCGCGCGGGCTGCTGCGCTGGGAGAAGATCCGGGTGCGCACGCCGGACGGCTCGACGGCCCCCGGCGGATGGTTCGTCATCGGCTACTTCGTCGACGCCGACACGGCCGGTGTCGACCGCACGGCCCGCATCCTGGCACTGGTCAGCCTGGTCGGCCTGGTGCTCACCGGCGCCGCCGCGTGGTGGGTCGCCGGGCTGATCCTGGCCCCCATCCGGCTGGTCCGCCAGACCGCCGCGCAGATCACCGAGGAGGACCTGTCCCGGCGTATCAGCGTCTCAGGCAACGACGACGTCGCCGCGCTGGCCGAGCAGTTCAACGCCATGCTCGACCGGCTGGAGGAGGCGTTCTCCGCGCAGCGCCGGTTCGTCGACGACGCCGGCCACGAGCTGCGCACGCCCATCACCATCGTGCGCGGCCACCTGGAACTGATGGGCGACGACCCCGACGAGCGGCGCGAGGTCGTCCGGCTCGTCACCGACGAACTGGACCGGATGGCCCGCATCGTGGAGGACCTGCTGCTGCTCGCCACCGCACAGCGCCCGGACTTCCTGCACCCGTCCCGGGTCTCGGTCGCCGAGCTGACCAGCGACGTTGACGCCAAGGTCCGCGCGCTGGGCGACCGCGACTGGCGGCTGACGGCCATCGGTGAGGGCACCGTCCGCCTCGATCCGCAGCGTGTCACCCAGGCCATGGTGCAGCTCGCGCACAACGCCGTCCGGCACACCGGCCCCGGCGACACCGTGCGCATCGGTTCGCAGGTGGCCGAGGACGGCGCCTCGGTGACCTTCTGGGTGAGCGACACCGGCCCCGGCATCCCGCGCGAGCGGCAGGAGGCCATCTTCGAGCGGTTCTCCCGGGGCGGGACGCCCGGCCCCGGCGACCGCACCGGCGCCGGTCTCGGCCTGGCGATCGTCCGGGCCATCACCGACGCCCACCATGGCAGGGTCGAGGTGACGTCCGAACCCGGAGCGGGGGCGACGTTCACCCTGTGGTTCCCCACGGACGGAAGAGGAGCGCGCGCGTGAGCCGGATACTCGTCGTGGAGGACGAGGAGCGGATCGCCTCCTTCGTCCGCAAGGGGCTCGGCGCGAACGGATTCGCCGTCACCGTGGTGACCACCGGGCGCGACGCCGTGGAGTGCGCGCTCACCGGTGACTTCGACCTCATGGTGCTCGACCTGGGGCTGCCGGACGAGGACGGTTTCGGCGTGCTGCGGCGCATGCGCCGGCTGGGCGCCACGCTGCCCGTCATCATCCTCACCGCCCGCGACGGCGTCCGCGACACGGTGACCGGGCTGGAGATCGGCGCCGACGACTACATGACCAAGCCGTTCCGGTTCGAGGAACTGCTGGCCCGGGTGCGGCTGCGCATGCGCTCCGAACGCGGCGCGGAGCTGACGGTACTGCGCGCCGGGGAACTGGCCCTGGACCTGCGCACCCGGCGCGCGACCACCGGCGAGGGCACCATCGACCTCACCGCGCGGGAGTTCGCGCTGCTGGAACTGCTGCTCCGGCACCCGGCCCAGGTGCTGTCCCGTGCGCAGATCCTGTCGCACGTGTGGGGGTACGACCATGACCCCGGCTCCAACGTGGTCGACGTCTACATCCGCGCGCTGCGCCGCAAGATCGGCGATCGGCGCATCGAGACGGTGCGCGGCATGGGGTACCGGCTGGCGGGGTGAGCCGAGCGCCGTGCGGAGCGGGCCGGGGACGTGCGGCCGGCGCCTCGCCAGGTGTGCTGTCCTGTGACGCGGGATGCGGGTGAGTGCGGACGCGGTGGCCGGTGGAGGGGGGCGTGCCAGGCGTCCGGCGATGCGGGCTTGTTGACCAGGGGGAGAGCGGCGTGCAGCCGTTCGTTGCAGCCGGGGCGTTCGGGCGGGTAGGGGACCATGGGCCGAGCCGGGTGCGGATGAGGCGCGTCCAGCGGGCTTTGGAGGTGAAGCAGGGCGGGGCGTGTGCCACGGCCGGGCGCAGCAACCCGGAGCCGGTGAACCGTGGCGGGCGGCTCATGGGCCGCTTCGCCTCCAGTTGGTCGTCGATCTCGACATAGCGTGCGGTCGGCAGGGTGTCCAGGTCTTGCGTCACACCTCGATCGTGGACCCCTCTCCGCATGTCCGGACGTCCACCGGACGTCGGAACCACTCGTCTAGGGCGGGCGGCGGGTCCGACGCCACGGCATCGGGCGAGCGGGACACAGACGAGCCGGATCGGTGCGTTCCGGGAAGATGCGGCCGTGCGTGCCGTCGTTCGCCTCCGCCGCCCGGGGCGCTGATCGACGTCGACGCCCCGCGACCCACCTGGCGTCCATCCCCCTTGCGGCTCAAGGCGGAGCCCTCCGGGCGTCCCGGTCCGAGCGCGCCCGGTTCTCGGCCCCTCGCCGTTCCCGCCGGTTCGGCGCCGCGGCGAAAGCCGGGGCCCGTGGCATGAGATGAGGACCCTCTCATCAACGGCTCAGCCGCGGCTCATCGTGCCGGACCAGGCTCCCAGGTGATCCCGGCGGAATCCCTCCGCCGCCGACCAGTCGGGAGCGCCCTCCATGCCAGCAACGACCACGCCCGCCCGCGTCGTCTCCGAGCTGTCCGACGCGCAACGCGCCGCCCTCAAGGTCTCCTACACGGTGCGGGCCCTCCGGGACCGCCGCCCGGCGGCCGTGCTGCGCGGGCCGGATGTGCGGCCACGGCACGGCGACGTCGTCGCAGCGGCCGTCACCTCCGTCGGCCGGCACACCCGGCTGGAACTCGCCGACGGCCGGCGGGCCCACCTCTTTCCCGGCGACCTGGTGCTGGCCGCCTACGCCGCCCGCTACGCACCGGACCAGTTCGAGGCGGTCCCACCCGCCGACCTGGGGCCGTGCCACCTCGTCGCCGCCGGCGGCATCGCGGCGCGGGTCGTCTCGGCGCACACCGCCATGACCGCACCCACCTGCTTGCGGCCGCTCGGGCTGGCCGTCGACGGACAGGGCACGCCGATCACCATGTCCGCCCTCGCCGGCCCGCCGGCGCCCCGGCCGCTGCGTCCGATCCCCACCCTCGCCGTCGTCGGCACGGCGATGAACTCCGGCAAGACCACCGCGGGAGCGGCCCTCGTCCGCGGCCTGTCCGCCGCCGGCCGCACCGTCGGCGCGGCAAAGATCACGGGCACCGGCGCGGGCGGCGACCGCTGGCTGTTCACCGACTCCGGGGCACGGGAGGTTCTGGACTTCACCGACGCCGGTCTCGCCACCACCTACCGGATCCCGGTCGAGCGGGTGCTCGCCGCGGCCGTCGGCCTGCACCGCCGCCTGGTGGTGGCCGGGGCCGACGCCGTCGTGCTGGAGATCGCCGACGGGGTGCTGCAGCCCGAGACCGCTGCGCTGCTGGCCCGCGACGAACTGCGCTCGCTCGTGGACGGATGGGTGTTCGCGGCCGGGGACGCGGCCGGCGCCCTGTTCGGCCGGGAACGGCTGCGTGCCGCGGGGCTGCCGGTCGTGGCCGTCTCCGGCCGGATCACCGCCGCCCCGCTCGCGGTCCGGGAGGCGGGCGACCGGCTCGACGTCCCGGTGCACACCCCGGACGACCTCGCCGACCCGGCGGTCGCCGCCGCCCTGCTGGCCGGCCGCGCCACCGCGGCCGAGCGGTCGGCGTGAACGCGGCGGCGCCCGCCGGCCGGCTGCCGCGGCTGCTCGCCGGGCGGCGGAGGCGGACCTTCGCCGCGCTGGTCGCCGTCGGCCTCGCCCAGGCCACCGGGGCGGTGCTGTGGGCGCTGCTGGTCTCCCGCGCGGTGGCCGGCATGACGGCCGGTCCCCAGCCGGCCCGGACGCTCGTGGCCTGGGCCGCTGCCGCGGCGGGGCTCGCCGCCGCCGTCGGTGCCCTGCGCTGCGCCGAGCGCGTCCTGGCCGAGCGGCTCGGCCAGTCTTGGAGCGCCGAGGTGCGGCTGGCGCTGTTCCGGCGGGTGACGGCCGCGCCGCTGCGCACGCCCGGCAGAGGACGCTCCACCGGAGGCACGACGCTGCGGATGACGGGCGATCTGAGCGCGCTGCGCCGCTGGGCGAGCCTCGGCCTCGCCCGGCTCGCGGTCGCCCTCCCGCTGCTGGCGGGCTGCCTGGTCGCGTTCGCGGTGATCGCCCCGGCGGCTGCGGCCGCCGCCGGGGTGGTGCTGGCGGCCGGCGGCGCCGCCGCGGTGGCGCTGTCGTCCTGGCTGCGCGCCGCCGACCGGGCCGCCCGGTCCCGGCAAGCGCGGGTGGCGGCGCACGTCGTGGAGCGGATCGGCTGCGGCCAGGTGGTGCGCGCCTTCGGCCGCGAGCGGGCC
>NZ_JBHTBH010000023.1:0-24948 GCF_042664915.1 Marinactinospora rubrisoli
GGGGTTCGGCCCGCGGACTCCTGGTCGCGCGTCGGCCGGGTGCGCCGGCGTCCGGCCGGACCGCCGGGCGCGGGATGTGGGTCGGGGGCGGGCGTGGGCCGCGGACACTGCGGTCGCGCTGGCCGTCCACGCCCCCAGGCACCACCGGAGTGGCGCGCACGCCCACCAGGCCGCCATCGGGTCTGGTGGGCGTGCGCACCCGCCGGAGCGGGGCACGGGCGCCCCTCCGTCGAGGGGCGCCCCGGTCGGTCACTTCGGGTTCGCGTAGACGGGCTTGCCGGCGGCGGCGAGCGCCTTGCGGTGCTCGGTCACCGTGGATCGCGGCATCTGCAGGTGGCCGGCCAGCCACCGGGTGGACACGGCCGGGCCGTGCTCCTGGATGGCCCGCCAGACCTTCTCCCGGGTGGTCATCCCGGCGTCCACGCGGGCGCTGTGGTGCGGCTGGCGCACCGGGCCGTCACCCCTGTCGGCGCCACCGCCGGAGGGCTCCTGGCCGGTCGGACGATCGTGCTGGTCGGAGCCAATTCCGTCAGGGTCGGAATTGGGTTCGTCGGCACCGTCGGCGGCGTGCTCGGCGGGCCGGTCCAGGACCGCGACGCCGCCCTGCTCGGCCAGCCACTCCGTCAGGGTGTCGACCCCGTGGCGGGCCTCCTCGGCCACGTCGGCGTCATCGGCCAGCAGGCCGCGGATCCGCTCGGCGTGCTCGGTGCCCTCGTCGACCACCGCCGGCCGGACCGGCGGCGCGGCCCCGTCCAGGCCGAGGTCCATCTCGGCGAGCCAGCGCACGCCCTCGCCCCGCGTCGGGTCGGCGGCGGCGATCCGCTCGGCCGTCCACGCGAACGTGTAGGCCAGCAGCACGGCGACGATCGCAGGGAACGCGTGGACGGCCGTGCCCACCAGGCCGAGTGCGACCGCGGCCGGGCCACCCGTCCAGGCGACGGCCGCCAGCGACGGCACCGCGCTGAGCGTGATGGACAGCCCCAGCAGCGCGTGCTCGACGCGTCGGAGCTTGTCGGTCCCGGAGGTCGGGGTCAGGCTGCCGCCGATCATCGGCAGCAGCGTGCGCAGCACGATCAGGCCGGCCGCCACCCCGACCATGACCGGCTCGGCCAGCCACGCGACCACCTCGATCGCCGTGCTGACCTGCCCGGCCAGCCCCCACACCCACAGCACACCCTCGCGCACCGAGGCGGTGGACCACGCCACGGCGGCGGCCAGCGCCGCCCCCAGTGCGCCGAGAGCGCCACCCTGGATCCGGCGCTTGAGCACCAGCCGGTGCTCCACGCTCCGCGTGATCAGGGTCTGGGCGCGCAGCCGCGCCCCGCGGCGCCGCAGGTCGCGCCGCCAGCCCGCCAGGTCGGCCTCGGAGCGCAGGTCCGCGCGGGCGTCCGCGCGCTGCTGCCGTGCGATGTCGGCGCGGAGCCGGTCGTCCTCGGTACGCTCCTCGACCCGCCCCAGCCTGATGTCATGGTCGATCTCGGCCTGGCGGCGGACGAGCTCGTCCTCGCGGGTCAGACTGTCGTGCGCCCGCTCGTCGGCGAGCCTCGCCTTTCGGTCGGCGATCGTCTCGCCCGGTCGGGGCCGGTTCGTGCGGCCCATGGTGGTCACCTCCTGGTGATCGTCGTGATGGGTGTGAGGTGCGGCCTCAGGCCGCGCGCGCCTCCAGGCCGGCGCAGGCCGGGCACTCCCCGAGCGAGGTCGGGATGCACCACGGGTAGACGGTTTCGCAGGTGGGGCAGGTGCGCCGTGCCCGCATCGCGGCCGCCAGCGCCTCCCGCCGGGCCGGGGTCATCGGGCGGACCGGCGCCGCCCGGCGCCGGTCGTACAGGTAGGCGATGCGGATGCCGGAGCGGTCCCGCGCCCGGCGGGACCGCCACATCAGCTGCGCGACCGGCTGCTGGCCGCCCGGCCGCAGCCCCTGCGCGCGCAGCTGGCTGCGTGTGAGCAGGTCCGGGTCGAACGCCTTCGCCCATCCCCACCCGTAGGTGGGGATGCCGTACCGCTCACCCGTCGGGTCCAGGAACCGGGCCGGGCTCATCCGACCGGCTCCTCCTGGCGGTCCAGCCCGAGCGCCTCCCGCACCTCCGGGTAGCGGGCCAGTCGCCGCATCGCGGCCAGCACCACGGTGTAGGGCGCCTGCGGCTCCCTGTCGCCGGTGTATGCGTCGGCGACCTCGTACAGCGCCACCAGCTCCGACGTGACGAACACCTGCTTGCCGGCGGGTTCGAGCGGGGTGGCTGCCAGCCGCCGCACCTCGGTCTCCGCCTGCTCCGCGCGGCGCAGCGCCCGGTCGAGCTGGGAGCGGACCTCCTCCAGCTCCTGGGTGAGCTCCTCCAGCCGCCACTCCGCCATCTCGGTCTCGGCGCGGGCGGCGCGCAGGCTGTCCGTCAGCTCCTCGGAAGCGGCCCGCTCGGTGTCGAGCTGGGAGCGGACCTCCTCCAGCTCCTGGGTGGCCTCCTCCAGCCGCCACTCGGCCACCTCGCCGAGCTGCTGCTCGGCGAGGTGGCCCACCGCCCGGGCGATCGCTTCCAGGCCCGACATGAGGTCTTCGTGGCGCTGCTCCTCGCGCTCCCGGCGCCGCCGACCGATCATCGGGCACCGCCCAGGATCTCCGACTTCTCGGCGGCCAGGGCGTCCCGGCGCTCCGTCAGCCGCGCGATCTCGGCGTCCAGCACCGCGATCGGGTCGAGAACGCCGGACACCAGGACCGTGTCCTCGGTGTCGCTCACCGGCGTGGCGGTGTACCCCGCAGCCCGCAGCGTCGCGACCACCCGGGGCCGCTCCCACTTGTGGGTGAGCCGGATCAGCGCGCCGGCCGGGACCAGCCGGGAGCTCCAGACCTGACCCGCGACCAGTACGGTCGCGCGGACCTCGTCCAGGTCGGCGCTGCTGGCGGGCATCCGCCGCGCCGTCGTCGTGGTGTTCGTCATCGGGGGGTTCTCCTCGTACTCGTTCGGTTTTGTTGGTGGCCGTCTCGGTCCCCAGGGGCGCCCGCGCAGGTCGGGCGCCCGGAGGGATCAGGCGGAACGTGCGGGTGTGGGCCGGGCCAGCTCCTCGGCCGGCACCCAGTCGGTCTCCTCACCGCCGGGCCGCAGGACCAGCGCCCACTGATCCCCGGCCTCGGAGTCCTCGGTGGCGATGGCGACCACCGGCACCAGCCCGTATCGCGGGTGGTGGACCGTGGCCCCCACCCGCAGCCACCGCCGACGGCCCAGCGCGGCCACGACCAGCTCGATCACCATCGAGACGGCGAACATCCCGGCGATCGGACCGCCCACCAGGACGAGCTGCTGGTATGCGGTCATGTCCCGGGGTGGCGTCGCCGCCCACACGTCGATCCACTGCGCGATCTCGGCGAGCATCACGCACCCCCCAGCGCCGCCAGAGCGGCGTGCAGCATCCCGATCACGGCGAAGCACAGGGCGGCGAAGCACAGGAAGAACCCGATCGGGGACTCCATCAGGCGGCCCTCCCCACCAGCACCAGGCGGTGCGCGGCCCGGCGGGCCTCCACCTGCTCGGAGGTGAAGTCGCAGGTGTAGGGGTCGCGGGGGCGGCCGGTGCCGGCGTGCAGGTGCTCGATGAGGGCCTGGTACTCGGGGTCGCGGTCGGGCCGGGCGCCGCCGGCGGTCCCGGCCTTCTGCGCCTCCCAGATCAGCCGCTGGACCTCCCGGCGGGACAACCCGTCCGGCCAGTGGCCGGCGTCCTCGCCCTCCAGGGCGTCGTCATAGTCGTGGTCGTGGCCAGCGTCGCGCTGGCCAGGGATAATCGCGTACATCACGGTCCTTTCGTGAGATGAAGAGCCCCGCCCGGGATCGCACCCAGGGCGGGGCTCACTCGTGAGGCCGGCAGGAGGTCAGCGCCGCCAGGCGGGCACGCCCGCCTCCCGGGCCTGCTTCTCGGCGATGCGCACCGCGTGGTCGGCGACCACGCGGTTGTCGGTCTCGTAGTCGCGCCCGGCCTTCTTGTCCTGCTCGATGACCTCGGCCAACGCCCGCTTGGCGTTCTTCAAGTTCTCCATCGCGCGCTTGCGGCTGCCCATCGATCTCCTCCTCGTCGTGGCGGGCCGTGTAGCCCCGGCACCGTCCCCACCACGACGGGGGGGCGGACCGGCGTCACACGGACGCGGTGCGCCGCGGCATTCCTCCGGGCCAGTCCGCAGATAGGCCCGCCGTGCCGCGACGTCGTCCTCTTCGCCGTCCCGTTGGTGCGGGATGGGGTCAGAGGCGGTTCCGCTATCGAGTTGTCAAAGCTCAGCGGCCTTCGGGCTTCCACACGCCCCCGCCAAGGTCAGCGGCGGGAACGGAGTCCACATCCGGGCCTGTCCAAATGCTCGCGCTGTTTGGACTAGGCCAAAGCTAAGCACGCCCCTGCCGCCCGCGTCAAGCGTTTGCTATGTTTGGACTAGGCCAAAGTTGAGGAGGCATGATGGGACATCGCGAGCCCCCCCTATACGCGCAGGTCGCAGACGCGATCAGGACGCAGATCCGAACTGGTGAGCTACCGCCGGGCGCACTCGTCCCCACCGAGCGCGATCTCGCTCAGGAGCGTGGCGTCAGCCGCGGCACGGCTGTGCGAGCAATCGAGCAGCTCGTCTCCGAAGGGCTCGTGACCGCCGGTAGTACTCGTGCGGGACGGCGGGTACGCGACCGCCGCGTGCTCCCCATCCATGCGTCCCGCACGGAAAATCTCGACCATCGCCGCACATCCGGCGTCGATGCGTGGGTCAGCGACACGCAGGCCCATGGACGCACTCCCGGCCAGCACATCGAGGTCGCCGTGGTGGCTGCGTCGCGCGAAGTAGCGGAATGGCTCGATCTGTCAGAAGGGGAGGCGGTAGCTGTACGCCGCCGTCTGCGGACGCTGGACGGGCAGCCATCCAACCTCGCCGACACCTACTACCCCATGGACATCGCGCAGGCGGTGCCCGAAATTCTCGATCCCACCGACGTGAAGCAGGGCGTGATCGCTCTGATGGCAGCGTGCGGCTATGAGCAGGTCAGATA
The DNA here is from genome assembly GCF_042664915.1 of Marinactinospora rubrisoli. Lineage (NCBI taxonomy): Bacteria > Bacillati > Actinomycetota > Actinomycetes > Streptosporangiales > Nocardiopsidaceae > Marinactinospora > Marinactinospora rubrisoli. Next base: position 5,006 of record NZ_JBHTBH010000023.1, read on the forward strand.
TGTAGACCGCCTCCAATGGCGCCCTCCCACACCGGAGGAGGCCGCGAAGTTGCACATCGGATCAGGGGTATCCGTGCTCACTCAATGGCGTACTGGGTACACCGAGGGGCGGCCCGTCAAATTGACGCGATCAGTCTGGCCCGGCGACACAATCGAGCTGATCTACGAGCTTCCGGCATGAGAGCTGCCCGCCTGGCGACTCCAGCCGACCTATCAGATGTCGTCCAATTGCTCAACGACGCTGCCGATCGCCTAGCTGATAGGGGAGTCGATCAGTGGCGCCGCGGGTGGATGACGGCCGACCGCATGCGGAAGATGATCGCCAAAGGAGAGACATTCATCGTCGAAGATGATGGAAAGGCTGTCGCCACCTTTTCACTATCCACGATCCCTGATCCAGATTTCTGGACACCTGAAGAGCAGAGTGATCCTGCTCTATATCTTGCCAAGTTGGCCCGTGACAAAGATTCACAAGGCGTGGGGGAATGGGCTCTTAATTGGGCTCTCAGGCATGCCGCACGCAGCGGGTACAACCGTGTACGCCTTGATGCGTGGGCTTCAAACCACGACTTGCACGAGTACTACCGTTCCCGTGGGTGGCGTCATCTTCGCACCATGTTGGTCCCCGGGAGGAAATCTGGTGCACTTTTCGAAAAGTGCACAGAGAGGGAAACAATGATTTCGACTGTTGTTCGCCACGCACCGCCGCCTGACAGTCCGAGCGTTGCGACCGACCTCCCGACCACGTGGTACGAACCCCGCGGAGCTACGGTCCGAGGCGTCGCCCCATTCCTGACCGAGGATCACGCCATCATGATCCGCCCTGGAGAGGAGCGCGGCCTGTGGCATGACGGCCAGGCATGGCGCCTCTCGGCACCTCCTGGGTGGAGCGACGAGTACGCGGCGTATGTGGTCGAGTGGCCCGATCTCGCCGCGTGCAGACCTGACGCGTACGTGATCCGATGGGCGCCGGAAGCACAGTCGCTCGTCCTAGCCGTCGCCGATTCGCAGCCCAGCTAACTGGCTGCCCAGTACTGTCTCTCCAACCCCAGAAAAGCACGAGGCCCGGGGTTGCCGCCCCGGGCCATCGTCACAGTCCGGTCGTAACGGCGACCGAGACCCTCGCTTGGTTGTAGCGCCATCGTACCTGCTTCATACGACGGCGTAGCGGGGAGTCTTTGGTCACCGTGTCGACCTAGAACGGTCACACGCAGTGAGCAACGAAGCTGAGGCGTACGTCCGCCGCCTGGACGTGCGCCACTCCCCCATCCGTAAGTTCGTCCTGCAGACCCTGGCATGCCGTGTCGAGGACGACACGAAGTCCTGGACGATCAAGACCGCCACCATGGCGGCCGACTGCCTGATGGACACCAGCCAGCTCCGCAGGTACTACTCGGACCTCTTGGCGGACGGGTTCATCTCCATCCTGGACCGCACCGACGAGAAGGGCCGGCAGAAGTCCAGCCGGATCTTCGTTCACGGTCCATGGGATCTGTGGGGCGGAACCAACCGGCCCTTCGCCGAGGTGCAGCGTCCCGCCAATTCGAAGCGGCTGGATGTCACCAGGCCGGTCGACGCGTCCCCTGAGGTCCTCGGCGAGCTGCAGCGCCGCTTCCTCGCCTTCGCGGCCGAGGATGGCGATTTTCCCGACGGGACGCCTCGCAGCACCTTCCGGCTCGGCTCTCGGGCGCACAGCATCGTCTGCTGGTATGGACTGGGGCGCACCGTCGTCCATGACGGCCGCGAAGCGGTCGTCACCGCGATCACCGACCGGGATGGACGGCGTCGCGGTGCGGTCCGCGTGCAGCTCTCCTACACCGACGACGAGTCGGCCAGCGACGGCTGGATCGAGGTCCTGAGCCTCACTCCCCCGAAGGAGGACGTCGAGGAAACTCCCAGCTCAGAAGGGGTCGCAAATACGCGCCCCTCCCCCGGGGGGAGGGAGGCAAATACGCGACCCCATGGGGAGGCAAATACGCGACCCCATGGGGAGGCAAATACGCGACCCCCTTCATCTCCTCCTTCAGCGACAGCTTCAGCCTCCTCTTCTGCCGCACCGTCTCCTGACGCCCCACCGGCCGCTCGGGAGGAGGACGAGGGCTTCGCCGAGAACAAGCCGGAGGGCGGCCTCACGGCCGCAGCTGCCGCCCCTGGCGGGTCGGGGGTGGCGGAGACGCCAGCCGCGATCATCATGCGGGCCACGGACGCGACGACTGAGGAGGCCCAAGCGCTGGTGAACCTGCTGCGGCCGGAAGCGCGCAAAACATTGGCGGGCCTCATCGCGACCATGGCGGCGAACCGGGATCTGGAGCACCGGTTGTGGCTACTGCGCCGCCAGCGTGGATCTCAGGCCCGCACGGAGACGCCGGGGCGGGGCGCGGTGACGTGTGATCTGCATCGGGAGCGGACCGTGCCGTGCCCGCTGTGCATGCGGGAGGCCCGTGACCCGTCCATGCGGGAGGAGCTGCTGCGGACCCTGCGGGTGCAGGGCGCCGAGGCCCGCCCCGACCTGGCGGCGCTGCTGACCACCGCCTGACCGCCGAACGATCCCTGACATGACCGGGCGGTGGCGCGGGTTCCTACGCCGACGCGCCACCGCCCCCGCCCCCCTTTGAGCAGGACGGAGCTTCCATCATGACCGACACCGACACCACTTCGTGGACACGGACCCCACCGCAGGACCTGCAGGCCGAGCAGGCCGCGCTGGGAGGGATGCTGCTCTCGCCCCTGGTCGCCGCCGACGTGATGGCGATCATGCGGGTCGAGGACCTGTACCGGCCGGCCCACCAGACGATCTACACCGCGATCTCGGACCTGCTGGCGCGCGGGGAGCCGGTCGACGCGGTCTCGGTCAACGCCGAGCTGGCCAGGCGCGGGGAGAGCGCGCGGACCGGCGGCGCGCCCTACCTGCACACCCTGACCGAGGCGGTGCCGACCGCCGCGAACGCCGGCTACTACGCCAAGCTCGTGGCCGACCAGGCGCTGCTGCGCCGCCTGGTCGAGGCCGGCACCCGCGCCGTCCAGATCGGCTACTCCGGTGACGGTGACGCGCTTGACCTGGTCGATCGCGCGCAGGCCGAGATGATGGGCATCACCGAGCGCGCCGCCGGGCCGACCTCGCCGCTGATCGGTGAGGTGATGCCGGGCGTGGTGGACCGGATGCAGGAGATGGCCGGCGCCGAGGACGGGCTGATCGGTATCTCGACCGGGTTCAGTGATCTGGACTCGCTGACCCGCGGACTCTGGCCTGGCCAGCTCATCGTCATCGGCGGCCGCCCGTCGCTGGGCAAGTCGACGCTGGCCATGGATTTCGCCCGCACCGCCGCGATCCGCGACCAGGTGCCCACCGCCTTCTTCAGCCTGGAGATGGGGACCGACGAGCTCGCGCACCGGATCCTGTCGGCGGAGTCGAAGGTCCCGCTGCACCGCGTGAAGGCCGGTGACCTGACCGAGGCCGACTGGCAGGTCGTCTCCCGCGCGCTGCCCCGCATCAACGCCGCACCCCTGGTGCTGGAGGACCGGGCGGCCACGACGCTGGCTGACATCCGCTCGACGTGCCGGCGGCTGAAGCGGTCGATGGGGCTGCGCCTGGTGGTGGTGGACTACCTGCAGATCGTCACCCCGGCCGGGCGGCGCGACACCCGTCAGGAGGAGGTGTCGCAGATGAGCCGGGAGCTGAAGCTGCTGGCCAAGGAGCTGGGGATCACGGTGGTCGCGCTGTCCCAGCTCAACCGCGGGCCCGAGCAGCGTCCGGACAAGAAACCGCAGATCGCCGACCTGCGCGAGTCCGGCGCGGTGGAGCAGGACGCCGACGTGGTGATCCTGCTGCACCGGGAGGACGCCTACGACAAGGACTCAGTGCGGGCGGGGGAGGGCGACCTGATCGTGGCCAAGCACCGCAACGGCCCCACGGCCACGGTCACCGTGGCGTTCCAGGGGCACTACAGCCGGTTCGTGGACATGGCGGCCGGATAGGCGCTCCGGCGAGATCGGGCCCCGACCGTGATGGTTGGGGCCCGATCGCTTCCCGGGCGCCCTTGCGGGCCTGTGGTGGCCGCTGCGGAGCCGCGCGGCCGTCCCGACAGTTCCCCGCTGGGTGTGCCGGATCCGCCGCGTCACAGGCGATCTGGACGCCCCGCCGGCCGGGACGGGATGAAACGGATGATCACCTGTACGCCATACAGGTGAGGGGGTGGATTACTCGAAAGCCCGGTGGAGGTCCCTGTGCGTGAGGTCGATCCGAGCATGTGCCAGAAGGGCGTCGTGCATCGCGATGGCGATGCCGGGGGCCCGGTGCCGCCCGTTGGTACTGCCGAGGGCGATGCGCACGGGTCCCGGGCCCGCCGTCGCCAGGTAGGCGGATGCGACCTGGGTGAGAGACGCGGTCAGCTCCCGCGCGCCGGGAAGATTCATGATCGCGTCCCTGACGGGACGGTCGAGTCCTGTGCCGCCCGGTAGCGCGTCCTCGGCGTAGAAGTCCCGCAGGTCCGCCACGAAGTGCATCCCACGGGGAGGCGGCGCGTAGATGTATCCGAAGCTCAGGATCTCGACAGCGCGCATGCCCGCAGGATAGGCGCAACACCAGTCTCTGGCCGGATCCTGCCAGGGCGCCGTCCCGGCCGGGCGGGACGGGTAGGTCCCGCACCGTGCCCCGCCCCCGCGCCACCCCCCGCCCACCCGCCGGCCCCGAAGACGAGCTCGGCGTCGCCGAGCTCCTGGCCGCATTGCGCGCGGCCCGCCGGCTCGCCGGGGCCACCGCCCGGGTCGGCCGCCCGGCCTGACGACCGGGCCGGACCGATCCAGCGCCCGGTGGTGGTCACGGTCGGTGAAAGTCGAGAGTCCGGCCGGACTTTCCCGGGACGGGTTGACACCCGGGGGCTATGCGCGTACACGCGCGCGAGAAAGTCCAGCCGGGCTCCGGCGGGAAAGTCCAGCCGAAAGTCCAGCCCGGCCGTCACCGAGCGTGACCTCGCGCCCGTGGTGCACTACGCGGGTGCACCACGGGCTTGACGCTCCCTCCCGGAGGGGCTATACGCGCATGCGCGCGACGAGTGCACCGCCGAAGTGCACTCCCGGTGCACCCGTGGTGCACCACGCGGCGGTCACGCACCGCGACGCCGACGGCCCCCCACCCCCCTCGCCCGATATGCGTGATTTGCGGTAGACGCGCCATATTTCGCGCACCGAAGATGCATGGGTACTTCCGGTGCCGCTTCTCGGTCCACACACCGAGGCATTCCTCAATGACCTCGGCTCGTCAGTGACGCGGGCCGTAGGGTGCCGCGCATGAGCGAACACGACGACCGCGCGTCGGGCCGGGTCACCGAGCGGGTGCGGCGGCGGGTGGTCGAGCGCACCTGCGCCTGGTGCGGCCAGCCGATCCAGATCACCCCACGCACCACCCACCGGCGCTACTGCACCCAGTCCTGCCGCCAGCGCGCCTACGAGATCCGCACCGCCACCGCCCGCCAGGAGCGCGACCGCCAGGCCGGCCGGGCACGCCCGGCCGAGGAGCCGGTGCGCGAGATCGTGCGGGAGACCACCGTGCGCACGGTGACCCGCACGGTGCAGGGGCCGCGGCCACCGGCCATCGTCCAGGAGCGGCCGATCCTGCCTGAGCGGGCGTGGGAGGTCGCCCTGCTCCTCGGCCACGCCCACGTCGCCGTGCGCGACGGCGTCATCCCCGACCACGACCTCGGCCGGATCGAGCACGCCGCCCAGGCGCTGCTGCGCGCGATCGCGGACCGGCGGGACGCGTCTGCGTCACTGACGAGCCGGGCTCACTGAATAGTGCCATGGCGTGTGAACCCAAAATCCCCCGCATCCCCCGCCCTTCCTCGTCCTCGCACCCATCCACCACCCCGTCGTCCTCTCGCCCCACCTCCGGCCACCACCCGTCCATCCCCGCACCACCCATCCTTCCTCCGCCGCCACTTCCGCCCACGCAATAGGACGCGGGTATCTCCGATACGGCCGTCCGGCCGGGCCGGTACGGTCCCAGCACGGACCCGGACCCAGAGGAGGGCAGCGTGGACGAAGACGAAGAGCTGACGCTGGAGGCGGAGGGGCCGTGGGGGGTGATCGGGCTGCGTGAGCAAGCCTGGGGGTACCTGCGCGGCTGGGAGCAGGACCACGGCGCCGACCAGCCGGATCTTGACCGGTTCCGCCTGCGGATGGTGATCCTGCTGGGGCTGCTGTACGCCGGCTACCGCGAGGTGATGCCCGTTTTCGTGCCGGAGGCCGCGCCGCGCGTGCTCTACGCCCCCGCGCCACCCGAGGCCGAGCTGCCCGACGGGCTGCTGCTGCCGGCCGACCAGGAGGACCTCCAGGCGGGCCTCGCGGAGTGGGACCGCTACGCGTCGGCGGCCGCGGCCGCGCTCACCCGCCCCCCACGCGGGTACGCGATCACGGCCGAGTACCGGGTGGCAAACTACGCGACCGAGTGGCGCGAGCGGGACGGGGCCGATGCCCCGGGGATGGTGTGGCAGATGCTGTGCCGGTGCGGCCGCGACGGCGACTGGGCGATGATGCTGCACCAGGAGGCCGTCACCGTGCTGTGCCGGTGCGGCCGGGAGTGGAGGCTGCGGGACCCGGCCGAGCCGAGACCGGTGACACCGGAGCGGCTGACCGCCATGATGCGGGAAACCGCTCAGACAGTGGATGGCGCGGATGCGTGACCACCTGGAGGTCCTCCTCTGCGACGAGGAGGGGTGCGACGCCGAGCTCGCCGGCCCCGCGCGGCTGCTGCTGGACCGGGCCGAGGCCGCCGGGTGGCAGGTGTCCCTGCTGCTGGCCCGGTACTGGACCGAGGACGATGGGTGGGAGGAGCGCACCGACCGCTGCCCGGATCATCACGTGACCCGTGATCGCAGGCCGTAGCCGAACCCGCGAGCCCGCCGTCTACCCTTGGAGACGACGCCCCCGTGAGGAGGTCCCCGTGAGTCACCGCCTGGACGACGCCGAGCTCGCCCAAGCCGTCGACGCCGCCTACGGCCGTCTGGTGCGCGGCGCGCCGCCGCCGGCCGGATCGGTCACCATCGACGCCCGCGACGCCCACGACTTCCGGCGTCAGTGGGAGGAGCTGTTCGGCGGCCGCGACGGAGACGAGGAGCCCGGTGCGGCCGATCACCCTGGAACCCCTGGCGCAGCGGCAGATCCGGGGACTGGGCGAGACTGACCGTGAGGAGTTCGGCGAGGCACTGCTGCGCCTGGCGGCCGCCGCCGACCCGGCCGCCGAGGTGGACCCCTACCTGCCCGGCGGGATCGGCCCGATCCCCTATCACGGCGTGCTGCTGACCACCCGCATCGAGGCCGTGGTGACGCTGTACCACGACCACGTCCGGGTCGTCGCCGTCCGGCCCCGGACATGACGCCGGACATGACGAAGGGGGCCCCGCGCGAGCGCGCGGGGCCCCCTTCTCTCGGTAGCGGTCAGATGCCGCCGGTCGTGGTGGCGGCGAGCTTCACCACGACAGCGGTGGCGTTGTCGTCCACGCGCTCGTCGGGGTCGTCGTGCTGGGCGTCGGCGGCGCGGGCGGCGGTGATGAGGGCCTGGGCGATGGCGGCCGGGTCCTGGTCGGCGTGGCCGGTCACCACGCGCTGCAGGTCCTCGTGGGGCATGGTGTCGTGCACGCCGTCGCAGGTGATTAGGACCATGTCGCAGGTCGGCAGCGGCACCCACCCCGCGATGGCCCGCCGTCCGATGGGCACCTCCCGGTGGTGGTGCTCAGGGATGCTGGCCCACTGCATCGTGGTGGTGACTTCGTGGTCGAAGTCGGCGGGGTCGGCCCAGCTCTCGGCCAGCTCGGGCTCGGCGGCGATCCGCTCGCGCATCCGCGCGCCCTCGGTGTGGTCGCGGGTGTGCAGCGTCAGTTGCTTGTCAGCGCGGCGCCAGGTGTAGACCCGGCAGTCGCCGGTCCACGTGGCGTCGGCGCTTCCGTCGCGCCGGATGCTCACGATCGCGCCGACGCAGTCCGGCCCGAGGAGGTCGTCCGTGCCGGCCGTCCGCCCGGCGATGTGGATCACCTCCTGGGCGGCGATCAGGCCGGCCAGCGCGTCGTGCTTGGCGGCCACCCACGCCGCCAGCTCGGCCGTCGCGCGGAAGACCGGCTCCTCGCCGAGGCGCTCGCTGAATCCGTCCACGAGGACAGCGCCCACGTCGCCGTCGCGGGTGGTGTGCACGGCGGCGGCGTCCTTCTGCTGGTCGCGGGGTCCCTGGTCGGTCGCGGCCCCGATCGTGGCCGCCAGCCGGCGGGGCTGCTCCGTCAGTGCCATGACTCTCCTCTCCTCTTCGCGGTTCGGTGTCTGTGAGCGTCCAGTCGGGGGGTGACGCTCTACGCCCCCCGCACCAGCCGGGGCTGGACGTCGGCGAGGGCCTCGGCGATGGTGGCGCCGCCGCCGCAGGCGATGACGCGCCCGTCGGCGTCGGCGACCTCGGCCACGTAGCCCTCCGGGGAGCCGTAGTCCAGCCCGTCGCCATGGACGTCGGTGGCCGGCGGCTCGCCGGGCTCCCACCGCACGGTCAGGGTGCGGTCGGGGTGGCCGTGCAGCAGCCGCTCGACGGGGGTGCGCAGGACGTCGGCGAGCACCTCCTCGGCGGTGACGGTGAGCAGCGCGACGCCCTCGTCGCCGGTCCGGTCGCGGATCGACTGGTGCGCCGACTCCTCGGTGACGCCGGGCTGGCACGGCACGATCCGCACGTGGTCGCCGACCTGCCCCAGCCACTCGGCGACACGGGGCAGCTCCAGCAGGCCGGGCGGGGCGTCGGCGGCGGCGTTGGGATCCTCCGGGAGGTAGCCGGGCAGCGGCTGGTCCTCCGCCCCGGCGACCACGACCCACAAGGCGGGCAGGTTGCGGTCCCAGTTCGGGTCGATCCCCATGGATCGCAGGTCGGCGTAGACGGTCTCGCGGGAGACGTCGGCCGCTTGCGCCAACGCGCGGATGTTGCGGTCGCCGGTGAGCCAGGCGTAGCGGAGCAGCTCGGCGCGGTCGGCGGCGAGGGCGTCGCGGCGGCGCGCCCAGTCGGCCAGGCCGGAGCGGGTGCGGGGGTTCGGGGTCTCACTCATACCCCCATGCTATGTCCAGTCACTGGGCATGTCGGATAGATGGACATACTTGGCCGGACGCGGCCACCCTGTATCACCCTCTGTGTCAACCGCCGATAAGGTTCACATATCGGCGGTCAGGAATGCCCTATTTGTCGGACTCTCATTCGAGGGCCGATTTTTGGAACCGACACCCTGGCGTCACGAAAACCGGGACGAAAAACCTCGCGCCGGGATAGCGTGCCGCCGCGGAACCGGTGATGCGGAGGTGCGGGATGGGCGCGGCGGATCAGGTGCGGGAGGCATGCCGGCGGGCGGCCGCCCACGCGGCCGAGCACGGGGACTGGCCGGAGGTCTCCGGCGGCCACCTCCGGATCCTGGCCGCCCTGGAGGGCGTCGCAGCGGCGCTGCGCGCCGATCCCACGCTGGACCGCTACCGGAGCGACCCGCGCACCCGCTGGCTCGACCTCGTGCCGGAGCTGGCCCGCCAGGCCGGTCCCCTGGGCCGCATGGTGGTCACCCTGCGGCAGTGGCAGGACCTGGAGCGGGTCGGCGACGACCGGCAGCGCGAACGGGCGCGGGCACGGCTCGGCCGCGTGCACCACGGCGTCCCTGAGGAGTTCGCGCAGCTGGTGGAGCGGACCGAGGAGATCGCCGGACGGGTGACGGCCTCCGTCTACGCCGACCCGCCGACCCCGGCCCAGCTCGCCGAGCTGGCCGCCCACATGGTCCCCGGACTGCACTCCATCGCCCGGGAGACCGCCAGGGAGCTGCGCGCCCGGCTGGCCCCGCTGCGCGAGGTGGGGTATCTGCCGCCCGAGGCGCTGCGGCTCCTGGCCATCGCCGACGCACTCGACGCTCCCGCGCCGCGGCCGGGCCGGTGCGTGTGCGGGGAACCGATCACCCAGCCCGGCCGGCAGGGACGGCCGCGCCGCTACTGCTCCGACACCTGCCGCCGACGCGCCCACCGCGCCGCCCGGCGAACCGGGGCGCCCCCGCGCGCGTAGGGCGGCGTCGACCGGTCGACGCCGCCCTGGAGCTCGTCCGGCAGCAGGGGCCTCATCCGAGGGCGGATATATGAAACCTGGGTCTCTGACCTGGGGTGCTGAATTCAGTGATTCAGTAATCCCGTAGCTCCGTACGTAGGGCGGGACTGGCTAACGTGGCGCGGCCCGGTGGACTCCGCCGGGCCGCGTGTTCACTTGCCGTAGGAGTCCACGGGCGGGTCGTACCGGGATGAGGGGAACCACCCCCGGAAAATCCAGACCCGCTGATCCGCGGGCGGCGGGTCGGGCGTGTAGACCGCGCGGGGGTCGAGGTCCTCGTCGTCGGGCCGCCATGGCACGTGGTCGGAGATCAGCATGGTGCCGGGGTCGCTGGGGTCGCTCACCGGCACCTCCATGACCCGGCCGCGCCAGTCGTCCGGCCCGCCGACGAAGCGGACCACCATCGTCTGCTCACTCATGCGGATCATCCTGGCGACCCTGGGCGGCGATGTCCGGGCGTGACCGGGTCCGGCCACTGGATCACTGGATCCCGTATCTCAGTAATCCCGTGCCTACTGGCCTACTGGTCTTCGCGCGCGCTCACGATGTCCTCGGCCAGGTCGGCCCGCAGCTCCGGGTCGTCCGCGATCCGCCGCAGGGCCGCCCGCCACATCTCCGAGTGCGGCAGCGTGGGGATGTCGGACAGCCGAGCGAGCTCGGCCAGGGCCTCCTTCATCCGGCGGTAGTCCGCCGGCGTGAGATCGATGGTGATCCGGACTGGCGCCGTCCGGCCGGCCGTCGCTCCCCGCGTCGGCGTCGCGCCGTCCTCGCCCTTGCGGCGGCTCGTCGCGGCCGCGGCGAACCGGGACGCCGACGAGGAACTCCTCGCGGCGCTCACGCGGTCACCCCCGCGCGCTCCAGGTAGGTGTCGACGAGCTGGTCGATGGGGTCGCCGTCGCGGATGGCGGGCACCGCGCCGTAGGCCAGCGCGTAGACCTCCCGCCGAGGAATCTCAGGCACCAGCACCTCGTATCCGAGCTCCGTGAGACCGGCGCGGGCGTCGCCACCGGAGCGGGCTCCGCCGACGACGCGGTTGAGCAGTACCGCGGTGCGTGCGGGGGTCTGCCGCACCTCGTCAATCTCCTCCAGCAGGTCGGAGATGCCGCTCATCCGCTCGACCTCGATCGGGGTCGGGGCCACAGGCACGGTGATCTCATCGACCCTGCGCAGCACCGACCGGACGATCTGGGCGTGGTCCTCGGCCTGCGGCAGATCGACCACCACCCACGCCTTCTCTCCGCCGATGTCCACCAGGCGCTTGCCGGCGTCCTTCACCGGCAGGCCATAGATCGGGAAGGGGAAGCCGGAGACCGCGTCGCTCCAGGCGAGCGCGGACTGGGCGGGGTCGCAGTCGGCCACGGCCACATCAAAGCCGCGTCGGTGGAGCCCGTAGGCGAGCAGGATCGTGGTGGTGGTCTTGCCTGTGCCGGGCTTGAGGTTCGCGAAGGCGATGGTTCTCATGCGGAGTACGGTACTGAATCCCGTGATCCCGTAGCAGTAGTGGACGGCCTGGCATGCTCTCCCGTAATCACGGAATTGCGGAGTTCAGTAGTTCCGTAAAACAAAAAAGCGCCCTCCGGCCGAAGCCGGAGGGCGCGGGGATGAACCTCAGCGGTTCATGAAGTGAAAGCCGCAGAGCGGGGTCGGCACGCCGTACTCAACGATCTCGTAGAGCGCTTCGGCGCCACACCAGCACTTGTCGGTGGCCTGGCAGGCGCGGAGGATGGCGGACAGGATGCATAGCATGAGGGGAGCCCTCCTCGGCTTCATTGGGGTTGGCTGCCTGGCCCCGGGGGTCGTTCTGGCGGATGTGGCCCGGGGCCGGGGTGCTGCCATGATCCGTAATTCAGTAGATCAGGAATCCCGTAGAGTAAATGTCGAGGTCAGCTACCGGTCGTCCCTCGACAGCGGTCAGGGGTGCTCGGCCGCACGGTGGTAGGGCTGCGAATCAGTAATTCCGTGGCTACGGGATTCAGGCCCTCACCACGCCCAGCGCGGCCGCGACGGTGTCGTGCAGGTTTTCCCGCACAGGCGCGCCGTGCTGGTGCGCGAGGTAGATGAGGTAGCGGTTGCGCTCCGGGTTCGGGCACTCGGGCGGGCACCCCAGGACGACCGTACGACCGCTGGCGAGGTCGTAGCCGTACTCGACGTTCGTCGTGAAGCCGGGCAGGTTCTTGAGGTCGCGGGGGATCCAGAACAGCACCACGGACGCTGCGGCGCGGGCGGCGCATTCCCAGGTGACCTGGTCGTCGTAGTGCTCGGCCCTGACCCCGTTACGTGACTCGGGGGTGAACACCGTCAGCGGTCCATGCCGGGTCCACTGGGCGTCCAGCTCCTGGACAGCAGCCGGACGCCACGACGGCACCGGGCCACCAGCACGGGGGGTCGGGCCGGCCAGGGGGAGAGACCGGATCAGTCGCCGCGGCGGACCGGCATGAGCAGGTAGCGGTAACCCGCGGTCTCGGCGTCCTCGCCGGTGTCGGGCAGGATCCGCAGCGGCTTGTGATCGGCGGGGACGAGCAGGCGGGCCTGCTCGGTGACGAGAGCGTCCAGGCAGTCGAGCAGGTAGCCGTGGCGCACGGCCACGGTGTGCGGCTGGCCATCGGTCACGGCCGGGACGACGTCGCGGCCGCCGGCGTCACCGTCGCCGCCCTCCACCGTGATGTGGTCGTCCTGGATGTCCAGGACCACGGGGGTCACCGCGGTGCACAGCGCCCCGGCCCGCCGGGCGGCGCTGCGGAGCCGCTCCACGTTGACGGTGGCGGTGACGACCGGGGCCGCGGCGCCGGCGAACAGCCGCTCGATCGTCGGGGGGTCGGCGGCGATGAGCCGGGTGGAGACGGTGCGGTGGCCGTCGGAGAGCGTGACGCCGCTGACGTGGCCGCCGTCGCCGTCGCGCTGCACGCCCAGGCCGATGTGGTCGTCCGCGCTGAGCGTCCTGGCGGCGTAGTGCAGGGTGCGCGGGGGCACCAGCAGCAGGGCGTCGGCGTCGCCGGCCTCCATCGTGGGGTTCCACGGCATGCGGCGCTGGGCGATGCGGTAGCGGTCGGTTCCCGCCAGGCTGAGCCGCTCGCCCAGCCGTAGCTGCACCGCGCAGATCATGGGCAGGGTCGCGTCGGTGGAGACGGCCGCGATCACCTGGCCGACCGCGGCGCTGAACGTCTCGGCGTCGACCCGCCCGATCTCCTCGCCCGGGGCGGGGACGGTGGGGTAGTCCTCGATCGGCAGGGTCGGCAGGGTGAACTTCGCGTCGCCCGCCGTCACGGTGAGCCGGGGCCCGTCCACGGCGAGGTGGGCGTCGGCCCCCTCCGGCAGCAGCGCGGCGATGGTGGCCAGCGCCCGCCCGGACACCAGCACCGTCCCGGGCTCGGAGACGTGGGCGTCGACGTCGACGGTGCCGCTGGTCTCGTAGTCATAGACGGTGAGCCGGACCGAGCCCTCGCCGGTGGCGAGGTGGACGCCGGCCAGCACCGGGACGGCGATCCGGGAGGGCAGCAGCCGGGCCAGCCACGCCACCTCGGTAGCGAACGTGCCCGTGTTGATCGTGATTCGCATCGTGTGCTCCTAACGGGGCCGGGGCCCGCCGCGTGCGCGGCGGGCCCCGGCGAAGAGGCGTGTGGATGTCAGCGGGTGTTCAGCGCGTCGGCAGGGACAGCGCGGTCTCGGCGTCGACGTAGACCGTCTCCATGACCGCGTACAACTCGATCTCGGGGTCGAGGCTGTCGCGGATGGTGTCCTGCAGCGCGGCGATGTAGCGCTCCGCCTCGGCCTCCGACAGCAGCGTCGCCAGGTAGCGGACGCCCTCGTCGTCGTCCTCGGTCCCGGTGTAGACCCGCCAGATCGACTGGCAGCGCGCGTACAGGGCCAGCCCCAGCTCGGCCGGGTTGCCGGTCGGGTGGACGACGACCTCGGCCAGGTCCAGGGCGGCGGCGATCCGGTCGCGGACCGCGTGCACGTCGACGGCGGTGTGCCGGCCGGGGACCAGGCGCAGCAGCGCCCGCGCCGGGGTGGCGTAGGCGTCCACCACGCTCAGCCGGGACCCGGGCAGCGGCCCGGACGCGGCCCCGATCGTGCCCCGCCACACCTGGGCGTAGCCGTGCTCGCCACGGCGGCGGAACCAGTGCTTCAACGGCTTCACGCGGATGTCCTCTCCGAGACGAGTTCGATGAGCGCCCCCGGGAACGCGCCGCGGCGGCCGGGGAGGGCGGGGTCGTAGTGGACGCGGTGCTCGCCGCAGGCGGGCGGGCAGGGGTTGGCGCGGACCCATCCGGCGCGGACGCTGTCCCGCTGGTGGCCGGGCACGTGGTGGCGGTGGCCGTCCTCGGCGAGGACGGCGTCCAGGCGCTGGCGGATCTCGGTGTCGGTGGCGCCGCGGATGAGGAGCGCGGGGCCGTCGTCGCTGTGAAGCCACTGGTAGGTGGGGTGGCTGCCCATTACCGGTCCTTCCTGGGGGTGTGGTGTGGACCCGGCGAGTCCCCCCACCGCCCCGACCGTGTCGGGGCGGCAGAGGCGCCGGCCGGATCAGGCGGTGGCCCGCTGCGGGGACGCCGCCAGGGCGTAGACGCCCCGCGCCGGATTCGCGATGTACCGGTTGGCCTCCAGCCAGATCAGGGCGTTGCGAACGCCACGTTTGGAGCCGCCGGTGGCCGCCTCGATGTCGCCGGTCTGGGTGACACCGGCCACGATCACGTCGTAGACCCGGCGGCGCAGCCCGGTCAGCCCCTCGGGCTCGGCCTCCTGGACCGGGGCGAGGGTGAGGGCGGCTGGGAAGACCGGTACGTCCGCGTACTCTTCCTCTTCGACCGCCGCCGTCGCGGCGGCGGGCTTCGCGGTCGTGCTCTTCTTCGCGCGGCGGCCGGCGCGTAGCTCGTCCAGCTCGCGGCGGGCGGCCTCCCGGTCGGCGGTGTGGATCTCGCGGCGCCGCGCGTAGGCCTCACCGGCGGCCGCGGACGCGATCTCGTCCAGCACGGCCCGGCCCTCCAGTGCGGCCATGCGGGCCCGGATGGAGTCGGCCTCGGGCAAGCCGACCTTGCGGGCCACCGCCTCGCTGGAGGGCTGCCAGGCGACCCGGAACGGCGCGGTCCTGCCGCCCAGCTCGGCCGAGGCGATGGTGTAGCCGTAGCCGGGCATCTCCGGCAGCGCGGACGGATCAGCCGCGAACCCGGGGATCAGCTGCGCGTCGACCGATTCCGTCGTGCGCATGATGACCACGTTGCCCTTGGTCATCGCCGAGCGCAGCGCCCGGTCCCCGCCGAAGGTGTCCACCGTGTAGATCTGCGAAGCACCGATGATCATGACGCCGACCTTGCGGGAGATCCGGGCGATCTTGCCCCACTTCTTCGCGAGGTTCTTGTCCGCCCACACCTCGTGGCACTCATCGATGATCACCATCAGGCCGGGACGCTCCGGCGACGGGGTGAACCCTGACCACCCCTCGACCGAGTTCTCCTTGCTGCGGTAGTGCACGATGTCGGCGACGGCCTCGTAGTAGGCCTCCCAGTGCTCGGGGTTGAGCACCGCCCAGTCGGCCTGGTCGGCCAGCGCGGGCGAGCTGGTGCCGCCCTGGGGGTCGAGGTACCAGACCACGGTGGTGCCCGAGGCCATCGCCGAGTAGGCCAGCGACTCCAGCAAACCGCTCTTGCCGGAGCCCATGCCGCCGACGACGAACCCGCCCCAGCCGCTGTTCTCGCTGTACATCCGCCAGGGCGCCCAGCCGGAGCCGTCGGCGTAGGGGCCGAGCAGCACCGCGCCGCGGCCGGCGTCGAAGGTGGGCCTGTCCAGGAACACCGTGTCCTTGATGGGCGAGTTGGTGACGACCTGCAGCTCCAGCACCGCCGGATCCGGGTCCGGGTCCTCCCGCGACGGCGGCCGCGCGGAGATGATCAGGTTGGTCTGCCCCCGACCCAGCCCCGACGAGATCCGCGGCAGCGCGTTGATCGCGGTGGTCAGCGTGTGCTTGCCGGGCACCAGGTGCAGCCGGTAGGCGGTACCGGTCGGCGTCTCGGTGGCGCCGGACAGGTAGGTGTCCGGCAGCACGCCCTGCGGGCCCGCGATGTAGTCGGCCCACCGCCGCACGATCGGGTCGGACTCGCCCTCCTCCACCGGCTCGACGGTGGTCTCGGTGACCGGCTCGGCGGGCTGGTCGGGGTCGGTGTGCGTGGCGGGGTAGCCGATGCGGTGGGTGCGCCACCAGTGCGCGGCCAGCGCGTACAGCGCGCCCAGCCCCGCGGCGAGCAGCTGCTCCCAGGCCTGCGGTCCGGCCAGCGCGGCGGCGAGCAGCCACACCCACGCCGCCGAGGCGCACACCAGGGCGCGCACCGGGTGCGCGGCCACCCACGCCCGCACCTCGCTCAGCCACGCCCACGCGGCGGTCAGCCGAGAGCGCAGCACCGCCAGCGTGGCCGCGATCGCGGCGCCGGTCGCCGCGGCGCTGGGCAGCACCACGGCCGTCCGGTCGCCGCCGCAGGCGTGGATCGCGAGCTCCTGGATGAGGCCGATCGCGGTGACCGCGGCGGCCACCGCCCACGGGGCGGCCTGCAGGCGCAGCCGGTTGCGCAGCGCGTCGGCGTCGGCGGCGTGCAGCCGGGCGCGGATCTCCTCCCATTTCGGGAGGCGGTCGCGGACCTGGTCCAGGCCGAGCGCCTGGGCCTCACTCGTCCTCGTCGTCGTGGGGTTTCTCGTGTTCATCAGCGGATCTCCTCTGGCGCGCGTGGTCGTCTCCGCTGGCTCACCCGGCCCCACCGCGCGGGTGGGGGCCGGGTCAACGAGCGGCCGCTCGGGGTGGCCGGCCGGGGCGGGCCCCGGCCGGCCAGCGGATGGGTTACTCGGAGGTGACGAAGTCCTTCTCGCCGGCGCCCTGGTTGGCCGCGTAGGCCTCCCGCACCTGCAGGTGGCTGGTCAGCTCGGCGGCCAGCTGGTCGAAAACGCCGGCGGCCTGGGAGAGGGCCTCCTGGCCCTGGGCGCACAGCGCGAGCGCCTCCCCGGTCACGCCGCCCGAGGTCAGGGCGGCCGAGGACTGCTCAACGGATGTGACGGCGCTGTTCAGTGAGCTGGACATGCCGTTGGCCCAGGCGATCGCCGAGGCCAGGCCGGTGGTCTCCGTGGTCATGTTGGTTCCTTCCTCTGTGTGGGTGCTGCTGGTGTCGGTGCTGGTCGTGGTGGTCTCGGTGTCGGGCTCGGCCGGGGTGGTGGCCGGGCGGCGGCGCAGCGGGACGACGTTGTCCGGCCGCGTCTCCTCCGGGCTCTCCGGCTCCTGCGGGACCGCGATCCCGGCGGCCGCCGGAGCCAGGGCCGGGGCGGGTTCTTCTTCGCCTTTGAGGCGTTCGCGCAGACCGGCCTCGTCGGCGTACAGCTCAGCCAGGTAGGTGGTCCGGTCAGTGCGGCCGTCGGGCATCCGGTAGCGGGCGTAGAGGTCGTCCACGTGCACGCCGAGACGGACCGCCTGGGCGTTCCACCAGGTCCGTTCCTCCCGCGCCCGATCCTGCGCCGCCCAGAACCGCTCGCGTTCGCCGCGGAACGCGGTGAACAGCCCCAGACCGGTGGTGCCGTACTGCTCGCGCAGCCGACTGGTCGTGGCCGCGCGCTCCCACCAGGCGAGCTCGGCGTCGCTGCGCTGGACCGGGTAGAGGTCGGGCGCCTGGAGCAGGAAGAGCTGGCGGTCGCCGAGGTACTCCTTGAGGTCGCGGGCGTCGATGCCGCGACGCTCGGCCTGCTCGATCCACCACGGCGCGTCCTCGGTCATGCGGCGCATGACCGCCTGGAACTGCGCCCGGTCGCCGTCGTAGCGCTGGCGCAGCTCGGCGCCGTCGTACCAGCGGTCGATGCCGTAGGCTGCCGCCTGCTCCTGCCACCACTGCCGGTCGGCCGACTGGCGGTCCGCCCACGCCTCATACGGATCGACCGGCCCCGGCCGGGATGCGCCCGCGACGGGCGGGGTTTCTTCGTCGGCGGTGGGTTTCTCCGCGGGCGCCGTCTCGGCGTCCGGACGCGTCCGGACTGCGGGGGTGTCCAGGCCGTCGGGGACGTCGACAACGTCCCCGAGCGGCGCCGGCCGGTCCGCGTCCGACTGGACCGCGGGCTCCTCCTCTCCCTTCTTCTCCTGGTCCTCGGGCGGCTTGCCGTCGACCTCCCGCCCCGGCGCCGCCGGGGTGTCGGGTTTCTCGGCGGGCTTGCCGGCCGAGTCCGTTCCGGAGTCGTCCTCCCACCGGTCGCCGGTGTGCTTCGTGTCGCCGGGCTCGTCGTCGCGCAGCCACTCGGCGGGCTTCTTCAGCAGCTCGCCGAACGTCTCGCGCTGCTGCCGGCGGCGCTGCCGCGCCTGGTCTTTGAGCTGCTCGCGCTCCTCCGGGGTGCGGGCCTTGCGCTCGGCGCGCTTGGCGCGCCGCGCTTCGTCCAGGTCCTCCCACGCGTCCGCCCACCAGTGCCGGACCAGGGTCTGCAGGCCCGGCTGCTCACCGGCCGGCGCGAGGGGACGCAGCGTCCCCTCCGCCGTCCGCCGCTCCAGCGCCTGCTTCTGCAGGTCCGCGTCCAGGGCGGCCTGGTGCTTGGCGAGCTCGGTGCGGGCGGCCAGCTTGGCGCGCTGCCACTCATAGGAGGGCATCGGCTCCCCGCGCCGCAGCGCGGCCAGGTCCGCCGTGCCCTTGCCGACGGTCAGCCACGCGACGATCCCGGACAGGATCACCGCGCTCAGCGGGTCCATCGCCTCAGCCCCCGATCAGGGTGGTCAGGGCCCCCGACCCGATGTCGACCGCGCCGCCGGTCAGCTGGGTGCCGACCATGCCCAGCGCGCCGCCGGTCGCCAAATACAGCAGCGGCAGCACCATCAGCGCGACGATCGCGGGGCGGTCCGGGCGGCGGTCCACCGCCACGTCCAGGACCACGATGACGGTGAGGATCACGGCGAGGCCGCCGACGATCCACCCGCCGGAGACCCCGAAGGGGCCGCCGACCCAGCCGGTGATGCTGACCAGGGTGGAGGCCAGCCAGCCGCCCAGCCCGGTCTCGGCCAGCGCCGCCCCCGCCACGAACCCCAGGGCGGCGGGGATGTAGTTGTTCACGCGGGGGTGTCTCAGGGTGATCCGCTGCAGCAAGAACGCCACGACCGCGGCCACGTACAGCATCGTTTCGTCTCCTTTCCGGTTACAGGGCCTTCACGGCCGCGTAGACGGCCGCCGCCAGCGCGGCGGCGGCGAGCAGGCGGCTCGGGCGCTCACACACCCACGCGGCGTAGTAGGCCGCCGCCGTCACCGGCAGCGCGACCGCCACCCAGTAGGCGATCGCGGCGCGCCGCCACGGCCCCTCACGCGGCCCCCACAGCCCCTCACGGGCGTAGGCGAACTGCCGCCTCAGGCAGGGGCGGTCGGCGCCCCAGATCTCCGGGGGCACCAGATGCTCGCGCGCGAACGCCACCGCCCGGTCCCGGCCGGCGGTGTCGCGGGGAGGACCGGTCTCCGTCGTCTCGGTCGTCGCGGTCATGGCTTCCCCTCGTACAGCCGGTCACCGGCCGCGATGAGCAGGCGCACCAGCTCATCCACCGGCCGCTCCGCGCGTCCGGGATGGCGGTGGGCGGCGGCGCGCAGGTAGTCCACGGCCACCGCCAGGCGCGCCGCCGGCGTGACGGCCGCCCCCAGCTCCGCGGTCATCCGCGCCCGGCGGCGCTGGTGCTGCGCCTCACGGCGCCGCTGGTCAGGCATACGTCTCTCCTCGTCTCGGGATCGGGGTGTGGGGCACGGGGTTCGGCCCGCGGACTCCTGGTCGCGCGTCGGCCGGGTGCGCCGGCGTCCGGCCGGACCGCCGGGCGCGGGATGTGGGTCGGGGGCGGGCGTGGGCCGCGGACACTGCGGTCGCGCTGGCCGTC
>NZ_JBHTBH010000024.1:0-10244 GCF_042664915.1 Marinactinospora rubrisoli
TGCGGGGGCGATCGTGTCGGGGTCTTCGGGTACGGCCGCGGCGAAGAAGGTGGCGTTGGAGGCTGCGGGGGTGCGGGTGGGTAAGACCCCGTCGGAGACCGCCGCTCTGGCCCGCCAACTCTTCTGACGGACCGCCGCCCCCTCGGATCGGTCGCACCCGCCCCCGAACCCCGGTGCGAGACGCCGGGGACCGCGGCCGGACACGGCCGGCAGTGGCCACCGGGTGGGTACGACCACCTCGGCGGCGGCACCGGCTGCGCCGCCGCCCCCACCTCGTCCCGCCACCCGCCCCCTGCGCGCCGCTCGCCGGCTCCCCGGTCCGCCGGCCCCCGCCCGGCCGGACCTCTCCCCATTGGCACCGCCTGGCAGGAGACCCCAGTGACCCTGATCAGCAAGCCCGGAACCGACTGGACCACCCTCTACCAGCGCTGCCGAGAGGCGGCCCCCGAAGCGTTCGGCGCCGACCGGGTGCTCAATTACTGGGGCGGCCGGTGGCGCGCCGACGGCGAACCGCGGCCGGCCTTCTCCCCGGTCGACGGCTCCCCGATCGCCGGGCCGCCCATGGTCGGCGCCGAGACCGCCGCGGCCGCCGTCGCCGCCGCGGCGGCCGACCACCGGCGCTGGCGCCGGGTACCGCTCGCCGAGCGCCGGCAGCGCGTCGCCGCCGCCCTGGACGCCTGGCAGGAGCACCGCGACCTGCTCGCCCTGGCCCTGGTCTGGGAGATCGGCAAGCCGTGGCGGCTGGCCTGCCAGGACGTCGACCGCGCGATCTCCGGCGTCCGCTGGTACCTGGACGAGATCGACGGCATGCTCGGCGACCGCGCGCCGCTGGACGGCCCGGTCAGCAACATCGCCAGCTGGAACTACCCGATGAGCGTGCTGGCGCACGCCATGTGCGTCCAGGCGCTGGCCGGCAACGCCGCCATCGCCAAGACCCCCACCGACGGCGGGCTGGTCTGCCTCACCCTCGCCGTCGCGCTGGCCACCCGCGAAGGACTGCCGTTCACCCTGGTGAGCGGCGGTGGCCGGGACCTGTCGCCGGTCCTGGTCCGCGGCGCGGAGATCGGCTGCGTGTCGTTCGTCGGCGGGCGGGACGCCGGAGGCCAGGTCGCCACCGCGCTCGCCGACCTCGGCCGCCGGCACGTCCTGGAACAGGAGGGGCTCAACTGCTGGGGCGTGTGGGAGTTCGGTGACTGGGACACCTTCGCCGGCCAGGTGCGCCGCACCTTCGACTACGGCAAGCAGCGCTGTACCGCCTATCCCCGGTTCGTCGTGCAGCGGGACCTCTTCGACGAGTTCCTCGCCGCCTATCTGCCGGCCGTGTCGTCGGTGCGCTTCGGCCACCCGCTCGCGGTGTCCGCGCCCGAGGACGAGCTCCCCGAACTCGACTTCGGCCCGCTCATCAACGCGGCCAAGGCCAAGGAACTGCGCGACCAGGTGGCGCACGCCGTCGCCCACGGCGCCATCCCGCTGTACCGTGGCGCGCTCGCCGACGGCCACCTGCTGCCGGGCCAGAACACCGACGCCTACCTGGCGCCGGTCACGCTCCTGGAGCCGCCGCGCTCCTCCCCGCTGTTCCACGCCGAGCCGTTCGGCCCGGTCGACTCGATCGTGCTGGTCGACTCCGAGGACGAACTGATCGCCGCGATGAACGCCAGCAACGGCGCCCTCGTGGGCAGCGTCTCCTGCGACGACGAGGACACGGCGCGCCGGATCGCCGCCCGGGTGCGCGCGTTCAAGGTCGGCGTCAACGCGCCGCGTTCCCGCGGCGACCGGGCCGAGCTGTTCGGCGGATGGGGCGACTCCTGGCGGGGCGCGTTCGTCGGGGGTCACCTGCTGGTGCACGCGGTCACGGTCGGCGGTCCCGGCGAACGCCCGCCGGGCAACTTCCCCGACTACACCCTGCGGCCGTCGCCGATCGCCGTCTGAACCGGGGGCCGGGCGATGCCGACCTCCGCCATCACCACGCCGCCGCCGGTGACTCCGCTCCCCGGGGCGGTCGGCGAACTGCTGTCCGGTGCCGCCGCGCGGCTGCTGCTCGCCGGGCCGGCCGCCGGGCTGGCCTCCGGCGGCGGCCCCGACCTGCTCGAAGGCGCCGGACGCGCCGCCGGGTACCTGCTCGTGGCGGGCCCGCTGCTGATCGCCGGCCTGCTGGTGGCGGCCGCGGTCGACGCGCTCGCCCCACGCGCGCCGATCGCCCGGCTGCTCGGCGACGGACGGCGCTCGTACCGCTCCGCGCTGGCCGGTGCGCTGCTCGGCGCGGTGACACCGTTGTGCTCCGGCTCGGCGGCACCGGTCGCGGTGGCGCTGCGCCGGCGAGGCGCGCCACTCGCGGGGGCGGTGGCGTTCTGGGCGGCCGGGCCGCTGCTCAACCCGGCCGCCCTCGCCCTCTGTCTGGCGGTACTGCCGTGGCCGTGGGCCCTCGCCCGCGCCGGCGCGGGCCTGCTGGTCGCGCTGCTGGTGGCCGGTTACGCGGGCCGCGCCGCGCCGCCGCTGCCCCCGGACGAGCCCGCCCACCGGCCGCCCGCACCCCCGCGGCTCGCCGCGCGCCGGTTCGGCCGCAGCCTGGCCCGGATCACCCGCGCCACGATGCCGGACCACCTGGTCCTGCTGCTCGCGGTCGCGATCGCCGGCACCTGGCTGAACGGCGCACCGTGGGACGAGCACCCGATCGCCGCCCCGCTGGTCGCCGCCGCGGCGGCCGCGCTGCTCGCGGTCCCGTGGGGCGGCGAGATCCCGGCCGCCGCCGCCTTGGCCACCGCCGGCGCCCCGGGAGCCGCCGCGGCGGCCCTGGTCACCCTGCCCGTCCTCGGCCTGCCGGCCCTGGCCACGCTCCGCGCGATCGTCCCGCCCCGCCACCTCGCGGTCCTCGCCGCGGGGGTGGCGCTCACGGGAGCGATTGCGGGGGGCGCGGTCGGGCTGGGGTCGTGAGGCGGTCGGTCGCCGCATACCGCCGTTGACCGGAGGCGTGAGCTCGGCCGCGAATGCGCTCTCTGTGGAAAAGCCGCGAGAGACCTTCTCATCCGTGTGGGCCTGGCCCGCTCGGTGCGGCCGGTGTGGACCGACGAGATCCTGGATGAGCTTGATCGGGCACTTGCTCGTCGTTCGAGCGTGACCCCGGAGAAAGAACTCGACTGCGACGCTTGATGAATACCGCTATTCGTGACGGTCTCGTCGCCGGGTACGAGTCTCTCGTGGAGGGGCTCGAACTTCCCGATCCCAACGACCGGCACGTTCTGGCAACCGCCATTAAATCTAGGGCGGATACCATCGTCACGGTAAATCCGAGAGACTTGCATATGCTGGTCAATCGGGGTATCGCCGCCTGACGACTTTGTATTGGGCGAGAGTCCGCCGCTCGTCGCACGGCCGCCGGTAGGGGAACGGCTGTCTTTCCGTGACAGGATGGAGCACCGTGATCGGCGAACCTGACGCGCACCCCGTCCGGCTGCCCGGGTACCACGGCGGCCCCTTCGCCCGGCGTCCCGGCCTCCTGGCCGATCCGCTGTTCTGGCCGGGGCACCTCGCCTCCTGCGTCAGGGACGCGGCCGCGGAGGAGCTGCTGTTCGGCCCGGAGCACCTACGGGCCGGCCACCATGACTTCCACCTGCGGCTGTGGCAGCGGGGCGACTGGCCGGTGTTCACCGTTCCGCTCGCCGCCGGGCACCGGCTGCACGTCGTGTACCGCACCATCCCGGAGGACAGCGGCATCGACTACGTCGTGCACCACCCGGACTGGGACCGGGCGGAGCTCATCGCCCGGGTCGACGGGAACTTCATGGGGCCCGGCCTGTCGTGGCCGGAGCTGGCCGCGGCCGCCGACGCACCGGGAGACGGGGCCACCGGCTCCCATGCCCGCCTGCTGCTCCTGCTGCCCGCCCTGGGTGACGACGCCGTCCCGGCGGACGCCGCCCGCCGCGTGGCGGCGGCGCTGGCCGCCCGTACGGCCGTGGCGGCCCCGGAGCGGCTCGCCACCGTGCTCTTGGACCACCAGGGGCTGTGCGGCCCGGCGCGCTGGAGCATGACCGGCGGCGGGGTGCGGATCAACGACGGCGGATACTCCTACCGCAATCCCGCGAACCGCTTCGCGCTGCCGGAGGACCGGCTGGCGCGGGTGGCCGGCGCGCTCGCTCCACGGCCGGAGTCGCGACCGGCGTGATCGCGGCGGCGGAGCCGTCCCGGAGTGCTCCGTGTCCGCGACGACCGACGCTCGTGGCCGCCTCGTGATCCTCCGGGTGGCGGCGCGGCTCCGGCTCCGCGGCGGTCCGGCCTCCGCTTACCGGCGCCACGGGCGGGCGACGGCCCCCGGCCGGTTACGGATTACGCTGTCCAGATGGCGGTCTTCGTCCGATTTCGCATCACTGTCCGGCCGCCTCGATCCACGCCTTCTCCCGCAGCAGCCGCAGGCCGTTCAGCGCGACGAGGATCGTCGAGCCCTCGTGGCCGGCCACGCCGAGCGGAAGCGGAAGGGTGCCCACGATGTCCCAGGTCACCAGGGTGACGATCACGGTCCCCGCGATGACCAGGTTGGCGATCACCAGGCGGCGGGCGCGCCGCGCCAGGGCGATGACGGCGGGGATGGCCGGCAGCTCGTCTCGCACCACCACGGCGTCGGCCGTCTCCAGGGCGACGTCGGATCCCGCTCCGCCCATCGCGATGCCGATGTGGGCGGCGGCCATCGCGGGGGCGTCGTTGACGCCGTCGCCGACCAGCGCGACGCGTTCACCGCGCCCGGCCAGTTCCTGGACGGCGGCCACCTTGTCCTCGGGCAGCAGGCCGGCGCGCACCTCGGTGACACCGACCTCCTCGGCCACCCGCCGCGCGGCCCGGGGGTTGTCCCCGGTGAGCAGCACGGGCGGGGACGCGGTGAGGGCGGCGCACCCGCGGACCGCGGCCGCGGCGTCGCCGCGCACGGTGTCCCGGACGCCCAGGACGGCCACCGGGACGCCGTCGCGCAGCACGGTCACGGCGGTGTACCCGCGCGCCTCCAAGTCGGTGATCGCCGCGGCGGTCTCGGCGTGCCCGGCCGCGTCCGGGGCGAGCCGGTCCAGGGCGCCGACGTCGATGCGGTGGCCCTCGACCGACGCGGTCACGCCCCGGCCCGGGCGCGCGGTGAAGTCCGTCACCGGCGGGAGGTCGATCTCCGCGGCGACGGCGGCGGCCACCACCGCGGCGCCGAGCGGGTGCTCGCTCCCGCGCTCGACCGCGGCGGCCAGGCGCAGGACGTCGTGCTCGGACAGCGTGCCCGGCGAGGTCACGCGGATCTCGGCGACGGCGGGCCGGCCCTCGGTGAGGGTGCCGGTCTTGTCCAGGGCGACGACGGAGGCGCCGGCCAGGCGCTCCAGCACGACGGCGCTCTTGACCAGCACGCCGTGCCGGCCCGCGTTGGCCACGGCGGCGAGCAGCGGTGGCATGGTGGCCAGCACCACGGCGCAGGGGGAGGCGACGATCATGAAGGTCATCGCGCGCAGCAGCGCCGACTCCAGGTCCGCGCCGAACAGCAGCGGCACGGTGAACAGCGCGATCGTCGCCACGACGACGCCCACCGAGTAGTGCTGCTCGAAACGCTCGATGAACAACTGGGTCCGGGCCTTGGTGGCCGACGCGCGCTCGACCATGGCGACGATCCGCGCCACCACGCTGTCGTGCGCCGGGCGGCCCACCCGCACCCGGAGCGTGCCGGAGCCGTTCATGGTGCCGGCGAACACGTCATCGCCGGGGAACTTCGCCACCGGCATGGCCTCGCCCGTGATGGTGGCCTGGTCGACCTCGCTGCCGCCGTCGACGACCTCGCCGTCGGCGGCGATCCGCTCGCCCGGCCGGACCAGCAGCTCGTCGCCCACCGCGAGGTCGACTGCCGCGACCACCTCCTCGCCGCCGTCCGGGCGCAGCCGGGTGCCGCGTTCCGGTGCCAGCGCCAGCAGACCGCGCACCGAGTCCTCGGTGCGCCGGGTGGCCAGTGCCTCCAGCGCCCCGGAGGTGGCGAAGATGATGATGAGCAGCGCGCCGTCGAAGACCTGGCCGATGGCGGCGGCGCCGATCGCCGCGACCACCATGAGCAGGTCCACGTCCAGCGACCGCCCCAGCAGCGCACGGACTCCGGCCCAGGCGGGTTCCCAGCCGCCGGCGACGTAGCAGGCCAGATAGAGCGCCCAGTACAGCCAGGCGGGCGCGCCGGCGGCGTGGGCGACGGCCGCGACGGCGAACAGCGCCAGCGCCGCGGCCGCCCAGCGCACCTCGGCCAGAGCGAACAGCGGGGTACGGGCACGGGGGAGCGGCGCGGGGCGCTCGGGCGCCCGGCGGTCGCCGGCCACGGAGGTGGCCATGGGGCCTCCCAGGGGGTCGTCCGGTGGATCGCGGCCCACGATACTCGCATATATGAAGACGTGTTCATGTGTTGGCTGTGGCGTGTGCCACGCGCCGTGGGCTCCTTCCCGGCGCTCAGTACGATGGGCGTCATGGGGCACAAGGCGGCAGAGGCGGACGGCGCTCCCGGCTACGGCGCGGACACGCGGCCGGCGACGGCCGGCCCGGCACGCCTGGACGCCGCCGGTGCCGCGAAGGTGGCCGAGACGCTGCAGGCCCTCGCCGCGCCGAGTCGGCTGCTCATCCTCACCGCGCTGCGCGAGGGGCCGCGAACCGTGGGGGAGATCGTCGGTGCGGTGGACATGTCGCAGTCCGCCGTGTCGCACCAATTGCGGCTGCTGCGCACGCTCGGCCTCGTCACGGCCACCCGTGAAGGCCGCAGTATCAGCTACGCGCTGTACGACCACCACGTCGCCGAACTGCTGGACCAGGCCGTGTACCACACCGAGCACCTGCGGCTCGGCCTGGTCGACCGCTGAGGCGGGCGGGAGCGGGCGAGCCGGGGCCGCGCGCGCTGGTCAGAGGTGTCGGCGGCCGACACCGGTCACCACTGGAGTCCTCGCGCCAGCGCCTCGCGGTCGCCGGCCGGGACAACGGCAACGGCCGGACCGCGGCCGACCGGCTTCGTGGCGGTGGCACCGCCGACGGCGTGACCCCGGCGATCCTGCCGCCGGAGGACCCCACGGCGACACCGGCGGGGAACCGGCACCGATTCCAGCACGCCCCGCCACCGATCGCCGCGATCCGGGTCGACGGCGCTGTCCCGCGCCGGCACGACCGCGAGCCGCAGGGCGCAGGCCACGTTCGGTGACCGCTCCGGCGGCCAGCGCCGTCCAACGTCGCCGAGGGGCGTCCGGGCCGGGAGCCGGCGGGCATCGGCGCCCCGGCGGCGCGCGGTCGTACCTGGCCACGATCCGAGGCATCGTTCCGGGGTACGCTCCGCCGGAGTCGGTCGCCCGTCACGGCGGCGGGGGCATGACACTCGCCCGGTGCGGATGGCGGGCACTTCCGGGGGAGGTCCGGTGTCCGCGACGCGCGGGCCGAGGGGCCGACGATCACCTTGAGTGAGAACCTCCGGCGGACGCCGAAGCGGCGATGACGAACTCAGCAGAGCGGCGATGGCGAGCAGCGCCATGGCGACGGAGGTCGGGCCGCTCCCGCCGATCGGGGAGCGGGCGGGCGATGCCGAGGGCGGGTGCCCGGCGAACGTCGGGCGCGCTCTGGCTTCGGTCGCGGTCGTCCCCCGCAGGTTCCCCCGGGCCGGGGACACGGCACGGATCCGGCGCCGGGCGGATCGAGACACCCGCGCGGCACGCCCGGTTGCATAGGACACCTCCGGGGTATGGTAACGCTGTGCAGTCATTCAGGTACGTAGTGTCACGTGCCGACGGGATCACCCACCGAGGGCGGGTGGAGCGGACCACCACGCGGATCTTCCGCAACTGCTGGGAGGCGCTCGTGCCGCCGGAGCTGGGCGCATGGGAGCCGAAACTCGACGTCAGCGTGGTGATCCCGGCCCGCGGAGACCAGCGCGAACTCGACCTCGCGCTCGCCGCGCTCGCCGCGCAGACCTACCCGGCGCACCTGCTGGAGGTGGTCGTGGTCGACGACCACTCCCGCACGCCGTTGCGGCTGCCCGCGCGGCGGCCGGCCAACTGCCGGATGGAGCGGGCGCCGCTCACCGGTGTCGGCGCCGGACACGCCCGCGCCTACGGCGCCCACGTCACCAGCGGCGAGATCCTCTGCTGGCTCGACCCCGACGTCGTCACCGACCCCTGGCACGTGGAGGCGCACGCCCGGTGGCAGCATCTGCACCCGGAGTGCGTCACCCTGGGGCGGGTGGGGTTCCCGGCGCGATGCCCGCACACCGCCGAGGAGGTCGTGCGGCTCATCGCGGACGGCGACCTCGCCGACTCGCTCGGCGAGGCGCGCGGCCACCCCTGGGTGCAGCGGGTGCTGGACCGCACCGACGACCTGCGCGACGCCGACCACCTCGGCTTCCACGCCCACGTCGGCGTCTCGGCGGCGGTGCGCCGGTCGCTGTACGAGGCGGCCGGGGGCGTCGACCCCACGCTCACGCTCGGCCAGGACACCGAGTTCGGCTACCGGCTGTGGCAGGCCGGCGGGGTCTTCCTGCCCGAACCACGGGCGCGCGGCTGGCACGTCGGGGCGGGCTCCTCGGCCCGCACCCGGGTGCCCTCGCCACGCTTCCGGCACGCCGTGCTCGCCGACCTCATGCCGCACCCGCGGTGCTTCCGCGACGATGACGGCGGCGGGGACGCCCGGCGGGTGCCGCTGGTCCGGGCGGTGGTGCGGGTGGCCGGTGTCCGCTACGAACTCGTGCGGGCGTGCGTGGACCGGCTGCTCGCCGGGACCGAGCGCGACCTGGCGGTCACGCTGGTCGCCGACTGGAACAGCGCCGCCGGGGCGGGCGCCGCCGATCCCGCCGACCCCAGGCCGGATCCGCGCCTGGAACTGCGCCTGGTGCAGGCCAACTACCTCGGCGACCCCCGGGTGTCGTTCGCGCCGCACCCTCCGCGCACCGGCTTCCCCTCGCCCTACCTCCTGGAGCTCCCGGTCGGGACGGGCGTGGGGCCGGACACGGTGGCCCGCCTGGTCGCCGCCGCCGAGCGTGCCCGCGCCGGGCTGACCGAGCTCGCCGGGCCCGACGACGCGCCCGTGCCGGGCCTGCGCCTGTGGCGCACCCGGGCGGTGGCCCGCGCGCTGCGGGTCCGCGACTCCCACGAGACGCTGGCCGATACGGTCACCGAGGTGCACGGCCGGCTCCGGGTGGCCATGGACGAAAACGAACTGACCGATCTCGCCGCCCTGCCGGTGGAAGAGCTGCGGGCCGCGCTGTGGTCCGCGGCCGAGAGCACCGAGGCGGCCGCGGCCGGGGACACCCCCGCCGGACCGCAGCCCGCCGCACCCACCCGCCGCCGGCTGCGCGGCCTGGCCCGCGCCATGGGTCGGGTACTCCGCCCGACCCGGGGCCGCCGCCGCGGCGACGGCACCGAGGAGGCCGCGGCCTAGGATCCGCCGGCGGGTGCGTGCCCGGAGCACCCGCGGCGTGCGGTCGACGGCCGGGCCGGTCGTTCGGTGCCCGGACGGCCGGGGACGGTTTTCGGTGGGCCCGGTCGCGGCGGGGCGGGCGGATGCGGTGCACCCGACGGCCCACGTGATCGGGGTTCGGGGTGCGGTCACCCGGCCTTGGGCCACGGTTGAGGGTGACGGGGGCCGCCCGCGCTCATGGGTGGACGCGGTCAGGTGCGGGGGCGGTGGCCTGGTCCGGAACCCGGGCCATCGACGGAGGCACTCGCGATCGAGACGCCGCACCTACCGGCGATCGTCGGCGAAGATGATCGAGACGTTGTCCTGACGGATCGCGGTGTGACCGAGCCCTGTACCGTCGCAGTGTCGTCCTGGTCTGGTGGCGACGATCTTCGCCGTGCCGGTCCGGTCCGGACCGGCACGGTGGCCGCGCCGAGATCCTTCCCCGGGTACTGCGCGAGCGGGGCCGCGAGGCCGAGCACCCGCATGTCCACCCGCCCCGCGCGCTCAACACCACCGGCTTGTGACGGGGGCCCGCACGCACGCCCCACCCGCTCCCGCTTTCGACGCGACCGCGCTCTTCGCCGTGCTCAGCGAACACCAAGTGAGGTTCCGCGCGTCGTGGACACGACGCCGCCCGGCGAGCGAGCCGAATTCGCGGACCGGCCGGCCACATTCGCGTAGATGCGCACGGATCGCTTCGGCACGGTCTGCGTGGCGATGCGGTCAGCCCGACTTCTCAGCGAGTTCGGCGAGGAACCGCGGCACCCGCCCGGCACCGAAGTCATAGAACCGCGCCCACCGCGGCTCGACCGCGATCCGCGCCA
>NZ_JBHTBH010000025.1:0-7964 GCF_042664915.1 Marinactinospora rubrisoli
ATCGCCGGCCTGCTCGCCCTGCCCGCCCCCAACACCGCCGCCCTCACCCGGCTGGCCCCCCGCCTCGCCCCCGCCTTCGACGCCGGCCTCTGCCCGCCCCCGCACCCCACCGCCCTGGACCTGCTCGCCGCCATCGGCGAACTCCGCGACCTGCTCACCGACCTCATCGACACCCACCACCGCCACCCCGGCACCGGACTGGCCGCCGACCTGCTGCGCGCCGCCGCCGAAACCCCCACCGCCCACGCCGACGCCCTCGCCGGCTGCCTCCTCGCCGCCCTGTCCATCGAAACCACCGCCAACCTCATCTGCAACGCCGCCAACGCCCTGCTCGACCACCCCGGCCAGTGGCGGCGGCTCCGCGACGACCCCGACCTCGCCCCCCGCGTCGTCGAGGAGACCCTCCGCCACGACCCGCCCATCCGGCTGGAGAGCCGCATCGCCCACACCGACCTCACCCTCGCCGGCCAGCACATCACCGCCGGCAGCCACCTCGTCATCTGCGTCGAAGCCGCCAACCGCGACCCCGCCGCCCACCCCGACCCCGACCGCTTCACCCTCGACCGCCACGGCGAACCCGGCCACCTGGCCCTCACCCCCCGCACCGCCGCCGGCCTGACCGCCCCCCTCACCCGCCTGCTCACCGAGACGGCGCTACGCGCCCTCGCCACCCGCCTGCCCACCCTCCGCCGCACCGCCCCCGTCCTGCACCGCATGCGCGCCCCCGTCACCCACGGCGTCCTGCGCTTCCCCGCCACCTCCTGACCCCGCCACCCCGACCGGCCGCGCAGCAGCGAGAACCGTGGAGCACACCATGCGGGTCCTGATGACGTCCTTCGCCCAGCACGCCCACTTCAACGGCTCCGTCCCCCTCGCCTGGGCCCTGCGCACCGCCGGCCACGAAGTCCGGGTCGCCAGCCACCCAGCCCTGACCCCCGCCATCACCGCGGCCGGCCTCACCGCCGTCCCCGTCGGCACCGACCACCCCCTCGACACCGTCATGCGCAACGGCGGCCCCGCCCTGTTCGCCCCCCTGCGCCACCCCGACTTCCTGGAGAACCGCCCCGACCGCCTCGACCACGACACACTCCGCTACTGGGACACCGTCTTCACCGCCCTCGTCTACGCCCCCGCCAACGACGACACCGTCATCGACGACCTCGTCCGCTTCACCCGCCACTGGCGCGCCGACCTCGTCATCTGGGAGCCGTTCACCTTCTCCGGCGCCGTCGCCGCCCGCGCCGCCGGCGCCGCACACGCCCGGCTGCTCTCCTTCCCCGACATGTTCCTCAGCACCCGCGCCGCGCTGCTCCGCAAGAACGCCGCCCACCCCGCCGCCGAACACGACGACGCCCTGGGGGAGTGGCTCACCTGGACCATCGACCGGCACGGCCACCCCTACGACGAGGAGATCGTCACCGGCCAGTGGACCATCGACCAGATGCCGCCCAGCATCAGCCTGTCCCTCGGCCAGCCCACCGTGCCCATGCGCTACATCCCCTACAACGGGCCCGCCGTCGTCCCCGCCTGGCTGCGCTCCCCGCCCGCGCGCCCCCGCGTCTGCCTCACCCTGGGCACCACCACCCGCTCCTCGGCCTTCCCCGACGCGGTGTCCCTGCGCGCCACCCTCGACGCCCTCTCCGACCTGGACATCGAGGTCGTCGCCACCCTCGACGCCGCCCAGCTCGCCACGGTCGGCACCCTGCCCGCCAACACCCGCGCGGTGGAGTACGTGCCCCTGCACGCCCTGCTGCCGACCTGCGCCGCCATCGTCCACCACGGCGGCGCCGGCACCTGGTCCACCGCCGCCGTGCACGGCGTCCCCCAGGTCACCCTCGGCTGGATGTGGGACGCCGTCTACCGCGCCCGCCGCCTGCAGGACCTGGAGGCCGGCCTGTTCCTTCCCTCCGGCGAACTCACCCCCGCCGCCCTGCGCGACCGCCTCGTCCGGCTGCTGTCCGACCCCCGTCACGCCCGCGGCGCCGCCCGGCTGCGCGACGAAATGCTCGCCCTGCCCGCCCCCAACGACGTCGTCCGGGAACTGGAACGGCGCACCGAAGCCGCACACCGCCGCACGGCCCCCGCCCCGATCCCGGCCGCGGCACCGCCGCGCCCGCCCGCCGCCCCACGGGCCCCCGTGGCCGGCTGACCCGCGAGCCCCGCAACGCCATCCGGGGCGCGGGGGAGATGGGCCGCCCGAGCCCGCGCGCCGCAGCGCCGTGCGCGCCACCGCGCACCACACGCCACGGGCGGCGGATGCACCGCCCGGCAGAAGACCGGCGGCCGGACGGCGCATCCGCCGCCCGGCCGCCGGCCACCTCAGCGCGCCAGCACCCGCATCAGCACACCGCGCAGCGCCGCCACCGCGGCCTCCTCCCCGTCACCGGCCTCCTCGGCGGTCCGCCACGCCACCACCCCGTCCGGCCGGACCAGGCTCGCCCCCGCCGCCCCGATCCCGTACCGGCGCGCCAGCTCACCATCCGGGTCGCGCACGTCCGCCCCGGCCCGCAGCCCCTCCACCCGCACCCCCAGTTCACGGGCCAGCCGCGCGGCCGCCGCCGCCCACGCGCCGCCCCGCGGCCCGCACACCACCACCCACCCCCGGCCGAACAGGTCGATGGTCGAGCACCGCTCACCGCCACGCTCCACCCACAGGTGCGGCGCCCGGAACCCCGGCCGGCCACTGGCCCGCGCCGGATCCTCCGCGCGCACCGGATCGCCGTCCTCCACCACCACCGCGTCCGACCGGTACCGGAACCCCAGAATCACCTGCGCATACCCGGTCTCGGCCGGAACCGCCCCGGCCATGTGCGGCGCCAGCCGGTGCGCGTACAGGTACAGCGACTCGTCCACCACCAACTCGGCGACCTGCCGCCGCTCCTTCTCGTAACTGTCCAGCAGCCCCGGCCCGGCCTCCCCGTGCAGCACCGCGGCCAGCTTCCACGCCAGATCGAAACCGTCCCCGATCGCGGTGTTGCCGCCCAGCCCCCCGGTCGGCGGGTTGACCTTCGCCGCGTCCCCGGCCAGGAACACCCGCCCGTGCCGCCACCGGTGCGCGATCCGCGCCGCCATCTCCCACGGCAGCGCCTCCAGCAGCCGCACCCGCAGGTCCGGCGCGTCCAGGCCCAGCCGGATCAGCTCGGTCCACCGCTCCGGCGTGAAGTCCGCCGCCGACTCGCCCCGCGCGGGATCGTACTCGGCCCAGAACGTGTGCCACTCCGGCCGGTCGGTCACCCCGAACGCCCCGGTGAACTTCGGATGCCGCAGGTAGTACAGCCCCGACGCCCCCGGCGGCAGCACCTCCGACAGGTCCGCCTCGAAGATCATCCCCATCACGTGCGCGAGCGTGCCGTAGCCGTACCGCGGGATGGCCAGCCGCTCCCGGATCGGGCTGCGGTCGCCATCGGCCGCCACCAGGTAGCCGGCACGCACCGCACGCTCCCCACCACCGGCCCGGTCGCGCAGCACCACCGTGACGCCGTCCCCGTCCTGCTCGAACGACACCACCTCCGTACCGAACACCACGGTCGCGCCGAACCGCCGCGCCTGGTCCAGCATGATGGGCTCCAGCCGGTCCTGGGCGACCAGCGCCCACGGCTCCGGAGCGCACTCCGCGGTCGCCCCGACCAGGTCCTCGAACGACTCGGCGAACGTGTCGAACACCCGGCCGCGCACGCTCTCGGCGATCTTGATGGTGAACACGCCCTGACTGCCGCGGATGTCGCTGACCCGCCGCACCTCCTCGGCGATCCCGCCCAGGCGCAGCAGCTCCATGGTGCGCGGGTTCTGCCCGGCGGCCCGCGGATGGATCGACGTACCCGGGTGCTTCTCCGCCACCATGACCCGGATGCCGCGCCGGGCCAGGAACATCGCCGTGGACAGCCCGGCCAGGCCGCCGCCCGCGACCAGGACGTCCACCCTGGCCGCGTCCGCGCGGGCGCCGTTGTCGGTGCTGGTGCTGTCGGTCACTGCTCCTCCTCCACTCGTGTGTCTCTTCCACCGCGCGGCCGTGCGGGCCGGTCCCGGCCCGGACCGGCCCGCACGCGCCGCGGCCCGGTCTCAGCGGCGCTGGCCGACGAACAGCCCCCGGCCCGCCTGGACGCCCTCGATGTAGTCCACGTCCAGGCCGGCACGGGTGAACGCCGCCTCATAGGCCGACCGCGGGAACAGGCTGATCAGGTGGTTCTCGTCGAAGTGCCGGGCGCCGGTGCGGGGGTCGGCCACCACGTAGTGCACCTGCATGCGGCACGCGCCGTTCTCCCGCCGCGAGTGCGACACCCGCGCGATGGTGCGCTCGGCGACCGTGACGACGTCCGCCGACACGTAGCCCTCGATGAAGGTCTCCGGGAACCACCACGGGTCGACGGCGACCACCCCGTCGCCCACCAGATGTCGGGCGAACCGCACCAGCGTGGCGTCCAGCTCCGCCGGCGACCGCAGGTAGCCGATCGACCCGAACATGCAGGTGATCGCGTCGAAGGTCCGCCCCAGGTCGAAATCGCGCATGTCGCCGAGGTGCAGCGTGCCGGCCGGCCGGCGGGTCCGCGCCACGTCCAGCATCGCCTCCGACATGTCCAGCCCCTGGACGTCGTCGAACAGCTCGGCGAAGAACCCCAGATGCCCCCCGGTGCCGCACGCGATATCCAGCAGCGACACGGCGTCGGGTTTGCGGGCCCACACGTGCTTGGCCACCTCGGTGGTCTCGGTGGCGTAGTTCTTGCCCCGGCCCCGGTGGACGAGTTCGTAGATCTCGGCGAGTTCGGCTCCGTACACGTGTTCCCTCCACTCAGCGGAAGTCCCGCACATGGTCGGCCGCCCACCGGGCGAAGTCGTACGGCGGACGCCCGGTGATCTTCTCGACCGTCGGGAGCACGGGGGGAGGCGCCTCGACGGCGTCGGCCAGATAGGTCAACACCATGTCGACGACCGCCTCGGGCATGAACCTGCACATGTCGGCACGCCCCTGTTCGCGGGAGACCTCCTCCACGCGCAGCGTCCGCCCCAAGGCCACACCGATCAGGTGCACCTGCTCGACCTGGGAGACCAGATCGGGGCCGGTCAGCTCGTAGATCCGCCCGGCGTGCCCGTCCTGCAGCAGCGCGGCCGCGGCCACCGCGGCGACGTCGGCCTCGTGGATGAGCGGGCGCGCCGCCCGCGGCAGCGGCAGCCGCACCACCTCGCCGGCGCGGATCGCGTGTCCCCACTTCCACAGTGTGTTCGTCGCGAACTCGTCGGGGCGCACCAGCGTCCAGTCCAGGCCGGCGTCCTGGACGGCCCGCTCCACGGCGAGGTGCCGCAGCCCGCTGGGGTTGCCGCCACCGGCCTCGCGCACGGAGCTGGACGACAGCACGACGGTGCGGCGCACGCCCGCGGCGGCCGCCATCGCCGCGACCGTGCCGGCGGCGGCGGGCTCGGGGAAGAGGTAGAGGGCCTCGGCCCCCTCCAGCGCGGCGGCGAGGGTGTGCGGCCGGGCGAGGTCGCCGGTGCAGACCTCGACGCCGGCGGGCAGCCGCGCGGTGGCGGGGTTTCTGGTCAGCGCCCGCACCCGGCGCCCGGCGTCGAGCAGGCGGGCCACCACGTGCCTGCCGACGTGCCCGGTCGCTCCTGTCACCAACACGGCCATGGGTTCCATCCCTCCCGGTGCCGCGTTTTGGTCCTTCGCTTTGAGGATCGGCGCCGGTCCTCAAGGACGCGCCGAGTTCCGGTGGACCCGTCGTGGGGGAGGAGCGGCGCGGGGGAGGGCCGCACGAGCCGTCCTCGACCGGCCCTCCAGCCGGTGACCGGCACCCTGTGGGAAGGACGCGGAGGGGCCACCGCGGCTTCCGCCGCGCGCGGGCTCCGCCGCCGGTTCGCCGAACGAGGAGTCGCCATGCCGGACGTCGAGGAAGCCGAGAACAAGGCCCGCTGCCTGAAGATGGTCGCGTCGTGGAACCGGTGGAAGGTCGAGGGCATCACCAGGTACTGGGCCCCCGGCGTCGTGCACTACTCCCAGGACCGCGTCGTGGACTCGGCCACCATGGTCGGGCTCATGGAGGAGGGCCTGCGGGCGTTCCCCGACCTGCACCTGGAGGTCAAGAGCATCATGGCCGAGGGGGACCGGGTGATCCTGCGGATCACCGTGACGGCGACCCACACCGGCGAGTTCCAGGGCGTGCCGCCCACCGGCCGCCGGGTCAGCTGGTACCTGGTGGAGGAGCTGCGGTTCGCCGACGGCCAGGTGGTCGAGCACTGGGACGTCATCAACCACCTGCCGATGCTGGAGCGGATCGGGCAGGTGAGCGCCGCCTAGCCCGCCCGGGCCCCTGGGCCTCGTGGCCGGTGCCCCGCCGGGCACCGGCCACGAGGGCGGGCTCCTGCGCGGGCCCTCAGTAGCAGCGTGTGCTGGTCCAGGTGCCGGCCGGCGCGGTGTCGGCGGGCGGCGGGGTCAGCGGCGTGGACAGCTGCGGGTCGTTGTTGAGGATCGCGTGGTGCAGCCGCTGGATCGCCGGGCCCGGGTCCAGCCCGAGTTCGGTGACCAGCGTGGTGCGCAGGCTGTGGAAGGTCTCCAGGGCCTGGGCGCGCCGGCCGGCCAGGTGCAGGGCGCGCATGTACTGGGCGTGCAGCCCCTCGTGCAGCGGGTTCTGGGTGGTCAGCGCCGCCAGCTCGGTCAGCGCCTCGTGGTACATGCCCAGGTGCAGCTGGGTGTCGAGCAGGTACTCCAGCAGCACGAGGCGGGACTCCTCGTACTGGCGGCGCTTGGACTCCAGGATGCGGCCGGTGGGGATGTCCACCAGCGCCGGGCCGCGCCACAGGTTGAGCGCCCCGGACAGGTGCGCCAGCGCGGCGGGGTGGTCGCCGGAGCCCAGGGCGCGGCGGCCGGCCGCGGCGAGTTCGTGGTAGCGGTGCAGGTCGAGGCCGGCGTGGGCGGTGGTCAGCTGGTAGCCGCCGGCCCGGGTGAGCAGCAGCGTCTCGGCGACCCGGGCGGCCGGCCGGCAGGTGAGGGCGGCCAGCAGCTTGCGCAGGTTGAGGATGTAGGTCTGCAGCGTGGTCAGCCCGCTGGCGGGCGGCTCGTCGTCCCACAGTTCGCGCATCAGCGCCGTGACGGGGACGACCTGGTCGGCGTGCACGATCAGCATGGCGAGGACGTTGCGGAGCTTGGGCGCGGTGGGGGTCCTGCCCGTCCCGTTCATCTGGACGGCCAATGGGCCCAGGACACCGAACTCGACGCGGGGCGCGTCCGCGATGCCGGTGCCACGGTCACTGTGGTGGTCGCTGTGGTGGTCGCTGGTCGGTACACGGCCGTGTGAATCAGTCATCCCGAGCATCAGCCCCCTGACCTGGAACGGACGTTGAGCCCCTGACGGCGCATAAGTCTGGCCGGGCGCGGGAGGGACCGCGCGGGCGAACGGCGGGACACGGGCCGGGCCCCGTGCCCGGCCGCCACCGCGGCCCGCCCGGCGGTGGCCGGCGGCGCCCCACCGCTCCACCGCGAAAACCGCGCGAACCACATAATTCACGGCGAAAACCGGTATCGCCGACAATCGGCCACGAATTTCCCGGTGCGCCGACTTTATCGGAAACGCCGATCAATATCGGACAATGCGTCGTCGTGATAGTGCACCACTTTCGCTCGTGAGCGGCACTGAGATTTTACCGACTCTCTGCCACCCTTCAATTCGCTGGCCATATCAGGTCACCACTTGCAATTCCCTACCACTTATTGCTCCGCAAAACCACACCACCGGCAACGCCGAATTCCCGCAATCCGGGCGCAAGCGATTCCCCCCACCACCACAGCACACCCCGCCCCCAATCCGCCCGCCTCGCGGCATTTCGAGGCGGTTTCGAGGCGGGGTCGAGCACCCCCATGACAACCTGACCGCAGCCTTTCCCGCCCCCGCCCCCCGCCCCACCCCCGCGGCCGCCCCCGCCCGCCGGAAGGACGCCCCCATGCCCGCCGCCCCCCGGACCCGCCCATGACCGTC
>NZ_JBHTBH010000026.1:0-7011 GCF_042664915.1 Marinactinospora rubrisoli
GTGCGCCTCACCGGCATAGGCCACCACGTCCAGCGTGGACATCACCAGACCCGCACCATTACCGATGATCCCGACCTGGCCGTCCAGCTTCACATAATTCAGCCCCTTAGCCTTCGCCGCGACCTCAAGGGGGTCCCCCTCGGCGGCGGAGGCCAGGCTCTCCAGGTCCTGGCGGAACTCGGCGTTCTCGTCCAGGGTCACCTTGCCGTCCAGGGCGACCACGCGGCCGTCCTTGGTCAGGATGAGGGGGTTGACCTCGACGAGGGTGGCGTCCTTGCCGACGAAGACGTCCCACAGCTTCGAGATGATCTCCACGGCCCCCGCGGCGGCGGCCTCGGGGAGCTTGCCCTTGGCGACGATGTCCGCGGCGACGTCGGCGGGCGCGCCCTTCAGCGCGTCGATCGCGACCTTGGCGACCGCGTCGGGGTTGGTCGCGGCGACCTCCTCGATCTCCATGCCGCCCTCGGCGGAGCAGATCGACAGGAAGGTCCGGTTCGCCCGGTCCAGCAGGAAGGAGAAGTAGTACTCCTCCGCGATCTCGCTGGCCTCCTCCACCAGCACCCGGTGCACGGTGTGGCCCTTGATGTCCATGCCCAGGATCTGCCCGGCCTTGGCTCGGGCGTCCTCGGGACCATCGGCGACCTTCACGCCGCCCGCCTTACCGCGGCCACCCGTCTTGACCTGCGCCTTCACGACGACACGGGGCTTGCCCGC
This sequence comes from Marinactinospora rubrisoli, assembly GCF_042664915.1. NCBI lineage: Bacteria > Bacillati > Actinomycetota > Actinomycetes > Streptosporangiales > Nocardiopsidaceae > Marinactinospora > Marinactinospora rubrisoli. Next base: position 715 of record NZ_JBHTBH010000026.1, read on the forward strand.
CGCCGCGAACTCCTCGGCGATGACACGCGCCTCCTCGGGCGTGCTCGCCACCTTTCCCTGGGGCACCGGGACCCCATACTCCGCGAAGAGTGCCTTCGCCTGGTATTCGAACAGGTCCACGAGGGTCCGTCCTTGTAACTCGCTGGCTGAAGATTCATGCGGACGTCGTGTGTCGCGCTCTCGCGGCGGAACCTTCCTGGACGGGTCCGCGTTGGAAGATGCGGCGCAAAAATCCATCCGCAACATGCGGAAGCTTAGCTCTCCCGGCCCTTGACAGCCGACTCGGGGGGCCAGGTGACCTGTGGCGGCGGGTCCGAAAGGCCGGGTATCACCCCGCCCTTGCAGGCGTTGTGGTGATCGTCCGTGTGACGAGTCACATCTCTGTTCACACGCCGGTCAGGCGAACTGGTCCCATCCGAGCCTGGCCACCAAGGCCAGCACGACGACGAGCAGCACCGCCCGCACGAACCCGGTGCCACGGCTCAGCGCCATGCGGGCACCGATCTGCGCGCCGACCACGTTGCAGACGGCGAGAGCCAGGCCGAGGAGCCACAGCACATGCCCGTTCCACGCGAACACCGCGATCGCCCCCAGGTTCGTCGCGGTGTTGATCACCTTGGCCGACGCCGAGGCGGCGACGAAGTCCATGCCCGTGACGAGGGTGAGCGTGATGATCAGGAAGGTCCCGGTGCCCGGGCCGATCAGGCCGTCGTAGCAGGCCACCGCGCCACCCGCCAGCAGAATGGCCGCCGTGACGCGACGCGGCGTCTGGAGAGTGGGATCGACCACCGCGCCCAGTGACGGACGGAGCAGCACGACCGCGGCGACCGCGAGCAGCACGACCATGATGATCGGCCGCAAGGCGGCGGAGGAGATCATGCCCGCCAGAGCCGCCCCGGTGCCGGCGCCGAAGAACGCGAGCCCGGCGGTGGGCCAGACGATCCGGGGATTGATCTTGACCCGGCGGGCGTAGGCGATCGCGGCGGAGGAGGTACCGAAGACGGCGGCCAGCTTGCTGGTGCCCAGCAGCGCCGGCACGGGGGTGGTGGGAGCCGCCACCAGCAGGGCCGGCAGCAGGAGCAGGCCGCCCCCGCCCACCACCGCGTCCACCCATCCGGCCGCGGCCGCCGCGAGCAGGAGCAGGCCGATGACGTCGACGTCCACGTGCGGCTACGCGGCCTTCGACAGGTGGCGGATCAACGGCGGTTCGTCATGAATTGCGCAGGTCGACACGGAACGTGGACTCTATCCCACACCGCCCGCCGGGCCCCGCCCGGCCCCATCGTCGTGTCAGGTGACGGCCTGCGTGCCCGGAATGTTCTCCCGGACCCACTCGGTGATCTCGGACGTGGTCGCCCCCGGCGTGAAGATCTTCGCGACCCCGAGCCGTTCCAGCTGTGGGATGTCCTCGTCCGGGATGATGCCGCCCCCGAACACCTTGATGTCCGTCGCGTCGTTCTCCCCGAGCAGTTCGAGGACACGCCCGAACAGCGTCATGTGCGCGCCCGACAGGACCGACAGGCCGATCGCGTCGGCGTCCTCCTGGAGGGCGGCGTTCACGATCATCTCGGGAGTCTGCCGCAGACCGATGTAGACGACCTCCACCCCGGCGTCCCGGAGCGCTCGCGCCACCACCTTGACCCCCCGGTCGTGGCCGTCCAGTCCGGGCTTGGCGATGACGACCCTCACCGCGGATGACGCGACCATGGCCGACCTCCGTTTCGCGACGGCGCGGTCACCTCGTGGGGCCGCGCGGGCGGGACGTGTGAACCCCTGTGCAACTCGCAGAGTAACGCAGCTCACTCTCGGGCTGACGGTCCCGGCGGTGGGTAGTGGGTCGGCATGACCGAGGAACCGACCGACTGGGAGCAGCTGCCGACCGAGGAACTCCACCGCCGCGCCGTCGCACTCGCGCGGCAACGGTGGGACGTCGGCTTCTTCTGGCGGCTGCTGCGCAGCATTCCCGCCGCCGAGGCCGCCACCGGCAACCTCGACGCCAGTACCACCGGCGTCGCCAAGCTCTCCGGGCTGGTCAGCGAACTGCTGGCCGCCCGGCACGGCGACCCGCAACTCCAGGAGGCGTTACGGCCGCTCTACATCGACTACTTGGCCGAACACGCCGAAGAGGCCTGAGGGCGGCCCACGGCACCGGCACCGTCATTGAAAGCGGTGCCGGCAATGGGCCCTGGTCCGACAAACAGCTCGTCCCGTGTCCGCTGTGCGGCTGAGAGGGAGGGACCACCATCTCGGAAACTGACGACTCCACCGACCGGCGTCGGGCTCTGGCTGCCCAGCTGGTCGACGTAAGCGGCCAGGTAACGATGGCGTTTGAAGAGGTGCCACGCCACCACTTCCTACCCGACCGTATACGTCCGGTTCAGGCGCGCGACTGGGTTGACCGAGTCCGCGCGCCGGAGGAGTGGCTCTCGCTGGCCTATTCCGACCAGCCCGTCGTCACACAAGTCGACGATGGCGCCGACGACGGCCCCGGAGTCCCGTCATCCTCCTCGTCGAAGCCGTCCGTGATGGCGAAGATGCTCATGGCGGCGGCGGTCAAGCCAGGAGACCGCGTGTTGGAGATCGGCACCGGAACCGGATACAACGCCGCTCTGCTCGCCGAACTGGTCGGATCGCATGGATCCGTCACCACGGTGGAGGTGGACGAAGACCTGAGCCGTCAGGCGCAGGCGGCGCTCGCCGACGCGGGATATCGGGTCAAGTTCGTTGTCGGCGAGGGCGCCGCGGGCTGGCCGTCGGGCGCACCGTTCGATGCGGTGATCGCGACCTGTGCCGTGACACGGGTGCCCGGGGCCTGGCTGTCGCAGACTCGGCCAGGCGGTGTCGTGGTGACCCCCTGGAAGCCGAACGCTGCCTTGCCGGGCGGACTCCTGGCCCGACTCGAAGCGGCCGACGGCCAGTCCCAGGGGCGGTTCGCGGGCGGAACCTCCTTCATGCTGCTGCGATCCCAGCGGTGGAACGGCGGAGCCGCGTATGATCCGGCCGCCTCACCGGACGTGACCCGCTCGCTGGACAGCGACCCGCGTGAGGTCGTGCTCGACCAGACGTGCGGTCCGCAACTCGCCATGATGGTGCCGTCGTGGCGGTGGGGCGCGGCGTGGCCGGACGGTCCGCGCGGAGACCATGTGGTGTGGCTGACCGCGCTGAACTGCTCGGCATGGGCCAGGTTGTACCCGGACGGACGAGTGGAACAGGGCGGTCAGCGACGCCTATGGGACGAGATCGAGGCGGCGCACACCTTCTGGTTCGAGCACGGGCGTCCACCGATCACCGACTTCGGGCTGACCGTCACCCGCGAAGGGGAACATCGGGTTTGGCTTGAGGAGCCCGGCGGGCCGGTGTGGATACAGGGGACGTGACGGTGCATGTCGCTGTGGGCTGGCCGAATCCGCCCAAATAGTGCCGAACGGGGCTTCGGCCTCCGTAATGTTCAGCTTGCTATCAGCCACCAGGAACTCGGGCCCAATACGTCGCCCGGTCGCGGCTGAGAGCTGGCCGAGCGGATCGGTCTTCGAGAGCAGCTCAAGCGTGCCGCCTGGACGGCTCGGCGCCAGCGCCAGGGCCTTGCCGCGTTGCGGAGTCTGGCCCGGCCAACCCGAACGGTCCGACGACGTTGAGACTCTGCGCCGCTTGAACGCCGAGTATCCGAACTGGAACGTGTGGCGCTCCGTTGACGATCTCGGCCGTCCGGCGGCGTGGGTGGCGACCAATCGCACCCGGGATTCGCTGTTCGCACCCACTTTGCACGGTGACACGGCCGAGAAGCTCGAACAGCAGTCGCGGAACCCGCCGCTCGCCGCCGGACTGTCGGTGCGGGTGCTCAAGCGCGCACAGGTGAACTCCGGGAGTAGGACGGCCGCGCGGTCAACACCCTGCCCGGCGCGACTTCCCCAGTTGGCCGCGCGGCTCACGGCCGTGGTTCCGACCATTCGAGGGGGATGGTCGGAACCACGCCCTGATCAAGGTCTGTCGCGATTCGCTGTCGCGACACGAGCAGGCGGCGCCCCGAAGCCGCACATGACGCCCGCACGCGGGCCGCAGTGCGCCGCGCCGGTCACCAGTGCGCGGGCCGGCCGATCGCGTCCGGCAGCCGCGTGGCGGCATCGCCGCGCGCCGAGTCGGCCTGCGGCTGGGTGAGGAAGATACTGCCGGTGAGGTCGGCGCCTCGCAGGTCCGCGCCACGCAGATCCGCCCCGATCAGGTCGGCCGAGCGCAGGTCGGCATCCCGGAGGTCGGCACCGATCAGGTAGGCACCGCGCAGGTTCGCCCCACGCAGCGTGGCGCCGCGCAGTCGCGCTCCCATGAGGTCGGCACCCCGATGGTTCCGTTTCCGGCCCGGGACACCGGCACGGACCAGCTCGCTGACCCGAAGCAGCAGGGAGTTGACCTCGCCCCGGAGCGCGGGTACGTCCGTCCTGAGCAGTTGTTCGGCGGAGCCGCGGGTGACGCGTTCGGTGGTGTCGAACGCCCGCCGCAGCTCGGCACGCATCGGCCGGGCCGCCGGCAGCTCCAGCGCCTCCGTCAGGTACCACAGCAGTTCGTGCAGGTGCCGCATGACGGGGAACAGCCCGAACATCCGGCGCGCCGTCTCCGGGTCCCGGCGCCAGTCGCGCCCGCCGAAGGTGACCTGCGAGACGCGCTGGCCGGCGCCGAAGCAGTCGAAGACGGTGCAGCCGGAGAATCCCCGCTCGCGCAGCCGGGCGTGGATGCCGCACCGGAAGTCCGGCCGCAGATTCCCACATGGCTCACCGGCCGCCTTGTCGACGGCGAAGTCGGCCGACGCGGCGAACGGCAGCGCGACGCAGCACAGCCCGAAGCAGTTCGCGCAGTCGGCACGCAGATCACGACGGTCGGTGTCGGTGACGTCGGACGGATGGGACAACGGACGTGGACTCCTGTCGAGATCGTGGGGAGGGCACGCAGGACTGCCCGGAGCACCGTTCCATTCTCCCGTGCCCGAACGGCCGCCCACCTCCGCCCCCGCCGGTTCGCCGACGTTCGTCAGCCGACGCTGTGATCGGCGTCGTAGCGACGTCGCGCCGTCTCGATCTCGGCGAGGTACCGCCGAGTCCAGGCGCACATCCCGTTGACGGTGTCACGCAACGCCGCGCCCGCCTCGGTGAGGCGGTACTCCACCCGCGGCGGGACGGTGGGGTGTACGGTCCGCAGCACCACACCGTCACGTTCGAGCCCGCGCAGGGTCTGGGTGAGCATCTTGTGGCTGATGCCCTCGATCTCGCCGCGCAGCTCGGTGAAGCGCAACGTGCGGTCGCCCAGGACGTTGATGATGAGCAGCGCCCACTTGTTGGCGACTCCGACGAAGATCTCCCGCGCGAGCGAGTCGGCGCGCCGCACGTCCCCCTCGTCCACCCGCCGCGTGGCCTGCTCGGTCACCACAGGGTGCCCCTCTCACCGAAAAGTGCGTTCTTCCACTTCAGAGCCTACTTACGTACGGTTCCCGAGTAACCAGAAGCGACCACGGTCCGCGGCCCGCTCGCCGGGACCCCACCGTATGGAGTGCTCATGAGCATCCTGAAGACGTACGCACGCGTGTGGACTGAAGACCTCGACCAGGCCCTTCCACTGCTGCAGGAGCTGACTGACGCGCAGCCAGACCTACGCCTGTCGTTCCACGCCGTCGAGTTGGCGATGCTCGGCGACCTTCTCGTCATCGCCGGCCCGGCCGACGAGCGCGCGAAGTACGCGCACGCCTCGGCGACCGTGGTGGTCGACGACCTGGACGACACCAAGACGACTCTCGAAGCCGCCGGCGCCGCAATCACCACCCCCATCACGGCAGGACCCACGGGTAGGTTCCTGTACGCCCGCCACGCCGACGGCGCCGAGATCGAGTACGTGGAATGGACGGCCGAACTGCGTCAGCGACTCATCGGCGATTAGCGGTCCGTCCACCCGCGACACAAAAAAGGGGGCGCCCCCAAACACCCCCCACACCACAACCACACCACAACAAAAAAAGGGGCCGCCCCAAAAGGGGCGACCCCAAAAAGATGTCCGGCGGCGACCTACTCTCCCACCCAACAGGGCAGTACCATCAGCGCTGAGAAGCTTAACGACCGGGTTCGAAATGGGACCGGGTATTTCCCTCTCGCCAAAACCGCCGTAACCCTACAACGATCCGCAGAAACAACGTGTGCGCGAACACCCAGCATCCATGGCGGACAAGCCCTCGGCCGATTAGTACCGGTCAGCTCCACACCTCACAGTGCTTCCACACCCAGCCTATCAACCCAGTCATCCACTGGAAACCTTACCCAC
>NZ_JBHTBH010000027.1:0-5001 GCF_042664915.1 Marinactinospora rubrisoli
GTGTGCGCGAACACCCAGCATCCATGGCGGACAAGCCCTCGGCCGATTAGTACCGGTCAGCTCCACACCTCACAGTGCTTCCACACCCAGCCTATCAACCCAGTCATCCACTGGAAACCTTACCCACTCAAAGGTGGAAGGAGACCTCATCTCGAAGCAAGCTTCCCGCTTAGATGCTTTCAGCGGTTATCTCTCCCGAACGTAGCCAACCAGCCATGCCCCTGGCGGAACAACTGGCACACCAGAGGTTCGTCCATCCCGGTCCTCTCGTACTAGGGACAGCCCTCCTCAAGTCTCCAACGCGCGCAGCGGATAGGGACCGAACTGTCTCACGACGTTCTAAACCCAGCTCGCGTGCCGCTTTAATGGGCGAACAGCCCAACCCTTGGGACCAACTCCAGCCCCAGGATGCGACGAGCCGACATCGAGGTGCCAAACCATCCCGTCGATATGGACTCTTGGGGAAGATCAGCCTGTTATCCCCGGGGTACCTTTTAGCCGTTGAGCGACACCGCTTCCACACGCCGATGCCGGATCACTAGTCCCTGCTTTCGCACCTGCTCGACACGTCCGTCTCACAGTCAAGCTCCCTTGTGCACTTACACTCAACACCTGATTACCAACCAGGCCGAGGGAACCTTTGGGCGCCTCCGTTACCCTTTAGGAGGCAACCGCCCCAGTTAAACTACCCACCAGACACTGTCCCCGAACCGGATCACGGCCCAAGGTTAGATGCCCAAAACAGCCAGAGTGGTATTTCACCAACGCCTCCACCCGAACTAGCGTCCAAGCTTCACAGGCTCCCACCTATCCTACACAAACCATCCCAAACACCAATGTCAAGCTATAGTGAAGGTCCCGGGGTCTTTCCGTCCTGCTGCGCGAAACGAGCATCTTTACTCGTAGTGCAATTTCACCGGGCCCATGGTTGAGACAGCGGGGAAGTCGTTACGCCATTCGTGCAGGTCGGAACTTACCCGACAAGGAATTTCGCTACCTTAGGATGGTTATAGTTACCACCGCCGTTTACCGGCGCTTAGATTCCCAGCCTCGCCCCAAAAGAGCTAACCAGTCCTCTTAACGTTCCGGCACCGGGCAGGCGTCAGTCCGTATACAGCGTCTTACGACTTCGCACGGACCTGTGTTTTTAGTAAACAGTCGCTTCCCCCTGGTATCTGCGACCCCACCCAGCTCCAAAAGCAAAGTTTCATCACCAGACAGGGCTCCCCTTCTCCCAAAGTTACGGGGACAATTTGCCGAGTTCCTTAACCATGGTTCACCCGAACGCCTCAGTATTCTCTACCTGACCACCAGCGTCGGTTTAGGGTACGGGCCGCCCACACACTCGCTAGAGGCTTTTCTCGACAGCACAGGATCACTCACTTCACCAAAAACGGCTCGACATCACGCCTCAGCCTTAACAGCATGCGGATTTACCAACACACCAGCCTACACGCTTATCCCGGGACAACCACCGCCCGGTAGAGCTACCCCACTGCGTCACCCCATCACTTACCTACTACCAAATCGGGCCCCGAGCCTCAGCAATCCCAACTCCGAAGAGAAGAAACCACCTCAGCAACGGTTAGCATCAAAGGGTTCAGTATGGACGCGCATGAACGGGTACGGGAATATCAACCCGTTATCCATCGACTACGCCTGTCGGCCTCGCCTTAGGCCCCGACTCACCCTGGGCGGATTAACCTGCCCCAGGAACCCTTAGTCAATCGGCGCCAACGTTTCCCACGTTGGTTACGCTACTCATGCCTGCATTCTCACTCGCACACCCTCCACCACAGGTCACCCCACAGCTTCACCGGACGCACGACGCTCCCCTACCAACCCGGCACAAGACCGGGCCCCACAGCTTCGGCGGTGTACTTAAGCCCCGCTACATTATCGGCGCAGAATCACTTGACCAGTGAGCTATTACGCACTCTTTAAAGGATGGCTGCTTCTAAGCCAACCTCCTGGTTGTCTCAGCAACTCCACAACCTTTCCCACTTAGCACACGCTTAGGGGCCTTAGCTGATGATCTGGGCTGTTTCCCTCTCGACTACGAAGCTTATCCCCCGCAGTCTCACTGCCGCGCTAACTATACTGGCATTCGGAGTTTAGCTGACATCAGTAACCCTTACCAGGCCCATCAACCAACCAGTCGCTCTACCTCCAGCAAGCAACACACGACGCTGCACCTAAATGCATTTCGGGGAGAACCAGCTATCACGGAGTTTGATTGGCCTTTCACCCCTACCCACACCTCATCCCCCAGGTTTTCAACCCTGGTGGGTTCGGGCCTCCACACGGTCTTACCCGCGCTTCACCCTGGACATGGGTAGATCACCCCGCTTCGGGTCCACAACATGCGACTCAAACGCCCTCTTCAGACTCGCTTTCGCTACGGCTACCCCACCCGGGTTAACCTCGCCACACACCATGACTCGCAGGCTCATTCTTCAAAAGGCACGCCATCACCCCACAAAAAAGGCTCTGACGGCTTGACAGCACACGGTTTCAGGTACTATTTCACAACCCCTCACCGGGGCACTTTTCACCTTTCCCTCACGGTACTAGTCCACTATCGGTCACCAGGACGTATTCAGGCTTAGCAGGTGGTCCTGCCAGATTCACACGGAATTCCACGAGCTCCGCGCTACTCGGGACTGCACTCACGCCCAGCCAACAGCTTCACCTACGGGACTCTCACCCACTACGGCGCCGCTTCCCAACGACTTCAGCTACCATCGGCATCAACGCTCCAAGCCGGCAGACTCAGAAAAAGCACATCCCACAACCCCGCACACGCAACCCCTGCCGAGTATCACACGCGCACGGTTTAGCCACATCCCCTTTCGCTCACCACTACTCAGGGAATCACAATTGTTTTCTCTTCCTGCGGGTACTGAGATGTTTCACTTCCCCGCGTCACCACCAACCACCCTATACATTCAGGCAGCGGCAACCCGACACAACTCGGGCTAGGTTTCCCCATTCGGACACCCACGGATCAAAGCTCGGTTGACAACTCCCCGTGGACTATCGCGGCCTCCCACGTCCTTCATCGGCGCCTGGTGCCAAGGCATCCACCGTATGCCACAATCACTTGGCCACCACAGATACAAGATGCTCGCGCACACTATCCACGAATCAAAACACCAGCCACACACCCAGCCACAACAACCCCACCAACAACCAGACCCGAAAACACCAGGCCCAAAACACCAGGGAAGTCTTCACCAGAGTGGCATCCGGAAACAACCAACGGTTGCATCCTCAGACACCCAACAGCGCGCCCCCAACCCTCTTCGAAAGCCAGGGGAAGTTCGTTTCCATGTATGCGCCAATCCTGAACCCTCAACCACAAGAGGAAGAAGACCAGGTCCACTTACGAGTCCGCCAACCATGCAGGAAAAACGGTCAGCTATCAAAGACTCCTTAGAAAGGAGGTGATCCAGCCGCACCTTCCGGTACGGCTACCTTGTTACGACTTCGTCCCAATCGCCAGCCCCACCTTCACTCACTCCCCCCACAAACGTGGTTAGGCCACAAGTTTCGGGTGTTGCCGACTTTCGTGACGTGACGGGCGGTGTGTACAAGGCCCGGGAACGTATTCACCGCGGCATTGCTGATCCGCGATTACTAGCGACTCCACCTTCATGGGGTCGAGTTGCAGACCCCAATCCGAACTGAGACCGGCTTTTAGGGATTCGCTCCACCTCACGGCATCGCAAGCCCACTGTACCGGCCATTGTAGCATGTTTGCAGCCCAAGACATAAGGGGCATGATGACTTGACGTCATCCCCACCTTCCTCCGAGTTGACCCCGGCAGTCTCCCATGAGTCCCCACCACTACGTGCTGGCAACATGGAACAAGGGTTGCGCTCGTTGCGGGACTTAACCCAACATCTCACGACACGAGCTGACGACAGCCATGCACCACCTGTCACCGATCCCCGAAGGACCCACTGTCTCCAGCGGTTTACCGGCGATGTCAAACCTTGGTAAGGTTCTTCGCGTTGCGTCGAATTAAGCAACATGCTCCGCCGCTTGTGCGGGCCCCCGTCAATTCCTTTGAGTTTTAGCCTTGCGGCCGTACTCCCCAGGCGGGGCGCTTAATGCGTTAGCTACGGCACGGAACCCGTGGAAAGGCCCCACACCTAGCGCCCAACGTTTACAGCGTGGACTACCAGGGTATCTAATCCTGTTCGCTCCCCACGCTTTCGCTCCTCAGCGTCAGGTAAGGCCCAGAGACCCGCCTTCGCCACCGGTGTTCCTCCTGATATCTGCGCATTTCACCGCTACACCAGGAATTCCAGTCTCCCCTACCTACCTCAAGCCAGCCCGTATCCACTGCACACCCGGAGTTAAGCCCCGGACTTTCACAGCAGACGCGACAAGCCGCCTACGAGCTCTTTACGCCCAATAATTCCGGACAACGCTCGGACCCTACGTATTACCGCGGCTGCTGGCACGTAGTTAGCCGGTCCTTATTCCCCACCTACCGTCAACACCCGGAAAACCAGGTGCCTGCGTGAGTGGTAAAAGAGGTTTACAACCCGAAGGCCGTCATCCCCCACGCGGCGTCGCTGCGTCAGGCTTCCGCCCATTGCGCAATATTCCCCACTGCTGCCTCCCGCAGGAGTCTGGGCCGTGTCTCAGTCCCAGTGTGGCCGGTCGCCCTCTCAGGCCGGCTACCCGTCATCGCCTTGGTAGGCCATCACCCCACCAACAAGCTGATAGGCCGCGAGTCCATCCTCAACCGAAAAAACTTTCCACACCCCACCATGCGGTGAGACGTCATATCCGGTATTAGACCGGGTTTCCCCGGCTTATCCCAGAGTCAAGGGCAGGTTACTCACGTGTTACTCACCCGTTCGCCGCTCGTGTACCCCGAAGGGCCTTACCGCTCGACTTGCATGTGTTAAGCACGCCGCCAGCGTTCGTCCTGAGCCAGGATCAAACTCTCCATCAAAGGCCGAACAACCACCACCCAGAAACCC
>NZ_JBHTBH010000028.1:0-1370 GCF_042664915.1 Marinactinospora rubrisoli
TCAGAAGAGTTGGCGGGCCAGAGCGGCGGTCTCCGACGGGGTCTTACCCACCCGCACCCCCGCAGCCTCCAACGCCACCTTCTTCGCCGCGGCCGTACCCGAAGACCCCGACACGATCGCCCCCGCATGCCCCATCGTCTTACCCTCCGGAGCCGTGAACCCCGCCACATACCCCACAACAGGCTTCGACACACGCTCACGGATGAACTCCGCCGCCCGCTCCTCCGCGTCCCCACCGATCTCACCGATCATCACGATCGCATCAGTATCCGGATCCGCCTCGAACGCCGCCAGAGCATCGATATGCGTCGTCCCGATCACCGGATCCCCACCGATCCCCACCGCCGTGGAGAACCCGATCTCCCGCAACTCGAACATCATCTGATACGTCAGCGTCCCCGACTTCGACACCAACCCGATCCGCCCCGGCTTAGCGATATCCGCCGGAATGATCCCCGCGTTCGACTGCCCCGGAGAAATCAGCCCCGGACAATTCGGCCCGATGATCCGCGTCCGATTGCCCTTCGCACACGCATGCGCCCAGAACACCGCGGTGTCATGCACCGGAATCCCCTCGGTGATCACCACCGCCAGACCGATCCCCGCATCCACCGCCTCGACCACCGCGTCCTTGGCGAACCGCGGCGGCACGAAGATCACCGACACATCCGCGCCCGTGGCCGCCATACCCTCGGCCACCGACCCGAACACCGGCACCGCGCTACCACCGAAATCCACCGACGTGCCCGCCTTACGCGGATTCACCCCACCCACGACCTGCGTCCCCGACGCCAGCATCCGCGCGGTGTGCTTGGAACCCTCCGACCCCGTCATGCCCTGCACCAGGACACGCGAGTCCTTGGTCAAAAAGATCGCCACAGTCCTTCGCCCTTCCCTACGCGTTCGCCAGCTCGGCCGCCAGCGCCGCGGCGCCGTCCATCGTGTCCACCCGCCGCACCGCCGGATGCGCCCGCCCCGCCAGGATCTCCCGGCCCAGCTCGGCGTTATTGCCGTCCAGACGCACCACCAGCGGCTTGGACACGTCCTCCCCACGCGACTCCAGCAACTCCAGCGCCGCCACGATCCCGTTGGCCACCGCGTCACACGCGGTGATCCCACCGAACACGTTCACGAACACGCTCTTCACCCCCGGATCCCCGAGAATGATCTCCAGCCCGGCGGCCATCACCTCCGCCGACGCGCCACCACCGATGTCCAGGAAGTTCGCCGGCCGCACACCCCCGTGCGCCTCACCGGCATAGGCCACCACGTCCAGCGTGGACATCACCAGACCCGCACCATTACCGATGATCCCGACCTGGCCGTCCAGCTTCACATAATTCAGCCCCTTAGCCTTCGCCGCGACCTCA
>NZ_JBHTBH010000029.1:0-957 GCF_042664915.1 Marinactinospora rubrisoli
GCAGCCGGTGTCCACGCGCACGCCGGGGCCGCCGGGCAGGTCGAGGGTGGTGATGGTGCCGGGGGCGGGCATGAAGTTGCGGCCGGGGTCTTCGGCGTTGATGCGGAATTCGAGGGAGTGGCCGTGGGGGACGGGGTCGTCGTAGCCGAGGGGCTCGCCGTCGGCGATGCGGAACATTTCGCGGACGAGGTCGATGCCGGAGACCTCTTCGGTGACGGGGTGTTCGACCTGCAGGCGGGTGTTGACTTCGAGGAAGGAGATGGTGCCGTCGGCGCCGACGAGGAATTCGCAGGTGCCGGCGCCGGTGTAGCCGGCTTCGCGCAGGATGGCCTTGGAGGAGGTGTAGAGGAGTTCGACCTGTTCGGGGGTGAGGAAGGGGGCGGGGGCTTCTTCGACGAGTTTTTGGTGGCGGCGCTGCAGGGAGCAGTCGCGGGTGGAGACGACGACGACGTTGCCGTGGGTGTCGGCCAGGCATTGGGTTTCGACGTGGCGGGGGCGGTCGAGGTAGCGCTCGACGAAGCATTCGCCGCGGCCGAACGCGGTGACGGCTTCGCGGACGGCGGAGTCGTAGGCGTCGGTGACCTCGTTGAGGGTGCGGGCGACTTTGAGGCCGCGTCCGCCGCCGCCGAAGGCGGCTTTGATGGCGATGGGCAGGCCGTGCTCTTGGGCGAAGGCCACGACTTCTTCGGCGCCTGAGACGGGGTCGGGGGTGCCGGCGACGAGGGGGGCGCCGACTTTTTGGGCGATGTGGCGGGCGCGGACTTTGTCGCCGAGGGCGCGGATGGCTTCGGGGGGTGGGCCGATCCAGGTGAGTCCGGCGTTGATGACGGCTTGGGCGAAGTCGGCGTTTTCGGCGAGGAAGCCGTAGCCGGGGTGGACGGCGTCGGCGCCTGTCTGTTCGGCGATGGTGAGGATCTTGTCGATGTTGAGGTAGGAGTCGGCGGGGGTGTGGCCGCC
>NZ_JBHTBH010000030.1:0-956 GCF_042664915.1 Marinactinospora rubrisoli
TCGCGGCTGGGGACCTCGTACATCACCGACAACAACACCTCCTCAATGATCGCCCGCAACCCCCGCGCACCCGTACCCCGAATGATCGCCTGCTCCGCGATCGCGTCCAACGCGTCCGAACTGAACTCCAACTCCACATTGTCCAACTCGAACAACCGCTGATACTGCTTCACCAGCGCATTACGCGGCTCCGTCAAAATCCGGATCAACGCCCCCCGATCCAGATTGTGCACACTCGTGATCACCGGCAACCGCCCCACGAACTCCGGAATCATCCCGAACTTCAGCAGATCCTCCGGCATCACATCCGAGAACTGATCCGCCGCGTCCAGCTCCCGCTTCGACCGCAACACCGCGTTGAACCCCATCCCCTGCCGGCCCACCCGCGACTCGATGATCCGCTCCAAACCCGCGAAAGCCCCACCACAGATGAACAACACATTCGTCGTATCGATCTGAATGAACTCCTGATGCGGATGCTTGCGGCCCCCCTGCGGCGGCACACTCGCCGTCGTCCCCTCCAGGATCTTCAACAGCGCCTGCTGCACACCCTCACCCGACACATCACGCGTGATCGACGGATTCTCACTCTTACGCGCGACCTTGTCGACCTCATCGATATAGATGATCCCCGTCTCGGCCTTCTTCACGTCATAATCGGCCGCCTGGATCAACTTCAGCAGGATGTTCTCGACATCCTCCCCCACATACCCCGCCTCCGTCAGCGCCGTCGCATCCGCGATCGCGAACGGAACATTCAGAATCTTCGCCAGCGTCTGCGCCAGCAACGTCTTCCCCGACCCCGTCGGCCCCAGCAACAGGATGTTCGACTTCGCGATCTCCACATCCTCATCACGCGGACGATCACTCTCCGACCGCACCCGCTTGTAATGGTTATAGACCGCGACCGACAACGCCTTCTTCGCCTGCTCCTGACCGATCACATAGGAGTCGAG
>NZ_JBHTBH010000031.1:0-801 GCF_042664915.1 Marinactinospora rubrisoli
TCCCGGATTCCGACGGAATTTCACGTGTTCCGCCGTACTCAGGATACACTCCGGAGGAAACCACATTTCAAGTACAGGGCTCTTACCTTCTATGGCGGGCCATTCCAAGCCGCTTCGTCTATATGGTTTCTTTGTAACTCCAAAGGAGTGTCCTACAACCCCAGAAGGCAAGCCTTCTGGTTTGGGCTAATTCCGTTTCGCTCGCCGCTACTCAGGAAATCGCATTTGCTTTCTCTTCCTCCGGGTAATGAGATGTTTCAGTTCCCCGGGTCTGCCTCGTATTACCTATGTATTCAGTAATACGTACTATCCAATAACGGATAGCGGGTTCCCCCATTCGGAAATCTTCGGATCAAAGCTTACTTACAGCTCCCCGAAGCATATCGGTGTTAGTCCCGTCCTTCATCGGCTCCTAGTGCCAAGGCATCCACCGTGCGCCCTTCTTCACTTAACTAATAACGCATGATAAATCTATAAATCGCGACAATAATTGTCGGCTTTAAAGTTTGATGTTTTGGCATTGTTGTTTCTTATCTAGTTTTCAAGGTTCACAAGAGAGATTGATCTCTCAAAACTGAACAAACAACCAATCACGATGTCTACTACGAAGTAGTAGTTCCAATTATCCTTAGAAAGGAGGTGATCCAGCCGCACCTTCCGGTACGGCTACCTTGTTACGACTTCACCCCAATCATTGATCCCACCTTCGGCGGCTGGCTCCTAAAAGGTTACCTCACCGACTTCGGGTGTTACCAACTCTCGTGGTGTGACGGGCGGTGTGTACAAGGCCCGGGAACGTAT
>NZ_JBHTBH010000032.1:0-650 GCF_042664915.1 Marinactinospora rubrisoli
CTTCCTATCTGCAACGATTGTTGGTCTATTAATGCCATAAATAAGAAGAACACCACGTAAATGTGGTGTTCTTTTTTTGTTACTTGACGTAAATAGATATCTAAAATATACTTACTTACATAAAGTAAGTATAGAGGGGGAGCTTGTATGCACTACCAACAACCACCACAGACATACATTGGACAAGTAAAATTACGCGTAGCAGATTTGGCACAATCTGTTGCTTACTATACAAAAGTTATTGGCTTAAACATTATAGAAGAAGAACAAGGAAAGGCAACGCTTGGAACTGGAAACACAATCCTGCTTTATCTAGAGGAAGGTCAAAATCTTCAAAGAATGCCGGACCGTCATGCAGGTTTATATCATTTTGCGTTACTTCTTCCGACCAGAGCTGATTTGGCTGATGTCGTGAAATTTTATGTGCTGAATCGAGTGCCGTTTGGGGCATCAGACCATGGGGTCAGTGAAGCCATTTATCTTAATGATCCCGATGGAAATGGAATTGAAATTTATGCTGACAAACCAGACGCAGGCTGGAAGTGGATCGATGGAGAAATACAGATGACAACTGATCCGCTTGATGGAGATAGTTTGTTGAAGGAAGCATCTGAAGAAGAATGGACTGGCCTTCCGGATGGAACTGTTAT
>NZ_JBHTBH010000033.1:0-624 GCF_042664915.1 Marinactinospora rubrisoli
CTGGCTGGAGCGCAACAGCAAGACCCTCGGCCGGCTGAGCGTGCCCAACGACGTGCTCCGTTGGGACGAGGCGCTGCGGGACCCGGATTACCCGCGCTTCCTGCGTCGCGTCCGCGACGCCTACCGCGACGATCCCGGATACCGTGCCGCGGTGGATTCCACGATCCGCACGTTCCTCGACCGCATGGTGTCCCGCAACCCGTGCGTCGACCCCCGCAAGGCGTTCGAGGGATGCCTGTCCTATCTCATCGAGGAATGCCCCGTCATCCAGCCGATGTGGGCCCACCAGGGATACGACCACATCGTCTATCCGCAGCCCTTGCTGGTCACGGACCTGGTGCGGGAGTACGCCGACGTGCGCGGCGGGGACATCCGCTTCGGCGTGCAGGACGTACGGCTGCACGACCTGGACACCGACCGGCCCTCCGTGTCGTACACCGGCCCGGAGACGGGCGGTGAACGGCGGGTGCTGCGCTGCGCGTTCGTGGCGGCACCCAGCGTAACCCGGGTGTGCTTCCGGCTGTTGCTCTTGTCATGGTTGGCGCCCCTCCCACGGTCCCACTTCCCCGCCCTCCGCTCGACCCGGGCGATCCCGGCCGACGGCTCCGGCTGTATTACGAGAAC
>NZ_JBHTBH010000034.1:0-578 GCF_042664915.1 Marinactinospora rubrisoli
TTAAAAACAAGACGAGAGTAGCCCCTGTTCCTTTGGTAACAAAAAGCTATCCGAATCGGATAGCTTTTAACCAAGAAATAGATCCAAAATATTACTGCCTTCTGAGGATTGCTTATTATAAAATTCCGAATAACCACATTGTGTACACGAAATCACCAAAAATTGATTGTGCTGTACATCAAATAATTTTGATAGACCAGTCCCTGTCATCGCAACTTCCTTTTGTGAAACCTCCGTACCGCCGCATTTTACACAACCTCTTTCACGCATGTATGCCACTCCCTTTATCTTTTCTCTTTTATACGTAGAAAGGATATTACAAGTTTCAACTTATTACCAGATGATTACATAAATGATATAATATGATATTCAATAAATTTAATATACATTATGAGACACAAAGTGAGTGAGAATATGAAAAAAGCAGTAGTTGGTATTCTGATAGTTTGTTTATATTGTTCTCCTTATGTTTATAATTCCATGTATCAAGATTTTACTTATCGCTCTATGCTTGGGTATTTAATTATGCTTGTGGCGACTTTACTTCTTCCTTTTTTCGGGAAACTTTTTAGTCATCC
>NZ_JBHTBH010000035.1:0-566 GCF_042664915.1 Marinactinospora rubrisoli
TCATCACGAGCATGCGGCGGGAAAGCAGATAAAGTAAATACACCATCCTGCGTTTGCGGAATCATGATATTGTAGCCTGGTTTCACGCCTTCTTCTTCAGCTATCGACACAACATCATCGACGGAAAGCTGTGTATATTGCTGATTTGTAGAAATAGGGACTGGTAGATTCTCCGCTGACCAAGGCACATCTGCGATTTCCTTTGTTTTCACGTCGGAAGCAGGAGCATCACCAACCCACACAGAAGGCGGATAGCCGACACCTGCATTTGTAGCAAGCGTTTGGAAATTGTTTCCCCATAATCCTGACCAAGGCAATCCTGTAAGAATCAGAAATAGCAGACCTAACGAAATCCAGAATGCAGGTACCACGTGCAAGTCACGTGCCCGCAGTTTTTTCCCTTTATTCAAGCGGGGGATAAGGACTCCAAAGATTTTCGATTTTCCTTTCATTTTAGGCCAGCCTAAGTAAACGCCAGTAATGATTAAGATCAGCGCCCAGCAAGCAGCCCACTCGACAACGCGATCCCCGAAGGTGCCCATCAACAGCTCACCATGAATTTTTTC
>NZ_JBHTBH010000036.1:0-545 GCF_042664915.1 Marinactinospora rubrisoli
TACTGAATCACTACTTCTGCCAAATAAGCTTGTTCTAGTAAATGCTCAATTTTTTCGATCGTTGCATTGGTAACTTCCTCTGCTTCCTGCAGATGTGTGCGGACCTCAGCCATATCTAGAGGATGTGCCTCGAGCACTTCCATTGTGAGGGCAGTTTTCTCCTGGCTCTCTTCTACCTTCTGCCAGACTTCCTGCTGTACACCTGGGATATTACTTTTTTGCAGTTTACGATTTACATCGTATAGCTTTTGCCGCATGTCAGCTATTTTCTCTTTTGCTTCCAATTCATCTTTTCGCAATGTCTTGATCTTTTCACGGATTGCCTCGTGTTCTTCTTCTATAGCACTCAGTTCACGGAAGCCCGTTTCCAGCTCTTCTTTCAGCTTTGCATGTGATACAAGCTCATCATTGATCTCTTGTTGCAGCGTTTCAAGCTGTTTGATAAGTCTGGAGATCTTTGTCTCAAGCTTCAGATGGAATTCTACATCATTGTCAGTAAAGAAATAAGACTCCCGAAGCAGATCAACTTCTTCTTTCGTCTTGAT
>NZ_JBHTBH010000037.1:0-525 GCF_042664915.1 Marinactinospora rubrisoli
CTTACCTCTTTCAATTCTAGCTTTAATTAGAAATTGTGGATTCTACTTTTGACAAAAAATCCTCGATATACTTTCTAGCCGCAGCTGGGTCTTGCCCAACGCTATTTTCCCGTTTTTCGTCCTTTTCCAATTTTTCTAGTGTTTTCACTCTTACATCGTCAGCATCAGCTTGCGGTACCACTACAACACCGTCAACATCGCCAATAATATAATCCCCCGGATTGACTTCCACTCCTCCGCAAACTATTGGACTATTGATCACACCTTTTGTATTCTTTTTACTCGCACAAGTAGTCGTTCCTTTGCAAAAGACCGGAAAGTCGAGCGCAATGCTGCCCTTTATATCTCTTATCACACCGTCTATAACGATTCCAGCCAGTCCCAGTGTTTTGCCTAAGCCAAGAATAAAATAGCCAGCGAATAAGTTTTTATGATCTTTCGCAAGATAAGCATGCAATAGTAGTGCGGCGCCAATGATAATTAATAAAGTCGGCCACGAATAGAAGTCGACAAACAAGGGAACAC
>NZ_JBHTBH010000038.1:0-508 GCF_042664915.1 Marinactinospora rubrisoli
GTGCTATGGAAGAGTATTATAAAGCAGGAAAAATCAAAGCTATCGGGGTAAGTAATTTCTATCCTGATCGGTTCATCGATATCGCTCAATTTAGCGAAATCACTCCAATGGTTAACCAAGTGGAAACACATGTCTTCAACCAACAAAAGGAAGCACAAAAGATAATGGAGAAGGTCGGTACTCAAATCGAGTCCTGGGGTCCTTTTGCTGAAGGGAAAAATGATTTCTTTACTAATGAAACTCTAAAAGAGGTTGGGGAGCAGTATAATAAATCTGTTGCGCAAGTAGCACTGCGTTATCTCATTCAACGCAATGTAGTTGTAATTCCTAAAACGGTAACGAAAGAGCGCATGATCCAGAATTTCGATGTCTTTGATTTTGAATTAACAAATGAGGACATGAATAAAATTTCTCAACTTGATCAAGAACAAAGTTTGTTCTTCTCACATTACGACCCAGAAACTGTTGAATTCCTAACAGGTTTAGGTAAATAAAAATTTCATTAAAT